>NZ_JBBCMA010000001.1:1981491-2641988 GCF_037152535.1 Leclercia sp. AS011
CGTCCTGCAGCTGCGGAGCGTCACGCGCCAGCAGCTCGCTGAACGCCTTAACGCTCTCCCAGCCCGCCTCCGGACGGGCTTCGATCACCCGCTTCGCCTCCTCTTCGGTCAGCTTGCCGGGGAACAGCGCCGCCAGCAGGCTCGCCTGCTGCGGCGTCAGGGTGTTGACGTCCACCCGGCTGGCGGTGGTCGGCAGGGCGCAGAACAGCGCGCTCACCTTCGGCCACGCCGCCGCCGGAAAGGCGGGCAGCAGCTTGATTTCGCTCAGGCTGAGCATCATCCGGTTCGCCGGCAGGCGCGCGGGCTGGAGCCCGGTCCAGGCGTCATCCTCCTGCCCGGCGTTGGCGGTGGTGGTGTCCTCATCGAGGTAATCCACCAGCTGGCGGTAAATCTCTTCTGCGGTGAGGGCGCCGACCCCGCTGTCGCTGAGCAGTTGCTCGACGATCTGCTCCTGGCGCGGCTTTTCGTTCACCGCTGGCGCGGGCGTCTTGTCCTTGCCGCTGGGGGCAGGCACCGCCAGCAGATTATTAACGTTAAAGCAGTCCTGGGCGTCCTCCACCTGGCTGACCACCGTGTAGTCCTCGCCCTGGGTTTCCAGCGGCTCATGCCACTCGCCTTGCAGGGTGAGGACGCTGTTCTCGCCGCTGAGGGCGGTGAGGAGACGCTGTTTGATCGCCTCCTCCTGGCGCTGCATCGCCCAGCGCAGCTGCTGCTGGCTGACCTGGTAGTGGGTTTTCTGCACGTTGCGGCAGAACTGCTGGCTGATTCGGGCCGCCAGGGCTGACATCATCACCAGCAGGATCAGCACCACCAGCAGGGCAACCCCCTGCTGTTTACGCACCCGGCTCATGGCTGCGCCTCCGGGGCGGGCGGTGTCGGCTCCGCCGGTTTTGCCGCGTCCACCGGCAGCTCGCCCGGAGTGGTAAAGACCCAGCGCCAGCGGTCGCCGCTCGCCATGGTGAGCGTCAGCTCCACGCCGTCCGGCTGGGCATCGCTGTCTTGCCACGCGTTTTGCCAGCCCCCCTGCCAGAAGCGCCACTGCACGGCTTTCACCTCGTTGACGATGGGCACCTCGTCCGGTTTGCTGTTGGCCGGGGCGTCGAAGGTCGGCCAGACGTCGCGCCACAGGCGGCCATCCTCCAGCCGCCAGCGCACGTGCTCCAGCTGGGTCTGGCCGCTGACGCCGTTGAGGGTGGTTATCTCCAGGGCGTTATTTTCCAGGCGAAACGCCCCGGTGCCGTTACGAGGCGCGCGCCCCTGCAGTTGAAAAAAATCCCGCTCCAGCAGGTTCCAGGCACGCTGAAGCTGGTTGAGCTTCGCCGCGCTGACATCGGTGGCGGCGCTGGTGCGCATCGCCCCATCGAGAATTTGCCAGGCCAGGGTGCCGATCACCGCGAAGATGGTCAGCGCAATCATGATCTCCAGCAGGGTGAACCCCTGCTGACGCCGCGTCTGTTTCACTTGTTCTCTCCTGGCGGGACGATCTCCAGCGTCATCACCGGCTGGCCGTCGTCGCCTTCGGCCCAGACGCGGATCTCGTCCACCAGACCGTGCTGAGCGGTTTTCACCCGCTGCTTGCGCCAGATCCAGCGGCGTCCGCCCTGGGTTTCAGTGCCCTCCTCCTCGCTATCGGGGAAGTCGCTCTGCATCAGCTGCGCTTCCGCGAGCTGGTTTTCCGCCACCCAACTGGCCTGTAAGGTATCCGCCAGCCCGTAGGTGAAGCGGACGTTGAGCGACACCGAGTTCATCAGCGCCAGCGCGGCGGTGGAGAAGATTGCCAGGGCGACCATCACCTCCAGCAGCGTCATGCCCTGCTGCGGTCTGTTAGCCATCGTTCTCTACCGTTACCGGGGCCGCGCCCCGGGAGACCACGCGGAAGCGGTGTTGTTTGTCGTCACTTTGCAGCGCCAGGGTGAAGCGGCTGATTTCGCCATCCGGCAAAAAGAGGATCTGCGGATCGGCATCCGGGGTCGCCGCCAGCCGCTGGGGTGAGAGGGAAACGTGCATCGCCTCCGGGAAATCGCCGCGGGTGGTAATTCGCCCGGCGGCTAAAGGCACCCAGCCCCGTTGACCGTTTTTATCTTCGAAGGTGACCAGCTGATAACGATCGGGCGTAATGGTCAGGCCGATAATATTGCCGTCCATCACCGCGCGATCGGATCCATATTCCACAAGGGCTTTTAACTGCTGACCAAATATATCCGCGCCGCTGCGCGATGGAATAGTCGAGACCACCATCATTGCGCAGCTGGCAAATATCACCAGCGCGAGAATAATTTCCAGCAGGGTAAAGCCGCGTTGCTTAGTCATTATTTTTTCGCAAGCGACCAGTTAGTAATATCGTCGGCGGTATTGGCTTCGCCGTCCGGCCCGGCAGAGAAGACATCAATCGCCCCGTGTTCCCCCGGGCTGACCAGCAGATAGTCGTTGCCCCACGGATCCTGCGGCAGGCGGCGGATATAGCCGTCGGCGCGGTAGCCGTTCGGGATTGGCGCGATTTCCGGTTTGCTGACCAGCGCCTGCAGGCCCTGTTCGCTGGTCGGGTAGCGGTGGTTATCGAGCTTATACATATCCAGCGAGCCTTCGAGGGCGACAATATCGCTGGTGGCTTTCTGGCTATCGGCTTTCTCTTTATTGCCCATTAAATTCGGCACCACCATGCTGGCCAGTACCCCGAGAATAACAATCACCACCATTAATTCGAGCAAAGTGAAGCCCGCCTGACGGGTCAGGTTTTTACGTTTCATCGCCATGATTAACCTACCATGTTATTAAGTTGCAGAAGCGGCTGTAATATTGACAGCACGATAAACAGCACAATGGTTGCCATCGACACCACCAGCGCCGGTTCAAAGACCGACAGCGTCAGGGTGATGCGATGCTGTAATGCTGATTCCTGGTTTTCCGCCGCGCGGTCCATTAAATTGCCTAATTCCCCGCTCTCTTCACCGGAGGCGATCATATACAGCATGGTGGGGGGGAATAATTTCGCCTGATCCAGCGCGTTATAGAGAGAAGCCCCCTGACGCACGGTGTCGGCCGCCTGCTCCAGCACCTGCCGGGCATACAGATTGTCGATCCCGTCCATCGCGATATACATCCCCTCCAGCAGCGGCACGCTGCTGGCCTGCAAAATACTCAGGGTGCGGATATAGCGGGCGCTGTTGATGGCGCAGACCAGCTTTTTGATCGGCGCGTTGTTCACCAGCCAGCTGTGCCACCGAAAGCGGTTTTGGCTTTTTCGCAGCCAGGTCTTAAAGCCGATAAAGGCCCCGGCAAAGCCAGCGGCGAGATAAATCCCCCAGGCCTGCAGGAAATCGCTCACCGCAATCAGGGTGCGGGTGGTGATCGGCAGTTGCTGCTTCATGTGGGTGAACTGCTCGATCACCTGCGGCACCACCGCCACCAGCAAAATGCTGATGACCGCAATGGCCACCACCGTCAGGGTGATCGGGTAGACCATCGCCTGAGTGAGCTTGCTTTTCATCTTCTGGCGCTGCTCGTTGTACTCCGCCAGCTTCTCCAGCACCTCGCCGAGGTGGCCGGTTTTTTCCCCGGCCATCACCAGGGTGCAGTAGAGTTTGTCGAAGGTGCGGGGGAACTGGCTGAAGGCGTCGAACAGGGTATGCCCCTCCACCACCTTCTCGCGGATCTCCCCCACCATCGCCGCCAGCTTTTTATCTTCCGTCTGTTTCGCGATGGCCTTCAGGGCGCTCTCCAGCGGCAATGCGGCGTTGACCAGGGTCGAGAGCTGGCGGGTAAACATCGACAGTACCGGCGTTGTGAGCTTCGCCCCGGCGGCCGCTTTACCGCCCGCCGTCTTCTCCCGGGTTTCGCTGATGCTGACCGGCATCAGCTGTTGATCCCGCAGCATCTGGCGCACCTGTTTTTGCCCTTCGGCCTGCAGCGATCCGCGCCGGGTTTTGCCCGCCGCGTCGGTGGCGGTCCATGCGTAGAAGGCCATCAGGCATCCCCTCCCCGCTCGGCGGTCACCCGCATCACCTCTTCCAGGGAGGTGACACCGCTGATGACCTTCAGCAGGCCGTTCTCGCGCAGGCTGTAGGCCTGTTTAAAGAGCTGGGTTTCGATGGACATCTCATCTTTGTCTTCGTGAATGGCCCGGCGCATGGCGCTGTCCACCACCATGAACTCATGAATGCCCGCCCGCCCCTGATAGCCGCTCTGGCGGCAGTGTTCGCAGCCCACCGCGCGCCAGATCGCCTGCGGCGGGGTTGGCATAAAGCTGAACAACACCTGTTCATTGTCGTCCAGCGGACTGGTGGTCCGGCAGTGGCTACACAGCCGACGCACCAGACGCTGGGCAATGACACCGAGCAACGATGATCCGATTAAAAAGGACTCCAGCCCCATATCCCGCAGACGGGTAATGGCCCCGGCGGCGCTGTTGGTGTGCAGGGTGGACATCACCAGGTGCCCGGTCAGGGACGCCTGGACCGCGATTTGTGCGGTTTCGCCGTCGCGGATCTCGCCGATCATCACCACGTCCGGGTCCTGACGCAGAATGGCGCGCAGCCCCCGGGCGAAGGTCATCTCCACGCGGGGGTTAACCTGGGTCTGCCCCACCCCTTCCAGCTCGTACTCGATCGGATCTTCAACGGTCAGGATGTTGCGTTCATGGCCGTTCAGCGCCGACAGAATGGCGTACAGGGTGGTGCTTTTCCCGGAACCGGTGGGCCCGGTGACGAGGATGATGCCGTGGGGGCGGTCAATCAGCCCTTTTAATTTTTCCAGCTCTTCATCAATCAGGCCGAGCCTGTTGATATCTGGCTTAAGATTGCTTTTATCCAGCAGACGCATCACCACCCGCTCGCCGTACTGGGACGGAATGGTGGAGACGCGCACGTCGATGGCCTTGCGGCCAATGCGCAGGGAGATACGCCCGTCCTGGGGCAGACGTTTCTCGGCGATATCCAGTTTTGACATCACCTTGATGCGCGACACCAGCAGCGGGGCGAGCTTGCGCGCCGGTTGCAGCACCGGGCGCAGTACGCCGTCGACGCGAAAACGGATGCTCAGGGTGCGCTCGAAGGTTTCGATATGAATATCCGACGCCCCCTCTTTTACCGCCTCGCCGAGGATGGCGTTGATCAGGCGGATCACCGGCGAGTTTTCGTCGTTATCCAGCAGATCCTCGTTGTCGGGGATCTCCTCGGTCAGGGCCATCAGGTCGATGTCGGCGTCCATGTCGTCCACCAGCTGCTGGGAGACGCCGCTGTTCTGCTGCCAGATCTTCGCCAGCATCTCGTCAAAGGCTTCCGCCGTCAGAACCGTCGGGATAAAGGATCGCCCCAGCACCCGGCGCATCTCCAGCAGGGCAAACGCCGGGGCGTCATCCCGCACCCAGACCCGATCCTGATAAAAGAGGATCCCCTGTGTTTTGGCGTAGTTGCTGGTGCATAGCTCGTGAGTCAGTCCATCCATGTTGTGCCTCGAGGTTACTCTTTAAACGGGTTGCGACTGGCCGGCGTGGTGCTGGCCGCGGTCGGATAAGCGGGCAGCACGGCGTTCCCTTCCGGGGCAACGATGCCCAGCTTTTTCTCCTCCAGCCGCTGCTGCTGACGGGCGCGGATCTGGTCGTATTTCTCTTTCGACGAGGCGCTGTAGGTGTCGTCGTCGCGCAGGACGGTGGTATGGATAAAGACCATCAGGTTACGTTTCGAGGTGTCCTGGGTGGTGTAGCGGAACAGCTGCCCGACCAGCGGCAGATCGCCCAGCAGCGGCACCTTCGAGACGTTCTGCTTGGTGTTGTTCTCCATCAAGCCGCCGAGCACCACGGTCTGGCCGCTGTGCACCATCACTTCGTTATTGATGGTGCGGGTATTGAAGGTCGGGCCGAGGCTGGCATCTTCGGTGGCGCTGGCATCGACGCTGGAGACCTCCTGCTCAATCTTGAGATGAATGATGTCGCCATCGTTAATCTGCGGCACAATTTTCAGCTTGGTGCCGACGGTTTTGCGCTCTACCGAGTTAAAGACGTTGTCGCCGCTGGTGGTCTGGGATCCGGCCAGCACCGGCACATCCTGACCAACGTTGAAGGAGGCCTCTTTGTTATCGAGGGTGACGACGCTCGGGGTTGAAAGAATGTCGTTTTTGCCGTCGCTGGCGAGGGCGGTCATCAGGGCACCAAAGTCGCCGTTAAAGAAACCGGTCGCCAGGCCGGTGAAGCTGGTGCCTTTCATCGAGCCATTCTTGATCTGGCTGATGGGCAGACCGGTGGAGCCAAACTGCACTCCGCCATGTTTGCTGGTCCACTGCACGCCGAGGTCAAGACCGTTTCCGTCCTGGACCTCCGCAATGATCGCCTCCACCAGCACCTGCGGACGACGGATATCCAGCTTGTCGATCACCTTTTCCAGCGAATTCATCACGTTGGGCTGGGCGGTGATCACCAGTGAGTTGGTGGCTTCATCAGCGGTGATGTTCAGATCGCTGCTGGCAGAGGGGGTTTTGCCTTTTGCCGCCCCGGCTTTGTCTTTCAGCTGCTCGCCAATCCCGGTCAGCACCGGCACCACCTTGCTGGCGTTGGCGTATTTGAGGTAGAAGACGCGGGTATTGCCTTCGTTGTTCTGCTCGCGATCCAGTTGCCCCACCAGCGATCGGGTGCGCGCCCGGGCGTCTTCCGGGCCGCTGATGATCAGGCTGTTAGTCTGGTCGTCGGCCACCACTTTGGTCGCCAGCTGCGGCGCGTTCTGCCCTTTTTGCTCTTCGTTGTTAAGGTTGTTCAGCATCTCCGAGAGGGCTTTGGCAGAGGCGTAGCGCAGCGGGACGATCTCCCGGCGCTGCACCCCGGAGCGATCGACGCGCTCCACCAGATCCACCAGCCGGTTGACCACCGAGGCGCGCCCGGTCAGCAACAGCACGTTGGAGGGTTCGAAGTGCACCACGTTGCCAATGCCCGAGGCATCGTTCAGCTGGCGCAGCAGCGGCGCCAGCTCGCGCACCGGCACGTTCTCCATGCGCACCACCCGGGTGATGATCTCATCGCCCTTGCCGGGATTATTGGCATCGGCTACCGGCACCCCGGCGGTACGGGCCACGCTGGAGCGCACCACTTTCACCATGCCGTTATCCATCGGGATCACCGACAGGCCGTAGACATCCAGCACGCTGAGAAAGAACTGGTAATATTCTTCCTCGGTCAGCACGTTATAGGTGCGGACCGAGACGGTGCCCTGCACGGACGGATCGACCAGAATCGTTTTATTCAGGTTGCGGCTTACCGTATCGATAAATTCGCGGATATCGGTATTTTTAAAGCTGGCGCTAAAATTGGCCGCCAGCAGTGAGCTGGAATAGAGCGAGGCGGCGGTCAATACCAGACACGCCCAGGGAATTTTCTTCATGGCTTTGCACTTGTTAATTGTTTAAAACATTAACCCGAATATTTTCAAGGTGAGCGTGACGTCTGACGACGACTTCCGCTTCTCTCATTTTCGACCAGCTGGCGATAATATTTTTCGCCTGTTCTTCTTTCGTCATATCGACGGAATTCACTTTCACCACCACATCGCCTTTTTCCAGTCCGCTGTGGCTGAAAAAAGCCGACGCATGCTTCGGCATAATGTAATAGCCGTTGAGCTGCCCCTTATCGAACCACGGCTTCAGCACCAGATAGTCGTTGAGATGGAGGTGATCGACTCCCGCATCGGCCACGGGCCGGGGGATGGGCGTATCAGGGGGATCGCCTTTGAAATAGTCGGGGCGTTTGAGAGCCAGCGTCTGGGGAGCGCCCTGGTAGCTGATCACCACGTTGTCGGGGTTGATCTCCTCGACCCAGGCATCGTTATAGCCGGTCAGGCTCTCGCCTTCCCGGTAGCTCTGCTGCCCGGAGGGGGTTTTGATGACCGCAAACGACATCCATGCTTCATCACTGCTGATGATCCCCTCCACCTCGGCCCCGAGGGGGGCTGTCACCGTGCGCGGGAGAGCATCCTGATTAACGGCGGGCTGGAACAGGGTAAATTGCTGGGCCTTAACCGGCTCGCTGCTTATCGCATTATCAGGATCCGCGATCTTATCGCTGACTTTTTTATACTCTTTGAAGACCACATATCCCTGTTGTCCACTTAATATCAGCAGAATAAACATTACACAGGGCGTTATGAGTCCATATAAGCGCTGCATCGTCATTATTTAACGGGCCTTTAAAATGCAGAAATACGCAGCCTGACGCTGCACCAGATTTCCGCTCATAGTAATAATGGCCCACCGGTGGCTCCATCGGCTTTGCCATTAACTTTAATGCAGAAAAATATTGACCCTCATCAGGGGGAATGTTAGGCCCGATATTGAGGATATTTTTCTCCAGCCCGGAAATTGACCCTCCTTGCGCCATCCCGTACTTTCGCCAGCGAATATCGGTTTTGTCATTCCAGGGTGTGTTGCTATGTATCTGAGCCATTTTAATTTCGCCGGTCAGCCTTTCAGCAGAGTGACCCGTTCGGCGGGGGAGTTCTTTGTGCCCTACCATCAGGACGTGTTCGGCATGCTGAAGGACAAATCGCGCACGCCGGGGATGATGGGACTGTTTTCCGACGACGAATCCCTGCTCAGCCAGTTCACCCGCGAGCTGCTGGCCCAGACGCCTGCCGGAGTGGCAATCACTGCCTTTCCGACGCTGAGCGCCAGCGCCCTGCTCTATAAGCTCAACCCGAAGAACACCGATGCCAAAAACAGACTTCATGCCATTGATGCCGTGCTGCGCCAATGGCATGAAACCTTCCCGCGCTGTCGCACCCAGGGTCTGGTGCTGAGTATCCAGGCGATCCAGGGGATGCGTGACAGCAGCCGGGAGGTGCTGGGCATGCTGCTTACGCGTGCGCAGGAGTGCGATCTGCCGCTAACGATCCTGCTGACCGGCACCCCGGATCAGGAGGCACACCTGCTGGCGAGTAGCGGCCTCGGTGCCCGGATGCATACGCGCCATACCCTGCGCGCCCTCACCGGCCGCGAGTGTCATCACTATATTCAGGCCCACATCGCCCACCAGGGCGCGGAGGTCTCGCCCTTTACACCGGCCCGCATTCGTCGGATGCGGGCCCTGACCAGAGGTTCCGTCAGCCAGCTGAACGCGCTGGCGCATCTGGCGTTGCTGGCCGCATGGACCGAAAGGGCCGGGCTGGTCGGGACGCGTCATTTGCGCCTCGCGGCGAGGGAAGTGTTACCGGCCCAGGGCCACAAAAAGCGTCTGGCGACAGGGGGACTGTTCGCCTGCGTGATGCTTGCGGCCTGCGGCTGGCATTTCTCCGACGCGCTGACCGCGGCGCTACCCTTTAAACCGCCGGTGCCGGCCAGGTGGATCCCCCAGGCGAGCCATACGCCGTCGCCCACGCAGCCGGTGCTGGAGCGCGAGGTGGTGAACCAGCCGGACGCCATGCATCAGCTCTACACCATGTGGGGATACGATGCCTCCGCCGGGGAGGCGCTGTGCCAGAACGCGGGCCGGGTGAATTTGCAGTGTAAACAGGGCAGCGCGCCGCTGCCGATCCTGGAGCAGGAGGGGTATCCGTGGGTCAGCGAGCTGAAAACCGGGGACCACCTCAACTATGCGGTGGTGGCGCGGGTCGGGAAAGACTCTCTCGATCTACTGATGAACAACCGCACCTGGCAGGTGAGCCGAAACTGGTTCATCCAGCATGCCACCGGCAACTATACCCTGCTGCACCGCCTGACGCCGTCGGGCAAAGAGGCGATCACCGCCGCCAGCAACGGCCAGGACGTGGGCTGGCTCGATGCCCAGCTGAGTCAGGCCCTGAATGAGCCCGAAACGCACGCCCGCGTCTGGACGCAAACCCTCGAGACGCGGACCAAAGCATTCCAGAAAAACATGCACCTGAACGTTGATGGCCTGCCGGGGGAAGAGACCCTGATGCAGTTGATGCGGGTAAATCGCACCACGCCCGCCATTCTGACCTCGCTGAGCGACAGCGCGGTCGCCACGCCGGTTGAGGGGAAAACGTCATAATGTCTACGATATGTCTCG
This sequence comes from Leclercia sp. AS011, assembly GCF_037152535.1. Taxonomy (NCBI): domain Bacteria; kingdom Pseudomonadati; phylum Pseudomonadota; class Gammaproteobacteria; order Enterobacterales; family Enterobacteriaceae; genus Leclercia; species Leclercia sp. AS011. Next base: position 1,991,495 of record NZ_JBBCMA010000001.1, read on the forward strand.
CTGCCCAGCGCAGCTATACCACCGGCGAGGCGGTGTGGTTCTCTTACCGTCTGCCCTCGATAAAAGGAGTGCTGGGGAGCGCGCTGGCCACGCTTCTCTGTCTGTGCGCGATGGTTATCGCCGGACTGTACGCACATCTCTGTTACAACCTGCGTCACCCGGAACCCGCCGCGAAACCGGCAGTCGCCGCCACGCCTGAGACTCAGGTATCGGATATGCACTATGTCTATGTGTCGAAACCCTTCCCGCAGCCGAAGCCAAAACCGCTGCCGATGGCCCCGCTCCCCGCACCGGACCAGAGCCCGATGAGGGATAATGAAGCCGACTGGCAACAGGTGCCAATGGATGAGGATCTGCCCGCTCCCCATGATGACCGCCATACCCCCTCCCTGGAGGAACGGTTTATGCAGGCCGTGAAAGAGCAGCAATTAGATTATTCTCAAGGAAAAATGCCGCCACAGCCGCAAGATGAGACGCTGAATAACGGACAAGGGATACAACAAATCTCCTCCGGCTGAGACGAAGGAGATCGGGCGGGTAAATTTCAGTAACGTTCCGGCAGACTGTTGATGGTAATCAGCTTGCCTTTTTCGACCACAATATAATGGCCTTTCTTAAGGTCGGAGAGAATTTTAATAATGGTGCTGCGGGCCAGGTTAGTATATTCCTGAATATAGTCATAGACGTTAATATCGCGCTTATGCAACAGGATCAAATCGTTAATTTCCAGCAGGAATTCGCGCACCACAGAATAGGCGCTGCGGGCGACCAGCACATCATCACGCTTGCTGAGGATACCGATATACCAGCCCAACACCTGAATCAGTTCTGACCAGAGATTATTTTCACGGATGATGGCTTCAAAATCAGATTTTTTAATGGTGCGGATCACGGTGGGCGTGCGGGCGAGGCCGTACATGTGGGCCGCATTATTGTAGATAGCAGCGACCCCTAAAAGACCCTGGGTGCGCATCGTAAACATGCTTAATTCATCGGAAAGACGGCGGATTTCCACTTCACCACTCACCACCACATGGACATAATCGGTGTCCGCGGTGATGATTTTCTGCCATTTCTTTAAGGTTTTTTCCGGACAATGGGCGGTAGCCGCAATAATTGCCTCTATCGCCTGTTGCGGACGACTGTTCGTTCCGTAGATGCTTAACATTATTATGCCTGTTATCAATTTTTAAAATAAAAGTTATGCGGCGAAAAAAAATATCGCAGCAGATTAAAAGTGACCTGATTCAGATAAAGAGAAATCGTAGAATAGAGTGAGAGTTATTCTCATATTTATTATTTGCTAAATTGCTTAGCAAGCTATAGGTACATAGTAGATGTGGGTAAATTTAAGTCAATTAACTAAAAATGAATTGCGGATGTACTTAAGATTAATCTTAAGTCAAAAAAGATAAGCCGATGTAAAACAGGGAATTTTCCAGGGCTATCCTTGCCCGTACTTTTCCAGCAGCGCTTCCGCAATGGCCATTGTTTCTTTATCAGATACACCATTCCATAATTGCGGGCGAAAATGCATTTGAAACGCCATGATTATTCTTTTTTGCTGTGCCAAAGATATATTCTCCGGCACTTCATATCCGTACCGGGCTAATAGATCGAGCAACGCCGAGGGCTCCACCGGCTGCCAGGGCGACTCGCCGTTAAGGTAGAACGCCACCCGGGCCGGATCCGGCCAGGCACCTATCCCCTGCTGCGCCAGCGCCTGCCAGGGAAACAGCGGCCCGGGATCGTCTTTGCGCTGCGGGGCGATATCCGCATGGGCCACCACGTTCTGCGGCTTGATGTCGTAACGCTGGATAATGTCCTTCGCCAGCGGGATCAGGGCGGCAATCTGCGCCGGTTCAAAGGGCACGAAGCGTTTCTGACCGCCGCTTTTTTGCCAGCCGCGGTTCTCCAGTTCAATGCCAATGGAGGTGTCGTTGATGCGGGTCGCGCCACGCCAGAAGCTGACCCCGGCATGCCAGGCCAGATCGCGCTCCGGCACCAGCTGCCAGATCCGCGGCTTGCCGTTGTGCTGGGGTGGGATCGCCGGGATCAGGTAGTGGGAGCTGACGTTTTTATCGGTCAGGGTGGCCAGCGAGCTGTCAAAGTCGTCGGCGGTGTAGTGGATCACCAGCACCTTGATGCGCGGATAGGCCGCCTGGGCCTGACGTCGGGCATCCACTTCATACGCCCCTTTATCGACGACCCCTTTTTCTGCCGCACAGCCTGCCAGCAGCAGCGCCAGCATGATCGGCCCAATCCCGCTCTTCATCGGCGCGTTTTCACCGCCGTACCGCTGACGCTGACCATCAGCATGCTGGCATCTTTGCCAACGGTTTCGTAGTCGATGTCGATCCCCACGACGGCATCGGCACCCAGCGCCTTCGCCTGCTCGCCAAGTTCTTTAAAGGCGATTTCACGCGCTTTACGCAGCTCTTTTTCATAGGCCCCGGAGCGGCCGCCGACGATATCGCGGATACCGGCAAAGAAGTCGCGGAAGATATTGGCCCCGAGAATGGCTTCGCCGGTGACCACGCCGCAGTATTCGCTGATCGGCTGTCCTTCCAGAGTGGGGGTGGTTGAAAATTGCATATGGGTCTCCTTGTTACAGGCCTAAGCGTATAAGAACAAACCATTATCTCTTCGTTACGCTATCATTTAAAGGTTAGTTAATTATTGCAGCCTAATAAGGAAATCAACATGCGCTATTCTGCTTTGACGCTTTTAGTGCCGTGCGCGCTGCTGCTCAGCGCCTGCACCACTCCGGTCACCCCGGCTTTTAAGGATATCGGAACCCGCAGCGGCAGCTGCATCACCGGCGGCCCGGATGCGGTGGCTCAACAGTTCTATGATTACCGCATTTCGCACCGCAGCAACGACTTCACCGCGCTGCGCCCCTACCTGAGCGATAACCTGGCCCAGCTGCTGAGCGATGCCAGCCGCGATCCACAGCATAAAAATCTGCTGAAAGACGATCCGTTCTCCAGCCGCACCATTGCGCCGCAAACGGCTGAAGTCGCCAGCGCCTCGACCATTCCGAATACCGATGCGCGCAATATTCCGCTGCGGGTGAAACTGACTCAGGGCAGCGAAAGCTGGCAGGATGAAGTGCTGATGATCCGTGAAGGGCAATGCTGGGCGATTGATGACGTGCGCTACCTCGGCGGCAGCGTCCACGCCCCGGCGGGCACCCTGCGCCAGTCTATTGAGAACCGTTAAGCCGATAAAACCCCGCAAAATGTCTGGCATTTCGTGAGGAATGCCGACATTTATTCTCGTCGCCATCTTCGCTCGCTACTTTGTGCTATGTTTAGGGGTAGTTACGGTTTATATTTAACTTTTAACGCATAAATATTGCATAACTATTCTGTCAACGGTACTATTTGCGGCCTCAATTGCTATAGATTGCCTGGATGAGTAAAGACTGCCCCGATGAGTATTCAACTAAACGGCATTAACTGCTTCTACGGCGCACACCAGGCGCTGTTCGACATCACCCTGAATTGTCCTGAGGGCGAAACGCTGGTCCTGCTTGGCCCAAGCGGCGCGGGTAAAAGCTCGCTGCTTCGCGTCCTCAATCTGCTTGAAATGCCGCGCTCCGGTACTCTGGATATCGCCGGTAATCACTTTAATTTTGCCAAAACGCCGTCTGAGAAAGCGATCCGCGATCTGCGTCAGAACGTCGGGATGGTCTTCCAGCAATACAATCTCTGGCCGCACCTTACCGTGCAGCAGAACCTGATCGAAGCCCCGTGCCGCGTGCTCGGTCTCTCCAAAGAGCAGGCCCTGGCCCGTGCCGAGAAGCTGCTGGAGCGTCTGCGTCTGAAGCCGTACAGCGATCGTTATCCGCTGCACCTCTCTGGCGGTCAGCAGCAGCGTGTGGCCATTGCCCGCGCCCTGATGATGGAGCCAGCCGTACTGCTGTTTGATGAACCGACCGCCGCGCTGGATCCGGAGATCACCGCCCAGATCGTCAGCATCATTCGTGAACTGGCGGAAACAAAGATTACTCAGGTGATCGTGACCCACGAAGTGGAAGTGGCGCGCAAAACCGCCAGTCGTGTGGTCTATATGGAAAACGGTCATATCGTTGAGCAAGGGGATGCGAGCTGCTTTGCCCAGCCGCAGACCGACGCGTTCAGAAATTATCTGTCTCACTAATCGAATCGAGAGAACGAACAATGAAAAAAATAGTGATTGCTGCCCTGCTGGCAAGCGTTAGCCTCTCTGCAACAGCGGCTGAGACCATTCGTTTCGCCACCGAAGCCTCCTATCCTCCGTTTGAGTCAATGGATGCCAACAACAAGATCGTCGGCTTCGATGTGGACCTGGCTAACGCCCTCTGTAAAGAGATCGACGCCACCTGTACTTTCGCCAATCAGTCCTTTGACAGCCTGATCCCGAGCCTGAAATTCCGTCGTATCGACGCGGTCATGGCCGGTATGGATATCACCCCCGAGCGTGAAAAGCAGGTTCTGTTCAGCACCCCGTATTATGAGAACTCTGCCCTGTTCATCGGTCAGAAAGGGAAATACGCCTCTATTGAGGCGCTGAAAGGCAAGAAAGTGGGCGTGCAGAACGGCACCACCCACCAGAAATTCATTATGGATAAGCACCCGGAAATCACTACCGTGCCGTACGACAGCTACCAGAACGCCCGTCTGGATCTGCAGAACGGCCGTATTGATGCCGTCTTTGGCGACAACGCGGTGGTCACCGAATGGCTGAAGGCCAACGACAAGCTGGCTGCGGTCGGTGATAAAGTGACGGATAAAGATTATTTCGGCACCGGCCTGGGCATTGCCGTGCGTCAGGGCAACACCGCGCTGCAGCAGAAATTCAACACCGCGCTGGAAAAAGTGAAGCAGGATGGCACGTACGATTCCATCTACAAAAAATGGTTCCAGAAGTAAGAACTGATGAACGAAATTTTTCCATTAGCAAGCGCCGCCGGGATGACCGTCGGCCTTGCCGTTTGTGCGCTGATCATCGGCCTGGTGCTGGCGATGATCTTTGCCGTGTGGGAGTCGGCTAAGTGGCGGCCTGTCGCCTGGACCGGCTCTGCACTGGTGACCCTTCTTCGTGGCCTGCCGGAAATTCTGGTGGTCCTGTTTATCTATTTCGGCTCCTCACAGCTGCTGCTGATGCTGTCGGACGGCTTTACGCTCAATCTGGGCGTGGTGCAGATCCCGATTCAGATGCAGATTGAAAACTTTGACGTCAGCCCGTTCCTGTGCGGCGTGATCGCCCTCTCCCTGCTCTACTCCGCCTATGCCTCGCAGACCTTGCGCGGCGCGCTGAAAGCGGTGCCGGTGGGTCAGTGGGAGTCCGGTCAGGCGCTGGGGCTGTCGAAAACGGCAATCTTCTTCCGTCTGGTGATGCCGCAGATGTGGCGTCACGCCCTGCCGGGCCTCGGCAACCAGTGGCTGGTGCTGCTGAAAGATACCGCCCTGGTGAGCTTAATCAGCGTTAACGATCTGATGCTGCAGACTAAAAGCATCGCCACCCGGACCCAGGAGCCTTTTACCTGGTACATCGTGGCGGCGGCTATCTACCTGGTGATCACGTTGCTCAGTCAGTACATCCTCAAGCGTATTGACCTGCGTGCGACGCGCTTTGAACGGAGACCAGGCTGATGCTGGATTACTTACCCGAACTGATGAAAGGGCTGCACACCAGCCTGACGCTGACCGTCGCTTCGATTATTGTGGCGCTGGTGCTGGCGTTGATTTTCACCATTATCCTGACGCTGAAAACGCCGGTGCTGGTGTGGATCGTGCGCGGCTACATCACCCTGTTTACCGGCACGCCGCTGCTGGTGCAGATCTTCCTGATTTACTACGGCCCGGGCCAGTTCCCGACGCTGCAGGAATACCCGGTGCTGTGGCACCTGCTCTCCGAGCCGTGGCTGTGCGCCCTGCTGGCCCTGTCGCTGAACAGTGCCGCCTATACCACCCAGCTGTTCTACGGCGCGATCCGTGCCATCCCGGACGGGCAGTGGCAATCCTGCGGTGCGCTGGGGATGAGCAAGAAAGATACGCTGGCGATCCTGCTGCCGTACGCCTTCAAGCGCGCCCTCTCCTCCTACTCCAACGAAGTGGTGCTGGTATTCAAGAGTACGTCTCTGGCCTATACCATCACCCTGATGGAAGTGATGGGCCACGGACAGCTGCTGTACGGACGCACCTACGATGTGATGGTGTTTGGTGCCGCGGGGGTGATCTACCTGGTGGTCAACGGCCTGCTGACCCTGCTGATGCGTCTGGTTGAGCGTAGAGCGCTGGCGTTCGAACGTCGCAACTAAAACTGCATACAATGTGATTAAAGAAGGCGGACAAGTCTAATCCCTGTCCGCCTTTTTTTATGGATAAAATAATAGTTAATCATTTTTATTGCATACAAATTCATTCAGTGGCATTGTAACTCCCAGCCGCAGACACGGCACATAATGACAAGATTGACAGACGGGAGCATCACAATGAAAAAGTTAGTTCTGGCCGCTTTACTGGCAACCTTCGCCGCAGGCGCTTCAGCCGCCGATAAAATCAATTTCGGTGTTTCTGCGACTTATCCGCCATTTGAATCGCTGGATGCCAGCAACCAGATCGTCGGCTTTGATATCGATCTCGCGAAAGCGCTCTGTACCCAGATGCAGGCCGAGTGCACCTTTACTAACCACGCCTTTGACAGCCTGATCCCGTCCCTGAAATTCAAGAAATATGACGCGGTGATCTCCGGGATGGACATCACTCCGGAGCGTAGCAAGCAGGTGACCTTCACCGACCCGTACTACGCCAACTCGGCGGTAGTGATTGCGAAGAAAGGGGCTTACAAATCCTTTGATGAGCTGAAAGGCAAGCGCATCGGGATGGAAAACGGCACCACGCACCAGAAATACCTCCAGGACAAGCATCCGGAAGTAAAAACCGTGGCCTATGACAGCTACCAGAACGCGATTATCGACCTGAAGAATGGCCGTATTGATGGCGTGTTTGGCGACACGGCGGTGGTGAATGAGTGGCTGAAAACAAACCCGCAGCTGGGCACCGCAACGGATAAAGTGACCGACCCGCAGTACTTCGGTACCGGTCTGGGCATCGCGGTCCGTCCGGATAACAAAGCCCTGGTGGAAAAACTGAACGGCGCGCTGAAAGCCATTAAAGCCGACGGCACCTATCAGAAAATCAGCGACCAGTGGTTCCCGCAGTAAATGTTTTTTGCCGGGTGGCGGCTTCGCCTTACCCGGCCTACGAATAGTGCGGTTTGTGGTTTTGTAAGCCGGGTAAGCGCAGCGCCACCCGGCATTACTCACAGCGGCACAAAGAAGCGAAAACGAGCCCCTTTCGCCGCCTCCATCAGCCTGATCCCACCCCCGTGCAGCTCCAGCATCCGTTTGACGATCAATAATCCTAACCCGCCGCGATTATCCCGTGACGCCTGCTGGCTCAGCGCCGATGGCCGCATAAACAGCTGATCGCGCAGATGCTCCTCCACGCCCGGCCCGCTGTCATTGACCTCCACCTGCAACTGCTCGCCCTCCAGCCACACTTTCAGGCCGATCTCGCCGCCCGGCGGGGTATGGCGAATGGCGTTATCCAGCAGATTGGTCACCACCCGCTCGATCATCGACAGATCGGCATTGATCATCGGCAGCTGGCGCGGCACGTCGATAACCAGCCGCAGCTGGCGGGTCTCCACCGCCAGGTCAAACTTCTGCGCCACGTCGGAGATCAGCTCCCCGATGGCAAAGCGCTCCCGCTGCGGCTTGATGCTGCCGTGCTCGAGGCGCGCCAGCTCAAACAGCTGCTGGGAGAGATGACGCACTTTGTGCCCCTGACGCAGGGCGATAGAGAGGTAGTGCTGGGTCTCCTGGGCGGAAAGCGTGCCGGATTTCAGCGACAGGGTCTCCAGATACCCCAGCAGCGCGGTCAGCGGAGTGCGCAGATCGTGGGAGATATTGGCGATGAACTCCCGGCGCTGGCGGTCGCTGTCCGCCAGCTGATCCCACTGACTGGCGATCTGCTGCGCCAGTTCGATAAAGGTGTTGCGCAGCAGGGCCACTTCGTCAGACGGGGCGACCTGCGGCGGCTGGGCGGCGAGCTGCTTAATGACGTGCATACTTTCCCTATCGAGGCCACTCACCTCGTCGGTTAACTGCTTCACCGGCCGGGTAACCCAGTACCAGACCAGCCCGCCCGCCAGTGCGCCGAACAGGGCCACCAGCAGCAGCGACCAGGCCACCGTGCTCCACAGGGTTTTGTGCCACGCCCGCTCCGCCAGCGCATTCAGCTCTTCTCCCTGCAAAATGATGTAGAGATAGCCGCGCAGCACGCCGTCCTGGTGCAGCGGCACGGCGCTGAAGACCTTTTCACCCGTCAGGGTGCGGGGATCGTCTCCGTAGACCGGCATCACCCCGCCGCTAAGAAACTGCTGCACCGGGGCAATGGCGAGCTTTTGCCGTTTGATATGCCCCGGCGGTGCGGCGTCGGCGAGGATCTCTCCGTCCGGGGAGAGAATGTAGAGTTCCACGCTGGGGTTAAAAGTCATCAGCCGGTCGAACAGCGGCTTGAGCCGGGTGCGATCCACCTGCCCGTTGGCATCCAGCAGGGTTTCACGCTGGGCGATGTGCTGCGCCAGCCCGCCGGAGAGGCGCTGGATCATGGCATTGCCGTACTGCATGCTGGTCCAGAGCTGCACCGCGCAGGCCACTGCCGCACAGCCCGTCAACAGCAGGATAAACAGCAGGGTCAGACGACGCGTCATTCCGCCTCCCGGGCAAACTTGTAGCCCTTACCCCAGACGGTGCGGATCACCTCCGGCTCGGCGGCGTCTTTTTCAATTTTTACCCGCAGGCGGTTGATGTGGGTGTTAACGGTGTGTTCGTAGCCTTCGTGCTGATATCCCCAGACCTGCTCCAGCAGCGCCAGGCGGGAGAAGACCTCCCCAGGATGACGGGCAAAAAAGTAGAGTAAATCGAACTCGCGCGGCGTCAGGTCAATCGGCTCGCCGTGCAGCAGGACGCTGCGGGCCAGCGGGTCGATGGTCAGCCCGTGGGCGGCGATCAGCCCGGAGGTCTGCTGGCCCATCGCCTGCTGACGGCGGAACAGGGCCCGGATCCGCGCCACCAGCTCCTGCACCGAGAAAGGTTTGGCGAGGTAGTCATCGGCCCCGGTTTCGAGACCCAGAATGCGTTCGGTTTCGCTGCTGCGGGCGCTGATAATAATCACCGGCAGGTAGTGGTCGCGCTGGCGGATCGCCCGGCAGAGAGTCAGCCCGTCAACGTTGGGCAGCATCAGGTCGAGGATCACCGCATCCCAGTGGGCCTGGCCGAGCAGGTGCAGCGCCCTGCCCCCATCCGCCTCGTGGGTGATCACATAGCCTTCGTCTTCTAAATTGAGGCGCAGTAACGCGGCGATATCGCCGTCGTCCTCCACCAGCAGGATCTGCTTCATCGGTCAGCCTTATTCACTCTTAACAGGTAAAGCTTACCCGATTTCCGGGGCGGGAAACGTTCACATTTTGTTTAAGATTGCGCGGGGGTCTCGCCGGGTGGAGGCTGCGCCTTACCCGGCCTACAAAACCGTAGGCCCCAGCGGTTCAGGACTTAATCAACAGCGTCAGCACTTCATAGTGCGCAGTATGGGGGAACATATCGAACAGCTGCACGCGCTCGACGCGGTAGCCGGGCAGATCGCGGAGATCTTTCGCCATCGTCTGGGCATTGCAGCTGGAGTAGATAATAAACGGCGGGGCCATCTGGCTCAGGTAGTCGCACAGCGCCTTGCCGATGCCGCGACGCGGCGGGTTAACCAGCACCAGATCCGGCACGTTGCCCTGGCCGGTGGCGAACTGCGTCGAGTCGAGCGCCTGGAAGCGCAGGTTCGTTAACCCCAGCTCGCTGGCCGACTGGGTAGCGCAGGCAATGGCCTCGGCGGAGATTTCGATCCCGGTCAGCTTCATCTCCGGGGTGGCGCAGTGCAGACCAAAGCCGCCGACGCCGCAAAACAGATCCCACATATGGTTAACCGGCAGCTGACGCACCCAGTCGCGCGCGGTGGCGTACAGCTGGCTGGCGACGGTCGGGTTGGTCTGGAAGAAGCTTTTCGGGCGGATCCACAGCGGCACGTTGTTAAACCGTTCCGCCAGCGCCTGGGCCTCCGTGAGGAAGATCTCCTCCTCGCCCTCCATGATCGCCATATGCACCGGCTGGATGTTGGCGGTAATCACCTTCAGCTGCGGCAGTTGCGCCTGCAAACCCGGCAGCGCCGCGCGCAGCTGGGGCAGCTTGGCGTCGGATCGCAGCACGAAGCGCAGCATCATTGCGCCATCAAGCTGGCTTTCGGTGAGCAGAATGTACTTCAGCTCTCCGCGCTTGCGCTCCACGTTATAGGGCGTGAGGCCCGCACGAGCAATAAAGGGTTTCAGGGCGGCAAAGACCGGGGCGAACGACGCCGGATAGAGCGGGCAGTCGGTCAGATCGACAGGGGTGCCGTCGCGGTGCATCATCCCGAGGAGCGGTTTTTCGACGCTGCCGCTGACCACCATTTTGGCTTTATTGCGAAACGCCTGCTCCGGCCCGCTGACCGGCGCGCACCACTCCGCCACCGGCAGGCCAGACAGTAAAGCCTGCAGATCGGTCATTTTGGCGGAAAGTTGAGAAGAGACCGGCTGCTCTATCCACTGACAGGAGCGGCAGCGACCGGCGTCATAGAGTGCGCACTGCATAACGAAACCTTAATACGTCTGGGGGCAGCGATTATACACGTTATTGCAGACGGAAAAACCGTCGGCTGGCCGCGGGGACAAACAGCAGGCCAAGCACCAGCATGTCGGGCAGCTTTTGCATCACCAGGGTGCGGAAAATCTCGCGTTTTGACTCGCCGGGGATGCTGAACAGTTCCGGATAACCGTAGCCCAGCGACGCGGCCCACAGATAGCCGGTGGCGACAACCTGGGTCAGCAGGTAGACAATCCGCGCCCAGTTACGCCCTTTTACCAGCGAGAAGGCGCAGAAGATCTCGATAAACACCAGCATCAGGCTGGCGAAGAAGACCAGCGTCAGGTTCCATGTCTGGACGCTGCGGTGAATGAACTCGCCCATGCCGCGCACGCCCAGGGTATTGAAAATCATAAACACATCGAGGCAGCGGATCATAATAATGGCGAGCGCCGCCACCTGCACCAGAGCAGGAACATTCAGGCGGGCATGTGACCGACTTGTTTTAGTGAAAAATCCCAACGTGATGTCTTCCATGAAACGATGCCGCGATAACGCGGCATCTCAATTACGCTTCTTTGCAGATTTTAGGCGCTTCAGCCACGCCTTGCACGCTGGATATCGCGCTGTCGCTGTTTTTCAGACCGCGCCATCAGATACCAGGCAATCAGGCCGATGATGCCGACCACGCCCAGAATCAGGGTCGCCAGGGCGTTGATCTCCGGGTTGACCCCCATGCGCACCCTGGAGAAGACCAGCATCGGCAGCGTGGTCGCCCCCGGGCCGGAGACAAAGCTGGCGATCACCAGGTCGTCCAGCGACAGGGTAAAGGCCAGCAGCCAGCCGGAGACCACCGCCGGCATGATCATCGGCAGGGTAATGATGAAGAACACCTTCAGCGGCGTGGCCCCGAGATCCATCGCCGCCTCTTCAATGGAGTGATCCAGCTCGCGCAGGCGCGAGGAGATGACCACCGCCACATAGGCGGTACAGAAGGTGACGTGGGCCAGCCAGATGGTGAGCATGCCGCGATCCGACGGCCAGCCGATGGCGTGCCCCATCGCCACAAACAGCAGCAGCAGCGACAGGCCGGTGATAACGTCGGGCATCACCAGCGGGGCGGTGATCATGAAGGCAAAACCGTTGGCACCGCGGAAACGGCCAAAGCGCACCATCACCACCGCGGCGATGGTGCCGAGGATCGCCGCCATCGTCGCCGCGCAGGCGGCAATGGTCAGGCTGAGCCCTACCGCGCTGATCATCGCCTCGTCATGGAACAGCTCGCCGTACCAGCGCGTGGACCAGCCCGCCCACACCGTCACCAGCTTCGAGCTGTTGAAGGAGTAAATCACCAGCATCAGCATCGGGGCATACAGGAAGGTAAAACCTATCACCAGGATCAGGATCCGCCACGGCGAGCGCACTACCGGTAAGTTGTTCATCCGTGATCTCCCATCTGTTTCTGCTGGTACTTGTGGAACCACATGATCGGCACGATCAGCAGGAGCAGCATCACGATCGCCACCGCCGAGGCCACCGGCCAGTCGCGGTTATTGAAGAACTCCTGCCACAGCACCCGGCCAATCATGATGCTGTCAGGGCCGCCGAGCAGTTCCGGGATCACGAACTCCCCCACTGCCGGAATAAACACCAGCATTGACCCGGCGATAATCCCGCCTTTGGTCAGGGGCACAATCACGGTGAAGAAGGTTTTCATCGGACGAGCACCGAGATCCAGCGCCGCTTCCACCAGCGAATAGTCGATGCGCGTCAGGGCGGTGTAGATCGGCAGCACCATAAACGGCAGATAGGCGTACACGATGCCGATATAGACCGCCAGATTGGTATGCAGAATGGTCAGGGGCTGATCGATAACCCCCAGCCACAGCAGGACGTTGTTCAGCACCCCGTTGTTCTTCAGGATCCCCATCCAGGCATAAACGCGGATCAGGAACGAGGTCCAGGAGGGCAAAATCACCAGCAGCAGCAGGATATTACGCGTCGACGGCTTGCTGTGCGCCACCGCCCAGGCCAGCGGGTAGGCCAGCAGCAGACAGCAGAGGGTCGAGATCGCCGCCACCTGCAATGACTGCAGATAGGCCTCAAAATAGAGCGGATCGTCGGTCAGCTGCAGGAAGTTGCCCAGGTTGAGCATGATCGACAGCTGGCTGTCCCCCCACTCCACCAGATCGCTGTAGGGCGGGATCGCCCGCGCCATCTCTGCCAGGCTGATTTTAAACACAATCAGGAACGGCAGCAGGAACAACAGGATCAGCCACACGTAAGGCAGGGCGATCACCAGCTTGCGCCCGTGGGCCATCTGCATGCGGGTCAGCCAGCTGGTATCAATGCCCGCCGCTACGCGGGTCGCAGGTTCAGGTTTGCTCATCGCCGCTCCTTATACCGTCAGCACAACGCAGCTGTCCGCTTCCCAGCACAGACGCACTTCGTCGCCCCAGGTCGGCAGCCCTTTGCGGTAGCGGTAAGTGTTCTGCAGCTGGGCGCTGATCATCTGCCCGCTCTTGAGACGCACGTGATAGATGGAGAGATCGCCGAGATAGGCAATGTGCACCACCTCCCCCACCGCAAAGTTGTAGCCGTCGGCGGGCGGGGCATCGCAGAGGGTGATTTTTTCCGGGCGCAGGGCTACGTACACGGGCACGTTGTCCACCACCGAATTGTCGGCCGCGACCTTCAGCGGGTGGATCAACCCCGGGGAGTCGAGCACCAGCCCGTCCTCTTCACGGGCTTTCAGCAGCCCCTCGAAGACGTTCATGGAGCCGATAAACTCAGCGCTGTAGCGGGTGGTCGGGTGCTCGTAGATCTCTTCCGGCTCGCCAATCTGCACGAACTTGCCGCGGTTCATGATCGCGATGCGTCCGGCCATGGTCATCGCCTCTTCCTGGTCGTGGGTCACCATCACGCAGGTGGCCCCCACACGCTCGAGAATATCCACCACCTCCAGCTGCATGCGGTCGCGCAGTTTTTTATCCAGCGCCCCCATCGGCTCATCCAGCAGCAGCAGCTTAGGCCGCTTCGCCAGGCTGCGGGCCAGGGCCACACGCTGACGCTGGCCGCCCGAGAGCTGGTGCGGTTTACGCTTCGCGAACTCCTGCATATGCACCAGGCTCAACATCTCGGCGACGCGGGCGGCGATGTCGGCCTTCGGCATTTTGTCCTGCTTCAGGCCAAAGGCGATGTTCTGCTCCACGGTCATGTGCGGGAACAGGGCGTAAGACTGGAACATCATATTGATAGGACGCTGATACGGCGGTACCTGGGAGAGATCCACGCCGTCGAGCATTATCTGCCCGGCGCTGGGCTGTTCAAACCCGGCCAGCATACGCAGCAACGTCGATTTCCCGCAGCCAGATGCGCCCAGCAGGGCAAAAATTTCACCTTTGTAGATAGTCAGGCTGACATCATCCACGGCATTCTGACCATCAAAGGATTTGGTCAGGTTACGGATTTCCAGCAGCGGGGTCAGCGCTTTACGGGTTTTCGCCTGCGGGCGGGGGATCGCGTCGTTCACGGGGTGCTCTCCGGCATCAATCAAACTGGTGCAGGCGCACCAGAACGGTGCGCCTGTTGCCGGGGGCGGTACGCTTACCCGGCCTACGAGGAGCGGTTATTTACCGCTTTTCACTTTGGTCCACGCACGGGTGCGGACGCGGTCGATTTTCGGCTCCTGAACGCTCAGGGTGAACATTTTGGCGCGCACGTCAGCTGGGGGATAGATGCCCGGGTTATCACGCACTTCAGCGCTGACCAGCGAGGTCGCCTCTTTGTTGCCGTTGGCGTAGAAGACGTGGTCTGAGATATGGGCAATAACGTCCGGACGCAGCAGGTAGTTCAGGAACTGATAGGCTTCGTCTTTGTTTTTCGCATCGGCAGGCATCGCGAAGACGTCAAAGAAGGCCATTGCCCCCTCTTTCGGGATCGAATACGCGATATTCACGCCATTTTTCGCCTCTTTGGCGCGATTCGCCGCCTGGAGCACATCCCCTGCCCAGCCGATGGCGACGCAGATATCACCGTTCGCCAGATCGTTGATGTACTGAGACGAGTGGAAGTAACGGATATTTGGACGTAGCTTCAGCAGCAGGTCGGTGGCCGGGCCGGTGTAGTCATCCGCTTTGGTGCTGTTAGGATCCTTGCCGAGGTAGTTCAGGACGGTGGCAAATACCTCTTCCGGGGCATCGAGGAACGACACGCCGCAGCTTTTCAGCTTCTCGAGGTTCTCTGGCTTCAGCACCAGATCCCAGCTGTTCACCGGCGCATCGGCACCCAGCACCTGTTTCACTTTCTCGACGTTGTAGCCAATACCGGTGGTGGCCCACATGTACGGCATGGCGTATTTGTTGTCCGGATCGTGTTTGGCGATGAGTTTCAGCAGCTCGGGATCGAGGTTTTTCCAGCCCGGCAGTTTGCTTTTATCCAGCGGCTGGAACACGCCCGCAGAGAGCTGGCGCTCAAGGAAGCTGGCTGACGGCACCACCAGGTCGAAGCCGGTGCTGCCCGCCATCAGTTTGCCTTCCAGCACTTCGTTGGAATCGAAGACGTCGTAGACGACTTTAATGCCGGTCTCTTTTTCGAAATTCGCCACCGTGTCCGGGGCGATATAATCAGACCAGTTATAGATATGCAGCGTTTTTTGTTCAGCAGCAAGGGTGCCGGCAGAGACCGCCATCAGAGCACCTGCAACCAGACCCGATAACCATTTTTTATTTAAAGCGATCATAGCGGTAATCCTTCTGAAAGCGCGTTAACAAACGCACCAAAAATGAACACTCTTAGCCTATGCAAGAAACGTGCATAATTTATCACTCTGTCTGCAGCAGAAGATGTTACTCGGGTGGCAGTATCTGCTCGCATTTAACAGCATCGCAAGAATAAACTGTAGCTTGTCTCCGTAGCTATAGCTCAGATTAAAAAACGCCTTTTAACAATTTTTTATGCAGTAAATGTCTATGTGATAAGCCGAATTGGCAGGATGGCGGTGAATAATTCTTTAAAGAAAGGTTAAATGCAGCAGAAACGCGGGGGTTATGCAGCCGCCACGACAGCGACTGCCTAAAAGTCAGACAGCTTTAGTGCAGAAAATTGCCCGAAGATTCAGGCTGCTCAGCGCCCTCTTCGGTGTTGTACAGCAGATGATGGGCGCTGGCTTCAAGCATCACCATGGAGATCTGCTCTTCGCTCTGCTGAACGAACGCCGCGAACTGCGGGAAAGTCAGCCCAACGGCTGCGGATAAAGACTGGCAAACCACCAGCTTTGGCAGATTATCATCCTGTATATCGAGAAATGCTTTCACCGTCAAAGAACTGGCATTGATGGCCGACAAATCCGATGCTAACGCCAGCAACGCTGAGGGTTTGACCTCCGCCAGCGCGGAAAAAAGAATGACGTCGTTAATCAGATCGAGCTTGGCATCAAACACACCGTCAAAATTTTGCATGTGCGGCAGGTGCAGCGCCTGGCAGGTGTCGCATTCGAAAAAGCTGACGCCCATGTTGTCGAGCCAGTGACGCAAGGTATCAAGTGTCGGTACTACAAGTGAATCCATAACGGTGGAACCTCTTAAAAAATAACTGTGCGTGTCAGGTCGGTTATCCGCCCGTTTTCAGGCAAAACTCCGGCGTGGCCTGGCGCTCTATCCAGCCGATCATCTTCCCGGCGATATCCATCCCGGTGGTTTTCTCAATGCCTTCCAGCCCCGGTGAGGCATTCACTTCCATCACCAGCGGCCCGCGATCGGCACGTAAGATATCGACCCCGGCTATATCGAGCCCCAGCGTCTGGGCGGCCTTAAGGGCGATCTCCCGCTCGCGGGCGGTGATCTCGACCACCCGGGCAACGCCGCCCCGGTGCAGGTTGGAGCGAAAATCGCCCTCTTTGGCCTGGCGTTCGATGGCCGCAACCACTTCATCGCCCACCACCAGGCAGCGAATGTCGCGCCCTTTCGCCTCCTGGATGTACTCCTGCACCAGAATGTGCGCATTCAGGCCGCGAAACGCATCGATCACGCTCTCTGCCGCCTGACGGGTTTCGGCCAGCACCACGCCAATCCCCTGGGTGCCTTCCACCAGCTTAACCACCAGCGGCGCACCGCCCACCATCTCGATCAGATCGCTGGTGTCGTCGGGGGAGTGGGCAATGCCGGTGATCGGCAGGTCGATCCCCTGACGGGCCAGCAGCTGTAAAGAGCGGAGCTTGTCCCGCGCCCGGGTGATGGCTACGGATTCATTCAGCGGATAGCTGCCAAGCAGCTCAAACTGGCGCAGCGCGGCGGTGCCGTAAAAGGTGATGGCCGATCCAATGCGCGGGATAACCGCGTCAAAGTGCGGTAGCTGACGCCCTTTATAGTGAATGGAGGAGGCCGCCGGGCTGATATTCATATAGCAGGACAGCGGATCGAGGATGTCGACCTGATGGCCGCGCTGCTCCGCCGCGTCACGCAGGCGTTTACACGAATAGAGCGTTCCATCCCGGGACAATATGGCAATTTTCACCCTGCACCTCTCAGACATAATCCGGTAAAAGCCTGCGTATCATACACGCAGGCAGGCGCAGGATGAATGGACTTATCGCGTCGCCCAGCCCTGTTTATGCAAATAGTCGAGAATAAACGGACGGTTTTCTTTGATGATGGTGCGCCGGATATGGTCGCTCCAGGTGTCGCGACGGTTATTGGTCGCGCGGCTGAGGTAGTAGTTCGCCAGCTCCTCGTCGTACTGGGCCAGCACCTCTTGATCGACCGGCTGGTAGTGGTTTTCATGCACCACCATCGCCGCAGGCAGGCGCGGCTTGACGTCCGGGTTATCCGCAGGCCAGCCGAGGCACAGGCCAAACAGCGGCAGAACGTGCTTCGGCAGCTGCAGCAGTTCGGTCACCGCCTCAATGCTGTTGCGGATGCCGCCGATGTAGACGCCACCCAGCCCCAGCGACTCCGCCGCGGTCATCGCGTTCTGCGCCAGCATCGCGGTATCCACCACGCCGAGCAGCAGTTGCTCAGCCAGACCAAGCTGTGCCTCAGGGCAGATTTGCAGATGGCGGTTGAAGTCGGCGCAGAAGACCCAGAACTCCGCCGCCTGGGCGACATGCTGTTGCCCGCCGGTAAGCGTCACCAGCTGTTCACGCATCGCCGGGTCGGTGATGCGGATAATAGAGCTGCACTGCAGGAAGCTGGAGCTGGAGGCCCCCTGCGCGCCGGCAATAATGGCCTCGCGCTGGGCATCGCTGATGGGTTCCTGGGTAAAATGGCGGATGGAGCGGTGGGAACGTAGCAGATCAATCACTGGCGTCATCTTGTCTCTCTTTTCGGGCGTTACTGATATTTTGCCAGTATAGGCAAAGAAAAGGAGGCTGTAATTGGCCAAACATAGCCTGAAGATATCAATGTAACAGGCAGAACCTGCTTTTAATTACCGACAGTTATCGGCAATATAGCGTCATTCGCCGTCTGGCTTAGTTTCAGGAGAGAAAACATGTTTGCAGTGATTTTTGGACGTCCGGGTTGCCCTTACTGTGTGCGCGCAAAAGATCTGGCAGAAAAACTGACCGCTGAGCGTGACGATTTTAACTATCGCTACGTGGACATTCATGCCGAAGGCATCAGCAAAGCCGATCTGGAAAAAACTGTCGGTAAACCGGTTGAAACCGTTCCGCAGATTTTCCTCGACCAGAACCACATCGGCGGCTTTACCGATTTTGAAGCCTACGCCAAAGAGCACCTGGGGCTGTTCGCTGCCCAGTAAGCCTTTCACGCCCTCACTCTGAGGGCGTTTTTACTTTCTCGCGGCGGTTCTCCAGCGCCCGGCGCACAAACAGAAAGAACAACGCTCCTAACGCACACCAGAAAACGCCACTCAACAGCCAGGCCAGCTCCTGCACCAGCGAGCGCGACGAGATAAACATCATTCGCATTACCACCAGGCAGACCGGCGCGGCGAGGATCGCCCCTATCAGCGGCCTGATCACCTCTCCGCCACGGGAGAAGAAGCTGGCTGCGATGCCCGGTAAGATGAAGAAGAGTAATCCCAGTCCAGGGTAACCAGCGGATATAAACGCCCCCCTCACCTTAAACGTCAGACAGACGCAAACCGCGGTGAACAGTAAAAAGCAGCACGCCACTCCAGACCAGTTACGTTTAATATTCAACCTATCCCCCTGTCATTGCGGACTAATACTTTTTCGTCCTTCGGACGCCAATTAGTTGAGTCTCCCGGCATTCCTTGCCAAAATCAGCACGGCATTACGTCATCGCTATCAACGGTGATATTTGTTAAAAATTAACTAATAGTTTGATATTACTTTGTGGGATATATTATAATACGCGGTCAGGAGTGTTACTCCTTCTCCTACAGTGCAAAACAGTAGCCTAAATATCCCACCCATTCAACCACTTACTGGTAAACGAAAAGTTATCCTCCGTGAACATAAACGTCGCAGAATTGTTAAACGGGAATTACATCCTGTTATTATTTGTGGTACTGGCTCTGGGTCTTTGCCTGGGTAAATTACGTCTCGGGTCGATCCAACTCGGTAATTCTATTGGCGTTTTAGTCGTTTCGTTATTATTAGGCCAGCAGCATTTCAGCATTAACACCGACGCCCTGAATCTGGGCTTTATGCTGTTTATTTTTTGTGTCGGCGTCGAAGCCGGACCCAACTTTTTTTCTATTTTCTTCCGCGACGGTAAAAATTATCTGATGCTGGCGCTGGTGATGGTCGGCAGCGCCCTGCTCATCGCGCTGGGTTTAGGCAAACTCTTTGGCTGGGATATCGGCCTGACGGCGGGGATGCTGGCCGGGTCGATGACCTCCACGCCGGTGCTGGTGGGTGCCGGGGATACGCTGCGCCATCTCGGGCTGGATAACGCCCAGCTGTCGCTGGCGCTGGATCACCTCAGCCTCGGCTATGCCCTGACCTATCTGATTGGTCTGGTGAGCCTGATTGTCGGCGCGCGCTATCTGCCAAAATTACAGCATCAGGATCTGCAGACCAGCGCCCAGCAGATCGCCCGCGAGCGCGGTCTGGATACTGACAGCAAACGCAAAGTCTATCTTCCGGTGATCCGCGCCTACCGCGTCGGCCCGGAGCTGGTGGCCTGGGCGGATGGTAAAAACCTGCGCGAGCTGGGGATCTATCGTCAGACCGGCTGCTATATCGAACGTATTCGCCGCAACGGCATTCTGGCGAACCCGGACGGCGACGCGGTGCTGCAGATGGGCGACGACATTGCGCTGGTGGGTTATCCGGATGCGCACGCCCGTCTCGATCCCAGCTTCCGTAACGGCAAAGAGGTGTTCGACCGCGACCTGCTCGACATGCGCATCGTCACCGAAGAGATCGTGGTCAAAAACCACAACGCCGTGGGCCGCCGCCTGGCGCAGCTCAAGCTGACCGATCACGGGTGCTTCCTTAACCGGGTGATCCGCAGTCAGATTGAGATGCCGATTGATGACAACATCGTTCTGAACAAGGGCGATGTGCTGCAGGTGAGCGGCGACACGCGCCGCGTGAAGACCGTCGCCGACCGCATCGGCTTTATCTCCATTCACAGCCAGGTGACCGACCTGCTGGCCTTCTGCGCCTTCTTTATCGTCGGCCTGATGATCGGGATGATCACCTTCCAGTTCAGCAACTTTAGCTTCGGTATCGGCAACGCCGCCGGTCTGCTGTTCGCCGGGATCATGCTCGGCTTCCTGCGAGCCAACCACCCGACCTTCGGCTATATCCCGCAGGGCGCGCTGAACATGGTGAAAGAGTTTGGCCTGATGGTGTTTATGGCAGGCGTCGGCTTAAGCGCGGGCAGCGGCATTGGCCACAGCCTGGGTGCCGTAGGCTGGCAGATGCTGGTGGCCGGGTTGATCGTCAGCCTGGTGCCGGTGGTGATCTGTTTCCTGTTCGGCGCCTACGTGCTGCGCATGAACCGCGCGATGCTGTTTGGCGCGATGATGGGGGCCCGCACCTGTGCGCCCGCGATGGAAATCATCAGCGATACCGCACGCAGCAACATTCCCGCGCTGGGATACGCAGGCACCTATGCCATCGCTAACGTGCTGTTAACCCTGGCGGGGACCTTGATCATCATCATCTGGCCGGGGCTGGGGTAAGGGAGAAATTTGCGCAAGGGCGAAAAAAATTCGCGATGTGCCGAACTTTTCTGCCAGACGTCAGTCATAACTATTGCCACTGCTTTTCTTTGATGTCCCCAATTTGTGGAGCCCATCAACCCCGCCGTTTTGGTTCAAGGTTGATGGGTTTTTTGTTGCCTGCCGTTCAGGCATGAAATCAACGCTCCCCCGCCCCACCCTTCCCCCCAATTACCTGTTACGCTTAATACCTGAGACCAACATTCCCCGAGCCCAAGGAGTACCAATGCTCGCGTTGTACAACACCGCAATCGTGCTATTAACCGTTGCCGCCATGGAGTTAGTCGCCGCCCTTGCGCATAAGTACATCATGCACGGCTGGGGGTGGGGATGGCATGAATCACATCACGAGCCGCGCACCCATTGGTTTGAGGTGAACGATCTCTACGCGGTGGTGTTCGCCGTGCTGGCGATAGTGCTGATTGCGCTGGGGACATGGGGTCTGTGGCCGCTACAGTGGATTGGGGCCGGGATGACGGCTTACGGCGCGCTCTACTTTATGGTGCACGACGGGCTGGTGCATCAGCGCTGGCCGTTCCGCTATATCCCGCGTCGGGGATACCTCAAGCGCCTGTATCTGGCGCACCGCCTGCACCACGCGGTGCGGGGCAAAGAGGAGTGCGTCTCCTTTGGTTTTCTGTATGCGCCGCCGGTTGAAAAATTGCAGGCGACGCTACGCCAGCGCAAGGCGCGTAATGCGGCTAGCGCGGACGCTGCCAGAGCCCGGCCGGACGCGGTGCCGGCGTCGCAAAACGAGAAGTGAGCGCCTGCCCGGCGCCTTTCAGCAGTAATCCTGATTTCTCAATCGCGCTGGTTCCCTGCCGTCTTTCCCAGGCGCGGGAACCCGCCGCGCTCACCTTAATGCCAATCTCACGGTACACCCCATGCGCCGAGGCAATCGCCCAGGCGGATCGCAGGGGCAGCCCGGCCAGCCCCGCGCGGGCAGAGGCGTAATAGGGTTCGGCTTCCGCCACCAGCCGGTAGGCCAGCCGGGCCAGCTTCGGGCGCATCTCAGCGCGCTCAAGCGCATCAGCCGGGATACCCTCCTCTGCCAGCCACCGGGCGGGCAGATAACAGCGGCCCACCCGGGCATCCTCCACGATATCCCTGGCGATATTGGTCAGCTGAAACGCCAGGCCTAAATCACAGGCACGGTCGAGCACGGCTTCATCACGCACGCCCATCACCCGGGCCATCATCAGCCCCACCACCCCCGCCACACGATAGCAGTACTGCAGGGTGTCATCGAAGGTCTCGTAATGGGTCTCGCGCACGTCCATGGCAAAGCCATCAAGATGGTCGTAAGCCAGCTGGAGCGGGATGTTGTGGCCGAGGGCTACCTCCTGAAAGGCGGCGAAAGCGGGTTCGCTCATTTCGCCTCCTTCCCACGCGCGCAGGGTCTGATTTTTGAGCATCTCCAGCCGCTGTTCTGGCAGGGTGCTGTCCACGGGCGTGACGTTAAACCCCAGCTCCTGGCCGTCGATCACGTCGTCGCAATAGCGGCACCAGGCGTAGAGCATCAGCACGCTGCGCCGGGTGGCCGGATCGAAGAGCTTCGCCGCGGTGGCAAAGCTTTTCGAGCCCACGGCGATAGTGTCGATCGCGTGATCCATCAGGGAGGTGTTCATCGGGAGAGCGCCTCCAGCATCAGCCCTGCGGTGGCTTTGGCCGACCCGATCACCCCGGGAATACCCGCGCCCGGATGGGTTCCCGCTCCGACCAGGTAAAGGTTGGGGATCCGGCTGTCGCGATTGTGCGGCCGGAACCAGGCGCTCTGGCGCAGGATCGGTTCGACAGAGAAGGCGGAGCCCAGATGAGCTCCCAACTGGTCACGAAAATCGAAGGGGGTGAAGATGCGGTGGGTCACCAGCTGGCTGCGCAGCCCCGGCATGTAGTGGGCTTCCAGATAAGCAAAAATCCGGTCGCGCAGGCGCGGCCCCTCCACGTCCCAGTCGAGATCCGCAGTGCCCAGGTGGGGCACCGGGGCTAACACGTAATAGCTGCCGCACCCCGGCGGTGCCAGGGAGGGATCGGTGACGCAGGGGGCGTGCAGATAGAGGGAAAAATCGTCCGCCAGGGCGTTTTTATTAAAGATGTCGTCGATCAGTTCTTTGTAGCGTGGCCCGAAACAGACGGTGTGGTGCGCCAGATGGTGCTGCTTGTTCAGGCCAAAATAGAGCACAAACAGGGAATTACTCATCCGCTTGCGCTTGAGCGATGCCGCCCGCGCCGCCCCCGCCGGATGATGCCCCAGCAGCTTCTCATAGGTATGCACCACGTCGGCGTTGGAGGCCACCGCGGCGGTCGGGATGGTCTGGCCGTCTTTTAGCTCCACGGCGCGAATGTGGTCGCCCTCGGCCACCAGCCGGGTCACTTCGGCATTCAGCCGCAGCTCGCCGCCGAGATCCTGATAGAGCTTCACCAGCCCCTGCACCAGCGCCCCGGTTCCGCCCCGGGCAAACCAGACGCCCCACTCCCGCTCAAGGGCGTGGATCAGGGTGTAAATGGACGAGGTGGCAAAAGGGTTACCCCCCACCAGCAGGGAATGAAAGGAGAACGCCTGCCGCAGCTGCTCATTCTCGATAAAGCGCGAGACCATGCCGTAGACGCTGCGCCAGGCCTGCAGGCGGGTGAGCTGCGGCGCGGCGCGGAGCATATCGCGGAAAGAGAGAAACGGCACCGTACCGAGCTTGAGATAGCCCTCGTTAAACACCTCCCGCGAGTAGGCGTGAAACTTGCGGTACCCCTCCACATCGCGCGGGTTGAAGCGTCTGATCTGCTCCTCCAGCCGGGTCTGCACATTGTCGTAATCAAACACCTCGCCCGTCTCCCAGCACAGGCGATAGAACGGCGTGACCGGCAGCAGATCGACATAATCCGCCATCCGCTTTCCGGCGAGGGTAAACAGCTCTTCGATGGCGCTGGGATCGGTGATCACCGTCGGTCCGGCGTCAAAGGTGAATCCTTTATCCTGATAAACGTACGCGCGTCCGCCGGGCTTGTCCCGCTGCTCCAGCAGAAGGGTGGCAATGCCCTGCGCCTGCAGCCGAATGGCCAGCGCTAGTCCGCCAAAACCGGCACCAATAATCACTGTTTTATTCATGGTGAAACGCTCGCATCCGGGGAGTGAGTTTCAGTACGGCGAGCATCGCTTCGCCAACGGGAACGGGGGGCTTACCTGCCAGGATCCGCGCTTTATCGGCCAGGGTCAGTTGCCCGGCGTAAAAGCGGGCAATCAGCCCTTCGTTAAGAGAGTAAAAACGCTGCATCACCTGCCAGCGTTTATCGGCATCTCCCGCCAGGAACAGCATGCGGTTCAGGGCGCGGAAAAAACGCTGCGCATGCCACTGGCGGCGGGCATAGCGATGAATAACGGCAAAGATCGCCGCCGCGCTAATCTCCGCGGTGTTGGCGATGGCCTCGGCCAGCGCCACCGCGTGCGGCAACGAGTAGCCGGTGGTGGCGTGAAACAGCCCGGCGCGCAGGCCGCTGCACGGCTGCGGCTCCCGCGCCTGCCAGTAGGCCGGGAAATCGCCCCCCAGCATAATCGGCAGATGGCCCTGCTCTTCCCGAATCAGGCTCGCCAGGCACCAGCCCTGCTGGCGGGCATAGTCAGCAATGTGCTGCCGCGCGGCGCTGAGATGCAGTTCGGCGGCGTCAATGTAGTGGGTATCTTCGATCAGCAGTTCGGTGGCAGAAAGCGGGAGGGTATAGACAAAACGGTATCCATCCTGCTGATTGACCGTGGCGTCCATCAGTATCGGCCGGGTCAGGCCGTGCGGCTGGCGCAGACGCCACTCCTGGCCGAGGAATGACTGGCTGCCGGTGTTGAGGTGCCTGTCCGGCGTGTAGCCCCGGCCATCAATCACCGCCCGGGCCTGGAACCGGGTACCGTCGGCAAGCGTCACCGTCTCCGGGGTGAGTGCGGTCACGACGGCGTGAGTGTGGAGGTTCAAATCAGCGGCCTCGGTCAGCACGGCGGCAAAACGCGCGGAGGTGATGCTGAGATACTCTCCGGCAAGGGTCCGGTTGAGGTCGGGAAAGCGGACGTCGTACCCCTGCCAGCGATGCGCAATTAAAGGGGCAATCCACTGATGCTGGCCGGGGGTAATGTCACCTTCATGAAAGGACCAGGTATGATTCCCCCCTGGCAGGTCGTCGGCTTCGAGGAGCAGCACCCGCAGCTCCGGGCGCTGTTGCCACAGCCGCAGCGCGATCAGGCCGTTCGCCAGCCCTCCGCCCGCTAATATAAGATCCCATTCGTGCGCCATCAGGTCTGGGCCACCAGCGGGGCCTGACGCAGCTGCGCCAGATTGGCGCTCCCGGTGCAGAAACAGGCGACGCGCAGCTGGTCGATGATCACCTGGAAATGATCGATGACCGCCTCGGGGGAGATTAACGCGCTTTGCAGCACCCCGGCCGCCTGCCCCCCCAGGCTGGCACCCAGGCGGATCGCTTTAGCCACCTCGATACCGTTGGCGATCCCGCCCGAGGCCACCAGCGGCATGTCGGGCAGGGCCTGATGCAGATCCTGTAAGGCCGTCGCAGTAGGGATCCCCCAGTCGGCAAAGGCCATCGCCACCGCCCGGTCGTGGGCAGTGACGGCGCGTTCGCCCTCTACTGCCGCCCAGCTGGTGCCGCCTGCGCCGGCGACATCCAGCATCGCCACCCCCGCCGCGGCCAGCTGACGGGCAACCGGTACCGAAATCCCGTTGCCCACCTCTTTAACCACCACCGGGACGTGCAGCGCCTCGACGGTCTGCTGAATGGCGGCGATCACTCCGCACCAGTTGCGATCCCCGCCATGCTGTAGCGCCTCCTGCAGCGGGTTGAGGTGGATAATCAGCGCATCTGCCGAAAGCGTCTCTACGGCGCGTCTGGCATAGTCGAGGCCCTGGCGGCCAGCGATTTGCGCTGCACCCAGGTTGGCCATCAGCACCACGTCCGGGGCAACGGATCGTAGCTCGCGCGTCAGGCCATAATTTGCCTCGCTCTCCAGCGCCACGCGCTGGGATCCCACCCCCATCGCCAGCCCCAGCGCCTGCGCGGCGAGGGCCAGATGCTGATTGATCTGGCTTGCCCGGCGGGTGCCACCGGTCATGGAGCTGATCAGCAGCGGCGCATTCAGGGTGCGACCCAACAGCCTGGTCGTGAGATCGATATCATCCAGATGCAGTTCGGGCAGCGCGCAGTGGCCGAAGCGCCATTTTTCAAAGCCGTTGGTACACTTTTTTGCGCCGGGTGCGCCGTTCAGTACGATATCGAGATGATCGCTTTTACGTTGCGACAGGCTGCTCATTGACACTCCGACAGGGATAACGACAGGCTCTGGCTGATAAGCATCAGCTGTTTTTCAAACCAGACGTGGACATAGTAGCGGGCGGTATTTCCCGGCTGACAGGCGGTGGCAATATGTTGATCGGCGCTGCGCACATGCTCGCGCAGCCGCAGGAACACGCTTTCTGCCCCCAGCACGGCGACCAGCGTCGATTTATCTTTATCCTGATGGGGATCTTTGCCGTTGGCCGTTGAGCCGTCCGTCAGGTCATCAATCAGCTGGAAGGCCTGGCCGAGATCGCGGGCGAAAAAGCGCAGACGTTCGCTCACCTGAGGCGGCGCATCGGCCGCGATGGCCGCCAGCTGCAGGGTGGCATTGAACAGGCTACTGGTTTTCAACTCATTGGTGAGCAGGATCTCATCGGCATTGCGGCTCTGGCGGGCCTCATTGAGATCGCGAAACTGCCCCTGCACCAGCCCCATATGCCCCACCGAGGCCGAGAGCTCAGCAATCGCCCGCGCTCTTGCCTCGTGCGTCAGGGAAGGCGCGCGGGAGATCACGCAGAAAGCGTGACTCAGCAGGGCCACCGCCGCCAGGATCGCCACGTTTTCACCGTACTGATAGTGAACCGTTGGCCGCCCGCGTCTGAGCATGGCGTTGTCCATGCACGGCATGTCGTCCAGGATCAGGGAGGCGACGTGGACCATCTCAATGGCGCAGGCCAGGTCCAGAAGACCGGTCTGCTCGGTTTTGTAGCCCATATCCGTTGCTGCCAGCAGCAACAACAGCGGGCGCATCCGCTTGCCGGCGACAAGCATGGATTCACGCATGGCCGCATAGACCTGGCCCTCCTGCTCTCCCTCGGGCAAGAGTTGTTCCAGACGCTGTTCAAACGCAGACAGCAGCATTTTTACATCATCTTCATGACTAAGGGTCATAGGGGCTTCCCCGGTGTTAGGTGGCGACGTCCGCAGAAGGGGTAAAAACGCTTGCCGCAGGGTGGATTTACAAAGCGTAGCGTATCCTTCTGCGTTTTGTTGCCCGTCGGGAAAGGGGAAACCAGACTATGCTTTAAAATTCAATAATATCAGATACTTAAAATTAACGTCGCGGAGTAAATTGCACAAAAATTTACATTTGTGGAGATTTTCTGGAACCCGGTTCTTTACGCCCCCTCACCCTCCTCGTAGTCAGGCAGATCCCATCCCCTGGATCCCCCACCAGATTTGGATATTGACGCCTCGTCACAACATGTTAACTTTCCTGAGATTTTTCTCATGGATGGTTGCTAAAAAATAACCAACCAAAACGGACTTACGGATGAATATGTCACGACACACTTTAACCCTGCGTAGCTTTCTGATTCTGGGATTAATTCTTGGGTTAAGTGGCTGTTCCGTCCGTTACGATAAAAACGGCAAAATTCTCTTTAATACCGATCTGGCGAGCGTGCTGGGAAACGAAGTGGGACAGTTTACGCTGGCGGATGGCTCGACCGGCGCATTACGCGAGCTGAACGGTCGCTACAGCCTGAAGTGGAGCAATCTGATGATTGAGCGCCCAATCGAGGGCGTCAGCTGGGCGCGGATCATCAATCAATATCACATCGAAGGGCACACCTTGCTGCTGCTGAAAGTGGCGACCCCCTCCTGCCCGGCGCAGTATCGCCTGGTCGATCTGCAAAGCACCCGTTCCCAGGAGTGGGCCTTCACAGGGGTCTGCGATGCCGGGCCGGACATCACCGCCAGCGCGGACAAACTGCAGCTGAACTTCCTCACCGGCAATCGGATCGAACAGTTCAACTGGCAGCATGGTGAGGTTTACCATCGCCGCCTCCCGGTTCAGCCACCGAAAACCGTGGTGAGCAGCAGTAACGAGAAAGTCAAAACGTCCCGCAAAACGAAAGCGCAGCCCGTGGCAAAGCCAGTCAAACGTACCCCGACTAAAACGGTGGATCCGCTCCCGCCGAAAGTTGCCCAGCCTGAGCTGGACAACTCCCTGCCGACGGAAATCTATGCCCCGACCAAAACCCGTCAGACCAGCCTGGAGCTCAAGTCATGACCGAACAGGTTCAGGAGCAGCAATGGAGGCAGGACGGCATCAAACGATCGGTGCTCCCCGCCTGGCAAAACTGGCTGGTGACGGGCATTACCCTCACCTATCTCATTTGTGAACTGGCGTTCAACTCTCGCCTGCTGGATCTGGTTGGCAGCGTGTCGACGGCCGATGAAGTCCACCATATGGAACGCTACGGGCGGACCTTAACCGCCATCGCGGCGGCGCTGCTGGTGTTACAGTTCTCTCTGGTGGGCCTTGTACGCCTAAAGAAAAGAGGCACGTACCTTACCGCCAAAGCCAGCACCGGCGGAGTGCTGCTGCTGTGCCTGATCGCGGGCACCCTGACGTGGCATGCGGTGGAATGGGTGATTGAACGCCAGGTGTCGAAGAGCACGGGGGAGTTTCGTCAGATGTCCCTGCTGGCGCAGCTCTACCAGCACGCGTTAATTGAAGGCCAGCAGACGCTGGAGGGGATCCCGCTGGACAGCGCCGGTGGACAAGTACAAACCTGGACCAGCCCCTCCGGAAAGGCGTTTCTGGCAACGTTACCGATCCTGTTAAGCGCCTCCGATCGCTACCGTAAGCTGCTGGAAAGCGGTACGGAGCAGAATTTACGCGACAACATCAGCGCGCGGGAAGGCGGGCTGCTGGGCTACTACAAAGCCTGGCTTGAAGCGCGTGAAGAGGTGCATAAACAGTACCTCGCTTACTACAACGACGAGATGGATATCAGTGAAACGGTACGGCTTGAGCAGGCCAAAGCCTGGCAACGCTATGAACGTTCCTTAGAGGCGAAGCGCCTGAAAACCTGGAACGTCCCGCGACGTTATTACGCTACCGTGCGCAATCAGGTTCGCGGCCAGGGTGTTCCCGTCAGCAATGACTGGTCGCCGTCAGATCGTTCCGGCTTTAACGCCGCAGTAGCGAAAGCTGCGCGACAGAAGTACCTCGCCCAGCGGACCGTGGTTTACAAAGGCGTGACTATTCCTAAGCGACTCGACTGGGGCGTCTTCTTCCGCCTGAACGTGGTGCAAAAAGCATTACGTGAAACGCTGCTGCTTCCGGCAAATACGCTGGTTCGGGAGGAGTATCCGCTAACTGACAAGTTGAAAAGCTTCGCCCTTGAGCTGCACACGCCCCACCTTGACGAGGCGGTGAAGCGGCAATTACCTGAGCTGCGGGCGGCTGTAGCAAGCTATAGCGCCGGTGGGGTCAATGAAAAGCTGGGTGAAGATGCTGCCCGGGCGGTGATTGTGCCGCCCATTGCGCTGATGTTCTCTCTGGCGGGGGCGCTCACGCACCTGGCAAAACTGCTCTATTTACTCCTCGTTCCCCTGACGGCGGCAATCTTAACCCGTCGCGCCTCGCGCCCGGTGCGGTTCCTGAATCGCCACCCGCTGGCCTTCCCCGTGGCATTGATTGCGGCTCTGGTGGTCACGTTCGGCGTCATCAATAACAGCATCACGGGATCCGTGGCTTATCAGAACCTGAAAGACGGTTTAGCGGGCGCCAAAATTTCCATTACCGATGAACCCTTACCACTCAGTGGCGGAGCGGTATTGCGGGTGGTGCATGCCGTCAGTATCGGACAGAGCTACAGCTATCCGGTCAATCAATATCTGCGCGAACATGTACTGCAGGGCTTTGATTTCGGCTATGTGACCCGCGACGAGTAGCTGCGCGGCGGACATCACCCTGTTATACCCCCGCTATCCTGCCCACCATCACCCGTAACGCTTCCCGCGTGAGCGGCTGCCGGTCGGTGACAAAATGCAGGGTCATCCCTTCAATGAAGGCGTCCAGCGCGCGGGCGGTGATCGGATCGAACCACTGCTCCAGCGTCGTCTGGCTGGTTTTCATCCAGTCCTGCATCACGGTTTTTAACGAGGGGCTGCGGTTCATAAAGGCATAAAGCTGGTACATCAGCTCCATGTTATGCGGCGTGGTGACCTGGGAGCTGTAAATCAGGGTGGTGATGGACTCACAGGCCATCTCCGGCCCCGTCACCCCGGCAAAGAACTCGCGGTACTGGACCGACATCTGCTGCGTAAACCAGGTGAAGGCCTCTTCAAGCAGCGCATCCATGCCGGAAAAATAGTAGGTCATCGACCCCAGCGGCACCCCGGCGCAGCTGGCGATTTTGCGATGGGTGACGGCGTTGAGACCATGCTCAGCGATGGTGTCGAGGGTAGCCTGCAATATCCGTTCCCGCCGTTGCGGATCGTTGGGTCGTCTGTTCATTTTTACCTCAGCGCATTTATGTACAAATGTACACAAACTTGCTAGTGTTGTCTTCTATGTTGTCCTTCTGGTAACGAACCCATGACCGTCATCTCACCGCGCAAACTTCTGCAACGCCGCCTGTGGGCGCTGTTTATGTTCTTCTTTATCCCCGGCCTGTTAATGGCCTCCTGGGCCACGCGCACCCCAGCCATCCGCGACATTTTGTCGGTCTCGACGGCGGAGATGGGCATCGTGTTGTTTGGCCTGTCGATAGGCTCGATGAGCGGCATTCTCTGTTCCGCCTGGCTGGTTAAGCGCTTCGGTACCCGGACCGTGATCCGCACCACCATGTGCTGCGCGATTGTGGGTATGATGATGCTTAGCGCTGCGCTGTGGTTCGCCTCCCCGCTGGCATTTGCCCTCGGGCTGACGGTGTTTGGCGGTAGTTTTGGCGCAGCGGAAGTGGCGATCAACGTCGAAGGTGCCACCATCGAGCAGGAGATGAACAAAACCGTGCTGCCGATGATGCACGGCTTTTACAGCCTCGGCACCCTGGCCGGTGCCGGTATCGGCATGGCGCTGACCGCCTCCGGCATTGCTGCCACCACCCATACTTTGCTGGCCGCGCTGGTCTGTATCGCCCCGGTTCTGCTGGGGATCACCGCCATCCCGGACGGCAACGGCCGGAACCTCGCAGGTGAGACTAAATCGGGTGAAAAAGGGCTGCCCTTCTGGCGCGATATGCAGCTGATGCTGATTGGCGTGGTGGTGCTGGCAATGGCCTTTGCCGAAGGGTCCGCGAACGACTGGCTGCCGCTGCTGATGGTGGACGGCCACGGCTTCAGCCCTACCTCCGGCTCGCTGATCTACGCCGGGTTTACGCTGGGCATGACCGTCGGGCGCTTTACCGGCGGCTGGTTTATCGACCGCTACAGCCGCGTGACGGTGGTACGCGCCAGCGCCCTGCTGGGCGGACTGGGCATTGCCCTGATTATATTTGTCGATGTCGACTGGGTGGCCGGCGTGTCGGTGGTGCTGTGGGGGCTGGGTGCATCGCTCGGCTTCCCGCTGACTATCTCCGCGGCCAGCGACACCGGCCCGGATGCGCCAGGGCGCGTCAGCGTAGTGGCCACCACCGGCTATCTTGCCTTCCTGGTGGGCCCGCCGCTGCTGGGCTTCCTCGGGGAGCACTACGGCTTACGCAGCGCCATGCTGGTGGTATTAGGATTAGTGATAATTGCCGCGCTGGTCGCCAGGGCGGTTGCCAAACCGGATTCGCAGGCTAAATCTGCCATGGAGAATGGATATGAGCGTTAAACTTATTGCGGTTGATATGGATGGCACCTTCCTGAACGATGCGAAGCAGTACAATCGCGCACGTTTTCTGCGCCAGTACGCGCAGATGAAGGAACAGGGCATACGGTTTGTGGTCGCCAGCGGCAACCAGTACTACCAGCTGATCTCCTTTTTCCCGGAGATCGCCGATGAGATCGCCTTTGTCGCCGAAAACGGCGGCTGGGTGGTCAACGCCGGGGAAGATGTCTACAACGGCGAGCTGACGCAGGAGCAGTTCGCCACCGTGGCGGAGTTCCTCTGCGCCATTCCGGAAGTGGAAGTTATCGCCTGCGGGAAAGGCAGCGCCTACACCCTGAAACACTATGGCGAAGCCTTTCACGATCTGGCGGCCAAATATTATCACCGGCTGGAAAAGGTGGAGAAGTTCGACAACTTTAACGATATCTTCTTCAAGTTTGGGTTAAACGTGCCGGACGACGAGATCCCGCGCATTCAGGCGATGATCCATGAGAAGCTGAGCGATATTATGGTGCCGGTTACCACCGGTCACGGCAGTATCGACCTGATCCTGCCGGGGGTCCACAAAGCCAACGGTCTGCGTCTGTTGCAGGAAGTCTGGGGCATCGACAACAGCGAAGTGGTCGCCTTTGGCGACAGCGGCAACGACGTGGAGATGCTGTCTCAGGCCGGGTTTAGTTTTGCGATGGCGAATGCCCGGGATCACATCAAGGCGGTCGCCCGCTATGAAGCGCCGCACAACAACGACGAAGGGGTGTTGGAGGTAATTGATCGCGTGTTAAACCGTGAGGCCCCGTTCAATTAAGCCCGCAGTTTCGTAGGCCGGGTAAGGCGCAGCCGCCACCCGGCAAAAATGCGGGCACCATGCCCGCTTAATCCGGCTGTAACGAACTGCCCACCCGCTTGTCTTTCAGGAACACAAACATCAGCCCCAGCCACAGAATGCCGTTCGCCAGATTGAACAGGCTGAACAGCCCGTTGCCGCCGCTGCTGAAGGCGTGTTTACTGACTTCGATCCCGACGGTGAAGATCAGCATCTGTAGCATCCCCATCGCCGCCGACACCGTACCTTTGCTCATCTCGCT
This sequence comes from Leclercia sp. AS011, assembly GCF_037152535.1. Classification (NCBI taxonomy): domain Bacteria; kingdom Pseudomonadati; phylum Pseudomonadota; class Gammaproteobacteria; order Enterobacterales; family Enterobacteriaceae; genus Leclercia; species Leclercia sp. AS011. The sequence continues at coordinate 2,024,331 of NZ_JBBCMA010000001.1, forward strand.
GGCAAACAGCGTCAGGCGCACCAGCCCGGCATTCGCCAGCCCAATACCAAACGCATAGATGCTCAGCCCGGCGGTCATCCACAGATACGCGTGGGATGACACCACCGTCGCCACCGCGGCCACCACCAGCCCAATCACAATCGGCCAGCCGCCCATGATGATTAACGAGCGCACGCTGCGCCGCGACGTCAGGCGGGCCAGCACGAGGTTACCGACAATCAGCGCGCCGAAAATCGGCACCTGCAGCAGGCCATATTCATAGCTGCTGAGCTTTTCGCCGCTGATGATGATCACCGGCGACTGGGCAATCCATGCCAGCAGCGGCAGGCAGACGAAACCAATCGCCAGCGATCCCGCTACAAAGCGCACGTTTTTCAGCACCAGTTTATAGTCGCGCCCCAGCTCTTTGAGTGACAGCTTTTCCCCGATGCGGGTCGCGGTTTCCGGCATCGCGCGGAACAGACCGTAAAACGAAATCGCTGCCAGGGCGGCAAACAGCACGAACATCCCCTCCCACGGCGCGACGTGAACCCAGGCCGCCCCCACCAGCGGGCCGAGCAGGGGCGCAATCAGCGCCACGTTAGCCATCAGGGCGGTGATTTTAATGCACACCGCCTCCTCAAAGGACTCCTGGATGGCGGCGTAACCGACAGCGCCGATAAAGCACAGGCTCACCCCCTGTAAAAAACGCAGCACCATAAACTGCTCGATGGTTTGCGCCAGCAGGGTCGCCAGGCAGGTGACGATAAACCACACCACCCCGGTCAGCATCACCGGACGACGGCCAATACGATCCGACAGCGGCCCAAGCAGCCACTGCAAGAACATCCCCCCCGCCAGATAGGCGGTCATGGAGGTGGGTACCCACTCGATCCCGGCGTTGTACTGCGCCACCACGGCCAGCATGCCGGGCTGGATCATATCGTTACCGATATAGGTGGAGAATTCGTACAGCACCAGACACAGCGGGAACAGCAGCGCCTGACGCCCGAGGCGCGTGCGGGAAGAAGAACGGTTTAGCATGGAGTCTCAATATCCGATAAAAAATCGCGCAGAGTGTAATGAAATGGCCGCACCAGCGATAGCAGATTAGCGCCGCCGTACCGAAATAAGGCACAAATCGCTGTCGTTTAAGGTTTCCTTAAGTTGCCATCCGTATGCTTAGGCTTTTCCAGTCATTGACCTTAATTATGACACAAATCATCTCCGCTTCAGAATTGTCTAACTTAAAGACTTCTAAGACAAAAGCCCTTTACCGGTTACCGGTTCGTTTTTATGGTTATCAGCTTATTGTGCTGCTGGTTCTGGCCGGGCTTTTTACCTGGCTTTCACGGGATGAAACCCTTGACCGACTGCTGACGGGCTACTGGTTTGACGCCGCGAGCCAGCATTTTCCGCTGCAGCAAAACGCGCTGCTGGATCTGCTCAATCATCGACTGGCGAAATACATGACCATTGCCGTGGCGACAGGCACCCTGCTTTACGGCGCGTACAAACGCAGTCCGCGATTAGTCACCGCAGCGCTGCTGATGGGGCTGGGTACGGCAGTGGTGGGTATCCTGAAAGCCATCAGCCACCACAGCTGCCCCTGGGATCTGGTGGAGTACGGCGGTAAAGCGCTGTCGTATCCCCTGTTTGACTCAGCGCCCCTCGGTAGTGGGCCTGGCCGCTGTTTTCCGGGGGGGCACTCCTCCAGCGGCTTTATGGTGATGGGACTGTTCTTCGCCTTCTGGCGCGAGCGTCCTCGCCTGGCCTGGGGAATGGCGATCGCCGGTGCTGTGCTTGGGCTGGTCATGGGCTATGGCCAGGTGATGCGCGGGGCACATTTCTTCTCGCACAACCTGTGGGCAGGTTGGTGGGTGTGGTTTTCACAGGTGGTGGCTTACGGCCTGGTTTCCACCTGGTTTGCAAAAGAGTAACGAAGGTATGTTAGAAAATCTGAACTACGGACTGTTTGAACTGATTAACGCCACCCCGGCTTCCCCGGAATGGAGCATCGATCTGGCTATCTTCGTGGCGAAGGACCTGATCAGCATTGTCCCGGCGCTGATTGCGATCCTCTGGCTGTGGGGGCCGCGCAAGCAGGTGGGCGCCCAGCGTCAACTGGTGATTAAAATCGCCATGGCGCTGGTGATCAGCATGGCGGCCTCCTGGCTGCTGGGTCATCTGTTCCCCCATGACCGTCCGTTTGTCGATCACGTCGGCTATAACTTCCTGCACCACGCCGCGGATGACTCCTTCCCGAGCGATCACGGTACCGCCATTTTCACCTTTGCCCTGGCGTTCCTGCTCTGGCACCGGGTCTGGTCTGGCATGGTATTGATGCTGGTGGCCTGCGCTATCGCCTGGTCCCGCGTCTATCTTGGGGTCCACTGGCCGATGGATATGCTGGGCGGACTGATGGTCGGGCTGCTGGGTTGCCTGAGCGCGCAGATCCTGTGGAACCTGTTCGGTCAGGCCCTCTACCAACGCCTCTCGCAGCTGTACCGCTTCTGCTTCGCCCTGCCGATCCGCAAAGGCTGGATACGTGACTAATTTGGGTCTCACGAGGTAAACTTGAGCCCCCGGCGTAACGGGGGCTCATTTATCGCTCTGAGGACCTATGGAAACACGACGTGACGAACGGCTGGCTCAACTGATTAATGCGCTCAAGCGCAGCGATAAACTGCATCTGAAAGAGGCAGCCGCACTGCTCGGCGTCTCGGAAATGACCATTCGTCGCGACCTCAACAGTGAAAGCGGGCCCGTGGTGCTGCTCGGCGGCTACATTGTCCTCGAACCCCGCAGCGCCAGCCACTATCTGCTGAGCGACCAAAAAACCCGCCTGGTGGAAGAGAAGCGCAAAGCGGCGCGTCTGGCTGCCTCGCTGGTGCAGCCTCACCAGACCCTGTTTTTTGACTGCGGCACCACCACGCCGTGGATCATCGAAGCCATTGATAACGACCTGCCCTTTACCGGGGTCTGTTACTCCCTGAACACCTTTCTCGCCCTGCAGGAAAAACCCGAGTGCCGGGTGATCCTCTGCGGCGGTGAGTTCCACGCCAGCAATGCCATCTTTAAACCGCTTAACCTGCAGGACACCCTCAGCAACCTGTGTCCGGATATCGCCTTCTACTCCGCGGCAGGCGTGCACGTGCGCCAGGGGGCGACCTGTTTTAATCTGGATGAATTGCCGGTTAAACAGTGGGCGATGAATATGGCCCAGTATCATGTGCTGGTGGTGGATCACAGCAAGGTGGGTAAGGTGCGCCCGGCGCGAATGGGGGAGCTGACGCGCTTTAACGCGATTGTCAGCGACTGCCGTCCGGATGAGGAGCTGGTGACTTATGCTAAGGCGCAGCAGATTAAATTGATGTACTGAGTGCGGTTTATTGCCCGGCGGCGCTGCGCTTGCGCGGGCCTGGGTAAAACCGTAGGCCGGGTAAGGCGAAGCCGCCACCCGGCGCTGTTTTTAACTATTTAAACCAACCGCCAAACCAGTCGTGGAATTTCATCAGCACGTAATCCCACATCCGACCAAAGAACCCGCCCTCTTCTACCGCTTCCATCACAATCAGCGGACGCTGCTCAATGGACTTGCCGTTCAGCTGGAAGTCGATATTGCCGACCACCTGGCCCTTTTTCAGCGGCGCGGTCAGCTGCTTGTCGGTCAGGGTGTAGCTGGCTTTCAGGTTTTTCAGCTGGCCGCGCGGAATGGTGACCGAGCCGCCTTCACCGGCACCGAGATTGACCTCGCTCTTATCGCCAAACCAGACGCGCTGGCTGACAAAGGTAGCATCCGGCTTGATCGGGGTAACGGTTTCGAAGAAGCGGAAGCCCCAGGTGAGCAGTTTTTCTGACTCATTGAAGCGGATGCGGTCGGTTTTGGTGCCCAGCACCACCGAGATCAGACGCATATCGCCCTGGGTTGCCGAGGCCACCAGGTTGTAGCCTGCTCCGGCGGTGGTGCCGGTTTTCATCCCGTCAACGTTGACGTTGCTGCTCCACAGCAGACGGTTGCGGTTCGGCTGGCGGATCTTGTTGAAGGTAAACTCTTTCTCTTTGTGGATCGCGTACTCTTCCGGCACATCATGAATCAGGGCTTTACCCAGCAGCGCCATATCGCGGGCGGTACTGAACTGGCCCGGCGCGTCCAGCCCGTGAACGGTTTTAAAGGTGGTGTTGGTGAGGCCTAATTTCTGCGCGTAGCCATTCATCAAACCAATGAAAGAATCCTGGCTGCCCGCCACATAATCGGCCAGCGCGATGCAGGCATCATTTCCCGACTGAATGATTACCCCTTTGTTCAGATCGGAAACGGCCACCTGATCCCCCGGTTTGAGGAACATCACCGAAGATCCGCGCAGCGCGGGGTTGCCGGTCGCCCAGGCGTCTTTACCGATGGTCACCATGTCGGTGAGCTTAATCTTACCCGCTTTCAGCGCCTGCCCTACGACGTAGCTGGTCATGATTTTGGTCAGGCTGGCAGGATCGAGTTTTTCATCTGCATTGCCTTCTGCCAGCACTTTGCCGCTGGCGTAGTCCATCAGGATCCAGGCGCGGGCATCAACAGGCGGAGCCTCGGGCGCCGCCTGTTCCGCTGCGTACAGCGAAGGTGCAAAAAGGACCAGCAGCGCAGAACCTGCCACCAGACCGCGTAAAGAAAAAGTGTTTCGCATCATAATGCCACCCGAGTTTCCATTCCAAAAATCACGTCACATCGCCGTGCCGCAAGAAGCGATGAGTAATAACCCACTGGAGCCTTAAAAAAAACCAAAAGCGGGTAAAGTTTTTAAAGTTTATGCAATAACAACCCGATACGCTTTGACCACATCGATTTTTTTCGCGTCTGTTGCGTATTGGTTAGGTTTATCTCACCATGTAAAGCCATCAACACGGATTTCATCTTGATATCGGCTTTATTTATAAGGGGTTATTATGATTACTTTGTGGGGCAGGAACAATTCGACCAACGTTAAAAAGGTAATCTGGACGCTCGAGGAGCTGGATTTACCCTTTACGCAGATCATGGCGGGACTGGAACACGGAGTAAATAAAGAGGCCGAGTATCTGGCGATGAACCCCAACGGCCTGGTACCGCTGCTGCGCGACGATGAAACCGACCTGACCCTGTGGGAATCCAACGCCATTGTGCGCTATCTCGCGGCGCAGTACGGTCAGAACCGCCTGTGGATCGATGCCCCGGCGAAGCGTGCCGTCGGCGACAAGTGGATGGACTGGGCCAACCAGACGCTCTCCCCTGCCCACCGGGTGATTTTGATGGGGCTGGTGAGAACCCCGGAAGCCGAGCGTAACTACGCGGCCATTGACGCCGCCAAAGCCACCTGCGAATCCCTGTTGGCCCTGATGGATGATACCCTGGCGACACAGGCGTGGTTCTCGGGCGACGACTTTGGCGTGGGTGATATCGCCGTCGCCCCCTTTGTCTGGAACTTGACCAACATTGGCCTGACGTGGACGCCACGTCCGCATCTGGAACGCTGGCTGGCGAACCTGACCGAGCGTCCGGCCTACCGCAACGTGGTGATGATCCCGGTAACCTGATCTACCCTCTGGACGGGCTGACTTTTAACAGCTGCCCGTCTGATTCATCGGTCAGCACATAGAGATAGCCGTCCGGCCCGACGCGTACATCGCGCACCCGCTGGTTGCGGTCGCCGAGGATCCTCCCCTCTTCCGTGACGCTATTGCCGCTGACGTTGAGCACAATTACATCCTTATCCTTCAGCGCGCCGATAAAGAGTTTGTTCTTCCATTGCGGGAAAACGTCGCTGTTATAGAACGCCATGCCGCTCACCGCCGGGGACTGTTTCCAGACGAACAGCGGCGGCTCGGTTCCCGGGGCCGTTTCCCCTTTCGCTTCCGGGATCGGCAATCCGCTGTAGTTGATGCCGTGGGTCGCCAGCGGCCAGCCGTAGTTTTTGCCTCTTTCCGGGATGTTGATTTCGTCCCCGCCGCGCGGGCCGTGCTCATTGAGCCACAGGGTGTTGCTCCACGGGTTCATCGCCATCCCCTGCGGGTTGCGAATGCCGTAAGACCAGATCTCCGGCCGCGCCTGTTTGTTATTCACGAAGGGATTGTCGTCCGGCACCGCGCCCTGATCGGTCAGACGTACCACTTTGCCCTGCAGCTTATCCAGATCCTGGGCGGTCGGGCGCTGGTTATTCTCGCCTAATCCAACATACAGATAGCCTTTGCCGTCGAACACCAGCCTGCCGCCAAAGTGGTTGCCGGTAGAGAGTTTCGGCTGCTGGCGGAAGACCACCTTAAAGGCCTCCAGCCGGGCGTTATCCTCGCTCAGACGGCCATACCCCACCGCCGTACCCGCTTTTCCGTCGTCGCCCGCTTCGGCATAGCTCAGCCAGACCCGGCGGGAGGTGGCGAAGTCGGGAGCCAGCGCCACGTCAAGTAACCCGCCCTGGCCGCTGTCCCAGACCTTCGGCACCCCGACGATGGGATCCGAGAGGCCCTTGCCCGCCTGCCAGCGCTTAAGCTGTCCGCCTTTCAGGGTGATCAGCATGCCCTGATCCTGCGGCAGGAACGCCAGCGCCCAAGGGTGATCGAGTTTATTTTGCAGCACCGAAACCTGCACTTCGGCGGGCGCGGCACAGAGTGAAGCGGAGATGAGCAACAATGGCAGGGAAATAAGCGAGGATCGACGCATAACGCACTCCTTTTCGACGTATGCCTTAAAGGTAGTCACTCAGCGCAGGGGCATTGTTACTTTTACAAAAGCTTAATCAGATGGGGGAGTTGCCTCCCCCGGGATCAGTTCTGAATCAGCGGTGCATGTGATTTCAGATACTGGATGCAGAGAGTGAGATCGTTCAGACAGTTTTCCAGCTTCTCTGCGTTGACGGCGATGAACGTCGGGCAATCGTGGTTGCCGGTCATCATACAGACGCCTGCGGTGGTGAGCGATCCGGCGGCGCGATACAACATCGCCTGCTCGTCGGCATTGCAGTACGCTCTCAGTTCCGGCGCTTTTTCACGCATGTAGGTACAGAGTTCAAAGAAGTTGTCACGCAGATGGTCGCTTTCGCTGACTGACATATACCCCTTCGCTTTCCTCAACTGCAGATAGGCCGCGAGATCGATGTGGGCATTGATCATCTTGTTAAGAAGATCGCGTTTCAGTCTGTCAACGGACATGCTATTTCCCCCCTTGTCAGCTTTAGAACACCTTCAGATTATGTCTATTTTTTGTGCAATTTAATGCTTCAGGTCAATAATCCGCGACGGACTACTAAAATTTACAATGTTAAAACAGCGGGCGAAGGGAGCAGCGACAAGGCAGGAGATAAGGCTGAGCATAAAATCATGCTTTTACCTCAACGCGCGGATCGGCAAGCCTGCTATTTTTGAGGGGTTATGGGGAAGCGACCGCGTTGAAACAGAGGGCGTATGCCAACGATACCGGTGTCAGAAAAGATAATCTCGTTAAACCGGATCGACCTGAATCTGCTGACGCTTTTTTGCTTGATTTACAGCGTGGGCAGCATCTCGAAGGTGGCGGATATGCTGGACATTTCCGCCTCTGCCGTCAGCCAGTCGCTGCGAAAACTGCGCGAGCAGATGGGGGATAACCTGTTCGTCCGCAGCGGCAACACCCTGTTGCCCACCGTGTATGCGGATGAACTCTATGACAACATCCTGCCGATTATCGACAAGCTCGCCACCCTGCTCCCCCTCTCATCCCGCATTAAAAAGCGACGACTGACTCTCTACACCGAGTCGTTTGTCTCGCCGTTAGTGGTGCCGGAACTGACGCAGAAGATTGTCAGCATGAACGCGGATATCAGCCTGCTGCACCGCACCGCCGAGCTTAACGAAGCCAAAATTACCGAACTGTTGAACATGCGCCAGGCGGATGTGGTGTTCTCCACCTTGTCTGTTGAGAGCAGTAATATTTCTTGCCAGAAGATGAGTGATATGACGCTGGTGTTGATTGCTGCAAAGGATAATCCTCTTTATGGGGATACGGTAACGGAGGAGATGTTCAGGGATGCCAGCCTGGTGGGTTACAACACCAAAAACGAAAAGATTATCTATCATCGCAGCATCGTGGATAAAAAGTTCCGCTCCAGCGAACGCTGTCTGCTGACCACCTCTTTTGCTTCCATCCTACTGATTGTCTCTACCACCGACTGCCTGGGCATTATCCCGGAAAAGGTTTTTGCCACCTATTCCGGGATGTATCAGCTGAAAAGAGTGGCTACGCCCTTTACGTTGCCGCAATTCAGTCTCTATTCGTCCTGCCGGAAAGAGACCAATAAAATGCTCTTTTCCCTGCTGGCCGATTTTTACAGCAGTCAATCGGCCTGACGCCCGGGACGTCATCAGTATTGTTTCGCCTGGTGTCTGGCGAAATCAAACTCATCGGCAATTTTTAATTCAGTGACTAATCTGGACGGAGTCAGCCCGGTGGCAACAGATATATGCGCCAGCTCGACGCCATGGGTGTGGAGGGTTTTGGCCATTTCTAATTTGGATTGCAGATAGATATCTCTCATTACGTACCTCGTGTGTGTTATCGACGAGGTGAAAGATAGGTTATCTGTTTTGCGTATCCAATAAGGGGCCCTTAAAGCCGGGATAAGTAATTCTTAGCCGTTCTCTTCGCCGCACAGGGATCTGTATAAATCCCCGCAAGAACGCTGTACAATCCCTGCCCTGATAACTCCATAACTGACTACTTTTTAATCTATGAGCAATGTTACGCACCAGCCGAAAATCGGCTTCGTCTCGCTGGGCTGCCCGAAAAACCTGGTGGATTCCGAACGCATCCTGACCGAACTTCGCACCGAAGGCTATGACGTCGTACCAAGCTACGACAACGCCGACATGGTGATCGTTAACACCTGCGGCTTTATCGACAGCGCCGTGCAGGAGTCTCTGGAAGCCATCGGTGAAGCACTTACCGAAAACGGCAAGGTGATTGTCACCGGTTGTCTGGGCGCCAAAGTCGATCAAATCCGCGAAGTCCACCCTAAGGTGCTGGAAATCACCGGTCCACACAGCTACGAGCAGGTGCTGGAACATGTGCATCACTATGTACCAAAACCAAAGCACAACCCGTTCCTGAGCCTGGTGCCGGAACAGGGCGTGAAGCTGACCCCGCGTCACTATGCGTACTTAAAAATTTCCGAAGGCTGCAACCACCGCTGCACCTTCTGCATTATCCCGTCCATGCGTGGCGATCTGGTGAGCCGTCCGATTGGTGAAGTGCTGGCCGAAGCCAAACGTCTGGCCGATGCGGGCGTGAAAGAGCTGCTGGTGATCTCCCAGGACACCTCCGCCTACGGCGTGGACGTCAAGCACCGCTCCGGTTTCCACAACGGCGAGCCGGTGAAAACCAGCATGGTCGGTCTGTGCGAACAGCTCTCTAAGCTGGGCATCTGGACGCGTCTGCACTACGTCTATCCGTACCCGCACGTGGACGACGTGATCCCGCTGATGGCGGAAGGCAAAATCCTGCCGTATCTGGATATCCCGCTGCAGCACGCCAGCCCGCGTATTCTGAAGCTGATGAAGCGCCCAGGCTCCGTTGACCGCCAGCTGGCGCGCATCAAGCAGTGGCGTGAGATCTGCCCTGATCTGACCCTGCGCTCCACCTTTATCGTCGGCTTCCCGGGTGAAACCGAAGAAGACTTCCAGATGCTGCTCGACTTCCTGGTTGAAGCGCGTCTGGACCGCGTGGGCTGCTTCAAGTACAGCCCGGTGGAAGGCGCGACCGCCAACGAACTGGCCGATCAGGTGCCGGAAGAGGTGAAAGAGGAGCGCTGGAACCGCTTCATGCAGCTGCAACAGCAGATCTCTGCTGAACGTCTGCAGGAAAAAGTGGGCCGCGAAATTCTGGTGATCATCGATGAAGTGGACGAAGAAGGCGCGATTGGCCGCAGCATGGCCGATGCTCCGGAAATCGACGGCGCGGTCTACCTGAACGGTGAAACCAAAGTGAAACCGGGTGATATCGTGCGCGTGAAGGTTGAAAACGCCGACGAATATGACCTGTGGGGTACGCGGGTTTAATCGACTCTGTGCATAACGCCTGATGGCGCTGCGCTTATCAGGCCTACGGTTTTGTAGGCCCGGCAAGCTTGCGCCGCCGGGCGTTAATTTTAATACTCGAACTGCCGGTAATAACGGCGAATATCCAGACTGTGGCCGGTATAGTGCTCGAAATGGGCAGCCAGACGGTCCACCAGCAAGGTTGAGATCACGCACGGCGCCAGCAGCCAGCGGAACGCATCATCAATCCCCGCCAGCGCGTACTCACGTGGATCGAATACCACCAGGTTATCGGTAATTTTCGCCGCAAAACGCTCAACGCGGTCATCCAGCGCCCGGCATTTGCCCTCGCCTTTCACCAGGAACAGCGGGACGTCTTTCTCCAGCAGCTCCAGCGTGCCGTGGAAGAACTCCGCCGAGGAAACCGATTTGGTGCGCTTCCACTGCATCTCCTCCAGAATACACATCGAGAAAAGATAGACCTCGCCCCACATCTCCGCCCCGCCAATCCACATCATATAGTCGGCGCTGTGATATTTTTGCGCGATGGCATCGGCCTGCGGATCAAATTGCTTTTTGGCGTTGAGGAGATTCTCAGGCAACAGCTCCAGCTGGCTGGCGAAGCGGTCATACTGTTCAAATTCCCCGTTACCCTGTAATAAACGGAAGAATACCCAGTACAGCAGCATGTACTCATATTCCACGCCGTTCTTGTGACGCATCGGAATATGCCAGGTGGCGGCGTCCGCCAGCGGCGAGTCGCTGTTTCTGGTGATCGCCACCACGCGGATCCCCTGGGCTTTGCACCATTCGGCAATGGCCACCGACTCTTTGGTATCGCCCGATTTCGACAGCGTAATCACCACCGAATCTTTATTTAAGCGTTTATGTCCGGCATGAATTAATTCCGCCGCCTGCTCAAGGTAAACCGGTATTTCGGTTAATTCCCGGGCGAAGGCATTTATCGCCATCATTGGCGCGAGCGATCCCCCGACCGAGGCGAAAAATAGCGTGCTGAAGCCCTGCTGAATAATCTCATCAGCAACCTGTTCCGCCTGTTTACGCGCAGCAACAATCTCACGAGCACTGGTCAGGTACTCGTCCTGATTAAAACCTAACATAGTTATTCTCCTTTAGATTTTACTTCTTAACACCCGATCGAAATCGTCGAAAATACGCACCGAGAGATCGATGCCTTTGGCGCAGGCGGTACGCCAGGCCAGTATCTGGAAGGGGACAATCAGCAGCAGCGGCGAGAGCAGATGCGGCAGGCGGCAGTTCAGCGCCAGGGTATCCGGCCCCTCCTCGTCCGTCAGGGTGATCAGAAACGCCCGCTTAACCGCCGGGGCCATATAGTCCCGCAGCGCCCGCAGGCGTGGGTTCGGCGCATCCTCAATAAAGAACATCACATGCTCAGCGTTGGCCTCCAGATAGGGGCCATGCATGTACGCCTCCAGCTCAAAGCCGCCGGACGGCACCCGCACCGTTTCGGTGAACTTGGTCTCAAACTCTTTCGCCACCCCGGTCAGGGCCCCTTCGCCGATGGCGACAAAGCGTGTCCCGGCTTTCAGCGCCTGACTGTGCCGCTCGAAAAACGCCTCCGTGCGGGCAAGGGTGTCGGGGATCGCCGCCGCCAGCTGGTGCAGCGCCTCGAGGTGATCCAGCGTCTCGCGATCGTCGATCTGCTGCTGCGCCCGGGCAAGGGTCAGGGCCACCAGCATCAGATTCAGCACCGTGGCGCTAAAGCCGCGGGTCACGAAGCCCACTTTCTCGATCCCGGTATGGATATCCAGCACCTGGTCGCAGCGGCGGCCAATCGGGCTGTCGGGGTCCGAGGTCAGGGCAAACACCGACAGCCCGGCGGCCTGCACCTTCTCCATCGCCGCCAGGGTCGAGGCGCTTTTCCCGCTCTGGGAAACGACCAGCACCATGTCGGTGTGCGGGTCGATGGCTTCGTAGTGGACAAAGTTGTAAGGCTCCTTGATCTCCACCAGCACGCCGAAGCGGTGTTCAAAGAGGTAGCGGGCGCACATCGCCGCATTCAGCGACGAGCCGGTTGCCAGCACCAGCAGGCGGCGCACCGGATGCTGGCGGGCAAAAGCCTCCACGGACGCCAGATGCTGCGGCCAGGCCCGGAGGATCGCCTCCAGCGCCGCGGGCTGTTCTTCGATATAGGTCATCATTGTCGGTTGCATTGTCTTCTCCGCTTAAAACAGACCAATCCAGGATCCCAGGATCCCCACCAGCGCCATGCCCCCGATGATGGTGAGCGGTTTAACCTTGCGCCCCAGCAGCCAGTAGACAATCCCGAAGCTGATGAGCGGCAGCAGGCAGGGCATGATGTTGTTGATAATGTCCTGAACCCCGGTTTTCGCCTCCCCCGCGCCGAAGGTGATGGGGATGGTGATAGTGATCATCGAGGCGGCCATCGCCCCCACCACCATCAGCCCGATAATCGACGCCCCGTAGGTCAGGCTCTCCATCATTCCGCTCTTCTGCACCCGATGAAGCACCCCGGTGCCGAGCACGTAGCCCCAGCGGGTAAAGAGCCAGCGCACCAGAATGTGCGGCACGTTAAACACCAGCAGGAACAGGATCGGCCCCAGGATGTTGCCCTGCAGCGCCAGGCTGGTGCCGATCCCGGTGGCGATCAGGCGCAGCGTTCCCCAGAAGAAGGAGTCCCCCAGCCCGGCCAGCGGCCCCATCAGCGACGCCTTAACGTTGTCGATCGCCGTGCCGTCCATCTCCTGCTGCTGGCTGTTTTTCTCCTCCATCGCGGTGGTGATGCCCAGCAGCAGGGTGACGATATGCGGCGTGGTATTGAAGAACACCAGGTGGCGTTTTAAGGCCGCGGCCAGCTCTGCCTTTTGCGGGTAGAGCTTCTTCAGCACCGGGATCAGGGCGTAGACAAACGCGAGGTTCATCTGCCGCTCATAGTTCCAGGAAAACTCCATCTGGAACGACCGCCAGAACACACGGCGCAGATCGCGGGCGTTGATGGCGTTCTCATCCTGCACCTGAGGCAGGGTCTCTTCAGAAATCTTCGTCGTCATCGCTGACTCCTTGATCGGTCGTTGGACGAGGGGCGTTTCGCGCAGTTGTGTTAACCATCACCACCGCCACAATGGCACCCAGAATGGCGATCCCGGTGACGGGTATTTTCAGGTACGCCATCAGGGCAAAGCCGAGGAAGAAAAAGGGTGCCACTCTCTTGTTGATCAGCAGCCGGGCGAGCATCGCAAAGCCCAGCGCCGGAATGATCCCCGTCGCCACGCTGAGCCCGTGCTTAATAAACTCCGGGATGGCATCGAGCAGGGATTTCACCGCGCTGCTGCCCACCAGGAACGACACGGTGACCACCGCCGCCAGCATCAGCGACAGGCCAAACCCGGCGATCAGGTGCATTCGCTCAATGCCGCGGGTATCCGCCTGGTCGGCATAGCCGTCGGCCTTCTGGCTGAGCATCGGGATAAACATGCCGAGATAGACGTTCTTCAGCACCAGGGTCAGGGTGGCTATCGGCAGGCCGAGCAGCAGCGCCGTCTCCGTTCCCGCCCCGGAGGTGATAGCAAACGCTACCCCCAGCACCCCGCCGGTGACCACATCCGGCGGAATCGACGCCCCCACCGAAAACGACCCAATAAACGCCAGCTCCAGGGTCGCCCCCATAATGACGCCCGTCTGCACATCGCCTAACACCAGCCCGGTTAACAGGCCGGTGACAATGGGCCGGGAGAGCAGCGAGGTGCCCAGGGCATATTCCGACTGGGCGATAAACGCCACCAGCCCGAGTAAAAGTGCCTCTACCATAGTGAGTCCTCAGGAATTACAGCGATTCCGCTAATAACTGTTTGCGATCGTTTGGCACCTGGCGTATTTCGACTTCCACGCCGCTGCCGACCAGCTGAGTGAGCTTTTCTATTTCGTCCGGCAGCAAATTGATGGCCTTCGAAATGTTCCGCGCCCCCTCTTTCGCTTTAATGCCGCCAAGGTTGATGCTCTTAATCCCCTCCACCTCTGAGGCTAAGCGCCAGGCATCCTCCACCGACTCCACGACAATAAACAGGTGGTACTTGTCGGTAACGCCGCTTTTAATCGCCTCGATTGAGTCGTTGATATTTTTAATCACCAGCTTGACCGACGGCGGCTTGGCCAGCTTGATGGTGGTTTTACGCAGTTCATCGTTGGGCACGCTGTCGTTGGCAATTAAGATGCAGTCCGCCCCGACATATTGCGTCCAGGAAAAGGCTACCTGGCCGTGTAATAAGCGGTGATCAACACGCAGTAACGTAATCATTATTATTCCTCGCGATCAGAAGTCTTTATCTGCCTGTACCGCACTGGCAATGGTGTGATTGCAATACTGAATACTTTCCCGGGCGCTTAATAAGGCGTCATGGATTAATTTTTCAGTATCCTGTTCATCCGCGGAAATAAGCAGGCCGATGACCAGCGGCAAATTAAGGCCGGCGATCAGATGAAATTTCGGCTGATGCAGATAGCGGATAAATTCGTTATTGACGCTGCCGGCAAAAATATCGGTGATCGCTATCACCTCATCCTGGGCGGGTAGCCCGGCGAGCAGCTCCGCCACCTGACGGGTGACGTCCTGGTGCTCGTCGACATAGGCGCAGAGGGTGTAGATGTCCTGCTGCTTGCCGAGGATCAGCTCGACCGAGTCGAGTATCCCGCGGGCTAAGGTGCCGTGACTGGCAAAAATGTAATGTCGTTTCATCCTGTCCTCGAAGCTTATTCCACTTACCAGACAGAGAGTGCAACCCACGTGCCAGGAAAAAGTGGCGCGTGGGCAAGGAGGAGAGAGGGAGGGATTAAAACTCTTGATCTGCCTGAATAAATTCCGTTTCGTGAGTCAGAATATTGTGGATATAACAGAGCTCGACCACCGGGATTTTGACACTATAACTGCTCTCAATGACACTAAAGGCCTGGCGCAACAGCGCCAGCTCGCTTTCAGGACACTGTCGCCCGGCGTAGGTGGTGGGAGAGGCGTTGCGGATCAGCCGCTCAATCAGACAGCTGATGTGGACATAGAGCGCCACCTTGCGTTCGTTCGGCACCTGACAGCCCGCCAGATGCTCATAGCGGAAGACAAACTGCTCCACCTGGTTGATCACTTTAGTGGTATCGAGAATGGTCACCGACTCAATCACCCGCCGCAGGGAGAAGTTCTTCAGCAGCAGGTTGTTGATTTCCGCTACCTGCTCCGCCGTGGCGAGATCGCCAAAGATACGCATCAGCGGCCGCGTCCCCTCCCCGGCAATCAGTGAGTCCAGCGAGATCCACGGCACATCGGGCACCTGCGGGTCGAGAGTGCCGACAATCGCCAGCATGTCGTAGCGGTTAAAGGCCACCGCCCGCTCCCGGGCGTCGCTGAGCATCTCGTAATCGCAGGCGATAATCTCAATCCCCAGCGCCTCCGGGATGCTAGCCTTCAGCAGCTGACAGAGATTGGCCGCCGCGCCGATCCCGGTGATGCAGGTGGTAAGAATCACCCGGGGCTTACTGGCCTGGGGCCAGAAAAGCTGGTGCTCCACCGGCAAATCAGCGCCGATCTCACTGGCAATCTCCTCGATGTGGTGCCCCTGCAGGATCCGCTCCCCGACATACAGTGCCATGCTGGTGGAGACATTGTTCACAATCGCCACCGGGGTGGAGACCCGGCGCTGGAAGTGGCTATGAATGGCGTTCAGCGAGCCCATATCCACCAGGATCATCAGCCCGGAGGCCAGGGCGTTGCTTTCGATGTAGTGCATCACCTGCTGGGCAATCGCCTCCGGGGTGACGTCCAGCGGCATGTCGAAGGATTCAAACACCGTGTGTTTCAACAGGCGGTTCGCCACGTTGGCAATGCTGCTGGCGGTGGCGTAGCCGTGGGCGAGGATCACCGCCCGCGTCACCTGAGACTGGCTCACCGTTCCCGCTTTATGCAGCCACAGCACCAGCAGCAGGGCATCGATGCGCTGGGCGTCGATGTCGAGCTTTTGCGTCAGGGCGGCGATCATCGCCTGGCAGAAGCGGTACAGCAGGGGATATTTTTGCGCGAGAAAATCATCCAGCAGCCGGACCCGCTCCTGGCTCAGAGCCGAGAGCGCGCTCCGGGCGCGGTGCACCAGATAGTGGCTGAGGGCATAGATGCCATTGCCGTTAAACTGGACGTTGAACTGCTGCTCCAGGCGGTAAAACGCCTCCCGCACCTGCTGGGTGGTGAGCTGTAACACCGGCGAGGCGGTAGTGTCCCGGTGGTGAAACACCAGCCTGTCGAACAGGGTTTCGATCTCCTCTCCCATCCGCCGGTGAACCTCCTCCCAACCCGAGCGGCCGCTGAGCACCTCTTCGTAGAGGGCCAGCACCTGACACTGGGTGTCGTGGATCATCCCCTGGGTGCGGTCGTGGGCACGCAACAGCCATAGCAGGTTAGTCTGGGGCTCGATGGTCAGCGGCTCGTCCGCAACGGGCGCGTCGCTCATGACGGGGATGGCGGCCAACACCTTCTCCGGCAGATCCTGAAGGGTGACGCTAATGGCCTCCTGCCCCCGCTGTCGGGCCCAGGCGGCGGCGACCGCATACCTGACCACGTTTTTCAGCTCGCCAACGTTACCGCGATAAAGGGCGTGATGCAGCACCTGCCGCAGACGGGGGGTGAGGTTCAGGCGTGCGTTCAGCTTTTGCGCCTCCCGCCAGAAGAACTGGAGGATCAGGGCCTCTTTTTCCTCACGGGAGCGCGCCTGCAGGTCGGGCAGCGTGACCAGGATCGGAATACGGCGCAGGAAGGTGGTTAAAAAGGTGCTGTGCAGCTCCTCGGTGGTGGCGAAGACCAGCCGCGTGCGGATGGGGCGACCCTGAGCGGTTTCCCCCACCCGGTAGATCTCCTTCCGGTCGAGCCAGGTGAAGAGTTTCTCCTGGCCCTCGGCGTTCAGGCGATGCACCTCGTCGAGAAACAGCATCCCGCCATCGGCGGCCTCGAAGGCCCCCTGCTTGTCGCTTTGCGCCCCGGTAAAGGCCCCTTTCACGTAGCCGAACAGGTTCGCCGCCAGCAGCTCCGGGTTGCTGGCGTACTGGGCGCAGTTGAAGCTGACAAAAGGCGCATCGTCCGCTAGCAGCCCCTGGGAGATGGCGAAGGCGTGCATCAGGTTCGCCATATAGCTTTTGCCGGTGCCGCTCTCTCCGGTGATCAGCAGCGGCAGGCCGCCATCGGGATAAAAGAGCGCGGTTTTCAGCTGGGCAATGGCCTTTTTCAGGCTGCCGTCATGGCCGATCAGCAGGGCAAAGTGGTCCGGCGGCTCCTGCCTGCTGTCGCCGTCGTTCAGCAGCTGGGCGATGCTGTCATATTCGTTCCCGGCCAGGTTGAAAAACTGCTGGCTGAAGGCTCTCTTGTGCAGGAAGTAGACCGGGCGGGTATTGATTTTGACCAGCTCCCCCTGAGCCACCAGCTGGTTCAGATAGTGGCTGGCGGTATTGCGCTTGAGGTCGAACCGCTCGGCCAGGTAGCGGGCGGTAAAGACCTCGCTCAGGTTTTCCGGGTCGAAAAAATCGGTCTGGTTAGCAAGGAAGGTCAGGATTTCGTTGCGCATGGTGTATCCCACGTCTGGCGTATCGTGGGGATATGATGCCCGCAAACCCGCGGGCCGAGGGAGGGCGACGGCGGGGAATGTGCGCTTTTGTGGGGGAGGTCACATGAAAAGCCGGAGGCGGAGGATAGTACGTAGGCCGGGCAAACGCAGTGCCGCCCGGCGCTGTTCAGCAGTCCATTTTTGGACTCATTATGAATTGGTCAAAAAACAAACAGCCGATATCATTCCTGCATCGAGAGGCGACTCATTGGACCACCGCCTCCGTCATGGTAAGGAAGAAATCACCTACTGCCTGTAATTGACTATGCTCTTTTTACTTTTACTCTCCCTGCTTGCGTTTAGTTTCACCTCTTGCTCTGCGTTCAGTTTTGAATTGCCCGCCTCAATGCTAACCCTCAATCGCGACACCGGCTTTTTGCCTTCAACCGCGCCTCATGAGACCGGGCCGCTGCGCACCCGTATCCTTGAGCAATACAACCACTGGAAAGGAACCCGCTATCGGTGGGGCGGTGCCACGCACAATGGCGTGGACTGTTCCGCCCTGATGCAGCACCTGTTCCGGGATGCGGCGCATTTGTCATTACCGCGCACCACCAGGGAGCAGATCCACAGAGGGGTTCAGGTTGAAGAGCTGAGCCTGAAAGCCGGGGACCTGGTGTTTTTCCAGACCGGCGAACACCTGCGCCATGTCGGCGTCTATATCGGCGACCACCAGTTTATTCATGCCTCATCCAGCCAGGGGGTCACCGTTTCTGACCTGAGCGATGACTACTGGCATGCGCACTTCATTACCGCCCGTCGGGTGACGGACAACGCCTGAAACGGCAGCATATCGATTTTTTGCGAGGCGCTTTCCAGGAATGATTTTCCCGGCTTGTCGGTGGGATCTCTCCGCAGTATCTTCCTGATGCGCCTGCAAAATCAGGCGCCGGGATTAGCCTCTCGGGTAAAATTACAGGCGATGTAGTAATATGTCGCGCGCACGGTTGCACCTCAATGGTAGGCCGGGCGGGGGCGTCGCAAGACGCGCCGGTCTCCTGTAATTCCGGTAAGGCTAACTCCGCTCGGTTCTGCCACCATGAGATTAGCCTCTCTGATGGCAGATAAAATGCTAATTACAGGAGGCTGCCACTATGGCTACTATCACAACCCTTGATCATTCTTTATTTACCGTACCTTTTTCCCACAACACGGACTTCACCGAGCTGGCCAACCACTGCGAACGCTTTGCCCATACCCTGCTGGAAACCGACGACCCGGCGGAGAAACTGGCGCTCTGCGCTCGTCTTTCTGCCTGTCTCACGCTGTTACAGCCCACGCTTAACGAGCCCATTCCGCCGCACCTGGTGGAGCGTTTCACCCTGGTCGATCTGCCGTCCCGTCTGCCCGCATTCGAACCGGAAAGCGAGCTGCTCGGGCTGTACTGTCAGACGCTCACGCAGCTGCTGATCAGCAACGCACTGCCGCGGGATATGGCAAAGGTAATGGAAGGGCTGCTGTATGAACTGGTGAATTTCTACGCCGACACGCTGAACGCCCCGCGCTGGCTGCAAACGCCGGACGGGCGCGTGGCGATTGATGCGTTGATTGACTGAGGATGGTCAACGAGGGAATGTGCGCGTTGTTCCCCCCTCTCCCTCAAGTATGTAGGCCGGGCAAACGCAGTGCCGCCCGGCGCTGTTAAAGCGGAGTGCGAAGTGCCGGGTGGCGGCTGCGCCTTACCCGGCCTACGAACTCTTCTCGCCCCCCCTACTGGTGGGCTTTTTGATGTCAGAATTATGCAACTACGACCTGTATTCATATCCTTTTCTGAAGGCGCCTCGCAGGATTGAATTCTGAGCGATTTCCATGGTTTAACATTGTCTATTTGCGGCGTAGGGTATCTGTAAGCCAGCAAACTTGATCGGATGCGGAATGGATTAACTGATGTGAACGTTTCCTCTCAGGATCACGTGCGGGAAAAATGACAGCTAAGGAAGGCTGATGAAATGAGCAATTTATCGCTCCAGGAAGTTCACGAGCATTGCCTGATGACTACCCAAAAAATCATACAAGGTTTCGGTTGGGGTAGCATCGTAGTAGGCGCGTTAAGTCAAAAAGACAGAAATTACCTTTATAAAGAAAGCAGTAACGCTGTTCTAAACTGGCACTGGGGAATGGAGCATTATCATGGAAACGCCAACGATGACGGCATATTAGATATCAGCCTAAAAAGTACGAAGGCTAACGAACCTGGAGCCCTGCATGCAGCGATAATTTGTAAATATGATGCACGCCGGGAAGAGTTTTCCATTTGTATGCTGGAAAATCTGATACCTGATGAAGATACTGCGCTTACAGGCAACATTTTTATTATTGCTCTGATCTATTCGACAGCATTTTGCAGCGTGATGGAACTTGAGGATGTGGTCATACACGACCCACTGGAGGACGTAAAACCACGATATCGATCGTATGGATTCTCACAAGTTTTTTACGCGCCCAATAAAATGTCCTCTGCAGTAATTGATATCCAGGCAATGATTCGACGCAAAGTGATGGGTATCAATTGAGATAAAAATGGACTGTTTGTCAGGCCAACACGACCGCTGTAAACTCTGATGTAATGGTTAAAAATCAACCGGGAGACGTTATGATCAAGCAAAACAAAAAAATCGATTACGTTAAAGCGATGGCTGCCGCCAAGCGTGCCACAGACTTCTGGGCAACGATTGACGGCAATAAACTTGCGCAAGTAGGCCAGCGTGAAAAAGAGAGGGACTTTGTAGGGCCAACAAAGAAGTCTGAATTCGTCAAATCCCGTGCAAACAACTAAATCGTAATCCGGTAGCGAACGTAATCATCCACCGTTGCCAGCTGATCATAGAGCGCCCGGGCCGGATTGCCTGTACGGGTCACCCAGTAGACCTTCGACCAGGCCTTGTCACGCGCTTCGTCAATGATGGCCTTAATCAACGCCCTGCCCGCCCCCTGGCCGCGCGCCGCCTCATCGACAAACAGATCTTCCAGATAGCACAGCGGCCGGGTCACCCAGGTGCCTTCATGCAGCACGCAAATAGCGAATCCCACCACGCCCTGTTCGGTTTCTGCCAGGCGGCAGAACAGACCGGAATCCGGGGATAATATCCGCCGCCATGTCGCCAGCGTCACCGCCTCGTCAAGGTCGGTGCCGTAAAAATCCAGATAGCCCTGCCACAGTGTTAACCACGCGGCGTAATCATCCGCCTGTGCCTCACGAATCTTCACCATCGTTTTATTTCTTGATGTGCCTGAGATTTCCTGATGATAACAAGAATTCCCGCCGAGCTCAGGCAGGATAGTAAAGCTATTTCTGGTAAATATATTGTTACCTGGTTGTTGTACACTCGCGCGCATTAGATTATAAATCGTCACTTTTGAGTGATTTCACTCAACTTTTGTCAACATCAGGGAACATTTATGTCCGTTCAAAAATTATCCAGAACCGCAGCCGTGCTGCTGGGGCTTCTGGGCGTCCTCATTCTGGCTATGGGGATATTCTTCACTTACTACGGTGGGAAGCTGGTCAGCGTCAAGGGCAGCCCCTACTTTCTCATCAGCGGCTGTCTGCTCATCCTCTCCGGAGTGCAAATCCTGCGCCAGCGCCTGAGCGGCGCGGCCCTCTACTTTGTGGTACTGGCGGGCACCGCCCTCTGGGCTCTGTGGGACGTCGGCCTCGACTTCTGGCCGCTGGTCTCGCGTCTGTTGACCCTCGCAGGCATCGCCATTCTGGTGGCGCTCGCCCTGCCCTCGCTGCTGCGCCGCGCCGGTAGAACCCCGTGCTGGAAAGGCGCGGGGGCGATGGCGGCGATACTGGCGGTTGCCTTTGCCGCCACCGTCGGGGGGATGTTTGTCCCGCACGATCCGGTGACGGCCTCGGGCGAACCGCTCCCTCTCACCCCGGTCAAGCCCGGTGAAGAGCAGAAGAACTGGGCCAACTACGGCAATACCCCGGGGGCATCGCGCTTTGTGGCTCTGGATCAGATCACCCGCGATAACGTGAAAGATTTGCAGGTGGCCTGGACCTACCGCACGGGCGATATTCCCGTCAGCCCGAACGGCGGCGGCGCGGAAGATCAGCAGACTCCGCTGCAAATCGGCAATACCCTGTTCCTCTGTACACCGCACAACAACGTGATTGCCGTTGATGCGACCACCGGCAAGGAGTTGTGGAAAACTGAGATCAACGCCAAACAGAAAAAGTGGATGCGTTGTCGCGGCCTGGCGTACTTTGATGCCACAGCCCCGCTGCAGCAGCCAACCCTGCCGGGCTCTTCGCCGGTGGCGGCCGTTTCGCTGCCTGCGGATGCTCAGTGCAAACGCCGGATCATCATGAACAGCGTCACGCCGGAACTGGTGGCCCTGGATGCGGATACCGGTAAATTCTGCGAAGACTTCGGCAATCATGGCCGCGTCAGCCTCAGCGCTCAAATGGGTAAAGGTGCCGACACCGGCCTCTACTATCCCACCTCAGCCCCGACGCTTGCCGGAACCACCGTGGTAGTCGGCGGTCGCGTGGCGGATAACGTGGCGACGGACATGCCGGGCGGCGTGGTGCGCGGCTTCGACGTTATCACCGGCCAGCTGCGCTGGGCCTTCGATCCGGGTAACCCGGACGACCAGCAGGCTCCGCCCGCAGATGAAAACTTCACCCGCTCCACCCCGAACGTCTGGGCCCCGATGTCTTACGATCCGCAGTCCAACACCGTCTATATGCCCACCGGCAGCGCGGCGGTGGACCTGTGGGGCGTGAAGCACAACGATCTGGATCGTAAGTTTGGCGCCTCGATGGTGGCGGTGGATGCCAGCACTGGCAAGGTGAAATGGGTTTACCAGACCGTTCATAACGACCTCTGGGACTTTGACGTCCCGATGCAGCCCACCTTCACTGATTTCCCGACTGCGGATGGCAAAACCACCCCGGCGCTGATCTTCGGCACCAAATCCGGCCAGCTGTTTGTGCTGGATCGCGCGACCGGTCAGCCCTTGACCAAAGTCGAAGAGCGCCAGGTGACCCAGGGCCAGATCCCGAAAGAGATCTACTCCCCGACCCAGCCCTTCTCGGTGGGGATGCCGACCATTGGCGCAGACGTGCTGAAAGAGTCCGACATGTGGGGTGCGACGCCGTTTGACCAGCTGATCTGCCGTATCGAGTTTAAATCCAAACGGTACAACGGCCTGTTTACCCCGCCGGGGGATGACCCGTCCCTGAACCTGCCTGGCTCCTTAGGCGGCATGAACTGGGGCGGACTGTCGATTGACCCGGTAAATCAGTACCTGTTCATCAACGACATGCGCGTGGGCCTCGAAGTTCAGCTTATCCCGGCCTCGCCGGAGATCCAGGGAGCCAAAAACGACGGCAACGAAGCCGCCGCCATCAGCCGCCCGGTGCCGCTGGCCGGTACGCCGTATGCCATTAACGCCAAAGTACGCTTTATGTCGCCGGTGGAAATTCCGTGCCAGAAACCACCGTTTGGTACCCTGACGGCGGTGGATCTGAAAACCCAGAAAATTGCCTGGCAGGTGCCGGTGGGCACGGTGAAGGATACCGGTCCGTTTGGCGTGAAGATGGGGCTGCCTATCCCAATCGGGATGCCGACCATCGGCGGCACCATGGCTACCCAGGGCGGCCTGGTGTTTATCGCCTCCACGCAGGATTACTACCTGCGCGCGTTCGATACCTCTACCGGGAAAGAGGTGTGGAAAGCCCGCCTGCCGGTGGGGAGCCAGAGCACGCCCATCAGCTACAAATCGCCGGTGGATGGCAAGCAATACCTGCTGATCACCGCGGGCGGCGCGCGTAACTCGCCGGATCGCGGCGACTACGTGATTGCGTATAAGCTGCCGTAATAGTTCCGAAACAGCCATCCCTTCGGGGATGGCTTTGCCGAACCAGGCTACTTTTATATCTCGTATCATCACCGGAGATAACAATGAAAGTCTTAATGGTTCTCACCTCGCACAGTGACCTGGGTAATACCGGTAAGAAAACGGGCTTCTGGCTGGAAGAGTTTGCCGCCCCGTATTACATCTTCAAGGATGCGGGGGCCGAGGTGGTGCTGGCCTCCCCGGCAGGCGGCCAGCCGCCGCTGGATCCCAAAAGCGATTCCCCCGATTTTCAGACCGAACTGACCCAGCGCTTTAAAGCCGATCCGGCGGCCCAGCGCGAACTCGCTAACACTCTCAAGCTCGACAGCGTGCGTCAGGATGATTTCGACACCGTCTTCTATCCTGGCGGCCACGGCCCGCTGTGGGATCTGGCCGAGTCACAAACCTCCATCGCCCTGATTGAAGCCTTCACCCGCGCGGGTAAACCGACGGGCTTCGTCTGCCACGCGCCGGGCGTGCTGCGCCATGTGAAGGCCGCTTCCGGCGAGCCGCTGGTCAAGGGCCGTAAGGTGACCGGCTTTACCAACGGCGAAGAGGCCGACGTCGAGCTGACCGACATCGTCCCGTTCCTGGTGGAAGATGAGCTGATCGCCCTGGGCGCTAACTACCAGAAAGGGCCGAACTGGGGATCGTACATTGTTGAAGACGGCCAGTTGATCACCGGGCAGAACCCGGCCAGCTCCGAAGAGGTCGCCAGAGCGTTAGTCAAGGCGCTGCGTTAACCTCCCGCCCGGCCGCTGGCCGGGCCATACTTTTCTGCGCTTTTCGCATAGAGTGTTAAAGACAAAACGGTGCCGGGCTGCCAGGATTTTGCGATTCACACCGGAGATGCTATGAACACCATTATTGACCTGTTTAACGACCATAAAAGCGAGCGCAGTTTTACCGATCAAACTATTGATGATGCCACGCTGGACCGCATCATCAGCACCGCATACCGCGCCCCCACTTCAGTGCACTCCCAGCAGGTGTCGGTCATCGTCACCCGCGATGCCGAAAAGCGGGCGAAGATTTCGCAGATCGCCGGCGGCCAGCCGTGGATTGCCAAAGCCCCGGTGTTTATCACCTTTGTGCTGGATATGTACAAAACCGAGGTCGGCATGAAGCTGGCGGGCAAGGAGCAGGTGGCGCACCAGAGTATTGAGAGCCTGGTGGCCGGCGCAACCGACGTGGGCATTGCCCTCGGCTCTGTAATGGCAGCGGCCCGCTCCGAAGGGCTGGGGATCGTGCCGATTGGCGGCATCCGTCTGCGCCCACAGGAACTGATTGAACTGCTTGAGCTGCCGGAACACACCTTCCCGGTGGCGGGTGTGGTGATCGGTCACGTGGATGTCCCTTCGCATCACAAACCGCGTCTGCCGCTGGAGACCTTCCGCCATGACGAAGCCTATGTCACCGACGGGCTGGAAGCGAAAATCACCCGCTACAATCAGCAGATGACCGAACACTGGCAGGCCATTGACCGTCATGACGGCGATACCTGGAGTGAAAGCGTGAGTGGGTATTATCAGCACATTTACTTCCCGGACGTGCTTCCGGCGCTGATTAAGCAGGGATTTGGCGTGGATAAGTAATGTGTAACATTGCCCGGCGGCGCTGCGCTTGCACGGGCCTACGGGACATGTGCGCGCTGCGGGTATTGCCCGGCGGCGCTGCGCTTGCGCGGGCCTACGGGTTATGTGCCCTTTGTAGGCCGGGTAAGCGCAGCGCCACCCGGCAAAAATGCATCAGGTCGGCATCGAGAAGGTGGTGACCTTATTGGTCTGCGGATCGATAGAGATGATGCAGATAGCAAAGTTGCCGCCAAGGCGGTCTTTACGATCGGAAATACGCAGATTGTAGGTCTCGGAGAACGAGGTATAGCCCGAGGAGTTGGACTCGTTCAGCTTGAAGCCAACAATCTGTTCGAAATAGTCACGGGATTTACCGACGCTGGTTTTGCACTGGTCATTGGTGATGGTGCCGGACTGTTTTGCCGCCGCCGCGGTTTGCGTGCCGGTGGACGATTTCGGCGTCAGGGCCGTATTGACCGCTTTCATCCCGTCACTCATGTTTTTCTGGAAATCGGCGCAAGAAGCAGAAAGTAAAACCATGCCGCATAAAAGGAGCTTTTTCATTGTAATCCTTACAATATTTAACGTTATTGAACCATTAAGCATTATAATTTTTACAAATAGTTAACTCCAGCAAACCTTTTACACGGCATTTTATAACTTACTGAATAACAATACTTTTCACATTAAGTTCTACAATAATTGGTAGGTTATCCCTTAATTCGCGGATCCAGCGCGTCGCGCAACCCATCTCCCAGCAAATTAAACGCCAGCACGGTGAGGAAAATCGCCATGCTCGGGAACAGCGCCACGTGGGGAGCAATCACCATATCGGCCCGCGCCTCGTTGAGCATGGCCCCCCACTCCGGGGTTGGCGGCTGAGCGCCCAGCCCTAAGAACGACAGGCTGGCGGCCGAAATAATCGACACCCCGATACGCATGGTGAAATAGACCACAATCGAGGAGACGGTGCCCGGCAGAATATGGTTGAACAGGATGGTGGTATCGCTGGCCCCGATGCTGCGCGCCGACTCGATAAAGGTCTGCTGCTTCAGCACCAGGGTGTTGCCGCGCACCAGGCGGGCGAAGGCCGGGATCGAGAAGATCGCCACGGCGATAATCACGTTCGCCATACCATTCCCCATCACCGCCACCACCGCAATCGCCAGCAGAATGCCGGGAAAGGCAAAAAGCACGTCGCAGATGCGCATGATTATGCGGTCCCACCAGCCCTCGTAGTACCCCGCCAGCAACCCCAGCACCGTGCCGATAGCCGCGCCGATCAGCACCGCTAACACCCCGGCAGCCAGCGAGATCTGTGCCCCCATCAACACCCGGCTGAAGATATCCCGCCCCAGGGAGTCCACGCCGAACCAGTGCATCATCGACGGGCCTTCGTTCAGGCGGTCGTAGTCGAAGTAGTTCTCCGCATCAAAGGGGACAATCCAGGGGGCCAGCACCGCCACCAGGATCAGCAGCAGGACAAACAGCCCGGCGGCCATCGCCACCGGCTGCTTGCGAAAGCGCCGCCAGAATTCATGCCACGGGGTGCGGATCTGATCCGGTTTAAGCCCCGGCATGGCCTTTAACATGGCCTGCCGACGCCAGTTTAACAGTCGCATCTACTTGTACCTGATAGCGGGATTAATGGCGGCATAGAGCACATCCACCACTAAGTTGATAAGAATAAACTCCAGCGAAAAGAGCAGCACTTCCGCCTGGATCACCGGGTAGTCGCGCATGTCGACGGAATCGACCAGCAAGCGCCCGAGTCCCGGCCAGTTGAAGACCTTTTCCACCACGATCGAGCCGCCGAGCAGGAAGCCAAACTGCAGCCCCATCATGGTCACCACCGGGATCATCGCGTTGCGCAGGCCGTGCTTGAGGATCACCCACTTCTCGCTGACCCCCTTCGCCCGGGCGGTGCGCATGTAATCTTCGTTCAGCACGTCAACAAACGAGGCGCGGGTAAAGCGCGCCATCACCGCCGCCACCGCCGCGCCGAGCGTCAGGGAAGGCAGAATGTAGTGCCGCCAGCTGTCGGCCCCCACGGTGGGCAGCCAGCCCAGCTCAACGGAGAAGACCTGCATCAGCAGCATCCCCAGCGCAAAAGCCGGGAAGGAGATCCCCGTCACCGCCAGCGCCATCCCCAGCCGGTCCGGCCAGCGGTTACGCCAGACGGCGGCCACAATTCCAGCCCCCAGACCAAAGAGTACCGCCCAGACCATACTGGCAATGGTCAGCCAGAAGGTGGGCATAAAGCGGCTGGCGATCTCTTCCGAAACCGGTCGACGCGACACCATCGACGTCCCAAAATCGCCCTGCAGGACGTTGGTGATGTAGTGCCAGAACTGCCGGTAGAGCGGCTGATCCAGCCCCAGCTGCTTACGCACCAGTTCGATGACCGTGGCATCCGCTTCCGGGCCGGCAATCAACCGCGCCGGATCCCCCGGCAGCATATGGACGAATAAAAAGACCAGCACCGCCACAATCAGCAGCGTCGGGATCAGCCCCAGCAGGCGTTTAATCACATAATTCAGCATGCACATTCCTCTCATCCCGCAGGTAGATACCTGCGGGAATGAGTGCTCTATTTCAGATCCGCGTCGTCAAAGCTAAAGCCGGTATCCGGCATGATGTAGAACCCGGTCAGCGCCTTGTTGTGCGCCGAGACCAGCTTCTCAACCACCAGCGGCACCCATGGCGACTCCTTCCAGATGGTGTCCTGCGCATCCTTGTACAGCTTCGCTTTCTCTTCCGGTTGCGTGGTTTTCAGGGCATCGGTCAGATCTTTATCCACCTGCGGGTTGCTGTAGAACGCGGTGTTGAACAGGGTTGGCGGCTGGTTATTGGATGCAAACAGCGGCGACAGCGCCCAGTCGGCTTCGCCAGTGGAGGCCGACCAGCCGGTGTAGAACATCCTCACCCCGCTCTCTTTCTGCCCTTTGCCTTCTACTTCGGCGGCACGCTGTCCGGCATCCATCGCCGTCACCTGGACCTTAATGCCCACCTGTGCCAGCTGCTGCTGGGTAAACTGCAGCACCTTCTGGGCGGTGCTGTGGTTGTGCGACGACCACAGGGTGGTGCTGAAACCGTTCGGGAAGCCCGCCTCTTTCAGCAGCGCCCGCGCTTTTGTCGGGTTGTATTCCCACGGGTGATACTGCTGGGAATAGGCGATAGAGGGCGGCACCACCCCCGTGGCCGGGGTGGCGTAACCGGCGAAGGCCACCTTCACCAGCGCCTCGCGGTTGATGGCGTAGTTAATCGCCTCGCGCACTTTCGGGTTATCGAACGGCTTTTGCGTCACGTTCATGCTGATGTAGCGCTGCATGATCGACGGGCTGGCTACCAGCTCCAGCTTGCTGTTTTTGCTCAGCAGCGCCGCCTGCTCATAGGGGATCGGGAAAGCAAACTGCGCTTCGCCGGTCTGGAGCATGGCCGCGCGGGTGTTGTTATCCACCACCGGACGCCAGGTGATGGTGTCCAGCTTCGGCAGCCCCTGCTGCCAGTATCCGGCGAATTTCTTCACCTTCACAAAGTCGGTCTGGTTCCAGGTCACCAGCTCATACGGGCCGGTACCCACCGGATGGAAGCCGATCTCTTTGCCGTACTTTTTCAGTGCCGCCGGGGAGATCATCGCCGTGGCCGGGTGGGCCAGAATGTTGATAAAGGCCGAGAACGGCTCTTTGAGGGTGATTTTTACCGTAGTGGGATCCACCGCTTCGGTGCTGGCGATGTTTTTATACAGGTTGTAGCGCTTGAGGCTATTTTCCGGGTTGCTGGCGCGATCGAGGTTAGCCTTCACCGCCTCAGCGTTGAAGTCGGTGCCGTCCTGGAACTTCACCCCGCTGCGCAGCTTGATGGTATAGACCAGCCCGTCGTCAGAGACGTTGTAGCTCTCGGCCAGCACGTTTTTCAGGTTCATCTCTTTATCGAGGCCAAACAGCCCCTGATAAAACGACTTCGCCACCGCCTGGGACAGGGTGTCGTTGGCGTCATAAGGATCGAGGGTGGTGAAGTTGGAGGCCACCGCCACCACCACGTCTTTTGCGGCGAAAGCCGGGGTGGCCGCCAGGGCGGCCGTTACGCTCGCGGCTAACAGCCATCTGCGAGCAACAAATGTTGTCATTGTTGTGTTCTCCTGTTGTTCCCTGCTGTTGTGTTCTTTATAGGTGTTTAAAAGCATTGTCCTGGCGAGGCGGGGCGACGAAATGGCCAGGGCCAATCTCCCGCAGCGCCACGCGCTCGGTGACTTCTCCCCGCTTGCGAATGTTGCCCGGCAGTTCGTCCTGCAACAGCACCCGCCGGGCCTGACGATGGGCCGGATCGGCCACCGGTACCGCCGCCATCAGCTTGCGGGTATAAGGGTGCTGCGGATTTTCAAATACCGCCCGCCGCGGGCCAATCTCGACGATCTGCCCGAGATACATTACCGCCACCCGGTGGCTGATGCGCTCCACCACCGCCATATCGTGGGAGATAAACAGAAAGGCGATACCCATCTCCCGCTGGAGATCGAGCAGCAGATTGATGATCTGCGCCCGGATAGAGACATCCAGCGCCGAGACCGACTCGTCGGCAATCACCACCTTCGGGTTGAGCGCCAGGGCGCGGGCAATGCAGATCCGCTGCCGCTGGCCGCCGGAAAATTCATGCGGATAACGCCAGGCGTGCTCCGGTTTGAGGCCGACGCGCTCCAGCAGCCACGCAACCCGCCGCTGGGCGGCCTCGCCCTCCAGCAGGTTATGCACCCGTAGCGGCTCCATAATCGAATAGCCCACCGTCTGGCGGGGATCGAGAGAGGCGTAGGGATCCTGGAAAATAAACTGAATATCCCGCCGCAGATGCTGTAGCTTCCCGGCCGGGAGAGTGTCGATGCGCTCCCCGTTGAAGGTGATGGTGCCCTCCTGGGCCTCCACCAGCCGCAGCAGCGCGCGACCGGTGGTGGACTTACCGCTGCCGGACTCACCCACCAGCGACAGCGTTTCGCCGGGCCAGAGATCGAAGCTGACGTTCTCCACCGCGTGCACTTCGCGCTTAACGCGGTTCAGCAGGCCGCCGCGCAGGGGGAATCGGGTCACCAGGTCGCGCACCTGCAAAATAGGCTCACCGGGCACCACGGTATCCTGCTCGGTTTCAGCCTCCTGAAAACCAGGATTCGCCAGCGAGATCAGCGGAAAACGGCGCGGCAGGTCGCTGCCGTTCATCGCCCCGAGACGCGGGACCGCGGCCAGCAGCGCCCGGGTATAAGGGTGTTCAGGGGAGTGGAATATCTGCTCAACCGGGCCGGCCTCCACCGCCTCGCCCTGGTACATCACCAGCACCCGGTCGGCAATATCCGCCACCACGCCCATGTCATGGGTGATAAAGATCACCCCCATCTCCATCTCCTCCTGCAATACCTTAATGAGCTGCAGGATCTGCGCCTGGATGGTGACGTCCAGCGCGGTGGTGGGCTCATCGGCGATCAGCACCGCCGGACGACAGGAGAGCGCCATGGCGATCATCACCCGCTGGCGCATGCCGCCGGAGAGCTGATGCGGGTAGCGCCCCAGGATGGCGTCCGCCTCCGGGATCCGCACCTGCTCCAGCATGCGTCTGGCTTCGGCCAGCGCCTCTTCGCCGTTCAGCCCCTGGTGCAGACGGATGGATTCAGCGATCTGCTCCCCCACCGGGAAGACCGGGTTGAGGGAGGTCATCGGCTCCTGAAAAATCATGGCGATATCGGCCCCGCGCACGCCGCGCATCTGGGACGAGGTCAGGGTGGTGAGATCGCTCACCTGGCCGTTGCGGCGACGCAGCAGCAGGCTGTCGCACGCCACTTGCCCGCCGGACTGTTCAATCAGGCGCATTAAGGACAGGGCGGTGACCGACTTACCCGAGCCGGACTCCCCGACGATCGCCAGAGTTTCGCCACGTTTCAGCGAAAAGGAGAGATTTTTTACCGCCGGGATCGGCTGCCGCTCATCGGGAAAGGCGACGTTCAGGTTCTGCACCGCCAGCACCTGCTGGCTGTCGAGTTCATCGCTGTGCGGCATCCCTTTCCCCCTTATTCACGGTAAATTCCGGTGCTCGGCGTATCGCCGGCATAGCCCCAGGCACGGTACATGCCTTCGCTGTTGAACGGTAATGCCACGTTGCCCTCGCGATCGACGGCAATCAGTCCGCCGCTGCCCTCCAGCGCCGGAAGTTTTTCCATCACCACCCGCTCGCAGGCTTCGGCCAGGCTTAAGCCGCCGTAGTCCATCAGCGCGGCGATGTCATAGGCGGCCAGGGTGCGAATAAACACTTCCCCGGTGCCGGTACAGGAGACCGCCACGCTGGCGTTATTGGCATAGCAGCCCGCGCCGGGCAACGGGCTGTCGCCCACCCGACCGGGCAGTTTGTTGGTCATCCCGCCGGTAGAGGTGGCGGCGGCCAGGTTCCCGGCCTTGTCCAGCGCCACCGCGCCGACGGTGCCCGTTTTTGTCGATTCATCCAGCGGGGCAGCGTGATCGAGCCGGGTCTCCCCTGCGCTGCGCGCCGCCAGCAGCTGCTGATAGCGTTCGGGAGTGGAGAAAATATCTGGTGAAACCGCCTCCATGCCGTGGGCAAAGGCGAATTTTTCTGCCCCCTCGCCCACCAGCAGGACGTGCGGGCTCTGCTCCATCACCAGACGGGCAGCCAGCACCGGATTGCGCAGATGGCTGACCCCGGCCACGGCCCCCGCTTTCAGGGTTACGCCGTCCATCACGCAGGCATCCAGCTCATGGGTTTCGTCGCGGGTAAACACCGCGCCAATCCCGGCGTTAAACAGGGGGCACTCCTCCAGCAGGCGTACCGCTTCGGTCACCACATCCAGCGCGCTCTCCCCCGCCTCCAGCATCCGCTGGCCGGTTTCTACGATCGACGAGAGCGCCTCGATGTAGCGCCTCTCCTGTTCCTGACTGAGCTGCGCCCGGGTAATTGCCCCTGCGCCGCCGTGGATCGCGATCACTGCATTCCCCATCTACCTCACCTTTGCGGGCGTAACTGCCGCTTTTTCTATAAATATCATTATCGTTGCCGGAACTTCAGATGATTTTTGAATATAGAAAGACGCAACTGTGATGTAAAGGCTAAGCCCATGGTGTCATACAGTTAAGGGCACTTTTCTGCCATAATGGCCGCCTTCGTTATTCTCTCCCTGGAGTGACCCATGGATTTTACCGCCGGACTGATGCCGCTTGAGACGGCACTCACCCAGATGCTCGATCGACTTTCCCCCCTGTCAGAGCAGGAAACCCTGCCGCTGCTGCGCTGTTTTGGCCGCGTGACCGCCGCCGACATCGTCTCCCCCCTCAACGTACCGGGTTTTGATAACTCGGCGATGGACGGCTACGCCGTACGGCTGGCGGATCTGGCGGCAGGTGCCGCGCTGCCGGTGGCGGGTAAAGCCTTTGCCGGTCAACCCTTCCAGGGTGAATGGCCAGCCGGGAGCTGCATCCGCATCATGACCGGGGCCCCGGTACCTGCGGGTTGCGACGCGGTGGTGATGCAGGAGGAGACCGCGCAGAACGACGACGGCGTGCGCTTTACCGCCAGCGTGAAGCCGGGACAAAACATCCGTCGCAGCGGAGAGGACATTACCCTGGGTGCCACCGTCTTCCCGGCGGGCACCCGGCTGACCGCAGCCGAGCTGCCGGTGCTGGCCTCACTGGGTATTGCGGAGATTGCCGTGGTGCGCAAGGTGCGGGTGGCGCTGTTCTCCACCGGCGACGAGCTTCAGCTCCCGGGCCAGCCGCTGGCCGAGGGGCAGATCTACGACACCAACCGTCTGGCGGTGCACCTGATGCTGGAGCAGCTGGGCTGCGAGGTGATCAATCTCGGGATTATCCCGGACGATCCGCAAAAACTGCGTGACGCCTTTATTGAAGCGGATCGCGTGGCCGACGTGGTGCTCAGCTCCGGCGGCGTGTCGGTAGGCGAAGCGGACTACACCAAAACGATTCTCGATGAGCTGGGCGAGATTGGCTTCTGGAAGCTGGCCATCAAGCCGGGCAAACCTTTTGCCTTTGGCAAACTGCCGAACAGCTGGTTCTGCGGCCTGCCGGGGAACCCGGTCTCTGCGGCGCTGACGTTCTATCAGCTGGTGCAGCCGCTGCTGGCGAAGCTCTCCGGCAACCAGGGGCACGGCCTGCCCGCCCGCCAGCGCGTGCGCGCCGCCACCCGGCTGAAAAAATCACCGGGTCGTCTCGACTTCCAGCGCGGCATTCTGGCGCGTAACGCCGACGGCGAACTGGAGGTGCGTACCACCGGCCATCAGGGCTCGCATATTTTCAGCTCCTTCAGCCAGGGCAACTGCTTTATCGTGCTTGAGCGCGAGCGCGGCAACGTGGAAGCGGGCGAGTGGGTTGAGGTTGAGCCGTTTAACGCGCTGTTTGGGGGCTAACCATGACGGTGGAACTGAGCGACCAGGAGATGCTGCGCTACAATCGCCAGATTGTACTGCGCGGCTTTGATTTCGACGGGCAGGAAGCGTTGAAAGCGGCCAACGTGCTGGTGGTCGGCCTCGGCGGGCTGGGCTGCGCGGCGGCGCAGTATCTGGCGGCGGCAGGCGTTGGGCGCATGACGCTGCTCGATTTCGACACCGTGTCGGTGTCCAATCTGCAACGCCAGACCCTGCACAGTGACGCGACGGTTGACCAGCCGAAGGTGGTGTCGGCCCATGCGGCGCTGACGCGCATCAACCCCAACGTTCAGTTCACCCTGATTGACGCCATGCTGGACGACGACGCGCTGTTTGCGCAGATTGCTCTGCACGATCTGGTGCTCGACTGCACCGACAACGTCGCTATCCGTAATCAGCTCAACGCGGGCTGTTTTGCCCATAAAACCCCGCTGGTTTCCGGGGCGGCGATCCGCATGGAGGGGCAGATCAGCGTCTTCACTTACGCCGAGGGTGACCCCTGCTACCGCTGCCTGAGCCGCCTGTTTGGCGAGAACGCCCTGACCTGCGTGGAAGCCGGGGTGATGGCCCCGCTGGTGGGGGTGATAGGTTCGATGCAGGCGATGGAAGCCATCAAGGTGTTGACCCGTTACGGCACGCCCGCAGCGGGGAAAATCGTGATGTACGATGCGATGACCTGCCAGTTCCGCGAGATGAAGCTGATGCGTAACCCGGGGTGTGAGGTTTGTAGCCAGTAAAAAAGTCGGGTGGCGGCTTCGCCTTACCCGACCTACAACGGCTCGAACGTAGGCCGGGTAAGCGCCAGCGCCACCCGGCAAACCCGTCAGATAGACGTCCGTCCAAACGCCCCCTGCCAGTCCTGCTCGAACTTCGCAATGGCCGCATCCACCGCCGGAGAGGTAATCAACTGTTGGGCCACGTCCAGCGGCAGGGTGATGGATTCACAGCCTGCCAGCAGGCAATCCAGCGCCTGGCGCGGGGTTTTGAAGCTCGCCGCCAGCACTTTTGACTGGGGCGCGTGGAGCGTCAGCAGCTGCTGCAGCTCGGCCACCGTCTGGATCCCGTCTCCGCCCTGAGCATCCACGCGGTTCACGTACGGGGCGACATACTCCGCCCCCGCCAGCGCCGCCAGCATCCCCTGCGCCGCGCTGTAGACCGCAGTCCCCAGGGTCGGCACCCCTTGCGCTTTCAGCATTTTGATGGCCGCCAGCCCTTCCGCCGTGACCGGCACTTTCACCACCAGATCGGCAACGATACCGCGCAGCTTCAGCGCGTCTTCCACCATCCCTTCGGCAGTGGGGGCCATCACCTGGGCAAACAGACGCCCCTGACCGCCCATCGCCTCCTGCAGCTGAGGCAGTAACACCTCGATCGGCGTTTTGCCTGCGGCAACAATGCTTGGGTTAGTGGTGACGCCAGCCAGCGGAAACACGCGGGCCAGTTTTTTAACAGCAACAACGTCAGATGTGTCGAGATACAGTTCCATGATCGGGTCCTCAAAAATGACTATGCCGTAACCCTATCACGGTAAAACCTGCCCCGGAGTTGATTTGCGTCAAGATAACTTTCATTCGAAAGTAATTTAATCTTCATACGCAACAAGAGGCGACATTATGATCTTCAACATTCAGCGTTATTCGACCCACGACGGCCCTGGTATTCGTACCGTGGTCTTTATGAAAGGCTGCTCGCTGGGCTGCCGCTGGTGTCAGAATCCGGAGAGCCGCGCCCGGTCGCGGGACCTGCTGTTCGACGCTCGCCTGTGTCTGGAGGGGTGCAACCTCTGTCAGCAAAAAGCGCCTGCGGTCATCGACCGGACGCTGAATGGCCTGGTGATCCACCGCGAAAAACTCGACGACGGTCATCTGGATGCCCTCACCGACTGCTGCCCGACCCAGGCCCTGACCGTCTGCGGCGAGGAGCAGCAGGTGGAGGAGATTATGGCCACCGTCCTGCGTGATAAACCCTTTTACGATCGCAGCGGCGGCGGGATCACCCTCTCCGGCGGCGAACCCTTTATGAACCCGGACCTGGCGCGTCAGCTGTTCCAGACCAGCCACGATCAGGGCATTCACACCGCGGTGGAAACCTGCCTGCATGTGCCCTGGCACTATATCGAGCCGTCATTACCTTACATCGATCTGTTTCTCGCTGACCTGAAACATGTGGACAGCGCGGTGTTTAAGCAGTGGACCGACGGCTCCGCCAGACGGGTGCTGGATAACCTCAAACGCCTGGCCGCGGCGGGAAAACAGCTCACCATTCGCGTGCCGCTGATCCAGGGCTTTAACGCCGATGAGGCCTCGATTACCGCCATCACCAATTTTGCCGCCGACGAACTGAACGTCCGCGACATCCATTTTTTGCCGTACCACACGCTGGGCATGAACAAATACACCCTGCTCGGCCAACCCTACTCTGCCCCAGATAAACCGCTCGATAACCCTGCTTTACTGGGCTTTGCCCGGCAGTATGCCGCCCGGAAAGGGTTAACCGCGACCTTACGAGGATAATATTATGACACAGCTGAATCTTACTACCCTGAGCGATCGCATTAAGGCACATAAAACGGCCCTGGTCCACATCGTTAAGCCGCCGGTCTGTACCGAGCGTGCGCAGCACTACACCGAAATGTACCAGCAGCACATGGACAAGCCGATCCCGGTACGTCGCGCCCTGGCGCTGGCGCATCACCTGGCCGAGCGCACCATCTGGATCAAACATGACGAGCTGATTATCGGCAACCAGGCCAGCGAAGTGCGCGCCGCGCCGATCTTCCCGGAATACACCGTCTCCTGGATTGAGAAAGAGATCGACGATCTCGCCGACCGCCCGGGCGCGGGCTTTGCGGTGAGCGAAGAGAACAAACGCGTTCTGCATGAGCTCTGCCCATGGTGGCGTGGCCAGACGGTGCAGGATCGCTGCTACGGTATGTTCACCGACGAACAGAAAGGTCTGCTGGA
The DNA here is from genome assembly GCF_037152535.1 of Leclercia sp. AS011. NCBI lineage: Bacteria > Pseudomonadati > Pseudomonadota > Gammaproteobacteria > Enterobacterales > Enterobacteriaceae > Leclercia > Leclercia sp. AS011. The sequence continues at coordinate 2,060,785 of NZ_JBBCMA010000001.1, forward strand.
AACCGGCATTATCAAAGCCGAAGGCAACATGACCTCCGGCGATGCGCACCTGGCGGTGAACTTCCCGCTGGTACTGGAGAAAGGCCTCGACGGCTTGCGCCACAAGGTGGACGAGCGCCGCTCCCGCATTAACCTCACCTGCCTGGAAGATCTGCACGGCGACCAGTTCCTGAAAGCGATTGATATCGTGCTGGAAGCGGTGAGTCTGCATATCGAACGCTTTGCCGATCTGGCGCGTGAGATGGCTTCAACCGAAACCCGTGAAAGCCGCCGCGACGAGCTGCTGGCAATAGCGGAAAACTGCGATGTGATTGCTCACGAGCCGCCAAAAACCTTCTGGCAGGCGCTGCAGCTGTGCTACTTCATCCAGCTGATTTTGCAGATTGAGTCCAACGGCCACTCGGTGTCGTTTGCCCGTATGGACCAGTATCTCTATCCGTACTACCGTCGCGACGTGGAGCTGAACCAGACCCTGGATCGTGAGCACGCCATTGAGCTGCTGCACAGCTGCTGGCTGAAGCTGCTGGAAGTGAACAAGATCCGCTCCGGCTCGCACTCCAAAGCCTCTGCTGGCAGCCCGCTGTACCAGAACGTCACCATCGGCGGCCAGACGCTGGTCAACGGTGAACCGATGGACGCGGTCAACCCGCTCTCCTACGCCATTCTGGAGTCCTGCGGCCGTCTGCGCTCCACCCAGCCAAACCTGAGCGTGCGCTACCACGCGGGCATGAGCAACGACTTCCTCGACGCCTGCGTGCAGGTGATCCGTTGCGGCTTCGGGATGCCTGCCTTCAATAACGATGAGATCGTGATCCCGGAATTCATCAAGCTCGGCATCGAAAAAGCGGATGCCTACGACTACGCCGCCATCGGCTGTATCGAAACCGCGGTCGGCGGCAAGTGGGGCTACCGCTGCACCGGCATGAGCTTTATCAACTTCGCCCGGGTGATGCTGGCGGCGCTGGAAGGCGGCCGCGATGCCACCAGCGGTAAAGTGTTCCTGCCGCAGGTCAAAGCCCTTTCCGAAGGCAACTTTAATAACTTCGACGAGGTGATGGCCGCCTGGGATCGCCAGATCAAATACTACACCCGCAAATCCATTGAGATTGAGTACGTGGTGGACACCATGCTGGAAGAAAACGTCCACGACATTCTCTGCTCGGCGCTGGTAGACGACTGCATTGAGCGCGCGAAGAGCATCAAGCAGGGCGGCGCGAAGTATGACTGGGTCTCCGGCCTGCAGGTGGGGATCGCCAACCTCGGTAACAGCCTGGCGGCGGTGAAGAAGCTGGTCTTCGATCAGGGCGCTATCGGTCAGCAGCAGCTGGCCGCGGCGCTGGCGGATGACTTTGAGGGGCTGACCCACGAACAGCTGCGTCAGCGTCTGATCAACGGCGCACCGAAGTACGGTAACGACGATGACAGCGTGGATCTGCTGCTGGCTCGCGCCTATCAGACTTACATCGAGGAGCTGAAGCAGTACCACAACCCGCGCTACGGCCGCGGCCCGATCGGCGGCAACTACTACGCCGGCACCTCGTCTATCTCCGCCAACGTACCTTTTGGTGCGGCGACCATGGCGACACCGGACGGGCGTAAAGCGCACACTCCGCTGGCGGAAGGGGCAAGCCCGTCTTCCGGTACCGACCACCTCGGCCCGACGGCGGTCATTGGCTCTGTCGGCAAACTGCCCACCGAAGCCATTCTGGGTGGCGTGCTGCTGAACCAGAAGCTCAACCCGGCGACGCTGGATAACGACAGCGACCGCCAGAAGCTGATGGTGCTGCTGCGCACCTTCTTCGAGGTGCATAAAGGCTGGCACATCCAGTACAACATCGTCTCCCGCGAGACGCTGCTGGACGCGAAGAAACACCCGGACCAGTATCGTGACCTGGTGGTACGTGTGGCGGGTTACTCGGCGTTCTTCACCGCCCTGTCGCCGGATGCGCAGGACGATATTATCGCCCGTACCGAGCATACGCTGTAAAAAAACGCCCGGTGGCGCTGCGCTTACCGGGCCTACAATTCTCCCCGTAGGCCGGGTAAGGCGAAGCCCCCACCCGGCTTTCTGACTTTCATTCGAAATTAAATTTGTGCTCCACGTCACCTTGTTATTAGAATGTTTCAATACGCAGTGATTCAGGAGCGCAATGTATGACCGTAAAAGTTATCGTCACCGATATGGACGGAACTTTCCTTGATGATGCCAAGCAGTACGATCGAGACCGCTTTCAGGCACAGTTTGAGCAGCTTAAAGCCCGTAATATCGAATTCGTTGTCGCCAGCGGCAACCAGTATTACCAGCTGATCTCCTTCTTCCCGGAGCTGAAATCGCAGATCTCTTTTGTGGCGGAAAACGGCGCACTGGTGTTCGATCACGGCGAGCAGATTTTCCATGGCGAGCTGACGAAGCACGAGTCGCAGATTGTGATTGGCGAGCTGCTGAAAGACCCCGCCCTGAACTTCGTTGCCTGCGGGCTGGAAAGCGCTTACGTCAGCGACCAGGCACCCGAGGCGTTCGTCGCGCTGATGTCAAAACACTACCATCGCTTAAAACGCGTCAGCGACTATCGTGACATTGACGACGTGCTGTTTAAGTTCTCCCTGAACCTGCCCGACAGCGATATCCCGAACCTGATTGACGCTCTGCACGTCTCTCTCGACGGCATCATGAAGCCGGTGACCAGCGGATTTGGTTTTGTCGATCTGATCATTCCCGGCCTGCATAAAGCCAACGGCCTCAGCCGCCTGCTGAAGCGCTGGCATATCTCCCCGCAGGCGTGCGTGGCGATTGGCGACAGCGGTAACGACGCCGAAATGCTGAAGTTTGCCCACTACTCCTTTGCGATGGGCAACGCGGGCGAGAGCATTAAAGCCCTCACCCGCTATCAGACCGACGACAATAACCACCAGGGCGCGCTGAATGTGATTCAGGCCGTCCTCGATAACACCCCGCCTTTCAGCCACTGATCCTCCCGCCGGAGCCTGCTCCGGCGAACCTCTCCTCTTTCTCTCCGGGTTGTGCACTTCATCAAGTTTTTTAACTTGCTTTAACTTATTTTTAACCTAAAGTATCACTTGTAATCACTTTTACTTTCGAATGAAAGATAGCGAGGCTGTTATGTCCTTAACCTTTACCAGTGAAACCTTGCCTGCCGACCACAAAGCGGCGATCCGCCAGATGAAACGCGAGCTGCGGGCGCAGATCGGCGACGTGCAGGCGGTGTTCAATCGCCTGAGCGATAAGATTGCCAGCCGGGTGGCAGAAATTAACGCCCTGAAAAGCAAAGGCGATCCTGTCTGGCCGGTGATCCCCTTTGCCGACGTGCAGAGCGGTAACATCAGCCCGGAACAGCGCGAGGCGGTTAAGCGCCGCGGCTGTGCGGTGATCAAAGGTCATTTCCCGCGTGAGCAGGCGCTGGCGTGGGATAACGCGATGCTCGACTATCTGGATCTCAACCGTTTTGATGAGGTTTACAAAGGCCCGGGGGATAACTTCTTCGGCAGCCTGGCCGCGTCGCGCCCGGAGATCTACCCGATCTACTGGTCACACGCGCAGATGGAGGCCCGCCAGAGCGAGCGGATGGCGCAGGTGCAGTCGTTCCTGAACCGTCTGTGGACCTTTGAAAGCAACGGCAAACAGTGGTTCAACCCGGACGTGAGCGTGATCTACCCGGATCGCATTCGCCGCCGTCCGCCGGGAACCACCTCGAAAGGCCTCGGAGCGCACACCGACTCCGGCGCGCTGGAGCGCTGGCTGCTTCCGGCCTATCAGCAGGTCTTCGCCCGGGTGTTTGATGGCAATGTCGATCAGTACGATCCGTGGAATGCCGCGCACCGTACTGAAGTGGAAGAGTACACCGTGGATAACACCACCAAGTGCTCAGTGTTCCGCACCTTCCAGGGCTGGACCGCGCTCTCCGACATGATCCCGGATCAAGGCCTGCTGCACGTGGTGCCGATCCCGGAGGCGATGGCGTATATCCTGCTGCGTCCGCTGCTGGACGACGTGCCGGAAGATGAACTCTGCGGCGTGGCACCGGGGCGCGTACTGCCGATCTCGGAGAAGTGGCATCCGCTGCTGATCGAAGCCTTAACCAGCATTCCGGCGCTGGAAGCGGGTGATTCCGTATGGTGGCACTGCGATGTGATCCACTCGGTGGCCCCGGTTGAGAACCAGCAGGGCTGGGGCAACGTGATGTACATCCCGGCGGCACCGATGTGCGAGAAAAACCTCGCCTACGCGAAGAAGGTCAAAGCGGCGCTGGAAACCGGCGCCTCGCCGGGGGATTTCCCGCGCGAGGATTATGAGGCTGACTGGCAGTCGCGCTTCACCACAGCTGATTTGAACATCCACGGCAAGCGCGCGCTGGGCATGGCTTAAGCGTCGTACAGCCCGTCCCGCTCCACGGCGGTGCGTCGTTTCCCCTGACGTATCCGCCGTACCGACTCCCGCACGGCCAGGGTGCCATTAAGCAACAGCGTTCCGACCGGCGCGTCCGGGCGCATCAGCCGGTGCTGGAGCATATGCACCGCTTCCGTTCCCAGCTCATCGCGCGGCACATGCACCGCCGTTAAGGGCACATCCTGAATCGCCGCCAGATTAAAACCGTCAATGCTCATCACCGAGACATCCTGCGGCACGCGCAGGCCGTGCTTCTGGAGGGCGCTGATGGTGCCCGCCGCCATAAAATCGCCGCCGACCAGAAACGCCGTCGGCAGCGCGTTATCCGGCGTCTGGCTGAGCCAGGCGCTGACCTGCTGCTCAGTCTCTCTGGCGCTAAAGCTCGGCACCACCAGCAGATCGCGCCTGTCGTTGAATGTGAGGTTGTGCCCCTGCCAGGCATCGCGGATCCCCGCCAGCCGCAGCTCCATGGTGTAACGCCGCAGGCAGAGGACGTTCAGTACTTCCCGGTGCCCCATCTCGAACAGGTATTCCGCCGCCAGCTCACCGATGGCACGGTGATCCGGGGAGACGGCGGGCAGACGCTGGCGTCGGTCGCGGCAGTTGATCAGCATGCAGGGTTTACCCACATCCACGGCGAGATCGTGGATGTGCGGATCGTCGATCCCCAGCAGAATGGCGGCCTGGGTCTCCGCTTCGTTCATCCGGGTCAGAAACAGCTGGGCATCACTGTCGAACTCCTCCAGCGCGCAGTAGCGCAGCCTCACCTCATGCAGGCCGAGGGCTTTGCTCATGCTCTGGATCACCCGGTAATAGAAGATGTCGGACCGCTCGTCAAAGGCGCGCTGGGGCGCAAACACCACCAGGCTGTTGAGCAGCAGCCGTCCGGCGGCCATGCCCTCCATCACCCCCAGCTCCCGGGCGCAGGCCAGCACTTTGCTGCGGGCGGCGGGGCTGGTGTTGGCTTTTCCGGCCAGCACCCTCGACACCGTGCTGACCGAAAGCTGGGTACGGGCGGCAATTTGCGCGATTTTTAGCCTTTTCTCCATTCTGTGATCTTGCCCCGATTGTTAAATGAATAAATTTTCATGACGTAGAAATTACGTCATAACTGGCTCAACCAGCATCATCGCAAACTATTGATAACGTTTATGAGAAAACTTGCACAAAATCCGCTACTGCTGACGCTTTTTCTGTCTTAAGTTCAATTTGTCACACAGCTTCCATACTAGTTGTATAGCAACACCATCAAAAACGACAAAGCGGTGTGACACCCTAACCTCCGTACCCCTACAGTCCGTCTGGAGACAGAACAATGAGTCAGGACATCAATCACACCGTCGCGGTCGGCAAAACCCGCCGCGTCATCAAAAACCTGCGCTGGTATGTGCTGGTTCTGTTTTTGCTGGGCGTCACCGTTAACTACATCACCCGTAACTCGTTAGGCATTCTTGCCCCGGAACTGAAAGAGAGCCTCGGCATTACCACGGAACAGTACTCGTGGATTGTCGGTGCCTTCCAGCTCGCCTACACCCTCTTCCAGCCGCTGTGTGGCTGGTTAATCGACGTCATTGGTCTGAAGATTGGCTTTATGGTCTGCGCCGGGATCTGGGCGCTGATGTGTATCTTCCACGCGGGTGCCGGAAGCTGGCTGCACCTGGCTATTCTGCGCTTCTTTATGGGCGCGTCCGAAGCCGCCGCGACCCCGGCGAACGCCAAAACCATCGGTGAATGGTTCCCGAAATCAGAGCGTCCCGTTGCCGCCGGTTGGGCGGGGGTGGGCTTCTCCATCGGGGCGATGCTGGCTCCGCCGATCATCTACTTTGCTCACGCCTCGTTCGGCTGGCAGGGCGCATTTATGTTTACCGGCGTGCTGGCGCTGCTGTGGGTGATCCTGTGGTGGGCGTTCTACCACAATCCGGAGCAGCACCCGAACCTGAGCAAGGACGAACTGGCGTTTATCAAGCAGGATAACGAACCGCCTGCGGTCAAACTGCCTTTCCTGACCGCGCTGAAAACCGTTTCGAAAAACAAACGTTTCTACGGTATCGCCATTACGGCCTTTATGGCGGAGCCGGCCTGGGCGGTGCTGAGCTTCTGGGTGCCGCTGTACCTCGCCAAAGAGCACGGCATGGATCTGAAGCAGATTGCGATGTTTGCCTGGCTGCCGTTCCTCGCCGCCGACCTCGGCAGCGTAGCGAGCGGCTACCTCACCCGTCTCTATACCCGCTGGTTCGGCTGCTCCCGCGTTAACTCGGTGGTGGCAAGCTCGGTCACCGGTGCCTTCCTGATGATCTCCTTAGGCATCGTCGCCCTCACCCGCGACCCCTACATCACCATTGCGCTGATCTCTATCGGCGGTTTCGGGCACCAGATTATCTCCTGCATGCTGAGCGCCCTGGTGGTGGAGTCGTTCGATAAAGGACAGATGGCGACGGTCAACGGCATGCGCGGCTCGGCGGCGTGGATCGCCAGCTTCCTCTTCTCTCTGTTAATCGGGGTGACCGCCGACAAAATCGGCTTTAACCCGCTCTTTATTGCCATGGGCTTCTTCGACCTGATTGGCGCTGTCTTCCTGGTAGCATTTATTGCTGAACGTCGCGCCAAGCGCGCCTGATAGTGGATGTATTGCATATGAAAACCCTGAAAAACTGGACCCTTGATACGCAGTCGGCAAACCATCTGGAACTGCTGGTCGATAATCAGCACCGCCTGTGCCTGTATGTGCTGGAAGAGAACCTGTTCCGCGTGCTGATCAAACGCAAAGGCGGGCTGGCGCTGGACCGCACCTGGAGCATCGCGCCGGAAAAAGACGTGCCGTGGGAGGGTCGCCGCCGTGACGATTTAAGCGGTTTCACCTGCCCGTCCTGGACGCTCACACAGCAGGGTGAGACGCTAACCGTGGCAACCGAACGGCTGCGCGTCACCGTCCACCAGCCGCTGTGGCTGGAGTGGCACTACCGCAATGAGGCGGGCGAGTGGCAGCCGCTGGTCAACGACCGTCCGACCAGCGCTTACCTGCTGAACGCCCACGGTGACGGCGTGGCGCACTACCTTAGCCGTCGTAAGAACGAGCGTTTTTATGGTCTGGGCGAGAAAGCGGGCGATCTGCAGCGCAACGGCAAACGCTACGAGATGCGTAACCTCGACGCCATGGGCTATAACGCCGCCAGCACCGACCCGCTGTACAAGCATATTCCGTTCACCCTCACCCGCCGGGATGACGTGAGTTACGGCCTGTTCTACGACAACCTGAGCAGCTGCTGGCTGGATCTGGGCAACGAGATCGACAACTACCACACTGCCTACCGCCGCTGGCAGGCGGAAGCGGGCGATATCGATTACTACATCTTTACCGGCAAGGGCGTGCTGGACGTCACCAAAGCCTTCGTGCGCCTGACCGGAAAAACGCTGTTCGGGCCAAAATGGAGCCTGGGCTACAGCGGCTCGACCATGCACTACACCGACGCGCCGGACGCGCAAAACCAGCTGATGAACTTCATCCGCCTGTGCGAAGAGCACGCCATTCCGTGCGACTCGTTCCAGCTCTCTTCCGGTTATACCTCCATCAACGGCAAGCGCTACGTCTTCAACTGGAACTATGACAAGGTGCCGCAGCCGAAGGTGATGAGCCAGGCATTCCACGATGCGGGCCTGCGGCTTGCGGCCAACATCAAGCCGTGCCTGCTGCAGGATCACCCGCGCTATAGCGAAGTGGCGGAGAGCGGCCTGTTCATTCGCGATTCAGAGACCGATGCGCCGGAACGTTCCAGCTTCTGGGATGACGAAGGATCGCACCTCGACTTTACCAACCCGCAGACGGTGCAGTGGTGGCAGAACGGCGTCACCACGCAGTTGCTGGAGATGGGCATCGACTCCACCTGGAACGACAACAACGAATATGAAGTGTGGGACGGGGAAGCCCGCTGTCACGGCTTTGGCAAGGAGATCGCCATTAAGCATATACGCCCGGTGATGCCGCTGCTGATGATGCGCGCCTCGCTGGAGGCGCAGCAGCGCTTTGCCCCGGAGAAGCGTCCGTATCTGATCTCCCGCTCCGGCTGCGCCGGGATGCAGCGCTACGTTCAGACCTGGAGCGGCGACAACCGCACCAGCTGGCAGACCCTGCGCTATAACATCCGCATGGGGCTTGGGATGAGCCTGTCCGGGCTGTTCAACATCGGTCACGACGTGGGCGGTTTCTCCGGTGACAAGCCGGACGCCGAGCTGTTCGTGCGCTGGGTGCAGAACGGCGTGATGCATCCACGCTTTACCATTCACTCGTGGAATGATGACCACACCGTGAACGAGCCGTGGATGTACCCGGGCGTGACCCCTGCCATTCGCGGTGCGATTGAGCTGCGCTACCGCCTGCTGCCCTATCTCTACACCCTGCTCTGGCAGGCGCACGCCGATGACGAGCCGATGCTGCGCCCGACCTTCCTCGACCACGAGCACGATGCGCAGACCTTCGAAGAGTGTGATGACTTCCTGCTGGGCCGCGACCTGCTGGTGGCCAGCGTGGTGGAGGCCGGACAGCGCGAGCGCCGTCTCTGGCTGCCGGATAACGAAACCGGCTGGTACGATTTCTATACTCAGGAGTGGTTCGCCGGTGGGCAGTGGATCGTCGTCGACGCGCCGCTGGAAAAACTGCCGCTGCTGGTGCGCGCCGGGGCCGGTCTGCCGCTGAGCGAACGTATTACCCATGTGAGCGCCGAGAAAGATGACACCCGCGAGCTGAAGCTGTTCCCGGTGAAGGGCGTCGGGACAACCACTGGCCTGCTGTTTGAAGATGACGGCGAAAGCTGGGGCTACCAGAACGGCAATGCGCTGTGGGTGGAGTGGGAAATGGTGTGTGACGGGGCAACCATCAACCTGAAGATCAACGGGCGCGGGGATTATCGTCCGGCGTGGAAAGCGCTGAAGGTGTCGTTACCGGTAGGGGAAAAACGTAAGCTGCTGGTGAACGGGGTTGAAGGGAGTGAGTGGGTGATGTAGTGCGGCCTGATGCCCTCACCCTCTCCCACTGGGAGAGGGAATAAAGGCACGACGCCTTTCCCTAAGTATTTCGCGCTGCAGGAAGGCGGCAAACCTGTAAATCCCCGGGAGCTTACATAAGTAAGTGACCGGGGTGAACAGGTGAAGCCAACGCATCTGCAGCGTGAAAGACGACGGGAAATTAGCTATCGATACCTTTGCTGCGCAGATAATCTTCGTAGTTGCCGCTGAAGTCCACCACGCGCTGTGGGGTAATTTCGATCACGCGGGTCGCCAGCGAGCTAACGAACTCACGGTCGTGAGAGACGAAGATCAGGGTGCCCTGATACATCTCCAGCGCCATGTTCAGCGATTCGATGGATTCCATGTCCAGGTGGTTGGTTGGTTCGTCCATCACCAGGATGTTCGGTTTCTGCATCATCAGCTTGCCGAACAGCATACGGCCCTTCTCACCACCGGAAAGCACCTTCGCCGGCTTTTTGATGTCGTCCTGGCTGAACAGCAGACGACCGAGGAAGCTGCGCACCACCTGCTCATCATCGCCTTCCTGCTTCCACTGGCTCATCCAGTCGAAGACGGTCAGATCGTTGTCGAAATCTTCGGCGTGATCCTGAGCGTAGTAACCAATCTGCGCATTCTCGGACCATTTCACGGTGCCGTGATCCGGGGCCAGTTCACCCACCAGGGTCTTCAGCATGGTGGATTTACCCACGCCGTTGGCACCGAGGATAGCGATCTTCTCGCCCACTTCCAGCAGCAGGTTGAAGTTCTTAAACAGCGGACCGTTGTCGAAGCCTTTTGACAGCTCTTCGACGGCCAGCGCGTTACGGAACAGCTTCTTGTCCTGCTCGAAGCGGATGAACGGGTTCTGACGGCTGGAGGCTTTCACTTCATCCAGCTTGATTTTGTCGATCTGACGGGCACGAGACGTTGCCTGACGCGATTTAGAGGCGTTGGCGCTGAAGCGGCTGACGAAGGATTGCAGGTCGGCAATCTGCGCCTTTTTCTTGGCGTTATCCGCCAGCAGACGCTCACGCGCCTGGGTCGCGGCGGTCATGTACTCATCGTAGTTGCCCGCGTAGACGCGCAGCTCGCCGTAGTCCAGATCCGCCATGTGGGTACAAACCATGTTCAGGAAGTGACGGTCGTGCGAGATGATGATCATGGTGCTGTTACGCTCATTCAGCGTCTGCTCCAGCCAGCGAATGGTATCGATGTCCAGGTTGTTCGTTGGTTCGTCGAGCAGCAGGATGTCCGGGTTAGAGAACAGCGCCTGGGCCAGCAGCACACGCAGCTTCCAGCCTGGCGCCACTTCGCTCATCAGACCGTAGTGCTGCTCAACGGGAATGCCCACGCCCAGCAGCAGTTCACCGGCACGGGACTCGGCAGAGTAGCCGTCCATTTCGCCGTACTGCACTTCGAGGTCGGCCACTTTATAGCCGTCTTCTTCGCTCATTTCGGCAAGACCGTAGATGCGGTCGCGCTCCTGCTTCACTTCCCACAGTTCACCGTGGCCCATGATCACCGTGTCGAGAACGGTGAACGCTTCAAAGGCGAACTGATCCTGACGCAGCTTACCGATGCGCTCGTTCGGATCGAGAGAAACGTTGCCCAGCGTCGGCTCTAAATCGCCGCCGAGGATCTTCATGAAGGTGGATTTTCCGCTACCGTTGGCACCAATCAGGCCGTAACGGTTGCCGCCGCCAAATTTGACGGAAATGTTTTCGAACAGCGGCTTACTGCCAAACTGCATAGTGACGTTGCTGGTAACTAACACGGGAGATTCCTGCGAGAAGTGTGATAAACCCGGCATTATGCCACAATTCCGAAATGAGATCCCGTGTAACAACGTAGCGCTAAACTTTAACGAAACGGAAAAAAGTGTGATTTAGTACACATCCGAATTCCATGCGGTCAGGAATGCACATATAATGCGCTCCCTGAACCGTTCAGACTTTTAAACAACCTGCCAAGTGGCACAGATACCTCGCACACCATGAATATTAAATTAACTTCGCTTTTTGCGGCGGCGTTTGCCGTAGTAGGGTTTTGCAAGACCGCTTCTGCTGTCACCTATCCACTGCCAACCGACGGTAGCCGTCTGGTGGGTCAGAACCAGGTTGTGACCGTTGAAGAGGGCAACAGCCAGCCGCTGGAATATTTCGCAGCTGAATACCAACTGGGCCTGTCCAACATGCTTGAGGCTAACCCGGGCGTCGATCCGTACCTGCCGAAGGGCGGTACCGTGCTGAACATTCCTCAGCAGCTGATCCTGCCGGACACCGTGCATGAAGGCATCGTCATCAACAGCGCCGAAATGCGTCTGTACTACTACCCGAAAGGCACCAACACCGTGATCGTGCTGCCAATCGGTATCGGCCAGCTCGGGAAAGATACCCCGATGAACTGGACCACCAAAGTTGAGCGTAAGAAAGCCGGCCCAACCTGGACCCCAACCGCCAAAATGCACGCCGAGTACATTGCCGCGGGCGAGCCGCTGCCAGCCGTTGTTCCTGCTGGCCCGGATAACCCGATGGGTCTGTATGCCCTGTACATCGGTCGTCTGTATGCGATCCACGGCACCAACGCCAACTTCGGTATCGGCCTGCGCGTGAGCCACGGCTGTGTGCGTCTGCGTAACGACGACATCAAGTTCCTGTTCGAGAACGTGCCGGTTGGCACCCGCGTGCAGTTCATCAACGAGCCGGTAAAAGCGACCACCGAGCCGGATGGCAGCCGTTACCTCGAAGTGCATAACCCGCTGTCCACCAGCGAAGATCAGATCGACAACAACGTCACCGTGCCGGTCACCCTGACCAGCAGCGTGCAGGCCATCACCAGCCAGCAGGACGTGGACGCGACCATCGTTGAGCAAGCGATCAACAACCGTTCCGGTATGCCGGTTCGTCTGAACTGATCGTACCAGGAACAATTCTGTCATCACAGTGGAATTGTTCCGTTCACTAAAGCTTCTCTGCTTTATGCCCATCCCGCTGCGGTGAACGTGTTAAGGGGGCTACCGCCGCCCCCTTAACAATCCCAGCTCCCGGCAAAGAAAATCGCCGCTTCGCGGTACCCTCAGCTTATTCCTTTCGGCTTTCGGGTCGGGCGCGATCCTACATCCATGTAGGTCACGCCCTCTCGGCGCATCCATGCGCCTCGCCCCGGCCTACAGGAAACGCTTCGGCGATTTTCAGCCGGACCAGGCGTCTCCTCAACCTTCTCAGCTGCCTGAATGTGGCACAGGTGTTGAGTCCCCGCTGAAATCGGCGAGCCGGAGACCGGATGACCAGGGCTGGACGCCATGGATGGCGGCCAGAGGCGAAGCGAGACAGGACGTCGAGTTGAGCCGACCGCAGGCAGCAGGTCGGGAGGTGAGCGCAGTGCGAAGCACCGATTTCGTTGCGGGCCGCGGGGATTGAAAAGGGGGCCGCGGTGGCCCCCTTTTCACGTTCACAGGTTCTGGAATGTCATATTCTGGTGGACATAAGGTGAACGGAACACGCCACCGAACTTAATCAGAAAACAATAAAAGATTACTGCTGCGCCAGCTGATTACGGCGATACTCCCCCTGCCGTTCCAGCATCCAGCCCGGGTATTCCCGCGGCAGCGCGCTCACCGCATCCAGCTGTTTCAACTCCTCGTCGCTGAGGTGAATCTGGGTCGCGGCAATGTTGTCATCCAGCTGATCCACCCGTTTCGCCCCCACAATCACGCTGCTGACCACCGGCTGATGGAGCAGCCAGGCGAGGGCAATCTGCGCTACAGAAACCCCTTTGCTGTCGGCAATGTGGCGCATCACGTCCACGCAATCAAAGGCCCGCGCTTTATCCACCGGCGGGAAGTCAAACTCCTGGCGACGGCCACCGCCCTGCACCTGCCCGTCGCGGCTATATTTGCCGCTCAGCAAGCCGCCCGCCAGCGGGCTCCAGACCATCAGCCCGACACCTTCGCTTTGCAGCATCGGCACCAGCTCGCGCTCCAGATCGCGGCCCGCAAGGGTGTAGTAAGCCTGCAGGGAGGCAAAACGGGCCAGCCCCAGCCGCTCGGAGATGCCCAGCGCCTTCATGATTTGCCACGCCGCCCAGTTGGATACCCCGATGTAACGCACATGCCCGTGCTGGACGAGGTTGTCCAGGGCATAGAGCGTCTCTTCAATCGGGGTGGCCGGGTCAAAGCCGTGCAGCTGATAGAGATCGATATGATCCAGCTGCATGCGCCGCAGGCTCTCTTTCACGCTGCCGATGATGTGATGACGGGAACTGCCGCGGGAGTTGACCCCGGCGGTACCCGTCTCGCCAAAGACTTTGGTTGCAACGACCACGTTCTCGCGCGGTATCTTCAGATTTTTCAGCGCCTGGCCGGTGATCGCTTCCGAACGCCCTTCGGAATAGACGTTGGCGGTATCGATAAAATTGATCCCCGCGTCCAGCGCGCGGCCCACCAGCTGCTCGGCCTCCTGCTGCTGGAGCTGGCCAATCTTGCCCCACATGCCGCCTTCGCCGCCGAAGGTCATGGTGCCGAGGCAGAGCTCAGAAACAAACAGGCCGGTATTACCCAGTTTTTGATATCGCATTTGACGCTCCTCGTGTGTTGAGTACCCGATAGTTATACCCGGCTCACGCCGACGGCGAATGTGCGGTTCCTGCCCGTTTCTTGCCCAATCCTCTGAACTTATCCGCGCGGGGCATCGCCGAAGACGGCGTAGTCCGGCAGCTGCACCTGCTGATACGGCTCCCAGCCCCCGCCGAGGGCCTTATAAAGCGCCACCAGATCCAGTGCGCTCTGTACCCGGGCCTGATCCCGCTGCTGCTGCGCCTGGGCCAGCTGGCGCTGGGCATCCAGCACGTCGATAAAGGTGGCGATCCCCTGGCGATAGCTGCTGCTCGCCAGGTCGAAGGCGTTTTGCAGCGCATCGATGGTTTTGCTTAATCCCGCCTCCCGCTTCTGGTCGGTGCGGTAGCTGACCAGCGCGTTCTCCACATCGCCCAGCGCGGTAAGCACCGTCTGACGATAGGCCAGCACCGCGGCACCCTGCTGCGCGCGGGCGACCTTCACGCTGGAGACCAGCCGTCCGCCCTGGAAGATGGGGATGGAGACCTGCGGCCCGACGCTGTAGAAGTGGCTGCTCCAGTCGGTGAGCCAGCTGGCTTCGCTGTTACGCAGGCCAAACTGTCCGCTGAGCGAGACGCTGGGGAAGAGCTGCGCCACCGACACGCCGATCTGCGCCGTGGCCGCATGCAGATTCGCCTCGGCCTCACGCACGTCCGGACGTCGCCGCGCCAGGGTGGAGGGGATCCCGGTGGGGACGATTTCCGGCAGCGCGGGCAGCGGCTTGCTGGTCTGCAGCTCGGCGTCCAGCGCGCCCGGCGGTTTGCCGAGCAGGATCGCCAGGCCGTTCATCGCCTGCCGCGCCTGGGCTTCATACTGCGGAAGCTGCGCCTCCAGGTTGCCGAGCTGGGCGCGGGCGTTCTCCACGTCCATTTGCGGCGACAGCCCGCCGCGCTGGCGACTGTCGGTCAGCTCCAGGGTCTGCTGCGCGCTCTCGATCTGGGTGTTAAGGGTGGCGATGCTGCTCTGGGCCCCGCGCAGCTGGAGCCAGCCGCGGGCGACTTCGGCCTCCAGCGACACCAGGGCGTCGTTACGCTGCTCGATGGCCGCCTGCTGTTGGGCATCGGCGGCCTCCACCTGACGGCGCACCTTGCCCCACAGATCCAGCTCCCACTGGGCGTCGAAGCTGCCCTGATAGAGGTTAATCGGCTGGGTTAAGGGCCCCAGCGCGCCGCGTAATTCAGGATCGACATCATCCAGCTGGTCGTACACCCCGTGGGATTTCAGCTCCCCCTCCAGCCCCAGCTGCTGCCGGGTAGCCTGCAGGTTGCCGTTCACCGCCGGGAAGAAGGCCCCACCCGCCTGGTTGATCTGCTCCCGCGCCCCGGCGATACGCAGCACGGTTTGCTGTAGCGACAGGTTGCCGGCAATGGCGCGTTCAATCAGGCTGTCCAGCTGCGGATCGCCGAAGGTTTTCCACCAGCGTGGGTTGATGGCGGTAGACGCGGTTTGCGATTTCGCACTGCCGTCGCCCGGGTCGTTCCAGTGGCTCGGGGTTTGCGGTACGGGCTGCTGGTAGTCGGGCCCCACGGCGCAGCCTGCCAGCAACAGCATTAACATCAGGGGGCTTAAACGTCTGCAAATCATCAGTGTGCTCCTGCTCTCCCCTCGCTCTTAACCGGCGAGAGCAACAAACAAAACGGAATCAATAAGAGGGCCACCACGCTCAGAATGGTGAAGACGTCGATGTAGGCCAGGAATCGCGACTGTTCGATCATCACCTGGTACATGCGTCCGGTGGCGATACCGGCGGGGTCGCCCACCTGGGTGGTAAAGTTCTGCACCGCCTGCGCCATCTCGCGGAGGGTGTGCTGGAACGGCTCATCGAACGCCGAGGTGTGCGAGGCCAGATGGGCACTGTGGGCCTGCGAGCGCTCGGTAATGGCCGCCGTCGAGAGCGAAATGCCGATCGACCCCGCCACGTTGCGGAACATGGTAAACAGCGCCGCGGCGTCGGCGTTCAGCTGCCGGGGGATCGAGATAAAGGCGATGGTGGTGAGGGGCACAAACAGGAACCCCAGCCCAATCGACTGGGCGCTGCGGAACAGCACCAGGGTCTCGAAATCGATATCCGGGGTGAGCGTGCGCGACCAGAAGAACGACACCGCCAGGCAGGTAAAGCCGAAGGCGATGATCCAGCGCGTCTGCACGATGGGCATCAGCTTCAGCACCAGCGGGATGGTCAGGACGATCAGCACCGCACCGGGCGAGAGCACCAGCCCCGACCAGGTGGCGGTATAGCCCAGATCCTGCTGCGCCAGCTGCGGGATCACCACCGAACTGCCGTACAGGATCATGGCCATGCCAGCCATCAGCAGGCTGGAGACCGCGAAGTTCTTATCCTTCATGCAGTGCAAATCCACCACCGGCTTTTTGGCATACAGCAGCCAGTAGATGGCGCCGATAATGCCAATCAGCGTCAGCACCGCGAAGGTGCGGGTGAAGTTGGAGTTAAACCAGTCTTCGTCCTCGCCCCGGTCGAGCATCACCTGCAGGCAGCCCAGACCCAGCGCGATCAGGCCAATCCCGGTCCAGTCGATAGGGATCTTCTCTTTCGACTTGCTCTCCCACGGCGGATCTTCCAGCAGCTGATAGATCGCCAGCACCGTTACGATCCCCACCGGAATGTTGATAAAGAACACCCAGCGCCAGGAGTAGTTGTCGGTGATCCAGCCCCCGAGCGTCGGCCCCAGCACCGGGGCGACGATAATGGCGATGGACGACAGGCCAAAGGCCTTGCCGCGATCTTCCGGCTTAAAGTAGTCGAGCAGCACCGACTGCTGGGTAGGCTGTAGCCCGCCGCCGAAGAAGCCCTGCATGATGCGGAACAGGATGATCTGCCACAGCTCGGTGGCGATCCCGCACAGGAAGGAGCAGACGGTGAACATCACAATGCAGATCAGGAAGAACTGCTTGCGGCCAAAGACCCGGCTGAGAAACGCCGAGATGGGCAGCACGATGCCGTTAGCCACCAGATAGCTGGTGAGCACCCAGGTGGATTCGTCGTAGCTGGCGGAGAGCGAGCCCGCCACGTGCGGCAGGGCCACGTTCACGATGGTGGTGTCGAGGATCTCCATAAACACCGCGAGGGTGACGACGATTGCCACCGCCCACGGGTTACTGGCGGGCCGCCAGTTTTCGTGGCTGTGCTCACTCATTCCACGGTGACCTTGGGTTCAACGGAGAGGCCGAGCGGCAGCGGCTGATTGGGATCCAGCCCTTTATCGATAACGATTTTCACCGGCACGCGCTGGACAATTTTCACGAAGTTGCCGGTGGCGTTCTCCGACGGGAAGGCGGCGAAGCGCGAGCCGCTCCCCTGCTGGATAGAGTCGATATGCCCTTCCAGCTCCAGGTCCGGCCAGGCGTCCACGCTCAGCGTCACCTTGTTGCCGGGGCGCATCCGCTCCAGCTGCGACTCTTTAAAGTTGGCCACCACCCAGATATCGGTGGAGACCAGGGAAAAGAGCGCGGTCCCCGCCTGCACCAGGGTGCCGGTCTGGACGTTGCGTTTGGTGATGTAGCCATCGAAGGGGGCGCGGACCTCGGTATAAGAGAGGTTAAGTTCGGCGGTTTCCAGCTGGGCGCGGGCCTGCTCCACCTGACGCTCCCGGGCTTCGACGTTGGTCTCCTGCTGGCGAATTTGCAGCTGCACCTGGGAGGCCACCTCAAGCTGCGCTTTGGCGCTGGCAAGCTGGGCCTGGGCGCTGCGCAGTTGGGCGTTAGCCGCATCGATGCTCTGTTGGGTGGTGGCGCGGGGATCGACGCCGCGCTGACGGCGATACTCCGCCTGGGCGTTGGCCAGATCCGCCTGGGCTTTAATCACCTGAGCGTTGGCTTCATCGCGCTGGGCGGGATATTGCACCTTCGAGAGGGCCAGCTGCGCCTGGGCCTGATGAAGCTGGGCCTCGGCCAGGCCAAGCTGGGCTTTAGCCTGATCGCGCTGGGCGCTGGTGTCCCGGGGGTCGATCATGACCAGCAGATCGCCCTTTTTCACCCGCTGGTTATCGCGCACCCGCAGCTCAGTGACATAGCCTGCCGTTTTGGGGGCGATGGTGACGGCGTCGCCTTCGGTGAAGGCGTCATCGGTGGTCTCCTGGTTACGGGTCATAAACCACCACACCAGCGCCACAATGACCATCACGATCACCACAATGCCCAGAATAATCAGCGGCTTTTTGCCGGGGCGTTTACGTTCAGTCTCTTTTTTATCGGTGTTTTCAGAGGGTTGATTTTCTTCCGCCATGAACAGCATCCATCCTGTTAGTGAACGGCATCACAATTTATGCCGCTCACTAAAGTTAGGACGTTGCTATACATTTGCCAGGAAAACCTGACAAATTTGGCACTATATGAGAAGGAATAATCCGAATCCGACGAGCGCCGCCCAGGCCAGCATTGGCAGGGACCAGAGGTGGAAGCGCCACCAGATCCGGCGGTCGTTTGCCATCCGCAGGGCGATGAGGTTAGCGAGAGATCCTGGCAGCAGGCCAAAGCCGCCGACATTCACCGCCCACGCCAGCAGCGCCGTTGGCGGCACGTAGTTGAGGAGTAAAATGGTGGACGGCACGTTGCTGATAACCTGCGACAGCCCGATGGCCGTCAGCCAGAGCCCCGGCTGTGACAGATGGCTAACGTTTTGCAGCACGCCCTGTAACGCCGGAACCTGAATCAGCAGGTGCACATCGATAAACATCGCCATAAACACCAGCAGCAGCGTCCAGTCGACGCTGATGAGCACCCGGCGGGCGAGCAGCAGGAAGCCCCCCGCCACCAGCAGCACGCCCCACAGCTCCTGTTTGAGATCGAGCGCCACCAGAAACACCAGATAGAGCGCCAGACAGCTCCATGCCAGCCGCGGCTTCGACTGGGCCGCCGCGCTGCCGCTGTGATAGCGCAGCGGCGTGGCCGGAAAAGCAAACCAGCACAGGGCCAACAGGGTCAGCACCATCACCAGCGCCAGGGGGGCCATCTGCCAGGTAAAGGCGGCAAACGACAGGCCGGACCGCCCCCAGAGCAGGATGTTTTGCGGGTTGCCGATGGGCGTCAACAGCGATCCGGCGTTAACCGCCAGCGCCTCAAAGATGATCAGCCGGTTGACCGGGATTTCGCACAGCTTACGCAGGGTAAGGGTGAGCGGCACCACGATAAACAGCGCCACGTCGTTGGTAAGAAAGGTGGACAGCAGCGCGGCGGAGAGGACCATAAAGAGCGCTAACCGTCGCTCGGTGGCGAAACGGCGCACCATCTTGCGCCCCAGCACATCAAAATAGCCGCTCTGCTCCACCCCTTTGGTCAGCATCATCAGCCCGGCGAGGGTAATAATGGTGTGCCAGTCGATAGCGGCAGGCCAGCGGGCAGGTGCGAAGGGCACCAGAAAACTGAGCCCGACCCCAACCAGCAGTAACAGATGAAAGAAACGATCGCGGGCCAGCGCCCGCAGGCCAGGCAGGGTCATTCTGCGGAGGATCCATGTTTAAGCGTAAAAGCCTGGAACTGTTTCAGCGTCTCTTCGCTGACGTGATGTTCCATCCCCTCGGCGTCACGGCGGGCAATCTCAGGGCTGACGCCCAGCACCAGCAGGAAGTTTTCGACAATCTGATGGCGCTCGCGGCTCGCCTGCGCCAGCTTCTCCCCTTCCGGGGTCAGGAACACCCCGCGCCAGGGGATCATTTCGATCAGGCCGACCGTTGCCAGGCGTTTGAGCATTTTTGCCACCGTCGGCTGCGAGACGCCAAGGCGCGCGGCCATATCCACCTGACGGGCCTCCCCCACTTCGCGGATCAGATCGGAGATCAGCTCGACATAATCGTCGATCAGCTCGCGCCGATGGGCTTCGCGAACCTGACGAAATCCTTCGACATGCTCTTCAACGTTGACCAGTTGCGTCATTTTTTTTGTTGGTGGTTTACCTGCACGGCGGTTCATTGTGCTTCCTCAAGCGGGGGACACATCAAGCGTATCAATAGATAAGCGGCCATTGTAAACCATCGCCCCATAAGCACAAAAAATTAACGACATAGCCGTAGCCATATAACATAGCCTGTGCTATATCTGTATGTAATGCAGTCACCCTTCACGGATCGAAGGGATCAACCCGCAGGAGGTCACGATGAACGAATTCAAGAGGTGTATACGCGTGTTCAGCCACTCTCCCTTTAAAGTACGCTTAATGCTGCTGAATATGATTTGCGACATCATTAACGGCAAACCACAGCAGAACAAACCTTCAAACTAAGCGGCGTCGCGGTACGCCGCTTCATTTTTGTGTCATTTATCCCCTCTATACTGTTCGTCTTCACGCTATGCCCGGACCTTTTTTGCGGAAATGTAATCCTCTTCGCAAAACACCCCCTTTATAACTGTTGACCTTAACGGCCACTGGCTCTATCTTCTTGCAGCCCTGCACTATTTGCGGCTCGCAGATGCGGACCTCCTCTCCCCTTCTACGCATTCTCAGGCAGGTTTTGACCCTTGGCGCCAGGGTGAGCACATGGCGTTTTCACGATAGTGACCTATGAATTTAACCCTGAAAGACACGCTCATTACCCGCAGCCGGGCCTTAAGCCCGTGGACCGGATTCTACTTTTTACAGTCGCTGCTGATTAATATCGCCCTCGGCTATTCATTCAGCCTGCTGTATACCGTCGCTTTCACCTGTATTCTGCATCTGCTCTGGCTGAGCGCGCCGCGCCTGCAAAAGGGGCTGCTCGGGATCTGCTCGCTGATAGCGGCGATGTATTTCCCCTTTGGTCAGGCCTACGGCGCGCCCAACTTTAATACCCTGCTGGCGATGCACTCCACCAACATGGAGGAGTCGACGGAGATCCTCACCATCTTCCCGTGGTACAGCTACGTCGTTGGCCTGTTTATCTTTGCCCTCGGGGTCATCGCCGTGCGCCGCAAGCCGCAGCCCAAAAAGGGTTGGGGAAAAATCGACGGCCTGTGTCTGGTCTTCAGCCTGGTGGCCTTTTTCGTCGCCCCGGTGCAAAACCTGGCCTGGGGTGGCGTCTTCAAGCTGAAAGATACCGGCTACCCGGTGTTTCGCTTTGTCAAAGACGTGGTAGTGAACAACCAGGAAGTGGTGGAAGAGCAGGCCCGGATGGCCGCGCTGTCACAGATGAAGGACACCTGGAACGTGCTGGGGGTGAAACCGAAGTATCACATCTATATGGTGGTGATCGGGGAAAGCGCCCGCCGCGACGCGCTGGGGGCCTTTGGCGGGCACTGGAATAACACGCCGTTTGCCAGCAAGGTTAACGGTACCCTGTTTACCGACTATATTGCCGCCAGCGGTTCAACCCAGAAATCGCTCGGGCTGACGCTCAACCGGGTGGTGGATAATAAGCCGCAGTATCAGGATAACTTTGTCACCCTCGCCAACCGCGCGGGCTTCCAGAGCTGGTGGTTCTCGAACCAGGGGCAGATTGGCGAATACGATACCGCCATCGCCAGTATCGCTAAGCGCGCCGACGAAGTGCATTTCCTGAAAAACGGGGATTTCGAGGCGGATAAAAATACTCGGGACGAGGCGTTACTGAAAATGACCGAACAGGTCTTCAGCAGCCATCGCACCCAGCCGCAGCTGATCGTCCTGCACCTGATGGGCTCCCACCCGCAGGCCTGCGATCGCACCCAGGGGAAATATGCCGAGTTCGTGCAGTCGAAAGAGACCTCGTGCTATCTCTACACCATGACCCAGACCGACGACCTGCTCAGCAAGCTCTATACCCAGCTGCAAAACACCGGCGAGAGCTTCTCAATGGTCTATTTCTCCGATCACGGGCTGGCGTTTAAAGAGCGCGGGAAAGAGGTGCAGTACCTGGCTCATGACGACACTTTCCAGCAGAACTTCCAGGTGCCGTTTATGGTGTTGTCGAGCGATGACAAAGCCCATCGCATCGTCAAGGCGCGCCGTTCCGCGAATGATTTTTTAAGCTTCTTCTCGCAGTGGACCGGGATCAGCGCAAAAGAGATAGTCAGTAAGTATCGCTTTATGTCGAACGACAAAGCGCCGCCGGTGTATGTGACCAACTTTAAGTTACAGAAAGTGGATTACAACCATCTGGGGACGGACCTGTTTGAGACGAAAAGCCGGTAACAGCGGTGCGGCCTGATGCCCTCATCCTGGCCCTTTCCCACGTGGAGAGGGAAAAAAGACAAAAAAAATCCGCCCCTTGAGGCGGATTTTTTACTGGCTCACCGAAGTGATTAGAAGCGGTAACCTACGCCCGCGATCCAGGTGCCAACGTCAACGTTACGGATGCGGCTCTGCTCATAGGAGAAGTCCAGCGCAACGTTTTCGATTGGGTTGAACTGCATACCTGCGCCATAGGAGAAGCCGTAGTCGCTGGTGCTTGCAGAGCGGTTGAAGCCCTGGTTTTCAGTCTGCTGGAATTTACCGTAGCCAACACCCACAACACCGTAGATGCTTGCCCAGTCGTTCAGACGGTAAGCTGGGCCAGCGGTGATGCCGTAGTACTGAGCTTTGTTGTAAGCGCCGTCTTCGGAACGGTCTTTCTCAGTGTAGGTGAAGGAACCGATGGCACCCAGCGGGTTGTTGTCCTGCTCGTAGCGATATTTCAGGTTGAAACCGTTGGTTTTGTTCATCACGCCCTGCATATCGCTCTGAGCGTAACCGCCAGTCACGGTAGAGGTCGCTGCGACAGCGGAACCTGCGGAAACAGCCAGAACAGCTGCCAGTGCTGAAAGACATGCAATTTTTTTCATAACCACCTCAAATGTGCTTCAAGTAAATCCGTAAGTTTTAAATATATCAAAAAAAATTGTGAAACTCTTTGGGATTCGTGATGTCTAACGCGGGTTTTCATGTAACTAAACATTTCCACCAGCAGCTATCTTATTCAAAAAACACCCTTTTTGTGTTTCATTAAGCTGATTTTGCGCGTCAGTCACAATACATTCATCCAGACGATTCCTAATCTGTTACAGGAATCAGTCATTGCTATACGGCTATTTTACGGATTTGCGGCGACTTTTTTTCAACAAAGTCTCAACCGCGCAACGTTATTTCCATTACACTCCCCCTCTTTACTTCCTTTGACACAAATTGACAGGAGAAAGGATGCCTGGGTTGTCTCGCAAGGCGCCAGTCTGGTTGCCCGTAGCTGTCATTCTCATTGCCATGCTCTCAATTCAGAGCGGTGCCTCGCTGGCCAAATCCCTCTTTCCCATCGTGGGTGCTCCTGGCGTGACGGCGCTGCGTATTGCGCTCGGCACCCTGATCCTGGTGGTGATCTTTAAACCCTGGCGATTGCGCTTCAAAAAAGAGCAGCGCCTGCCCCTGCTGCTCTACGGGCTGTCGCTGGGGGCGATGAACTATCTCTTCTACCTGTCGATTCAGACGGTGCCGCTGGGGATCGCCGTGGCGCTGGAGTTTACCGGCCCGCTGGCGGTAGCGCTCTTCTCCTCCCGCCGTCCGGTGGACTTTGTCTGGGTGGTGCTGGCGGTGCTGGGGCTGTGGTTTTTGCTGCCGCTGGGGCAGGACGTCTCGCACGTTGACCTGACCGGTGCGGCGCTGGCGCTGGGAGCGGGGGCCTGCTGGGCGGTCTATATTCTCACCGGACAACGTGCCGGGGAAGAGCACGGCCCGGCCACCGTGGCGCTGGGCTCGCTCATCGCCGCCATCGTCTTTGTGCCGCTGGGGATGGCTCAGGCCACCGAGTCAATCTGGCAGTGGTCGATCCTGCCGGTAGGTCTGGGGGTGGCGGTGCTCTCAACGGCACTTCCCTACTCGCTGGAGATGATCGCCCTGACGCGCCTGCCGACGCGCATTTTCGGCACCCTGATGAGTATGGAACCCGCCCTGGCGGCCATGTCCGGGATGGTGTTCCTCGGCGAAACCTTGACCTTCACCCAGACGCTGGCGCTCTGCTCGATCATTGCCGCCTCGATGGGCTCCACGCTCACCCTACGCCGGGAGAGCAAAGTCGAAGAAGTGGATATCCGCTAGCCGACCTTATTTTGCCGGGGAGCGATTTCCCGGCAAAATATTCCCATTCGCAATACCGTCATTATTTTGAAATATCGCCCCCTCCGCTCTGTAGTCCACTAAAAAATAAGATAAATTTACCCAATCCCATAAATTACCCTCTATTTTCAAGGCATTAGCTATCACAACCCGCCTTTCGCTATTAAACCAATAGGCAGTACCCAATCGCGCCTTCTATAGCCGGTGCTATACTTGATTTCGGAAATTACTTTGGACGCCAACATCAAGAGGAAATGAGATTATGCCTACCGCTAAACTGGTAAAAACAAAAGCACCTAATCTGCTCTATACCCGTAACGATGTCTCTGACAGCGATAAGAAAGCGACGATTGAGTTGCTGAATCGCCAGGTGATCCAGTTTATTGACCTGTCGCTGATTACTAAACAGGCCCACTGGAATATGCGCGGCGCGAACTTTATTGCGGTACACGAGATGCTGGATGGCTTCCGTACTGCCCTGACTACCCACCTGGATACCATGGCTGAACGTGCCGTGCAGCTGGGCGGCGTGGCGCTGGGTACCACTCAGGTGATCAACAGCAAAACCGCACTGAAAAGCTACCCGCTGGATATTCACAGCGTGCAGGACCACCTGAAAGAGCTGGCGGATCGTTACGCTGTCGTGGCTAACGACGTGCGTAAAGCGATTGGTGAAGCGAAAGACGAAGATACCGCAGACATTCTGACCGCCGCATCCCGCGACCTGGATCAGTTCCTGTGGTTCATCGAGTCTAACATCGAGTAAGCCATCGCGTTTTGCTCTTATGCCCTCGCCTCTGGCGGGGGTTTTGCACTTTTATAGTGCAGCCATTTCCCCTTCCCTGCTGCAAACGTAAAGCAATTGTAATAATCACCTCACACAATCGTTAACGAAAGATTGTTTTCTCATCAATATTTGCGCTTAATAGCATAACCGCTAGTAATGGCGTTTTGATGCACCAAAACAGGGCTTCACCGTGGTGCAATCCGTCGACATTGCTACACTTTTTGTGCAACGAAATGCGTACCAGCCCTTTAAAAACAACCTGTTGTAAAGTTGGCACGATTTTTTCATATAGCCGTTCGTTCTCGCAGGGGATCGCCCCGTGGATATAAAAGGAAATGCTATGAAGTCTGTATTAAAAGTTTCACTGGCTGCACTTACCCTGGCTTTTGCGGTCTCTTCTCATGCCGCTGATAAAAAACTGATTGTCGCCACCGACACCGCCTTCGTACCGTTCGAATTTAAACAGGGCGATCAGTACGTGGGCTTTGACGTGGATCTGTGGGCGGCCGTCGCGAAAGAACTGAAACTGGACTACACCCTGAAGCCAATGGACTTCAGCGGCATCGTTCCGGCACTGCAAACCAAAAACGTTGACCTGGCTCTGGCCGGTATCACCATCACTGACGCACGTAAAAAAGCCATCGACTTCTCTGACGGCTACTACAAAAGCGGCCTGCTGGTGATGGTGAAAGCGGACAACAACGACGTGAAAAGCGCCAAAGATCTCGACGGTAAAGTGGTCGCAGTGAAGAGCGGCACCGGTTCTGTTGATTACGCGAAAGCCAACATCAAAACCAAAGACCTGCGCCAGTTCCCGAACATCGACAACGCGTACATGGAGCTGGGCACCAACCGTGCTGACGCCGTGCTGCACGACACGCCAAACATCCTCTACTTCATCAAAACCGCCGGTAACGGCAAGTTCAAAGCGGTAGGTGAGTCTCTGGAAGCCCAGGAATACGGTATCGCCTTCCCGAAAGGCAGCGACGAGCTGCGTACTAAGGTGAACGGCGCGCTGAAAACCCTGAAAGAGAACGGCACGTACAACGAAATCTATAAAAAATGGTTCGGTACTGAACCTAAATAAAACAGCCTGTTAAACAGGAACTGTACTGCCCGGTGGCGCCTGCGCTTACCGGGCCTACAATTTTAGTCATCCCCCTGGCTAATTTTTTGTTTTCACCACGGTATACAGGAACACATCATGCAGTTTGACTGGAGCGCCATCTGGCCTGCCATTCCTCTGTTGCTTGAAGGCGCCAAAATGACCCTGTGGATTTCGGTCCTCGGTCTGGTTGGCGGGTTGATTATCGGCCTCGTTGCCGGTTTTGCCCGCACCTACGGCGGCTGGATAGCCAACCACATCGCACTGGTATTCATCGAAGTGATCCGCGGCACGCCTATTGTGGTGCAGGTGATGTTCATCTACTTCGCCCTGCCGATGGCCTTTACCGATCTGCGCATTGACCCGTTCAGCGCGGCGGTGGTCACCATCATGATCAACTCCGGTGCCTATATCGCGGAAATCACCCGCGGTGCGGTGCTGTCGATCCACAAGGGCTTTAGCGAGGCCGGTCTGGCGCTGGGTCTTTCCCGTCGCGAAACCATCCGCCACGTGATCCTGCCCCTGGCGCTGCGTCGTATGCTGCCGCCGCTGGGCAACCAGTGGATCATCAGCATTAAAGATACCTCGCTGTTTATTGTTATCGGCGTGGCGGAACTGACCCGTCAGGGCCAGGAGATCATTGCCGGTAACTTCCGCGCCCTGGAGATCTGGAGCGCCGTGGCCGTGGTCTATCTGATTATTACCCTGGCACTGAGCTTCGTGCTGCGTCGTCTTGAAAGAAGGATGAAAATCCTGTGATTGAATTTAAAAACGTTTCCAAGCACTTCGGCCAGACCCAGGTGCTGCACAATATCGATCTGACCATCCAGACCGGCGAAGTGGTGGTCATTATCGGGCCATCCGGCTCGGGTAAATCGACCCTGCTGCGCTGCATTAACAAGCTGGAAGAGATCACCAGCGGCGATTTGATTGTCGACGGCCTGAAGGTCAACGACCCGAAGGTGGACGAGCGCCTGATCCGCCAGGAAGCCGGTATGGTCTTCCAGCAGTTCTACCTCTTCCCGCACCTGACGGCGCTGGAGAACGTGATGTTCGGTCCGCTGCGCGTGCGCGGAGCCAACAAAGCGGCCGCCGAGCGGCTTGCAAAAGAGCTGCTGGCAAAAGTAGGTCTGGCAGAGCGCGGGCACCACTACCCGTCCGAGCTCTCCGGTGGTCAGCAACAGCGCGTGGCCATTGCCCGTGCGCTGGCGGTGAAACCGAAGATGATGCTGTTCGATGAGCCAACCTCAGCCCTCGACCCGGAACTGCGCCACGAAGTACTGAAGGTCATGCAGGATCTGGCGGAAGAAGGGATGACGATGGTGATCGTAACCCACGAAATCGGCTTTGCCGAGAAGGTGGCCTCGCGTCTGATCTTTATCGACAAAGGGCGTATTGCCGAAGATGGTAATCCGCAGGCGTTGATCGAAAACCCACCGAGCCAGCGTTTGCAGGATTTCCTCCAGCACGTGTCGTAATCTCATGCCGGGCGGCGCTGACGCTTGCCCGGCCTACGGTTTCTCCGGAATCTTCCCAAAACCCGCTTTCTTCCGCTCGCCTTCTATACTTATCACTTTGCACAATTTTGTCACCGGAGGACACCGTGCCCTGGATCCTGCTGCTTCTGATAAGCCTGTTTTGCCTGCCTGCACAGGCCGTCAGCCTGCCGGGCGTCCCTGCTACCACCACCAGCGAAGCGACCCCCCCGGCCGCCGAACCGGACGTGGAGCAGAAAAAAGCTGCCTATTCTGCGCTGGCGGACGTGCTGGAAAATGACGCCTCGCGCCAGGAGCTGATTTCTCAGCTGCGCACCGTGGCCGCCACGCCGCCGCAGGAGCCGGTGCCGAAAATCACCCCGCCGGAGATCGAAGAAGAGAAAACCGTGCTGGAGAACGTGACCGACATCAGCCGTCATTACGGCGATGCGCTCTCCACCCGCTTCGCCCAACTTTACCGCAACCTGATTGGCTCCCCGCATAAGCCCTTTAACCCGCAGACCTTCGTGGTAGCCGCGCGGCAGTTTCTGCTGCTCGCCGGGTTAGTCTTTGCCTTCTACTGGCTGGTCAGGCTCTGCGCCTGGCCGCTGTACCGCAAGATGGGTAGTTGGGGACGCAGAAAGAACCGGGAAAAAAGCAGCTGGGTTCATCTGCCGCTGACCATCGCCAGCGCCTTTATTATTGACCTGCTGCTGCTGGCCCTGACCCTGTTTGTCGGCCAGATCCTCAGCGAATACCTTAATACCGGCAATCCCACCATCGCGTTCCAGCAGGCGCTGTTCCTCAACGCCTTCGCGGTCATTGAGTTCTTTAAAGCGATCCTGCGGCTGATATTCTGCCCGCGGGTGCCCGACCTGCGCCCCTTTAACATCAGCGATCGCGCCGCCCACTACTGGTCGCTCCGGCTGAGTATTCTGAGCGGCATGATCGGCTATGGCCTGCTGGTGGCCGTGCCCATTATCTCCAATCAGGTTAACGTGCAGATTGGTGCTCTCGCCAACGTGCTGATTATGCTCTGTATCACCGTCTGGGCGCTGTACCTGATTTTTCACAACAAACACGCCATTACCGGGGGGTTACTGCACCTTGCCGACCGCTCGCTGGCCTTTTTCAGTCTGTTTATCCGCGCCTTCGCCCTGGTGTGGCACTGGCTGGCGAGCGCCTACTTTATCGTGCTCTGCTTCTTCTCCCTGTTCGATCCGGGAAACAGCCTCAAGTTTATGATGGGGGCGACCTTCCGCAGCCTGGCGATTGTCGGCGTCGCCGCCTTCGTGTCCGGGCTGCTGTCGCGCTGGCTGGCGAAAACCATCACCCTGTCGCCCCACGTGCAGCGCAGTTATCCGGAGCTGCAAAAGCGGCTCAACGGCTGGATCTCCATGTCGCTGAAGGTGGCGCGGTTCCTGACGGTGAGCGTCGCCATCATGCTGCTGCTCAGTGCCTGGGGGCTGTTCGATTTCTGGAACTGGCTGCACAACGGTGCCGGTGAAAAGACGGTGGATATTCTGATCCGCATCGCGCTGATCCTGTTCTTCTCCGCCATTGGCTGGACGATCCTGGCAAGCCTGATCGAGAACCGGCTCTCCTCGGATATTCATGGTCGTCCCCTGCCCAGCGCCCGCGCCCGCACCCTGCTGACGCTGTTCCGTAACGCGCTGGCGGTGGTGATCAGCACCATCACTATCATGATTGTGCTCTCGGAAATCGGCGTGAATATCGCCCCGCTGCTGGCGGGTGCCGGGGCGCTGGGGCTGGCCATCTCCTTCGGCTCCCAGACCCTGGTGAAAGACATTATTACAGGGATCTTTATTCAGTTTGAAAACGGCATGAATACCGGGGATCTGGTGACTATCGGGCCGCTGACCGGCACGGTGGAGCGGATGTCGATTCGTTCAGTGGGGGTGCGGCAGGATACCGGCGCATACCACATCATCCCCTGGTCTTCGATCACCACCTTCGCCAACTTTGTGCGCGGCATCGGTTCGGTGGTGGCGAACTACGATGTGGACAGGCATGAAGATGCGGAGAAAGCGCAGGCCGCGCTGAAAGCGGCGGTGGATGAGCTGCTGGAGAGAGAGGATATTCGCGGCCTGATTATCGGCGAGCCGTCGTTCGCCGGTATTGTCGGGCTGACCAGCACTGCCTTTACGCTGCGCGTGTCGTTCACCACCCAGCCGCTGAAGCAGTGGACGGTGCGTTTCGCCCTCGACAGCATGGTGAAAAAACATTTCGATCTGGCACAGGTGCGGATGCCGGTGCAGATGTATCAGCTGCTGCCGTCGCCGGGCTCAACATCACAGCCACAGGAACCTACGCTGTAGCCCCGGTAAGCGTCGCGCCACCGGGGGAAGATCGGTTAACGCTGGCGGCGCTTGTCGTTATCCATAAAGGTCCAGGCGATAAAGCGGCTCTGCTTTTGCCCCTGGGCCATCTCTTTTTTCACCACTTTCACCGCGCCGACGTCCGTAAGGGCGCGGTACAGCGGCGGCAGGTTTTCGCTGCGCGACACCAGAGTCGTAAACCACTTCACCTGACGGGCGAACTGGGCGCTTTCGGCAATCATCTTTTTGATAAAGGCCACTTCACCGCCTTCGCACCACAGCTCCTGCTGCTGGCCGCCAAAGTTCAGCGCCGCATCGGCCGCCTGGCCGAGATTGCGACGTTTACGCTCGCTGCCCGCCCGGGCGGATTCCGCCGAATCGTGGAACGGGGGGTTGCACAGGGTAGCATCGTACTGTTCATTTTTATGGATCACCCCGGCAAAAATGGCGGAAGCCTCTTTCTGGCGGCGCAGACGAATTGCGCGGGCCATACCGGGGTTGCCGTTGATGATGGCGGTGGCGTTGGCAAAGGCCTGCGGATCCACTTCGCTGCCGGTGAAGCGCCAGCCGTACTCATGCACGCCAATCAGCGGGTAGATGAGGTTGGAGCCGGTGCCAATATCGAGGATTGTCGCCTGAGCAGGTACCGTGCCGTTATTGCCTTCCGCCAGCAGATCGGCGAGATGGTGGATATAGTCGGCACGCCCCGGCACCGGTGGGCAGAGGTAGCCGTCCGGAATATCCCACTGGGCCACGCCGTAGAAATGGGCAAGCAGCGCTTTGTTCAGCGTCTTTACCGCCTGCGGATCGGCAAAGTTCACCGTCGGCTCGCCCGTTGGGGTGGCGGTGATAAATTCGCGCAGGGCCGGACAGCTCTCGCATAGGGCATTCATATCGTAACGGCTGCGGTGGCGGTTGCGTGGGTGCAACCCCGGCTTCTGGGATGTCATGGCGTTCTCCTGTAAACAGCGGCGTAAGATACCCGTTGCGGGCGCAACGGTAAATATTTCTCTGCGCCGCAGAAGAAAAGGCCAAAAATCAGGCACCTGTATGTCGCTGATTTGTCATTAAATTGTCAAACAATGTCGTTCAAAAAATAAGCAGATGATCATCAGTTTTTTGCTCTAAATCACACTCTGACCCGTTCTACACTTAGTGTGCATCACCCCGTTGTCAATCAGAGGAAGTGATTATGAAAAAATACCTGGTAATGCTTGCTGCCGCTTCACTGGCAGGTGCGTCGTTTGCTGCATGGTCGATTGAATCACTCAGCAACGGCGATACCAGTCAACTGAGGCCAGCGGGAACCGTGCAGGTTTCCGGCGCAAGAAACCTCGACGACCTGCAGGATAAACTGGCTGAAAAAGCACGTGAACAAGGTGCCAAAGGCTATGTTGTTAACTCTGCCAGCGGCGACGACAATATGTTTGGTACGGCCACCATCTACAAGTAGTTCCCCGCTCTGCACGCCACACTGCATCCTCTGGGGTGCAGTTCATTTTTTATCCAAAATTCACTTTGTGAAGATTTTTAGCAGACAATGTAAATTTACGTATTTCATTTTGTTGGCGAGAGTGATAAAACGTCACGCCAAATGATAATGTTTATCACAATTATTATCATTTGTAGGTTCATTACGGATATTCACGTGGCACAGGAACAGGCACAGACCTGCCTGACATCGTAATGGAAACACGATTCTAAAAATTATAAGTCGCTAAACAATATGGATAAAAATCGCAACGTTCCAAACAGCTTCAGCTCGCTGACCTTTTTTGCCGGGCTGTGTATTGGTCTCTCACCGGTAGCAACGGCTATCGCGGCAGACAATAATGATAAACACGCTGACGACACCCTGGTGGTGGAAGCGGCCCAGCCGTCGCTCTATGCGCCGCAGAAGTCTGCTGACGCGAAGTTCAGCCGTCCGGTGGCGGATGCCACCCGCACCATGACCGTCATCTCCGAGCAGGTGCTGAAGGATCAGGGCACCACCAACCTGACCGACGCCCTGAAAAACGTCCCGGGCGTGGGGGCTTTCTTTGCCGGGGAAAACGGCAACTCCACCACCGGGGATGCGGTGTATATGCGCGGCGTGGACACCTCGAACAGCATTTACGTTGACGGGATCCGCGACATCAGCACCACCACGCGCGACACCTTCAATACCGAACAGGTGGAAGTGATTAAAGGGCCATCCGGCAGCGACTACGGACGTAGCGCCCCCAGCGGCTCGATCAATATGATCAGCAAACAGCCGCGCCTGGACTCGGGCATTGATGCCTCCGCCAGCCTCGGCAGCGCGTACATGCGTCGCGGCACCCTCGACATTAACCAGGTGATGGGCGACACCGCGGCGTTTCGTCTGAACCTGATGGGGGAAAAGACCCACGACGCAGGGCGGGATAACGTCAAGAACGAACGCTACGGCGTGGCCCCTTCCCTCGCCTTTGGCCTGGGGACAGAAAACCGTCTGTATCTGAACTACCTGCACGTGACCCAGCACAACACCCCGGACGGCGGTATTCCGACCATCGGGCTGCCGGGCTACTCAGCGCCATCGGCGGGCACCGCGGCGCTGAATCACTCCGGCAAGGTGGACACCAGCAACTTCTACGGTACCGATTCCGATTACGACGACTCCACCTCCGACACCGCCACGATGCGCGTTGAGCACGACTTCAACGACAACACCACCCTGCGTAACACCACGCGCTGGTCGCGGGTGAAGCAGGATTATCTGATGACCGCCGTGATGGGCGGGGCCAGCAACATCACCCAGCCCGATCGCAATAACGTCGACACCTGGACCTGGTCGCGTCTCGCCAACACCAAAGATGTCAGCAACAAGATCCTGACCAACCAGACCAACCTGACGACGAAGTTCTATACCGGCAGCGTCGGGCACGATATCAGCACCGGGGTGGAGTTCACCCGCGAAACCCAGACCAACTACGGCGTGGATGCCATCACTCCGCCGCCAGTGAATATCTATCACCCGAGCAGTAGCGTCAGCCTGGGCGGCCTGAACCGCAGCGGTGCCAATGCCAACGGCCAGACTGATACCTTCGGTCTGTACGCCTTCGATACGCTACAGGTCACCCGGGATATCGAGCTGAACGGCGGGATCCGTCTCGATACCTATCACACGGAATATGACAGCGCCAGCGTCTGCGGCGGCACGGGTCGCGGCGCAGTGGCCTGCCCGGCCGGCAAGCCGAAAGGCTCCCCGGTCACCACCGTGGATACCGCCACCTCGGGCAACCTGGTCAACTGGAAAGCCGGGGCGCTCTATCACCTGACCGAGCACGGCAACGTCTACGTCAACTACGCCATCTCCCAGCAGCCGCCGGGGGGCAATAACTTTGCCCTGGCCCAGGGCGGTACCGGCAGCAGCGCCAACCGCACGGACTTTAAACCGCAGAAGGCCAAAACCAGCGAGCTGGGGACCAAGTGGGAAGTGCTGGATAAACGCCTGCTCCTGACCGCGGCGATCTTCCGCACCGACATCGAAAACGAAGTCGAGCAGAACGATGACGGCACTTACTCCCAGTACGGTAAAAAACGTATCGAAGGCTATGAGCTGTCGGCAGCGGGCAACATCACCCCGGCCTGGCAGGTGATCGGCGGCTATACCCAGCAGCGCGCCAGCGTGCGCACCGGCAGCGACGTGGCCCAGGATGGCAGTTCTTCCCTGCCTTATACCCCGGAACATGCCTTCACCCTGTGGAGCCAGTACCAGGCCACGGATGCGATCTCCGTTGGCGCAGGCGCGCGCTATATCGGCAGTATGCACCGCGGCGCTGACGGCGCGGTCGGGACCCCGTCGTTCACCGAAAGCTACTGGGTGGCCGATGCCAAACTGGGGTATCGCGTTAACCGCAACCTGGATATGCAGCTCAACGTCTACAACCTGTTTGATGAGGACTATGTCGCCTCCATCAACAAGAGTGGCTACCGCTACCATCCGGGCGAGCCACGCACCTTTATGTTAACGGCGAACATGCACTTCTGATCCCGCGTGGGGCTTCGGCCCCACCTTCCGGAGAAACTTTTATGATGTATCACATTCCGGGCGTGCTGAACGCCGATGAGGTGGCGCAGTTCCGCGCCCAGCTGGATCAGGCCCCGTGGATCGACGGCCGTGCCACCGTGGGTAACCAGGGCGCGCAGGTGAAAAACAACCAGCAGGTCGACACTCAAAGCCCGCTGTACGCCTCCCTGCAGGCGGCAGTGTTGCAGGCGGTGAATCAGCACGCGCTGTTTTTTGCCGCCGCCCTGCCGCGCCAGATCTCCAGCCCGCTGTTTAACCGCTATCAGCAGCAGGAGACCTACGGCTTTCACGTTGACGGGGCGGTGCGCAGTCACCCGCAGAGCGGCTGGATGCGGACCGATCTCTCCGCCACCCTCTTCTTAAGCGATCCCGACAGCTACGAGGGCGGCGAGCTGGTCGTGAACGACACCTACGGCCAGCACAGCGTCAAGCTCCCGGCGGGGGATCTGGTGCTCTACCCTTCCAGCAGCCTGCACTGCGTGACGCCGGTGACCGCAGGGGTGCGGGTCGCCTCCTTTATGTGGATCCAGTCGATGATCCGCGATGATAAAAAGCGCGGGATGCTGTTCGAGCTGGACCGCAATATCCAGGCCCTGCGCGCCCGTTCTGGTGAGAGCGATGAAGTGCTCTCCCTGCTCAACCTCTACCATAACCTGCTGCGTGAATGGTCTGAAATCTAGCCCTGCGCCTTGATTGTGCGTTTTTTGACCCCATAGTTACTGTACAGCGCAATATCCTGTCAGGAGGGGTCTATGGCTTCCGGTTGGGCGAATGATGACGCCGTTAATGAACAGATCAACAGTACCATTGAAGATGCGGTGGCGCGGGCGCGGGGCGAGATCCCGCAGGGCGAAAGCCTGAAAAACTGCGAAGAGTGCGGGGAGCCGATCCCCGAGGCGCGGCGCAAAGCGGTGCCCGGCGTGCGGCTGTGCATCGCCTGCCAGCAGGAGAAAGATTCACATAATGCATCCCATGCAGGATATAATCGCAGGGGATCTAAAGACAGCCAGTTGCGATGACTGGCCTGACGGCCACCTCACCGCGCAAGCGGTTACGTCTTTGCGCACGATTTTTCGCCACAGGTTTGGCAAAACGTGCCCTCACTCTTCCCTCTGTAAAGCGCAACGGCAAGAAAGGTAAATTCATTCACTGAATTTATTAATATTCAATAACTTATTTGTCATTCAAATTTTTCGAATGACGACGTCAATTCTCTTCGATTTTATCTCTCGCAAAAAAGCGTGATACTTATCACATCGACGGAACAACGTCCCCTTAACAGAATAACCTGCGAGATACGAACCATGAAAACCATCAAATATGCTGTTGCCGCTGTTGCCCTGACTACCCTCTCCTTCGGTGCTATCGCTGCGGAATCTGTGACCGCTGCGCAGGCAAACAGCATGAACAAAATCGGTGTGGTGAGTGCAGAAGGCGCAACCACGCTGGACGGTCTGGAAGCTCGCCTGGCGGCGAAAGCTGAAGCGGCTGGCGCGACCGGTTATACCATTACCTCCGCTAACACCAACAACAAACTGAGCGGCACCGCGGTTATCTACAAATAACCTGACCCTTATCTCTGCTCTGCTCGCCAGTTCGCTGGCGAGATGCTCCAACCCTCATTGACCCTGTTGTTATTTGTTTGGCCCGTCCATCGCTGGACGGGCTTTTTTTATCTAAAAACTCTGGTTAACCCGCGCCAGCCCGGCCTCGACCGTCTCGACCTGTCCGGTCGCCAGCAGGCAGCAGGCCATCTGTAGCTTCAGAGAGTGCGGCACAGCTTCGCGCCCGGCCAGGCAGCTCTCGATCCAGCGGGCGGTGGTTTCCGGATCTTTGGCCTGCGGCAGGGAGACGTCGCTGTTCTCTTCCCCGCGCTCCAGTATCACCCGGGTGCCCGCCGTGGGATCGATCAGGGTTTGCTGCGGACAGCGCTGCGGGTTGGCGTAGACCTCCCCTTCGGTGCCGTGCATCAACAGTCCCCGGCCACCGATATCGGCAAAGAACGTCGCCACGCGGGCTACGTATTCCGGATGCGAGACGCTGGAGAGCCGCAGGGCCGCATCTTCTTCAAAGGGCGTCGCCAGCTTGGCCAGAGTGTGGGCGCTGTTACGCACCCCCATGCGCCAGCGCATCGCCAGCTGTTTTTCCAGCGGCGGACACAGGGTGCTGATGGGAATATAGACCGGATGATGGCCGTCGAGCTTCGCCTGGGCCTGGCCGCCATGGCGGGTCGGCTCAATGCCCAGCAGGGTGAAAATGGTTTCCGTCAGCACGCGGGTGGGATCTTCGCTCACGCCATGCACCACCACCGGGAACCCCAGCTTTTGCAGCAGAATAGCCAGCAGCGGCGTGAGGTTGGCCTGCTTGCGCGCGCCGTTATAGCTTGGGATCACCACCGGCATCGGCTTCGCCACCGGCGGCGTCAGGCGCAGGGTTTGCGCCTGCATCGCCTCATAGAAGCCGCGCATTTCGGCTTCGCCTTCGCCCTTGATGCGCAGGGCAATCAGAATGCCGCCCAGCTCCAGCTCCGGCACATCACCGTTCAGCATCGCGGTATAGAGCGCCCGGGCGGTCTCCTGATCCAGGTCGCGGGCGTGGTTTTTCCCCCGTCCGACCTCTTTGATAATTTTGCGATAATCCACGTTCAATCTCCTTGTGACACCTTGTTAACACTATAGCCTTGATAAGGTGCCATCGGACAGACATTTCTCTTATCGCCGCCGGGCGAAAACAACGCTATCTATCTGTAATACCAGTAAAAATATAAATTCAACTGCTAATGAGATTACTATTAGTCCGGTCAATAGTTATCCGCCATCAATTAATTTCGTAAATTACCTCCCGATAAAAAGTCGCCCCGCTTTTATCAAAAAGTTAATCACAACGGATGTTATTACCACCGGAATTCACTCAGGAATTATTATGCGTAAAATCGTCTCCGGCACCTTTATTGCCACTGCGTTATGTTGTTCTGTTTCTGCCTGGGCTGCGAACAGCGGCGAGGGGCAAGTTAATTTCACCGGCGAAATCATCGACTCCGCCTGCCAGGTGGTGAATGGCGTCAGCAGCCCGCTGGATGTCTCTCTCGGCAAAGTCTCGCAGACGGCCTTCACCGGTTCAGGCTCCACCACCTCCACCACCCGTTTTGATATCCAGCTGAAAGATTGCCCGGAAACCATCACCAGCGCGGCGATCACCTTTGGTGGCTCCGCTGACGGCACCAATACCAACGTGCTGGCCGTTACGCCGGGTACCGGCGCGGCGACCGGCGTCGGTATTCAGCTGCTGGATAAGACCGAAAACCCGCTGAGCCTGTATAGCGCCTCCACCAGCTATACCTTGCAGTCCGGCACCACCACCAACGATCTGGTATTTGGCGCGCGCTACATCCAGACCGGCAGCACTATCACCGCCGGTCCGGCTAATGCGGTCTCCACCTTTACCGTGATGTACAACTAATCCTGCGACGTCTGGCCCGCCGGGGCCAGGCGTCGCCTGCTTTATTCAGAGTCCCGCCATGCGTAAATCTGTTTTCATCGCTTTCCTGTTCGTTATGACCACCGCCGCGCACGCCGGGGTGATTATCGAGGGGACCCGTTTAATTTATCAGGGAGATAAAAAAGAAGCGTCGTTAGGGATTTCCAACCCGGACCGTCTCGATTACCTGGTGCAGTCCTGGGTAGAGAGCGCCGACAATGCGCGGGATAAGGCACCGTTTCTTATCACCCCACCGCTGTTTCGCCTCGACGGCAAACAGGACAACATCCTGCGCGTGGTGCGCACCGGGGGCAATCTGCCGTCCGATCGTGAGTCGCTCTACTGGCTGAATATCAAATCCATTCCCTCCACCTCCCGGGAAGAGAGCAGCAACACCCTGCAAATTGCCATTAAAACGCGGATCAAACTGATCTACCGCCCGAGCGGGCTGCGCGGCAAGCCGGACGAGGTCGCAGATAAATTACGCTGGCATAAACAGGGCAATAGCCTGGTGGTAAGCAACCCGACGCCGTTTTATATGAACTTCCAGGCCATCAGCGTCGGCGGCAAAAAAGTCGATAATGTCACCTGGGTGGCCCCCGACAGCGACGCGCACTTTGCCGTGCCGGGGGGCATCACCGGGAGCCGGGTCTCCTGGAAAATCATCAACGACTATGGCGCGGTGAGCCACGCCTGGTCTGCGCCGCTGCAATAACCCCCACGCCATGCCCTGGGACTACTCCACCAAAGCGCCCCGCCGCCCCGCGCGCGCCCTGCTGATTGCGCTGGGCTGCGCGCTGCTGGGCGTGGGCGTGCAGCAGGTGCTGGCGGAGGATTATTTCAACCCGGCGCTGCTGGATATCGACACCCCCGGCCAGGGCAAAACCGACCTCTCCCTGTATGAGAAAGGCCCGGGCATTGCGCCGGGGAGTTATCAGGTGGATGTGTATGTGAATAACAACAAGGTCGCCAACAAAAAGATCGCCTTTGACCTGCACCAGACGGCCAACGGCCCGGCCACCCTGCAACCCTGCCTCTCGGTGGAAACCCTCAAGAGCCTGGGTATCCAGAGCGATAAATTCAGCGTCACAAAGGATGACGCCTGTGTCGATCTCTCTGGGTTACCTGCCGCCAGCGCCACCTTCCGTCCCGGCCAGCAGCAGCTGCTGTTGAGCATCCCCCAGGCGGCCATCACCCCGGTGCCCCAGGGGTACGTGGCACCGGAAGAGATGGACAACGGGATCAACGCCTTCCTGCTGAACTACAGCTACTCTGCCGGGGATAGCCGCAGCCGGGGGGATGACGGAGGCCACCAGCGCAATGAGTACCTGAACCTGCGCCCGGGGCTGAACCTCGGGGCCTGGCGTCTGCGCAACTACTCCACCTGGAGCCAGACCCGGGACGATCGCACCACCCAGCACCAGTTTTCTTCGGTCTACAGCTATGCCCAGCGCAATATCCTGTCGCTCGGCAGCGTCGTCACCCTCGGGCAGAGCTCCACCCCCTCAGACGTGTTTGACAGCCTGTCGTTCACCGGGGCGCAGATCGCCTCGGACGATGACATGCTGCCCGACAGCCTGAAGGGCTTCGCCCCGCGCATTCGCGGCGTGGCGCACAGCAACGCCCAGGTGGTGGTCCGCCAGAACGGCTACGTGATCTATCAGAACTATGTCGCCCCCGGCGCGTTCGAGATCAACGATCTCTACCCCACCGGCGGCAGCGGCGATCTGAACGTCACCGTCAAAGAGACCGACGGCAGCGAGCAGCACTTCGTGGTGCCTTACGCCTCGGTGCCGGTATTGCAGCGTGAAGGCCGGTTCAAATACAGCCTGACCGGCGGGCGCTACCGCAGCTATGACCACAGCGTGGAGAAGACCCCGTTCCTGCAGGGCACCGGGATCTACGGCCTGCCGTACGATATCACCGCCTACGGCGGGATGCAGACCAGCCAGTATTACGATGCGCTGGCGCTCGGCACCGGAAAAAACATCGGTGACTGGGGGGCGTTTTCGGTGGACATGACCGAGGCAAAATCGCAAATGCAGGGGCAAAAAACCACCCGGGGCCGCGCCTGGCGGGTGCGCTACAGCAAAGATTTCGCCACCACCGGCACCCACTTTACGGTGGCCGGGTATCGCTACAACAGCGCCGGGTTTGCCACCATGGCCGATGTGTTTGACTCCCACACCCACGACGAAGACTGGACGCCCGCCGACCGGCGACGCACCCGCCAGGAGGCGACCGTCGATCAATCCCTGGGCGGCTCCCTGGGCTCGATGACCTTAAGCCTGGTAAAAGAGAATTACTGGCACAGCGACCAGAGCATGACCTCCCTGAGCGTCGGCTATAACGGCAGCTGGCACGGCATCAGCTACGGTATCAACTATGGTCTGAGCAAAAATGTGCAGGATGAGGACGACGATGACCAGCGGGATAACGAGCAGACCTTCGGCTTTAACGTCTCCGTTCCGCTGGATCGCTGGATGAGCAACACCTGGGTCAACTACACCTTCAACAACAGCAAGCATGACACCAGCCAGAGCGTTGGCCTTAACGGCACCGCGCTGGCGGGCAATAACCTCAGCTGGGGGGTGCAGCAGGGCCACAGCCAGGCTTCCGGCTACAGCACTAACCTGAACAGCGATTACAAAGCCACCTACGGCGAGATGACGGCAGGCTATTCCCAGGACAACCAGCAGCGCCAGCTTAACCTCGGCGTGCAGGGGAGCATGATTGTTCACGCCCACGGCGTCACCCTCGGTCAGCCGATGGGGGATACCGTCGCGCTGGTGGAAGCTCCCGGGGCCAGCGGCACCGGGATCGACAACCAGACCGGGGTCAAAACCGATTTTCGCGGCTATGCCATCGTGCCTTACGTCACCCCGTACCATCACAACACCGTGGCGCTGGATACCGAGAGCCTGCCCGCCGGGGCCGACGTCGGCCAGGCGGCTAAAGTCATCACCCCCACCCGGGGGGCGATTGTGCGTACCCGCTTTGATACCCGCGTCGGCAGCCGGGTGCTGCTGACCCTTACCCGGGCCGACGGTCGTCCGGTGCCCTTTGGTGCCACGGCGGCTCCGGCCAACGACAGCGGCGAATTTATCGTTGGCGACGGCGGCCAGGTCTACCTGACCGGGATGCCCCCCCGCGGGCGCATCAACGTCAGCTGGGGCAAAGGCGCAGACGCGCACTGCTCCGCCCACTATCAACTGCCGTCCCGCTCCGCTGACCCGGTGATTAGCGTCACCGCCCAGTGCGCCTGATGGCGTCGAGGAAAAGATGAAACCCTTCCGTTACGGCTGTGTCCTGGCCCTGTTTGCCGCCCTGTTTCTGTTTATGCCCCGGGCGAAAGCGGCCTGTTCTACCGCGGATCTGCCCTGGACCGCCACCCCGGGTACGCTGACGGTGCCCGCTACGCTTGGGGTCGGCAATGCTATCCCGGGCTCCGCCCGCTCGCACAGGGTAACAGGCCACTGTGATGCCGCCGACGGCGGCAAGCCGATCACCGCCTGCCATCTGGGCGCAGGGGAAGAGATTCCGGGGATGCCGGGGGTGTACCGCAGCGGTATCGAGGGCGTGGGCATTGCGCTGCTGAACAGCGCTGGCCAGCCGGTGCGGGGCCGCGCCGCCCACTGTGACAGCCGCAGCACGCCGCTGGGGTACGTCAGCAGTGACGGCTCCGGCAGCTTCAACCTGTCGCTGACGATGGAGCTGATCAAAACCGCAAATACCACCGGAGAGCAGACGTCAACCTCAGTGCACAACGGCATCTGGTCGCTGGGGATCTACCCGGATGAACAGCTCGGCCAGCTGAACGCCGTGCGCTACGGCGGCCGTCTGGCGCTGAAGGCCACCACCTGCTCGGTGGATCCGCAAAGTCTGGTCGTTACCCTGGGGGATTTCCCGGTAAGCCTCTTCACCCATGTCGGCAGCGCCAGCGACTGGAAAACCTTCAACCTGACCGCAACCTGCACCGACTCGGTGATCATGACCGCGCGGATCACCAGCGCGAATGGGGCCACCTCCATTAGCGACGGTAACGATGTGCTGAATCTCACCCCGGGCAGCGACAGCGCCACCGGCGTGGGCGTGAGAATGAAGATCGGCGGGGTGGCGTTGCGCTACGACTACCCGATCCCCTTTGGCGACCAGACGGTGCCCAACCAGCCGTTCGACCTGCCCTTCGAGGTGCAGTATTACCAGACGGGCGCTCAGGCCACCGCCGGGCGAGCCAACACCATCGCCACTATCGACATTGAGTACCAGTGAGAGCCCGATGAAATATACAGCCCTGATCCTGCTGCTGGCCAGCCTGCCCGCCGCAGCCACCGACGTGATCCTCAGCATTAAAGGCAATATTTACGACACCGCCTGCCAGGTGGACAGCACCAGCCAGAATAAGGTGGTCGATCTCGGCCAGGCGGTAGCCAGTGACTTTAAGGCCGTGGGGGATACGGGCGTGTGGAAGAATTTCGATATTACGATCTCGAACTGCCCGCAGAGCCTGACCCTGGCGACCATCAACCTGGAGGGGCAGCGCGACACGCTTCACCCGTTCAAGTTCGCCAACACCGGCACGGCTAAAGGGCTGGCGCTGGAGCTGGCCGACCGCACCGACGCCATTATTCTGGCACCCGAATCACGCTTTAACGCGGTGATCGACCCGGTCACCCACACCGCCGATTTCCCGATGGCGGCGCGCTATTACGCCTCGCACACCCCGGTGAGCGCCGGTGAGTTTTCAAGCCAGGTGCAGTTTACCTTCACTTACCAGTAGGACCGCGCCTCTTAGCATGGATGCTTTTTTTACGCCCGGCGGCAGGTTTAGCCGGGCGTTTTTTTACCTCGGGCACTTCGGGCTGCTCGATGGGAAACACCGGCAGGGCGTTCAGCAGACGCTTGCCGTAGTTTTTGGTCAGCAGGCGTTTATCATAGATCACCACCTCGCCCCAGCAGCTGTGGCTACGGATCAGACGCCCCACCTGCTGGATCAGGTTGAAAGACGCCGCCGGCAGGCTCTGCACCTCAAACGGGAAGCGGTTGAGGCTTTTCAACCACTCACCCTCGGTGAGCACCACCGGGCTGTCGATAGGTGGGAAGGCAATCTTGTGGATGTGCACCTGGGTCAGGTAATCGCCCTTCAGATCCAGCCCTTCGGCGAAGGACTGGAGCCCCACCAGCACGCTGCGCTCGCCGCTGTCGATACGTTTGCGGTGCAGCTCCACCAGCCGGTAGCGGGGCTGATCTCCCTGCACCAGCAGGAGCAGGCGCAGATCGGTGACGAAGGTTAAAAACAGATTCATCGCCCGGGCGCTGGCGAACAGCACCAGCATGCCGGGGTACTTTTTGCTTTCAAGCTGTTCGCGGAAGTAGGCCGCCATCTCGGCCAGATGATTCTCTTCGTTATCGATCAGCGGCTCATGCTGCATACGCGGGATCACCAGCTTGCCCTGATCGCAGTGGTTGAACGGCGAGTCGAGGGCCACAAAGCGATCCCCCGCTTTTTCCTTCAGGCCGCTCATCTCCTGCAAGCGGGAGAAGCTGTTGAGCGAGCGCAGGGTGGCGGAGGTGACCACCACATGGGGGACGCTGCGCCAGAGCAGCTTTTCCAGCTGGTCGCTGACGCGAATGCCCGCGCAGTGGAAGAAGAGATGCACCTGCCCCTCCCTCACCTCTCGCGTCGCCCACTTAGTGACCGGCGCGCCG
Organism: Leclercia sp. AS011; assembly: GCF_037152535.1. Taxonomy (NCBI): domain Bacteria; kingdom Pseudomonadati; phylum Pseudomonadota; class Gammaproteobacteria; order Enterobacterales; family Enterobacteriaceae; genus Leclercia; species Leclercia sp. AS011. The sequence goes on from NZ_JBBCMA010000001.1 coordinate 2,103,734, forward strand.
GAGGCCTGGGCCATCGATGCCAGCCGCCACAGCTTGCTCTGCCCTTCGAACATGCCCAGGGCGCGGTTCATCTGCAGCAGCACCCGGTGGACGCGCGCCACGTCGTGGGTGCCGGTTTTTTCACTGAGATCGTTTAAAAACAGCTCCGCCAGCCCGCGCAGCTTTTCGATCAGCTGGGCCAGCTCGCGGCAAAGGGACATGATCTCATCCGGCAGCTCGCCCATCTCAAAGCGGTGCTCGGCCTCCTGGCCTGGCGGAAGGTAGAGATTGAGGATGTTGTTCAGCGAGGCGATATGGCTATAAATCGTTTCGCAGTGCTCGCTGAGGCGCTCCGGCACCGCCAGCGGCGGGATAGTTTTCGGGCGGAACTGATCCATGCAGGTGGCGACCAGCTTGCAGAACAGATCGAGCTGCAAACGGAACCAGGGGGCGGTGATCTCGGCGCTCATCTCCAGCGCGTCCCGGGCGACGTCCGGCAGGTGATGGCCTTCATCCAGCACCAGCAGCAGGTGTTTCGGATCCGGCAGGACCGATTCGCTCTCCATCGCCGCCATCACCAGCGCGTGGTTGGCGACCACCACCTCGGCCTCCTGAATCTCACGGCGGGCAACGAAGAACGGGCATTCCCGGTAGTAGTGGCAGTTGCGGTTCAGGCAGCTGGCTTTGTCGGTGCTGAGCCTGCGCCACAGGTCGTCGCTGATGGCCTGATCGGTGTGATCCCGCAGGCCGTCCCACTTGTAACCGTCGAGATCGGTCTTCAGCCTGGCGCACTGCTCCTGCTCGGCTTTGTTGTTGGGGGTCAGCTCGTCATCGAGAAACGCCAGCAGATCCTGCTGGGTCGGTTCGCTGCTGGCGAGGGCCGCCAGATTGCGCGGGCAGACATAGCGCCCGCGCCCGAAGGCGGCGGTAAAGCGCAGCTCGGGGATAATCTTACGCAGCAGGGGCAGGTCTTTGCTGTAGATCTGATCCTGCAGGGCCACGTTGGCGGTACTGACCACCAGCGTCTTTTGTTCTTCCCGGGCGATAGCGATGCCGGGGATCAGGTAGGAGAGGGTTTTACCGACCCCGGTCGGGGCTTCAATCGCCAGATGTCGCCCGTCATCCCCGGCCAGCGTTTTTGCCACATCGGCAATCATCTGCCGTTGCGGTGCGCGGGGGATAAAGTCGGGGATCTGCTGTTGTAGCGCCTTATACCAGGCGGCTATTTGCGCTTTCAGCGCGGCGGTTAAAGCCATGATGAACCTGAAATACTGTATAAACAGCCACTATTGTGGCACTTTCTTCAGCGGGCCGCAAAAGAAAAGCCCGGCTTTACGACCGGGCTTCCAGATTACTGCGCGCTGGCAGGTTTGCGCGGACGGCGTCGGCGCTGGCCTTCCCCTGCCGGTTTCGCGTCACCGTCGCGGCGCGGTGGCTTGCTGGCCGCTTTCGGCGCGCCGCCTTCGCTACGGCGCGGCTGCTGCTGACCGCGACCGCCGCCGCCGCCCTGCCCGCGTCCACCGCCCTGACCACGACCGCCACCCTGGCGACCGTTCTGGATCGGCTCGGCTTTGATCGACGGATCCACGTCATAACCCTCGAGGGCAATGCGCGGGATCTCTTTCTTCAGTAGGCGCTCAATGTCGCGCAGCAGTTTAATCTCATCCACGCAGACCAGCGACAGCGCTTCGCCGGTGGCCGCCGCGCGACCGGTACGGCCAATGCGGTGGACGTAATCTTCCGGCACGTTCGGCAGCTCGTAGTTGACCACGTGCGGCAGCTCTTCGATGTCCAGACCACGGGCGGCGATGTCGGTCGCTACCAGCACGCGGATATCACCGGATTTAAAGTCGGCCAGCGCGCGGGTACGTGCCCCCTGGCTCTTGTTGCCGTGGATCGCCGCGCTGCGGATCCCGTCTTTGTTCAGCTGTTCTGCCAGGTGGTTGGCACCGTGCTTGGTGCGGGTGAAGACCAGCACCTGCTGCCAGTTGCCTTCGCCAATCATCTGCGACAGCAGCTCGCGCTTACGCTTTTTGTCCACCATGTGCACATGCTGGGTCACCTGCTCGGAGGCGGTGTTGCGACGCGCCACTTCCACTTCCAGCGGGTTGTGCAGCAGTTTTTCCGCCAGACCTTTGATCTCATCGGAGAAGGTCGCGGAGAAGAGCAGGTTCTGACGGCGGGCAGGCAGTTTTGCCAGCACGCGACGAATATCGTGGATGAAGCCCATGTCGAGCATGCGGTCGGCTTCGTCGAGCACCAGGATTTCTACGCTGTCGAGCTTGACGGCGTTCTGATGTTCCAGATCGAGCAGACGGCCCGGAGTGGCGATCAGCACGTCAACGCCGCTGCGCAGTTTCATCATCTGCGGGTTAATGCTGACCCCACCGAACACCACCAGCGAGCGGATGTTGAGGTAGCGGCTGTACTCACGCACGTTCTCACCCACCTGGGCGGCAAGTTCACGGGTTGGGGTCAGGATCAGGGCGCGCACCGGGCGACGGCCTTTGGCGTGCGACTCTTTCTGAATCAGACGTTCCAGCAGCGGCAGGGTAAAGCCTGCGGTTTTACCGGTACCGGTCTGGGCGCTGGCCATCAGGTCGCGGCCCGCCAGCACGGCAGGAATGGCCTGCTGCTGAATAGGGGTAGGTTCGCGGTAGCCCTGCTCCGCCACAGCGCGCAGGATTTCCGGGTTCAGGCCAAGGGTATCAAAAGACATAACAACTCCGAACCGCCCCGACCATTTCAGGTGTAGTTTTCAGGGAGATAATGACAAATAGAAGGACAAAAACCACGGTGTCGCGAAGCAGCGGAGTGTAGCAGCTTTTGTGACATGGCGCATAAAATATCCCGCGTTGATTCATCAACGAAATATTTCTCCGGTGACTGGACTTATGGCAAATTTGGCATATTCTTAATCAATCGATTGATTAATTTTATACGCCACGATGAATCCGACTCCGACCACTACCAAAGGCGAGCAGGCCAAAAGCCAGCTGATTGCCGCCGCGCTGGCCCAGTTTGGCGAATACGGGCTGCATGCCACCACCCGCGATATCGCCGCCCAGGCCGGGCAGAACATCGCCGCTATTACTTACTATTTTGGCTCGAAAGAGGATCTGTACCTCGCCTGCGCCCAGTGGATCGCCGACTTCATCGGCACCCACTTCCGCCCCCATGTGGAGGCGGCCACCGCCCTGCTGGAGGAGCCCGCGCCGGATCGCGCCGCCATTCGCGAACTGATCTTAACCGCCTGCAACAACATGATTCAGCTCCTGACCCATGACGATACGCTGAACCTGAGCAAGTTTATCTCCCGGGAGCAGCTCTCCCCTTCCGCCGCTTACCAGCTGGTGCACGATCAGGTTATCGCCCCGATGCACAGCCACCTGACCCGGCTGGTGGCGGCCTATACCGGCCGCGACGCCAGCGACACGCAGACCATCCTGCATACCCATGCCCTGCTGGGCGAAGTGCTCGCCTTTCGCCTCGGGCGGGAGACCATTTTGTTACGCACTGGCTGGACTGAATTTGATGCGGACAAAGCCGCGCAGATAAGCCAGGTCATCACCTGCCACGTTGATCTGATCCTGCAAGGTTTAACCCAAAGGAGCCTGGAGTTATGAAAAAATCGGTTGTTATTGTTCTGGCTGCGGTGGTGGTGCTGGCCGCCGGGATCGGCGGCTGGCTGTGGTATCAGAGCCAGCAGGATAAGACGTTGACCCTGTACGGCAACGTCGATATCCGCACCGTCAACATGAGCTTTCGCGTCGGCGGACGGCTGGCGTCGTTAACCGTGGACGAGGGGGACAGCATCGCCGCCGGGCAGACACTGGGCGAGCTGGATAAAGCCCCGTACCAGAATGCCCTGATGCAGGCTCAGGCGGGCGTCTCCGTGGCCCAGGCGCAATACGATCTTATGCAGGCGGGCTACCGTGATGAAGAGGTGGCTCAGGCCGCCGCCGCCGTCAGGCAGGCCCAGGCCGCCGCAGACTATGCGCAGAACTTCTATAACCGTCAGCAGGGGTTGTGGAAAAGCCGCACCGTGTCGGCCAACGATCTGGAGAACGCCCGCTCCTCGCGCGACCAGGCGCAGGCGACGCTGAAATCGGCCCAGGACAAACTGCGCCAGTACCGCTCCGGCAACCGCGAGCAGGATATCACCCAGGCCAAAGCCAGCCTCGAACAGGCTCAGGCCCAGCTGGCCCAGGCGCAGCTGGATCTGCACGACACCACTCTGGTGGCCCCGGCCAACGGCACCTTGCTAACCCGCGCCGTCGAGCCCGGCAGCATGCTGAACGCGGGCAGCACGGTGCTGACCCTCTCCCTGACCCGCCCGGTGTGGGTGCGCGCTTACGTTAATGAAGCCAGCCTCGGGGAAGCTAAACCGGGGCGCGAGGTGCTGCTGTACACCGATGGTCGTCCCGACAAGCCCTATCACGGGAAAATCGGCTTCGTCTCCCCGACCGCCGAATTCACGCCAAAAACCGTCGAAACCCCGGATCTGCGCACCGATCTGGTCTATCGCCTGCGCATTATCGTTAACGATGCCGACGATGCCCTGCGCCAGGGGATGCCGGTAACGGTCAGCTTCGACAATGGGCAAGCCCATGAGTGATGCGGTGATCCAGCTCTCCGGCCTGGTTAAGCGCTTTGCCGGAATGGACAAACCCGCCGTCGCGCCGCTCGACTGCACCCTGCAAAAGGGCTACGTCACCGGGCTGGTTGGCCCGGACGGCGCGGGTAAAACCACCCTGATGCGGATGCTGGCCGGGCTGCTGAAGCCCGATGACGGCACGGCCAGCGTGCTGGGGCTGGATCCCATCAACGACGATCGCGCCCTGCACGCCATGCTGGGCTACATGCCGCAGAAGTTCGGCCTGTATGAAGATCTGACGGTGATGGAGAACCTGACCCTGTACGCCGACCTGCGCAGCGTCACCGGCGAGACGCGGCAGAAGACCTTTCAGCGCCTGCTCGACTTTACCTCGCTGGGCCCCTTCACCGACCGGCTGGCGGGCAAGCTCTCCGGCGGCATGAAGCAGAAGCTGGGGCTGGCCTGCACCCTGGTCGGGGAACCGAAGGTGCTGCTGCTCGACGAGCCCGGCGTTGGGGTGGACCCCATCTCCCGCCGCGAGCTATGGCAGATGGTGCATGAGCTGGCGGGGGACGGGATGTTGATCCTCTGGAGCACCTCGTACCTCGACGAAGCGGAGCAGTGCCGGGACGTGCTGCTGATGAACGAAGGGGAGCTGCTCTATCAGGGGGATCCCACTCAGCTGACCCGCAGCATGACCGGGCGCAGCCTGCTGCTGCACACGCCCCATGAGAACAACCGCCGCCTGCTGCAGCGGGTGCTGAAGCTGCCCCAGGTAAGCGACGGCATGATTCAGGGTAAATCGGTGCGGGTGATCCTCAAAAAAGAGGCCAGCATGGATGACCTGCGCCAGAGCGCGGATCTGCCGGATCTGGCTATCGAGGAGACCGCCCCACGCTTTGAAGATGCTTTTATCGATCTGCTCGGCGGAGCGGAGACCGCCGAATCCCCGCTGGGGGCGATCCTGCATACCGTGGAGGGCACCCCTGGCGAAACGGTGATCGAAGCCAAATCCCTGACCAAAAAGTTCGGCGATTTTGCCGCCACCGATAATGTGAACTTCGCGGTGAAGCGCGGCGAAATCTTCGGCCTGCTGGGCCCCAACGGGGCGGGGAAATCCACCACCTTCAAAATGATGTGCGGCCTGCTGGTCCCCACCGCCGGGAAGGCGCTGGTGCTGGATATGGATTTGAAGGTCAGCTCCGGCAAGGCGCGCCAGCACCTCGGCTACATGGCGCAAAAATTCTCCCTTTACGGCAACCTCACGGTGGAGCAGAACCTGCGCTTCTTCTCCGGGGTCTACGGCCTGCGCGGGCGGGCGCAGAGTGAGAAGATCGCCCGCATGAGCGAGGCCTTTGGTCTGAGCAACATCGCCAGCCACGCCACCGACGACCTGCCGCTCGGGTTTAAGCAGCGGCTGGCGCTGGCCTGCTCCCTGATGCACGAGCCGGATATTCTGTTTCTCGACGAACCGACCTCCGGGGTCGATCCCCTCACCCGCCGCGAGTTCTGGCTGCATATCAACAGCATGGTGGAGAAAGGGGTCACCGTGATGGTCACCACCCACTTTATGGACGAGGCGGAGTACTGCGACCGCATCGGGCTGGTCTACCGCGGGAAGTTGATTGCCCACGGCACGCCGGACGATCTCAAAGCTCAGGTGGCGGACGCGCAGCAGCCCGACCCCACCATGGAGCAGGCGTTTATTTCGCTGATCAACGACTGGGATAAGGAGCATGGTCATGTCTGATTCTGCCCTCTCCTGGCGTCGGGTGCGCGCCCTGTGTATCAAAGAGACGCGGCAGATCGTGCGCGACCCGAGCAGCTGGCTGATTGCCGTGGTGATCCCCCTGCTGCTGCTGTTTATCTTTGGCTACGGGATTAACCTCGACTCCAGCAAGCTGCGGGTGGGGATCCTGCTGGAGCAGCGCAGCGAAGAGGCGCTCGACTTCACCCATGCCATGACCGGCTCGCCCTATATCGACGCCACCATCAGCGACGATCGCCAGCAGCTGATCCAGATGATGCAGGCCGGGCGCATTCGCGGGCTGATTGTCATCCCGGTGGATTTTGCTGAGCGCATGGCGCGGCCGAACGACACCGCCCCGATCCAGGTGATCACCGACGGCAGCGAGCCCAACACCGCCAACTTTGTGCAGGGCTACAGCGAGGGGATCTGGCAGCTGTGGCAGATGCAGCGGGCGGAAGATCGCGGTGAAACCTTTGAGCCGCTGATCGACGTTCAGACCCGCTACTGGTTTAACCCGGCGGCCATCAGCCAGCACTTTATTATCCCCGGCGCGGTGACCATTATCATGACGGTGATCGGCGCGATCCTCACCTCGCTGGTGATCGCCCGCGAGTGGGAGCGCGGCACCATGGAGGCGCTGCTCTCCACGGAAGTGACGCGCACCGAGCTGCTACTGTGCAAGCTGATCCCCTACTACTTCCTCGGGATGCTGGCGATGCTGCTCTGCATGCTGGTCTCGGTCTTTATTCTCGGGGTGCCCTATCGCGGCTCGCTGCTGGTGCTGTTCATTATTACCAGCCTGTTTTTACTCAGCACCCTGGGGATGGGGCTGTTGATCTCCACCGTCACCCGCAATCAGTTTAACGCCGCTCAGGTGGCGCTGAATGCCGCCTTTTTACCGTCGATTATGCTGTCCGGGTTTATTTTCCAGATCGACAGTATGCCCGCGGTGATCCGCGCGGTGACCTACATCATCCCGGCGCGCTATTTCGTCAGCACCCTGCAAAGCCTGTTCCTGGCGGGCAATATCCCGGTGGTGCTGATTGTGAACCTGCTGTTTTTGATTGCCTCGGCGGTGATGTTTATCGGGCTGACGTGGATGAAAACCAAACGGCGCCTGGATTAGGTTGCGCCCGGTGGCGCTGCGCTTACCGGGCCTACGGGACCCGTTGATTTTGTAGGTCGGGTAAGCGAAAGCGCCACCCGACAAGAGGACGACACTATGTTTCACCGTTTATGGACATTGATCCGCAAAGAGCTGCAGTCCCTGCTGCGCGAGCCGCAGACCCGGGCGATTCTGATTTTGCCGGTGCTGATCCAGGTGCTGCTGTTCCCCTGGGCGGCGACGCTTGAGGTGACCAATGCCACCATCGCCGTCTATAACGAGGATAACGGCAAACATTCGGTGGAGCTGACCCAGCGCTTCGCCCGGGCTAAAGCCTTTACCCACGTGCTGATCCTCAACAGTCCGCAGGAGATCCAGCCGACCATCGACACGCAAAAGGCGCTGCTGCTGGTGCGCTTCCCGGCCGATTTTTCCCGCAACCTCGACACCCTGCAAACCGCCCCCATGCAGCTGATCCTCGACGGGCGTAACTCCAACAGCGCGCAGATTGCCGCCAACTACCTGCAACAGGTGGTGAAGAAGTATCAGCAGGAGCTGATGGAGGGCAAACCGAAACCGAACAACAGCGAGCTGGTGGTGCGCAACTGGTACAACCCGAACCTCGACTACAAATGGTTTGTGGTGCCGTCGCTGATCGCCATGATCACCACTATCGGGGTGATGATTGTCACTTCCCTGTCGGTGGCCCGGGAGCGCGAACAGGGCACGCTGGATCAGCTGCTGGTTTCCCCACTGGCGACCTGGCAGATCTTCGTCGGTAAAGCGGTCCCGGCGCTGATTGTCGCCACATTCCAGGCCAGCATTGTGCTGGCGATTGGCATCTGGGCCTATCACATCCCTTTTGCCGGTTCGCTGGCGCTGTTTTACTTCACGATGGTGATCTACGGATTGTCGCTGGTGGGGTTTGGCCTGTTGATCTCGGCGCTCTGCTCAACCCAGCAGCAGGCATTTATCGGGGTGTTTGTCTTTATGATGCCGGCGATTTTGCTCTCGGGCTATGTCTCACCGGTGGAGAATATGCCGGTGTGGCTGCAGAACTTAACCTGGGTGAACCCGATTCGGCACTTCACCGATATCACCAAGCAGATCTATCTCAAGGATGCGAGTCTGGATATTGTGTGGGGGAGTTTGTGGCCGCTACTGGTGATAGCGGCCGTGACGGGCTCAGTGGCGTACGCGATGTTTAGACGTAATATCGCGTAGCTTTTTGTCTTTGGTTAACAGGGAAACCACCGCAGGCCCTGCAAGGATCGCCAGGCCTGCAACGGCCAGCAAATAGTTGTTTTGCAGTACCCGGGACAACAGCCACAGCACAATGACGGCCGCGCCAAAATACCAGGTGGTGGTGAGCTCTTCGAGCACGTCCGCCACTTCACGCCAGCGCTCTTCATGATGACGTTGTAAAAAGAGCATTAACAGAACGGTTACGCCGTACACCACGCATAACCCTAAGCCGACCCGCACCAGGGTTCCGCTCATCCAGGCCATCACCAGTACGGCCACTACCAATAAATGCAACATAATCTGCCAGCAACTCAGGCCGGTCGCGACGCGTATGCGTTGTTGCCACTTCATGGCACTCTCCTGAAGGATTTTACTCTGCTTGTTCAGACTATCGCACTTTACGGAAAATTCCGTAACACAGCACCTTTTTGTGACGACGACTACACTTTATTTTCATCAGGATAGTGACGCGGGAAGGAGTGTATGGCCCAACAAACCCGGCATTTTTCGCTTAAAGTGTTAACGATCAACATTCATAAGGGATTCGCGGCCTTTAACCGCCGTTTCATTCTGCCCGAACTGCGCGACGCCGTACGTACCGTCAGCGCGGATATTGTCTGCCTGCAGGAGGTGATGGGGGCGCACGAAGTGCATCCGCTACACGTGGAGAACTGGCCCGATACCAGCCACTACGAATTTCTGGCTGACACCATGTGGAGCGATTATGCCTACGGGCGTAACGCCGTCTATCCCGAAGGGCATCACGGCAACGCGATCCTCTCCCGCTATCCCATCGAACACTACGAAAATCACGATGTCTCGGTTGGCGAGAGTGAAAAACGTGGCCTGCTCTACTGCCGGGTTGCCGTGCCGGAGCTGGCCATGCCGCTGCATGTGGCCTCGGTTCACCTGGGCCTGCGCGAGGCACACCGCCAGGCGCAGCTGCAGATGATGGCCGAATGGGTCAACGCCCTGCCCGAAGGGGATCCGGTGGTCGTGGCCGGCGATTTTAACGACTGGCGTCAGCGCGCCAGCCATCCGCTGAAGGCGGAAGCCGGGCTGGAGGAGGTATTCACCCTTGCGCACGGCAGGCCTGCGCGCACCTTCCCGGTAAGGTTCCCGATGCTGCGTCTCGATCGTATCTATGTCAAAAATGCCCATGCCAGCAGCCCAACCGCGCTGGCCCTGAGTAACTGGCGTCATCTCTCCGACCATGCGCCATTAAGTGCGGAGATTCATTTATGAAATGTTCATGGCAAAGCGGTAACCGAATAAAACTGCTGGAAAATGGCGATCAATATTATCCGGCGGTATTTGCCGCCATTGAGAAGGCCCAGAGCCGGGTGCTTCTTGAAACCTTCATCTGGTTCGACGACAACGTGGGCCGCCAGCTGCACGCCGTTATTTTGCGCGCCGCCCAGCGCGGGGTGCATATCGAAGTGCTGCTCGACGGCTACGGTTCTCCCGATCTTGACGACGACTTCGTCGGGGAGCTCACCGCGGCAGGGGTGGTGTTCCGTTATTACGATCCGCGTCCGCCTCTGCTCGGCATGCGCACCAACGTCTTCCGCCGGATGCACCGCAAAATTGTGGTCGTGGATGAGCAGGTGGCCTTTGTCGGCGGGATTAACTACTCCGCTGAACATATGTCGGACTATGGTCCGGAAGCCAAACAGGATTATGCCGTCCAGGTCGAAGGCCCGGTGGTGCAGGACATATTGCAGTTTGTGGTGGAGAACCTGCCCGGCAAAGCCGCGGTGCGTCGCTGGTGGAAGCGGCGTCATCGCGCCGAAGAGAACAGGACCCCGGGCGAAGCCCAGGCGCTGTTCGTCTGGCGCGATAACGAAGAGCACCGGGACGATATTGAGCGCCACTATCTGAAGATGCTGGCCAACGCCCGGCGCGAGGTGATTATCGCCAATGCCTACTTCTTCCCCGGCTATCGTCTGCTGCACGCCATGCGCAATGCGGCCCGGCGCGGGGTGCGGGTGAAGCTCATCGTGCAGGGCGAGCCGGATATGCCGATTGTCACGGTGGGCGCACGCCTGCTGTACAACTATCTGGTGAAAGGTGGCGTGGAGATTTATGAATACCGCCGTCGTCCGCTGCACGGCAAAGTGGCGCTGATGGACGATCACTGGGTGACCGTCGGTTCCAGCAACCTCGATCCTCTCAGCCTGTCGCTGAACCTGGAGGCCAACCTGATTATTCACGATCGCCAGTTTAACCAGACCCTGCGCGACAATCTCTCCGCCATCATCGCCGAGGATTGCGTGCGGGTGGATGAGTCGATGGTGCCGAAACGCACCTGGTGGAACCTGGGCAAAAGCGTGGTGGTGTTCCACTTCCTGCGTCACTTCCCGGCGCTGGTGGGTTGGTTACCGGCCCATACGCCCAAGCTGGCGCAGGTGCCGCCCCCGGTTCAGCCCGAGATGGAGACCCAGGATCGGGTTGAAGCAGGCACCACGGGAGTGAAACCCTGATGAGCAAAAAACATTCGCGCTGGCGTCTGGCAAAAAAGATCCTCACCTGGGTATTTTTTATTGCCGTGGCGGTGCTGCTGGTGGTGTACGCCAAAAAGGTCGACTGGACTGAAGTCTGGAAGGTCATCCGCGACTATGACCGCACGTCACTGATGCTGGCGATCGCGCTGGTGGTGCTGAGCTACCTGCTGTATGGCTGTTACGACCTGCTCGGACGGGTCTACTGCGGGCATAAGCTGGCCAAACGCCAGGTAATGCTGGTGTCGTTTATCTGCTATGCCTTTAACCTGACCCTGAGCACCTGGGTCGGGGGCATTGGGATGCGCTACCGGCTTTACTCCCGTCTGGGGCTGCCCAGCAGCACCATCACCCGCATCTTCTCCCTGAGCATCACCACCAACTGGCTGGGCTATATCCTGCTGGGTGGGGTGATCTTTACCGCCGGGGTGGTGCAGCTCCCCGACCACTGGTATATCGACCAGACGACGCTGCGCATTCTTGGCGTGGTATTGCTGCTGGTGATCGCCGTTTATCTGTGGGCCTGCGCGTTTGCGAAGCGGCGTCATGTGACCATCAAAAAGCAGAAGCTGGTGCTCCCCTCGTGGCGCTTTGCGCTGGCGCAGATGGGGATTTCAGCCGGTAACTGGATGGCGATGGGGGCGATCATCTGGCTGCTGATCGGCGAGGACGTGAACTACTTCTTCGTGCTGGGGGTGCTGCTGGTGAGCAGTATTGCCGGGGTGATTGTCCATATTCCGGCCGGGATTGGCGTGCTGGAGGCGGTGTTTATCGCCCTGCTGGCGGGTGAGCATGTCTCCCACGGGACCATTATCGCCGCCCTGCTGGCTTACCGCATGCTCTATTACTTCCTGCCGCTGGGGCTGGCAACGGTCTGTTATCTGGTGCTGGAGAGCCGGGCGAAAAAGCTAAGAGCCAAAAACGAGCAGCAGATGGCGAAGTGATATCCCCACAACCCAACCCTCTCCCCATAGGGGAGAGGGAGAAGTCGGGCATCATCGTTAACGTCGGTTGCCAAAGATGCGCAGCAGCATCAGGAACAGGTTGATGAAGTCCAGATAGAGGGTCAGCGCCCCGAGAATCGAGTATTTACGCAGGTTTGAACTGTCGCGGACGTCAATCTGCTCCCCGATGTTTTTCAGCTTCTGCGTGTCGTAAGCCGTCAGGCCGACAAACACAATCACCCCGATATAGGTCACCGCCCACGTCAGCGCTTCGCTCTTCAGCCAGAAGTTCACCAGCGACGCCAGCACGATACCAATCAGCGCCATAAACAGCATGTTGCCAAAGCCGCTCAGGTCGCGTTTGGTGGTGTAGCCGTAAAGACTCATCGCGCCAAACATCCCGCCTGCCACCACGAAGGTGCTGGCAATTGACGAGTAGGTGTAAACGATGAAGATGCTGGAGAGCGTCAGGCCGGTGAGCGCCGAATAGAGCATAAACAGCGTGGTCGCCATCCCGGCGCTGAGCTTATGCACCAGCCCGGACAGGACAAACACCAGCGCCAGCTGGGCGATAATCAGCCCAAAGAAGGTGATCTTGCTGGAGAAGACGAACATCATCACGGCAGGCGTGTTGGCTGAGAACCAGGCGACAAAGGCGGTAAGCAGCAATCCGCAGGTCATCCAGCCATAGACCTGCGCCATATAGGTTTGCAGGCCGCTGCGGGTCTGCACGATAGAATCGGAACGGGGAAATCTGTCCATAACGCACTCCTTTTTAAGTGGACACACTGTTATAGCCTAACACATCCCGGCAATCCGGCTACCAGCGGCTGGCGGCTTCCTTGTCGCTGTCCCGGGACTCCACCCAGCGATCCCCTTCCGGGGTGGCTTCGCGCTTCCAGAACGGGGCGCGGGTTTTCAGATAATCCATAATAAACTCGCCTGCAGCAAAGGCGCTGCCGCGATGGGCGCTGGTGACGCCCACGAAGACGATCTCTTCCCCGGGCCACATCTCGCCGATGCGGTGGATCACCGTCACCCGGCCCAGCGGCCAGCGCTCACGGGCCTGGTCGACGATCTCGGCCAGCGCTTTTTCGGTCATGCCCGGATAGTGCTCGAGGGTCAGGGCCTTCACGCTGTCGCCCAGATTATGGTTGCGCACTTTACCGGTGAAGGTGACCACCGCCCCGTCTTCGTCGCGCTCCGCCAGCCAGCTGTACTCCGTGCCGACGCTGAAACGCGCCTGATCGACCACGATTCTGGTATCAGTCATCTCAACCTCCGGTCACCGGTGGGAAGAAGGCCACCTCATCACCCGACTTGACCGGATGGGTGAACTCCACCAGGGTCTGGTTTACCGCCGCCAGCAGTTTTCCCGCGTCCAGCGCCAGCGCCCAGCGGTCGCTCTGCGCCGCCAGATGCGCCCGCAGCGCTTCGACGGTGTCGAACTCCGTATCCAGCGTCAGGCTGTCGGTATTGACCAGCTCGCGCACCTGCGCAAAAAACAGTACCTTAATCATGCTCTTCCGCCCTGAAATCACCAGATTTACCGCCACTTTTCGCCAGCAGGCGAACCGGGCCGATAACCATATCTTTCTGCACCGCTTTGCACATGTCGTAGATGGTTAAGGCCGCCACGGACGCGGCGGTCAAGGCCTCCATCTCCACCCCGGTTTTCCCGGTCAGGCGGCATAAGGATTCGATGCGCACCCGGTTATGCTCCGGCTCGGCCCGCAGGTTAACTTCCACTTTGCTGAGCATCAACGGATGACACAGCGGGATCAGATCCCAGGTGCGTTTCGCTGCCTGGATCCCGGCGATCCGCGCCGTGGCGAAGACATCCCCTTTGTGGTGACTGCCGTCAATGATCATTCCCATGGTCTCAGGGAGCATGGTGACGAACGCTTCCGCGCGCGCCTCACGCACGGTTTCGGCCTTGGCGGAGACGTCCACCATATGGGCTTCGCCCGCGGCGTTAATGTGGGTCAGTTGCGACATAGCTTACTTCTTCAGATGAGGATGGAAATTACACGGACGCGTGCGGGCATCCAGCTGCGGGGCAATGATGTTTTCCCACGCGGTGCGGCAGGCCCTGGTGGAGCCCGGCATGGCAAAAATCACCGTGTTGTTGGCGATCCCGGCCACGGCGCGCGACTGCAGGGTGGAGGTGCCGATCTCTTCAAACGACAGCATGCGGAACACCTCTCCGAAGCCTTCGATCTCACGATCGAACAGCGGCAGCAGCGCTTCCGGGGCCTGATCGCCCGCGGTAAAGCCGGTGCCGCCGGTGATCAGCACCACCTGCACGTTGTCGCTGGCGACCCAGCGCGACACTTCCGCGCGAATGGCGTAGCGGTTCTCTTTGACGATGGCCTTGTCGACGATCTGATGTCCCGCCTCGTGGGCTGCATCGCGCAGCCAGTGGCCGGACGTGTCATCCTCTTCGCCGCGGCGTTCAGAAACGGTAAGGATAGCAATACGCGTCGGGATAAATTCAGCGCTTACCTGACTCATCTTGTGGTTCCTTTTGCGATTACCCGCCGATGTAGGACAGGTTCTGGGTGATCCCGGTGTTGCCCTGATGCAGGAAGTGGGTCTGCTTTTTGTGCATCAGCGCCTCAGAAATGCGTGCTTCCAGCGCAGCCTGCTGGGCGTCATCGGCCAGCAGATCGCGCAGTTCAACGCCGCCGTCGCCAAACAGGCACAGGTGCAGCTTGCCCACCGACGAGACGCGCAGGCGGTTGCAGCTGGCACAGAAGTCTTTTTCATACGGCATGATAAGCCCGATCTCCCCTTCGTAGTCGGGGTGGCAAAAGACCTGCGCCGGGCCATCGCTGCGCTGGCGAAGCTGATGGATCCAGCCGCGTTTAAGCAGTTCATCGCGTAATACCATGCCGGAGATGTGGTGGCGGGAGAACAGATCGCTGCCCTCACCGGTCTCCATCAGCTCAATAAAACGCAGTTGAATGCGGCGGGGTTTGATCCACGCCAGGAAGGTATCCAGCTGATGATGGTTCACATCGCGCATCAGCACGGTGTTGACCTTCACCTTGTCGAAGCCGGCCGCAAAGGCGGCATCGATGCCCTCCATCACCTGGTGGAACTTATCCTGGCCGGTGATAGCGTGAAACTGACGGGCATCCAGACTGTCGACGCTGACGTTGATGGCCGTCAGCCCCGCATCGCGCCACCCGGCAACGTCACGCGCCAGGCGATAACCGTTGGTGGTGACCGCAATCTGGCGGATGGCGTCGTTTTCACGCACCGCGGCGATGATGTCGGTGAAGTCACGGCGCAGCGAAGGCTCACCGCCGGTCAGACGGACCTTTTCAGTGCCCATGGCGGCAAAGGCACGCGTCACGCGGCGCACTTCGTCCACGGAGAGAAAGCCGTTATTGGTGATGCCGCCGGGTTTGTAGCCGTCCGGCAGGCAGTAGGTGCAACGGAAATTGCACACATCGGTAATAGACAAACGCAGGTAAAAAAACTTACGCGCGAATGCATCGGTAAGTTGTGAAGCCATGTACACCTTTCCTGATACGGGAGGCACAGTCATTTCTTTCTGTACCCTGGTGGCGAAACCGCCACGGCCAGAGCACCATATCTGTCGACACAGGCGCAAAGGCTAGAGTGTATGTTTTCGATTTTGAAAACGTGGTTATGCCGATAGTAGCGTGTAAATAGCAGTTTCGCTATTCCGCCGTTCGCTATATAAACTTATATATATCGACATGTTCGTGCCATTTCGTCCCAGAATACGTCATTATCAAATTATTGCATTGATATATGTCATTTTGCCCCGGGCGGAGCATCGTCATTTAGGGGTAGTTGAGTTACTGTTAAGGTGTTCGTCTTACTAAGGAATTTCTATGCGCAATCGCACTTTTGCGGATCTCGATCGCGTTGTCGCTCTCGGCGGCGGCCACGGACTGGGCCGGGTGATGTCCTCGCTGTCATCGCTCGGGTCGCGGCTTACCGGGATCGTGACCACCACCGACAACGGCGGCTCAACCGGGCGCATCAGACGCTCCGAAGGGGGCATCGCCTGGGGTGATATGCGCAACTGTTTAAATCAGCTGATCGCCGAACCCAGCGTCGCCTCAGCGATGTTTGAGTATCGTTTTGGCGGTAATGGCGAACTTTCAGGCCATAACCTCGGAAATCTGATGTTAAAGGCGCTGGATCACCTCAGCGTGCGGCCTCTGGAGGCGATCAATTTAATCCGCAACCTGCTCAAAGTGGATGCGTTTTTGATTCCGATGTCTGAACTTCCGGTGGATTTGATGGCCATCGACAGTAACGACCATGAAGTCTATGGCGAAGTAAATATCGATCAGCTGGTTCTGCCGCCGAAAGAGCTGATGCTCTACCCCACCGTTCCAGCGACCCGCGAAGCGGTGGAGGCCATAGGTGAAGCAGATTTAATTCTGGTTGGCCCGGGTAGTTTTTACACCAGCCTGATGCCGCTGCTGCTGATTAACGAGCTGGCCCAGGCGCTGCGTCGGACGCCCGCCCCGGTGGTCTACATCGGCAATCTGGGGCGCGAACTGAGCCCTGCCGCCGCCGGACTATCGCTGGCCGACAAGCTGGCGCTGATGGAGCAGTACGTCGGGAAGAAGATTATCGATGCAGTGGTGGTTGGTCCTGGCACTGATGTCTCAGGCATGGAAGGCCGGGTGGTGGTGCAGGAGCCGCTCGAGGCGAGCGACATTAAGTATCGCCATGACCGGCATCTGCTGCGGGTGGCGCTGGAGAAGGCGGTGCAGGCGTTGGGCTGAGGTTGTGCGGTCTGTATCGCCCGGTGGCGCTGCGCTTACCGGGCCTACAGGTTAGTGCGGTATGGTGCCCTCATCCCGGCCTTCTCCCACAGGGAGAGGGTGCAAACACTAAAAACGGCAACTATGTTGCCGTTTTGCTTTTATTAGGATGCCGCGATAAACAGGTCCCTGAGCTGATGAAGCTGGTCGCGGATCTGCGCCGCCTCTTCGAACTCCAGATTCTGCGCATGCTGCATCATCTGCCCTTCCAGTTCGTGAATTTTCTGCTGCAGCGCTTTCGGCGTCAGGGCAACGGTATCGGCCTCCACCGGTGAGCGCGACTTGCCGCGACCCTTGGTTTTGGTTTTGGCGATGTTCTGGCCGAGTTGCAAGATATCGACCACCTTCTTGTTCAGACCCTGCGGCGTGATGCCGTGCTCTTCGTTGTAGGCCTGCTGCTTCTCACGACGGCGTTCGGTTTCACCGATCGCTTTCGCCATTGACGGGGTGATCTTGTCGCCATACAGAATCGCTTTGCCGTTGACGTTACGCGCGGCGCGCCCAATGGTCTGGATCAGCGAGCGCTCGGAGCGCAGGAAGCCCTCTTTATCGGCGTCCAGAATCGCCACCAGCGACACTTCTGGCATATCCAGCCCTTCTCGCAGCAGGTTGATCCCCACCAGCACGTCGAACTCGCCCAGGCGCAGGTCGCGGATGATCTCCATACGCTCCACGGTGTCGATATCCGAGTGCAGATAGCGCACCTTCTCGCCGTGCTCCTCGAGGTATTCGGTCAGGTCTTCCGCCATACGTTTGGTCAGGGTGGTGACCAGCACGCGCTCGTTGATGGCGGCGCGGGCGCGGATCTCCGACAGCAGGTCGTCCACCTGGGTGCCAACCGGACGCACTTCGATAATCGGATCCAGCAGGCCGGTCGGACGTACCACCTGATCCACCACTTCGTCGCCGGATTTCTCCAGCTCGTAATTGCCCGGCGTCGCGGAAACGTAGATAGTTTGCGGTGCCAGCGCCTCAAACTCTTCAAACTTCATTGGACGGTTATCCAGCGCGGACGGCAGGCGGAAGCCGTACTCCACAAGGGTCTCTTTACGCGCCCGGTCGCCGCGATACATCCCGCCAATCTGCGGGATGGTCACGTGGGATTCGTCCACCACCAGCAGGCCATCCGCCGGCAGGTAGTCAAACAGGGTTGGCGGCGCCTCGCCCGGCCCGCGCCCAGAGAGATAGCGGGAGTAGTTTTCGATACCGGAACAGTAGCCGAGCTCGTTCATCATCTCGAGATCGAACTGGGTACGCTGGCTGATGCGCTGCTCTTCCAGCAGCTTGTTGTTCTCCAGCAGCGTTTTGCGGCGATCCGCCAGCTCGACTTTGATATCTTCCATCGCCTGCACGATACGCTCGCGCGGGGTCACGTAGTGGGTTTTCGGATAGACGGTGAAGCGCGGAATAATCGACTCCACGTGGCCGGTGAGCGGGTCAAACAGCGACAGCCGCTCCACCTCTTCATCGAACAGCTCCACGCGCAGGGCGAAGTCGTCCGACTCCGCAGGGAAGATGTCGATCACTTCACCGCGAACGCGGAAGGTGCCGCGCTGGAACGCCTGATCGTTGCGGGTGTACTGCAGCTCCGCCAGACGCCGCAGGATGGCGCGCTGATCGATGATCATCCCCTGAGTCAGGTGCAGCATCATCTTCAGGTAGAGATCGGGATCGCCGAGGCCGTAAATGGCGGATACCGAGGCTACTACCACCACGTCACGCCGTTCGAGCAGGGCTTTGGTGGCGGAGAGACGCATCTGCTCGATATGCTCGTTCACCGAGGCATCTTTTTCGATAAAGGTATCGGAGCTGGGGACGTAGGCTTCCGGCTGATAGTAGTCGTAGTACGAGACGAAGTACTCCACCGCGTTTTCCGGGAAGAACTCTTTCATCTCGCCGTACAGCTGTGCGGCCAGGGTTTTGTTGGGTGCCAGCACCATCGTCGGGCGCTGCAGATCGGCGATCACGTTGGCGACGGTAAAGGTTTTACCCGAACCGGTCACCCCCAGCAGCGTCTGGTGCGCAAGCCCATCCTCCAGCCCCTCTTTCAGACGGCGAATCGCTTCGGGCTGATCGCCAGAAGGACGGAAAGCGGAATTCAGTTTGAACGGTTTACTCATGAACGGCGACCTGATGATGATTAATACGGCAGGTGTGTAATTTTACTCCTGATGGCCATTTTTGCCAGTAATTTATACTGGATATAATCCCAGTAACATCTGCGCCATTTTGTGCCAGCACCCGTCAGAATCAAGCAAAGCTGCGTAAAATTTCGACTGCGGCGGGATAAAATTCCAGCAGGGGTGGGTTATCCCCAGAATTTTTTGTTTTTTAACATTTGTCAAGGCGAGCCGCCGGACTTTAGCCCATCAAATTGACACTTTGATGACAATGATTGCTTTTATTTAACGCTTTGATCTGCAATAAAGTTTTCAAAAAGACGCGTTTCGCAGCAATTCAGGCGCAAGCCGCGTATTCTCTCGCTTACCTTGTGTTTTCTAACTCTAATGCACATGGTTATCCACAGGAATAGTGGATAACTGCCTCCAGCCCATACGGAACGTGACTCGGCTCGTTCCCGGTTTTTGCCCACAGCGCGACGGTAAAAAAATTTTATCACCCAATTTTGGCGATCGGATGACAAAAAACAGCTAACGAATTGGTGAGGCACTGCTCACATTTTAGCCAAAATAGCACCTGCACCAGGCGCATCATTGGGGGCACCGATGCAGTGCATCTCCCTGCCCTCGCCAGGCTGAATTTTGAACCTAATCCGAAAAATAAAGGTTTAATCGCTGTTTTCAGGGCAGTGGCAAGAGTCTTGCAGAGTCTCTGCGGACACCGATGCCTGAAAAGGAGCACTACCATGTTAAGCCTGCGCGCCGTAAACCAGTATTACGGGGATCGCCACACCCTGTGGAACGTTGACCTCGATCTGCCGCCCGGCGTCTGTACTGGCGTCGTCGGGCTGCCCGGAATGGGGAAAACCACCCTCGTGAGCTGTATTGCCGGCCTGCTGCCCATCGCCAGCGGCACCATGGTCTGGCACGAGACCCCCGGTGAATTACACCCGGCCGGGGCGGAAATAAGCGTTGTCCCGCAGGACAGGCGGATCTTTTCGCAACTGACGGTGGAGGAGAATCTGCATATTGCCTTGATGGCGAAAGGCGTCGCGGGCGGATCGGTGAGCCGCGACGTGTTTGAGTTCTTTCCGGAGCTCTACCCGCTGCGCCAGCAGCGGGCCTCGGGTCTTAACGACGACCAACAGTACCAGCTGGCACTGGCTAACGCGCTGGTGACCCGCCCTCGCCTGCTGATCCTCGACGAGCCCAGCCGCGGTACCGGGCAGCTGTTTAGCCTCAAGCTGGCGCAGCTGCTGTTGAGGTTCAACCGGGAGCTGGGGCTCTCGGTGCTGCTGGCCGAGCAGCACCTCTCCCTGATCCGTCGGGTGGCGGATCGCTTTTGCCTGCTTTACCGGGGGCGCAACGTGGCCCAGGGCCGGGTCAGCGAGCTGGATGACCCGCTGATTGCCCACTGGATGGGGCCGACGGCGTCAGCGCAGTAAGGTCGAGATATTGCCCGACGGCAGAAGTGTCGGCCTGTTCGCCCAGCCACGGGATCTCGCCCAACAGCGGTGCAGGCAGCACGCGCTGGAGCGTCGCCATGTATTCGGCATGGCGTTTGCCGGGCGGCACCACCCCGTTCGCGACCCAGCCAGCAAAATGCAGCCCCGCCTGCTGAATCGCCTGCGCGGTCAGCATCGCGTGGTTAATGCAGCCCAGCTTCACCCCCACCACCAGGATCACCGGCAGACGCTCGGCCAGCACCCAGTCGGCGAAGGTCTGCGCCTGCGACAGGGGCGTGAACCAGCCGCCCGCCCCTTCCACCAGCACCCAGTCGGCCTGCGCTTCAAGCGTACGTAACCCGGCGGAGAGCGTGCTGAACAGGATCGGGCGCTGCTCGTCGGCGCTGACGATGTGCGGCGAGGTAGGCTCCTCGAAAGTATAGGGGTTCACCGTCGGGTAGCTCAGCGCCACGCTGCTGTTGCGCTGTAGCGCCAGGGCATCGCTGTTGCGCAGCCCTTCTGCAGTCATCTCGCTGCCGGACGCCACCGGTTTGTAGCCAGCGGTGTTGCGGCCCTGCGCCCGCGCCGCCTGTAACAGGGCGGTGCTGGCAACGGTTTTACCGACCTCGGTGTCGGTGCCGGTGACAAAATAACGTTCAGTCACGTTCAATAATTCCATGAAAAAGTTGATAAGAGAGCGGGAATTTTCCCGCCTGCTGGGGCCAGGCCTGCGCCAGCCGCTGCAGCTGGCCACGCGTCAGTGGCCTGTCGGCTCGCCCGGTGTGCAGATGGGTAGCGCCAATCCCTTTCAGGGACTGCATGGCGCTGAGTGCATCGTCAAACAGCAGGGTGACGGTCTGGACCGCACAGCGGTACTGCCAGCCGGACAAGGCGTCGTTCACCTGCTCCCCGGAGAGAAAGCGGTTGGCGTGCGGCCGGGTATCTACGGCCTGCCAGGCCTGATTGAGCTCCGGCAGGGATCCGTTGAGCAGCGTGGTGAAGGCCACCTTGCCTCCCGGCTGCGCCACCCGGTAGAGCTCCGCCAGCGCCTGCGGCAGGCTGGCGCACCACTGCACCGCCAGATGACTCCAGACCAGGCTGAACTGCCCCTCGGCCAGCGGAATGGCTTCGATATCGGCCTGCAGATAGCGATCCGCGGCCTGGTTGCGGCGCGCCTCTTCCAGCATCGGCGCACAGAGATCCATCGCCGTAACATGGCTCCCGGCCTGGCGCCAGGCCAGGCTGTTGCTCCCCGGGCCACAGCCGGCATCCAGCACGCTGGCAAACTGCTGCTCTGCGAGCAGCGCCCGCAGCCCGTCGGCACTTTGCCGCTGGAGTGCGTCGTGGCGCGAGTAGCTGTGCGCCGCCCGGCCAAAGGCGGCGGCAATGGCCTGTTTATTCACTTGCGACATGCAGCGCCTCCAGTAACCCGGTGATATCCGCCGGTTCATGGGCCGCCGTCAGGGTCAGGCGTAAGCGCGCCGTCCCCGCCGGTACGGTAGGCGGGCGAATGGCGGTCACCCAGATCCCCTGCTCTCTGAGGATCCGGGCCAGTTGCAGCGCCCGGGCGTTTTCGCCGACGATCAGCGGCTGAATGGCGCTCCGGGAGGCGGTGATCGCCATCGGCAGATCGCCCGCGCCCGCGCGGAACTGGTCAATCAACGCCGCCAGCCGCTGGCGACGCGCCTCGCCTTCGTCGCTGCGGATCAGGTTGAAGGCCGCCAGCAGCGCCACCGCCTGGGCAGGCGGCATGCTGGTGCTGTAGATGAGGTGCCGGGCGAACTGCAGCAGGTAGTCGGCAACGGAGTCGCTGCACAGTACCGCCGCCCCGCTGACCCCGACGCCTTTGCCGAAGGTCACCACCAGCAGCTCGGGTTTAACGCCCTGGCTGGCAGCGCTTCCGCGCCCCTCGGGCCCGGTGACGCCGATGCCGTGGGCATCATCCACCAGCAGCCAGCTGTCCTGGCGCTGGGCCGCCGCATGGATCTCGCCCAGCGGGGCGCTGTCGCCGTCCATACTGAAGATCCCCTCGGTCACCACCAGCTGCTGCCCGTCGCAGGGTTTATCCAGCAGCGAATCCAGCTGGGCGACATCGTTATGGGCGAAACGCCTGAGCTGGGCCGGGCTGTGGCTGGCGGCCTCCAGCAGCGAGGCGTGGCTTAAGCGGTCGGCGACAATGCGATCCGCTTTGCCGGTCAGGGCGGCAATCAGCGCCTGATTGGCGGCAAAGCCGGAGATAAACAGCAGCGCCCGGGGGTAGCCGAGCCAGTCGGCAAGGTGCTCCTCCAGCGCCTGATGCGCGGGGGTGTAACCGCTGACGTGGCCGGAGCCGCCGCTGCCCACCCCGTACTGATCCGCCCCCTGTTGCCAGGCGCGGATGATGGCGGGGTGCTGGCTCAGGCCGAGATAGTCATTGCCGGAGAAGTTGCAGTACCGCCGCTGCTGGTGGGTGAGAAAGCGCCCCGCGCCGTTCTCCACCGGAGTACGCACCCGCAGGGCGTCTGCCGCCCGGCGTGCGTCGAGGGCGGCATCGATGCGTTGCTGCCAGGTCATACCGTCGCCGCGTTGTAGAACTGGTCGGTGTCGGCGTTAAACAGCTGCTGTTCGAGCTGGTGCTGCTGCTCGTTATCGCCGGTCAGTACCGCCGTCTGCTGCGGGTTGAGCCCCAGCTTGCGGAACAGCTGGACGTCTTTGTCCTCTTCCGGGTTCGGGGTGGTGAGCAGCTTGCAGCCGTAGAAGATCGAGTTGGCCCCGGCCATAAAGCACATCGCCTGGGTCTGCTCGTTCATCTGCTCGCGGCCCGCCGAGAGGCGCACGTAAGAGGTGGGCATCATCACCCGCGCCACCGCAATGGTGCGGATAAAGTCAAAGGCGTCGACGTCGTCGTTGTCGGCCAGCGGGGTGCCCTTCACCTTCACCAGCATGTTGATCGGCACGCTCTCCGGCGGGGTCGGCAGGTTCGCCAGCTGCAGCAGCAGACCGGCGCGATCGGTCACCGTTTCACCTAAGCCCACAATCCCGCCCGAGCAGACCTTAATGCCCGCCTCGCGCACCTTGTCCAGCGTGTCCAGACGCTCCTGATAGGTGCGGGTGGTGATGATATTGCCGTAGAACTCCGGGGAGGTGTCGAGGTTGTGGTTGTAGTAATCCAGCCCCGCCGAGGCCAGACGCTGGGCCTGGGTGTCGTCCAGGGTGCCGAGGGTCATACAGGCTTCAAGCCCCATCGCCTTCACGCCCTGCACCATCTGCTCAAGATAGGGCATGTCGCGCTCGTGCGGGTTTTTCCAGGCCGCGCCCATGCAGAAGCGGGTCGAACCGGCGTTTTTCGCCTGGCGCGCCGACTCCAGCACCTGCTCCACTTCCATCAGGCGCTCGGATTCGAGACCGGTTTTGTAGCGCGCGCTTTGCGGGCAGTATTTGCAGTCTTCCGGGCAGGCCCCGGTCTTGATTGACAGCAGGGTGCTGACCTGCACCTGCTGCGGGTCGAAGTGCTGACGGTGAATTTGCTGCGCTTCAAACAGCAGTTCAAGCAGGGGTTTTTCAAATAATGCAGTGACTTGCGATAGCGTCCAGCGAGTCTGGTGAGCCATGGGGCGTCTCCAAAAGGGGTTTAGTTCAGGATGGGTTCGGGTTATGCTTGTAAACCTAAATGTTTTCAAAATGGTTTACAAGTCGATTATGACAACGGACGATCTCGCCTTCGATCGGCAACACATCTGGCATCCCTATACCTCCATGACCCAGCCCCTGCCGGTCTATCCGGTGACGGAAGCCCACGGCTGCGAGCTGACGCTGGCCAGCGGCGAACAGCTGGTGGACGGCATGTCCTCCTGGTGGGCAGCCATTCATGGTTACAACCACCCGCGGCTGAACGCGGCGATGAAAGCGCAGATTGACCGCATGTCGCACGTGATGTTTGGCGGTATCACCCATCAACCGGCGGTGGATCTCTGCCGTCGGCTGGTGGCAATGACCCCTGAGGCGCTGGAGTGCGTGTTCCTGGCCGACTCCGGCTCGGTGGCGGTGGAAGTGGCGATGAAAATGGCCCTCCAGTACTGGCACGCGAAGGGGGAAAGCCGACAGCGATTCCTCACCTTCCGCAACGGCTACCACGGGGATACCTTCGGGGCGATGTCGGTGTGCGATCCTGATAACTCCATGCACAGCCTGTGGAAAGGCTATCTGCCGGAAAACCTCTTCGCCCCGGCACCGCAGAGCCGCTTTGACGGCGAGTGGGATGAGATGGACATGGTCGGCTTTGCCCGCCTGATGGCCGCCCATCGCCACGAGATTGCGGCGGTGATCCT
This sequence comes from Leclercia sp. AS011, assembly GCF_037152535.1. Taxonomy (NCBI): domain Bacteria; kingdom Pseudomonadati; phylum Pseudomonadota; class Gammaproteobacteria; order Enterobacterales; family Enterobacteriaceae; genus Leclercia; species Leclercia sp. AS011. The sequence continues at coordinate 2,128,544 of NZ_JBBCMA010000001.1, forward strand.
CGAGCCCATCGTGCAGGGCGCGGGCGGCATGCGCATGTACCATCCCGAGTGGCTAAAGCGCATCCGCAGGATGTGCGACCGCGAGGGGATCCTGCTGATTGCCGACGAAATTGCTACCGGCTTCGGGCGCACCGGCAAGCTGTTTGCCTGCGAGCACGCGGGTATTACGCCGGATATTCTGTGTCTCGGCAAAGCCCTGACCGGCGGCACCATGACGCTGTCCGCTACTCTCACCACCCGTCAGGTGGCGGAGACCATCAGCGACGGCGAAGCCGGCTGCTTTATGCACGGCCCGACCTTTATGGGTAACCCGCTGGCCTGCGCGGTCGCCAGCGAGAGCCTGGCCCTGCTGGAGAGCGGCGAGTGGCAGACCCAGGTCGCCACCATCGAAACCCAGCTGAAGGCGGAGCTGGCGGCGGCCCGGGATTCAGACTTTGTCGCCGACGTGCGGGTGCTGGGGGCTATCGGCGTCATCGAAACCACCCATCCGGTGAATATGGCCGCGCTGCAACGCTTCTTTGTGGCGCGCGGCGTCTGGGTGCGCCCGTTCGGCAAGCTAATCTATCTGATGCCGCCGTATGTGATTCGCCCCGGGCAGCTCAGCAAGCTGACCCGCGCGGTGGTGGATGCGGTTCAGGAATCCGCGCACTTTACGCGTTAGTTTATGCGTTACACTTCGTGCAGGGCTTATTACGGAGGAACAGTATGAAACTCATTAGTCAGGATCTGCGCGACGGCGAAAAACTCCCGCTGCGTCACGTGTTTAACGGCATGGGGTACGAGGGGGATAATATCTCCCCGCATCTGGCGTGGGACGAGGTGCCGTCGGGCACTAAAAGCTTTGTCGTGACCTGCTACGACCCGGATGCCCCTACCGGCTCCGGCTGGTGGCACTGGATCGTCGCCAATATTCCGGCCGATACCCGCGTGCTTCCGCAGGGCTCCGGCTCCTCGCTGGTGGCGCTGCCGGAGGGGGCCGTCGAGACCCGCACCGATTTTGGGAAAGCGGGATACGGCGGCGCAGCGCCGCCTAAAGGCGAAACCCATCGCTATATCTTTACGGTGCATGCGCTGGACGTGGAGAGAATCGAGGTCGATAAAGAGGCGAGCGGCGCGATGGTGGGCTTTAACGTCCATTTCCACACTCTGGGCAGCGCGTCGATTACGGCGATGTACAGTTAAATAAAAAAACCGGCACATTGGCCGGTTTTTTGTAGGCCCGGTAAGCGTAGCGCCACCGGGCAATGCTTAAAGCACTGACGGCAATAACGCCACCAGCCGCCCTTCATCCAACAACCCCATGGCCGCATCAATATCCGGGGCAAAGAAGCGGTCGTCATCATAGTGCGCCACCTGCTCCCGCAGGATGTGCCGCGCCTGCTCCAGCAGCGGGCTGGAGGTCAGACCGTCGCGCAAATCGCAGCCCTGACAGGCCGCCAGCCACTCAACCGCCAGCACGCCGCGGGTGTTGCCCGCCATCTCCCACAAACGGCGACCTGCCGCCGGGGCCATCGAAACATGATCTTCCTGGTTCGCCGAGGTCGGCAGACTGTCCACGCTGTGCGGGTGCGACAGGGCCTTGTTCTCGCTCGCCAGGGCGGCAGCGGTGACCTGGGCAATCATAAACCCGGAGTTCACGCCGCCGTTGCGCACCAGGAACGGCGGCAGCTGGGACATGTGTTTGTCCATCATCAGCGCGATACGGCGCTCGGACAGCGCACCGATTTCGGCAATCGCCAGCGCCAGATTATCCGCCGCCATCGCTACCGGTTCGGCGTGGAAATTGCCCCCGGAGACGACTTCGTTTTCCGCTGCGAACACCAGCGGGTTATCGGAAACGGCATTGGACTCCACCAGCAGCACCTCCGCCGCCTGGCGCAGCTGGGTCAGGCAGGCGCCCATCACCTGCGGCTGACAGCGCAGGGAGTAAGGATCCTGCACCTTGTCGCAGTTGTGGTGCGACTCGGCAATGGCGCTGGTGTCGGTCAGAACGTGACGGAACAGCGCCGCGGCATCGATCTGCCCGCGCTGGCCGCGCACCTCATGAATGCGCGCGTCGAACGGACGACGGGAGCCGAGCACCGCTTCGGTAGTGAGCGCCCCGCAGACCACCGCTGAAGCAAAGAGATCTTCGGCTTCAAACAGGCCGCGCAGGGCAAAGGCGGTGGAGGCCTGGGTGCCGTTCAGCAGCGCCAGCCCCTCTTTCGCCGCCAGCGTCACCGGGGCCAGACCCGCTTTTTGCAGGGCGGTGGCGGCCGGTAGCCACTCCCCACGGTAGCGGGCTTTGCCCTCACCCAGCAGGGTCAGGGACATGTGCGCCAGCGGGGCCAGGTCACCGGAAGCACCGACCGAGCCTTTGGCCGGGATCCAGGGGTAGACGCCGGCATTGACCATGGCAATCAGGGCCTCAATCACGCTCAGGCGGATCCCGGAGAAACCGCGCGCCAGGCTGTTAATTTTCAGCACCATCATCAGGCGCACGATATCGTCATCCAGCGGCTCGCCAACGCCTGCGGCGTGGGACAGCACCAGCGAACGTTGCAGGTTCTCCAGGTCGTGAGTGGCGATGCGCGTCTGCGCCAGCAGGCCAAAACCGGTGTTGATCCCGTAGGCAGTGCGCCCTTCTGCGACAATAGCTTCCACACAGGCAACGCTGTCGTTGATGGCCTTGTGGGCCGCCTCATCGAGCGTCAGCTGGTGCGGCTGTCGCCACACCTGGCGCAGCTGGGCCAGGGTCAGGGTTCCGGGCGTCAGGGTTAAGGCGTTCATCAGTGCTTTCCTTGTTTAGCGGTGATCATCGGCAGGTTCAGGCCCTGCTCTTTCGCGCAGTCGATGGCAATGTCATACCCGGCATCGGCATGGCGCATTACGCCCGTCGCCGGATCGTTATGCAGCACCCGGGCGATACGGGCCGCGGCTTCATCGGTGCCGTCGCAGACGATCACCATCCCGGCATGCTGGGAGAAGCCCATGCCGACGCCGCCGCCGTGGTGCAGCGAGACCCAGGTTGCGCCGCTGGCGGTGTTAAGCAGGGCGTTCAGCAGCGGCCAGTCGGAGACCGCGTCGGAGCCGTCCTGCATCGCTTCGGTTTCACGGTTCGGGCTGGCCACCGAGCCCGAGTCGAGATGGTCGCGACCGATGACGATCGGCGCGGAGACTTCACCGCTGCGAACCATTTCGTTAAAGGCCAGGCCCAGCTTCTGGCGCCACTCCAGCCCAACCCAGCAGATACGCGCCGGCAGGCCCTGGAAGCTGATCCGCTCCCGGGCCATGTCCAGCCAGTGATGCAGATGCTCATCATCGGCGACAATCTCTTTCACTTTGGCGTCGGTTTTGTAGATATCTTCCGGGTCGCCGGAGAGGGCCACCCAGCGGAACGGGCCGATCCCGCGGCAGAACAGCGGGCGGATATAGGCGGGAACAAAGCCCGGGAAGTCGAAAGCGTTGGTCACGCCCATCTCTTTCGCCATCTGACGGATGTTGTTGCCGTAGTCGAAGGTGGGAATGCCCTGCTGGCTGAAGGCCAGCATCGCGCTGACGTGATCGGCCATGGAGCGCTTCGCTGCCAGCACGGTGCCTTCCGGATCCTGCTGCGCTTTCTGCTGGTACTCTTCCCAGCTCCAGCCTTTTGGCAGGTAGCCATGCAGCGGATCGTGGGCGCTGGTCTGGTCGGTGACCAGGTCCGGACGCACGCCGCGGGCTACCAGCTCCGGCACGATATCGGCCGCGTTGCCGCACAGGGCAATCGAGACCGCCTTGCCTTGCTGGGTGTATTTATTGATGCGCGCCAGCGCGTCGTCCAGCGAATCGGCCTGCTCGTCAACGTAACGGGTACGCAGGCGGAAATCGATGCGGCTCTGCTGGCACTCAATGTTCAGGGAGCAGGCCCCCGCCAGAGTGGCCGCCAGCGGCTGCGCGCCGCCCATGCCGCCTAAGCCCGCGGTCAGCACCCAACGCCCTTTCAGGGAGCCGTTATAGTGCTGACGACCAGCCTCGACGAAGGTCTCGTAGGTGCCCTGGACGATGCCCTGGCTGCCGATGTAGATCCAGCTCCCGGCGGTCATCTGGCCATACATCGCCAGCCCTTTCGCATCCAGCTCGTTGAAGTGTTCCCAGGTGGCCCAGTGCGGCACCAGGTTGGAGTTGGCGATTAGCACGCGCGGGGCATTTTCGTGGGTTTTGAACACGCCGACCGGTTTACCGGACTGCACCAGCAGGGTTTCGTCGTTTTCCAGTTCGGTGAGCGCAGCAACAATGGCGTCATAGCACGCCCAGTTGCGCGCCGCACGGCCAATGCCGCCATACACCACCAGCTCGTGAGGATTTTCCGCCACGTCGGGATCGAGGTTGTTCATTAACATGCGCAGCGGGGCTTCGGTGAGCCAGCTTTTCGCATTCAACGTGGTGCCACGGGGGGCGCGGATCTCTTGCTGGCGATACTTACCTGACGACATGGTGTGCTCCTCATTGGGGACAGAATATACACTAAGATATACTTGTATAGACAAGTGCACACAAGGGCAGTTTTAACAATTCTGATACATTTTTGTTATATTGCGTCAGCAATCACGCTTTTAGCTTATGACATGAAATGGCCCTGCAGCCGGTAGCGGTTGCCCGGGAACAGCAGTCGGGCGTGGGAGACAATATGCGAGGCTGACCAGGTACGACGGTGGATCAGCAGGCAGGGATCCTGCTCTTTGATGCGCAGCAGCTCGCACTCCTGCGGCGTGGCGCGTACCGCTTCGACAATATGCTCCCCTTCCGTCAGCGGCGCGACCAGCGACAGATAAGCGTGGGGCGTGGTGGCGGTGTAATCCTGCTTGAGGTAATCCGGCACCAGCGCGGCATTGACGCAGCGATCTTCGATCTGCACCGGGATGTCGTTTTCAAAGTGCAGCATCAGGGAGTGGAAGATGCGGGTGCCCTCTTTGACGTTTAGCGCCGTCGCCTGCGCGGCGCTGGCCTGCGTCTCCTCAAGGAACAGCACCTCGCAGCGGTGCTGATGGTTACGGGAGGCGATCTCATCGGCAATGCTGCGAATCTCAAACAGCGCCGACTGCCCTTTCGGCTCGGCCACAAAGGTACCGACCCCCTGCAGACGCACCAGCAGCCCCTCATCGGTCAGCTCCCGCAGCGCGCGGTTGATGGTCATCCGGCTAAAGCCGAACTGCGCCACCAGCTCCGCCTCGGACGGGATGCGATCGTGCGGACGCCAGACGCCGGTGGCGATCTGATGGCTGATCGCCTGTTTAACCTTTTCATAGAAAGGGGCTGGCGTATTCGCCTGCTGCTGCGGAGCGCGAGAGAACATAGCAATTCCTTAAGCCGTGATAAAAAGTCGAGTATATATAAGCTTTAAGCCCACCAGTGAGCTATTTGCCAGGCCAGCCTTGCGGCGAGCTTCGCCCCCTGACCATCGCGGTCGAAGCCGGGGCTCAACTCCACCAGATCCGCCGCCTGCAGTTTGCCGCTGCGACAAATCCGCTCGATGACCGGGAGCAGATCCCGGGCGGGAACGCCCAGCGCGGCGGGGGCCGACACCGCGGGCATCTCCCCGGCAGGCATCACGTCGAGATCAATGGTGAGGTAGACCCGATCCGCATCCTTAAGGATCTCCTCAAGTACCGGCAGCGCCTGCGGCTGGAAATCGAGATCCTCCACCAGGGTGACGTTAAGCCGCGCTGCTTCATCCCACAGCGCCTGGGTATTGGCCGCACGGCTGACCCCGAGGCAGGCATAGTGAAACTCGCGCTGCTGCTCTGCGCAGTAGAGCGCCAGCTGGCGGAACGGCGTCCCGGAGGTCGCCTGACTGGCGTGACGCAAATCGAGGTGCGCATCGAGATTAATAATCACCACCCGCTCGCCGGGAAAGGCATCCACCACGCCGCGGCCATGGGCCCAGGCGGTTTCATGCCCGCCGCCGAACACCAGGGTGCGCATACCCGCCTTCTGGCAGGCAGTAACCGTCTCGCTCAGCGCCTGCTGGGCGGCCTCCAGCGCCTCCCCTTCGACGCCGATATTGCCCATATCAATCAGCCGCGCGTGGCCCTGATGGCTGGCCATATTGCCCAGCGCCCGGCGTAACACGTCCGGAGCCTGGGCGGCACCGGTCCGGCCCTGATTGCGTCGGACCCCTTCGTCACAGGCAAAGCCGATCAGGGCGATGCCGTCCCCGGAGGGCGTTGGCGTCTCGCTACGTTGCACAGTCTGGAACAGGCGCAGCGCGTTGCTGGCCTCGCTGCTGTCGTCGCGCCCCTGCCAGATGTCAGGTGAAACCGGCTGCCACAGGCTCATTGTACTTTTCCTCTGAATACGCGTTGATAAAGCGGGTTACGCCCCGGCTCATACACCATCTCCACCGGGCTTTTCGCATCCCAGATCGCCAGATCCGCGACAAACCCGGCCTTCAGCTGGCCGTGAGTTTCACCGCGACCCAGCGCTTTAGCCGCGTGCCGGGTTACCCCCGCCCACGCCTCTTCCGGGGTTAAACCAAACTGAACGCAGGCCATGTTCATCGCCAGATGCAGGCTGGCAAAGGGGCTGGTGCCGGGGTTGTAGTCGGTGGCGACGGCCATCGGCACCCCGTGCTGGCGCAGCAGGTCAACCGGCGGGCGCTGGCGCTCCTGCAGGAAGTAAAACGCTCCAGGCAGCAGCACCGCCACGGTGCCGCTCTGCGCCATCGCGTTCACTCCGGCTTCATCAAGATACTCAATATGATCCGCAGACAGCCCGTGGTAACGACTCACCAGCGCGGTGCCGCCGAGGTTAGAGAGCTGCTCGACGTGGCCTTTTATCGGGATCCCCCGGGCCTGAGCCGCCTGGAAAACCCGTTCGCTCTGTTCCGGAGTAAAGCCGACGTTCTCGCAGAAGACATCCACGGCCTCAAATAGGCCTTTTTCCCACAGCTGCGGGAGGGTGTGCTGACACACGTGAGCGATGTATGCATCGGGATCCTGACGATACTCCTTCGGCACGGCGTGGGCGGCCAGCAGCGTCGGGCTGATTTCAATGGGATGGGTGCGCGCCAGACGCTGGGCCACGCGCAGCATCTTCTCTTCCGCCTCGTCGTTGAGGCCGTAACCGGATTTGATCTCAATAGTGGTGACCCCTTCGTGCATCAGCCGCTCCAGACGCTGCCGGGCCAGCTGCTCAAGCTGCTCGGGAGTGCTCTCCCGGGTAGCGGTCACCGTGGCGTTAATCCCGCCGCCCTGAGCGCTGATGGTCTGATACGAAACGCCGTTCAGCCGCTGCTCCCACTCGGCGGCGCGGTCACCACCAAACACCAGATGGGTGTGGCAGTCGATCAGGCCCGGCGTAACCAGCCGCCCCTGTAAATCGCGGACGTTGGGCAGTTCCTGCGGCAGGTCAGATTCTGGCACAATCGCCAGGATGGTCTCACCGCGCACAATTATTGCCCGGTTCTCCAGCAGGCCATAGGCCGTGCCGTGGCTGGGATCCAGGGTCGCGAGGCGCAGGTTACGCCAGATTACGTCGTCGGGATGAAGTTGCAGCATCGGGCTTCCGCTTGTCATGAGTTGTATAGACATTTATTTTCATTCGTGTCGATCTGTCAATCAGCTTTACCGAAATTGTTATTTATTTGTGACAACTTTCCCGCTAAGCATGGGAATAAAAAGTAAGTTTTCTACACTCAACTAAACGTTTCACTAGTATTTTTAGATTATTACTACAGCTATCACAATTTGTCATAATTAGAGTGACATCTATACTAAAAATTAGATTGATAGATGAACGATCGCGTCAAGGGAGTCAGAGCAGAATGAATCATTTCTACCACCTTGTAGAGACAAGCCCCGTTATAAACATAGGTGATGTGAAGGTTGCTGATGACGGAGGTTCTTTCAGTATTGAACGGCCTATGCCCTTTAAAGGCGTATTCATGCTGCTCACCAGTGAAGGCGTGCCAGTATTTGAACCGAATGCCTTCATCCTTCATCGCCGTATCGTTGAGGGGGTAAAAGATATTAAACCAACGTGTTTTCACTTGTTGCGGTATTACCGGTTTCTGGATGCCAACTCCCTCAAGTGGGACGACCATGAAGAACAGCTGCAACGCTATCCCATATTTCTATACCGCGCATATCTCATTGGTGAAATCGAAAGAGGCACACTGAGCCGCAACACAGCCGTGGTTGCATTGTCTATCGCAAGACGTTTTTACCTGTTTTGTTACCGCCATGGCTACATTTCAAAGCTGCCTTTTGAAGTGACAGGCATGACGAAATACGGACAAACGACGACAGACTGCTCTATTCGTAGTCAAACAAGAGATACAAACCTGCAGCCCTTAAACGAACTCGATCTTCAACATGTAAGAGACAACTGGTTTAGCAAAGGGCTGTCCAGAGAATTTCGCCTGATGGTCAGTGTCATGCTCTGCGTAGGGCTTCGAGCAATTGAGGTGACAAATATTAAGCCTGAACATTTTGCTATCCCAAAAGGGTTTAACGGCAAAACATTGACAGGTATCTGGATTGGGTCCGACCACAATTGTAAAACGAAATACGGCACCAACCGTCAGGTATCTATGCCTGTTTGGTTGATGGAATCGATAAACCAATACCATAAAAGTGAGCGATATAAGAAGCGGCAACAACTGTATTTCATGAATACAGGTGACATGAACCCGCCAGCTTTCATCAACAAGGACGGCAAAAGCTTCACGACCCAAAGCCTTAATACACTCTGGGGGAAACTACGAACAGCAATCCAGGAGAACAGCAACCCGCATTTCAAGCACAAGCAGCATGATTGCCGAGCCACCTTTGGAGCCTACAAACTTGATTCTTTGGCACAAATATCAGGTTTGACGATGCTGCAAGCTCTGGAAATCTTAAAGAAAGAAATGGGTCATAAAGATCTGAATACGACCATGCTTTATCTCAAGCATCATGATGGAAATCCGGAGAAGAACCAGATCCCTGAGATAACCATGAATTTGCTGGACGATGAGGTGATTCATGACTGATGATTCAGACCAAAAAGAAAACGCACGCAACTACCGTTCCATCCCTACCACTGAAATGGTTACGGACAATACGCTGACCAACATCACCAAATGGAAGTATATTTGGCAAAATGGATGTGGAGTAAACTGTAGTTGTGACTTTACCGCGTTCAAAGCGTATGCCATCGATGACCATATTCGTTTACTGATTTCTAAGTTTGATCAATCTGGTTGGCGAGAGTCTTCAAAAGTTACGAATTTTGCTCTCGTGCGACGTGTGATGGCGCATGCGTTTAATAAGCAAAGCGGTGAGCAAAAAGCCAAGGTAGAGTTCTCACCGGAAACCTGCACTCAGTTTATTCATGCGCAATACCTGTCTATGAAAAGCACTGGAAATGGTCTGGACGGCAACCCCATTAAGACGACAACACTTGGTCAAATGGGTTCACACATAAATTCAATCTGTAGAAAATTTGGCTTCGGACAAATACCCAAAGCGGCACGAAACCTTAATACCCGATCAGCCGAACTGGATTCTAATAATTACACCGTCAAAGAGCTACGTTCCATTGCTTATGCATTGCTGGAAGACCGCAGCAGGCTGTTATCTTCATATCAGGATGACAGGTTAAAACAGTTTGAAAGACGAGTTATGTTCGACAGACTAGTTTGCAATGCGGTGTTTCTGACTATTTACTATCTGGGCACCGGACAGACGGAAACACTCAGCATGTTTTTAGAGGATGAATGGGTTTGCCAGGCGTCCGGTGCAGGACGCATCACCATTGAGGGCTTTAAGACTCGAGGAGATAAGGTTGAGCTTCGCACATTTACCCCGCGAGCAGTGTGTAAAAGTTTCTTTGAATCACAGCTCGCATGCTCAAAGGCGCATTCCGTAAGTCTTGGCTTAGATAAACATTATTTGTTCCGGAAAATGAACGGCGAAGTGCCTACTGCAGGTAATCTTAATCTTTACGCTAAGAAATACCTGCCCCAACACTCTACGCGCCTCCAGATGTTAATTGAAAGCCGTCCGGACTTTCGGCTGAATTGTATCCTGCTGAAATCCTCCATTAAGCAGTTTGCCGAACAAAGCATGGGCAGAGCGAAGGCAGCGGATAATACGCGCAATGCTCAGTTAACCTTCGATAACTCTAACTACGGCAAAGTCTCCAAGAGTGAAGCAAGAAATCAACTGGCGGTGGGTTTAGTGGCGTTACATTTTTTAGGGGAAAACCCCAGTGGTGGCACAAATCTCGCGGTGGGCAAGGCCAAAGAAGCTGTCTGTAAAGTCCTCTCAAATGAAGAATGGCAGGTGCTAAAGAGTAGCGATACCAGGGCTCAGGTCGTAGAGAATCTCAACGGCGGATTCTGTAAAGGTGAAGACACACCAGAATTTCGGGAGTTTCAGAAGACCGTCAACCGGGCGGGCATTCTCAGTGACGAAGAGAAGTCGGAACTAGGATGTGGCTTTGTCATAAAGTGTTTTGGTTGTGCCAATTTCGGTATTGTCGATGATCCTCATGATATCTGGCGCTTGCTGTCCTTTGAAAAGCGTTTAAATGAAGCCATGCTCGCCCACCGAAATGTTGAGCATTATCTGACCAACTATGGTGAGGTCAAAGCCTGCCTGAATAAACTCAAGGAGCAATTTAAAAAATCGCACCTGGAAACGGCAAAGAAGCAATTGGCGCGCGAATGTCACCCTCTATGGGATGAACAATCAGTTATAGATATATTCAGGGGGTAGTCATGTTCATCATCAGTAGTGATACCGATAAATTCAAAGAATACGCTTTACCTCAAGCCTCTGGTCAGTTTGCAATGCCGACTGACCACACTGTGGTCAGCATTGATAAAAATGGTAAACCGGTGTCTTACTTTGCCGATGATATCTGGGATTACAATGCTTTTTTTAATCGTACGAATGCCTCTAAGAATCTATACAAGATTAACTTTCACCCTGATAAACATAACCCGAAATTGCTCACAGAATTGAAGCAGCGCATCTATTTTCTTATTTGGGGTGCGAAGGGCGAACTTTTGCACATGGAGGACGACACGTTTCGCACATTCGAACAATGCTGGCATATAGCGAAATTTGCAAATGTGGCGATGAGAGTGTTTAAAGATACTGACATTGACTCCTTCTCGTTGTTTAGTAATGAGCTGGTCTTCAGCCAAATACTTCATGAAGGAAAGGCATTTAGCGAGGGCTCATTAAAAATTAATCTTCAGGCACTGAGCGTCCTCACGCAGGTTAATTCGCATTTTCCAGAACATTCACGATTCGAGTTAGGACTGCCGGAAGGTAAAAATTTAAAGCAATTAGCCAAACAATATTCTGTTAGCGGAAAAGGACATAACCCCACGGTGATCCCCGCGATTTATGAGCAACTGATGGGGCGATTAGTGCAGGATGTGAATAGAGCCTACGGAAGACTTCCCTATCTTCAAGATGTCAAAGTGTATGCCAGACAATACGCCCTGACGGACAGAATGGCTGTAAATGAATTCAAGATATTCGAGGGCGCGTGTTTTATGACCCTGTCTGCCTTCACTGGTATGCGTATCACTGAACTCACCCAGATAGATGCCACCTCATATAAGGAAATTGACCTTGACGGTATCACGCTTTGTACGATGCGCTCATGGACGAACAAGCTAGAGAAACTGCGCCGAGAGGATGTGTGGGCTTGTGCACCGATATGCGAAAAAGCATTGAAAGTGCTGGCCACCATTAATGATCACTACCGTTCAATTAAGGGAAATATTCATCGTTCGCCTCGTTTCAGTTTCAAAAGGCACTTTGGGCAGAGTTCTGGCATCAACAATCAGGTAGCCGAGGCTACTTTAAATAGAACAAGTCTAAGTCACTTGTTTTCGAATTACTCAAAGCACCTGGACATTACCTACGACCCTATAGAGATGGATGAAGTATATAAGCTGCTTAATCCAATGGTTTCTGATAGTTATAATCCTATAAAGAAAAAGGAGGACGGTACGTTTTACTGGCATTTTACCACTCACTCGCTCAGACGAACCTTTGCGCATTTTGTTGTGGGAAATGGCCTGGTGTCATTAGCCGCACTTAAGCATCAGTTCAAACATATCAGCCTGGCCATGACGGCGATCTACGCCAGTCACTCTGAGGTGCTTACTCTGATGGGTATAGAAAACCCAGCCAGTATTAAAAAATCCGTGGAAGACGCTGAAATGGAAAGCCACAGAGCCTATCTGCAAGATATGATAGATAATCCAGAACAGCAATCGGGTGGCTTTATGAAGAGCTTTGAGGGAGATCCCAGGGTAATGACAGAAGCACAATTCGATGCACTGGTGAATAGCACTAAAGGGGCTAACAAGTCAGTAGGCTATGGCCGATGTTTTGCGGGTGAAAAGTGTAAGATGACTCATATATTTGAGCCATCAAGTTGCGTGGGACGTGACTGCGAAAACCTGAACATTAATCAGGCCGAAGCCAAATGCTGGCAAGATCGACATAAACGCCTTTGCGAGAACGTGCAGCAGATGAAAAAGTTGGGTTTTTACAACCGCAACACGCTGGCCCGTGAGTTAACCGATATTCGCTCTGCTGAAAAAGTAATGGCAGACCATGATATAGCCTTCGAACGCTTTGATTTAGGAGCATTGTAATGCTTGACGTCAAAACTAAAATTGCAAAGGCCCTTGAAGCGTTAAAAAAAGAGAACAAGAAAATAAACCCGTCGGCGGTGGAAAAACGGGCAGGTGTTGCTAATGGTTCGCTGAAGAACCATCCGGTATTGCGGGAAATTGTGTTGATAGAAAAAAATAAATATCGGCAGTCAAAAAATGATGCAGCACTCATCGTGAAAAACAGACGTAATACCGTTGAAAAAAAACGATATGAAGAACTGGAAACGAAAAACAACAGACTGAAATTAGAGAACAGTCAGTTTCAAGCCGAGATGAAAACGATGGCAGATTCTATTGCGCAATTGACCTGGGAGCTGCATCGTTATCAAACAGCCACACGCAAGGATTCATCGAATGTGCGTACAATCAAAAAGTAATGCTTCCGAAAGGCTCACTGAATATCAGCAAAATCTTTTAAAAAGAATTAATAATGTCGCGGTTTCGCTGATGCCTGAGTTTGAAGATAAAAATCAGGCAGTGGAGGCGTTAATGCTGGATGACGGATCTTTGTTGCAACTGCTCTGTTCCATTCAGATGAAACAGAAAACTCGTACGTCAGACTACGAGGCGCAAGAAGCGCGACGCCGTCGCGAAGATCTGGAGGCTTTTTACAGCGATCTGCAAGAACTCGGCGGCGTTGTGAAAGTGAACTTCGTAGCCGATACGCTGGGCATTACACGCCAGGCCGTGAATGTGCGAGTGAAAAAGAATCAACTTATTGCGTTCAAACGAAACGGTGATTTTATCTTTCCAGTATTCCAGTTCAACGATAAAGGGCTGGTATCCGCGATCTGATTAGCGAAGTGATCGGCGGTAGTCTGATGACTATCGATATTTATAAAGATATTAATGGGTTAAATGCTGTTGCGATTGAGGCTCCGCAGGATGACGCCGCTGAGGCGTTAACACTGGTTTCTGAGCTGCCCGATATTCGCCAACACAGTTTTCTGGATACCGCAGAGAGCGAAGAGAAAAAGCACCTTTATCTGTTGCTGCTGGCGCTAAGTATTGAGAATTCAGCATCACTGAGTAAACAAGGGGCAGAGTTTCTGGCGCAGCTCGGTGAGAAAGCAGGCTGTCCGGCAGTGGCTGAAGAGATCGCCAGCCTGGCCGATAGCGCACACAAATACCAGCAATATCAGCCGGAGATGCTGGCGCTACTGAGTGATGATAACGCGCGTTACAACTGGCTTTTCGATGTCTTTTTCCTGCTAGCACTCTGCGGCAAGACCATTGAAAACCCGCAGGTGATGCGCCTGCTTGGCGCTCTGAAACCTGCACAGTTTAAAGATAATTTCGCCGCTATGTTGACGCTGCTCCACGAAAGTGACGAAACGCAGTTGCTTACCAGCGCTGCGAAATTAAACGCGCTGACGCAGGGGTGGAAAAATATCGTTCGCTACCGCGAGTTGCAATTTAAAGAGTACTTCTCCGCCGCGATTAAACAGCTTTACGCCGCCGATCATGCCGCAACGATGCTGGGCTTTGAGCTGATGAAAATAACGGACAAAGCATCCGACGTGAGCTTCTTTATGGGCTCATTTGAAGGTGACAGCTTCCTTGGCAAAATGGGATCAGCGGTCGGTAGCTCGGCCTATACACTGGGACGCAAATCCTGCCTTTCTGGATTGAATGATTTCCGTAAAAAAGCCAGCGAGTTTATCTCGGCGAACGGTACAGCACTGAGTACCGGCAACGCAATAACCTCACGCTGGGGTTTGCCGACGTTTGACTATGAGGGGCGCATCAGTTATTCCGATTATGAACTGGATAATTCCGCCGAAAACGAAGACTGGTACGATCAATTCAACGAATACCAGAACCAAATTGATAGCGTGTTAACCGACTTTTCGAGGGCTTGTTCCGATGCGGCGGAGCAACTGGAACTCTTTGCCCAGGGTGATTTTGATAGTTCGGTTATTCGCATTAAACAACAAAAACACGCCGAGTGGTTGCAGCAGCAGGAGCAGGAAAAACGCAATAAGCAGTCGGTTACCGTGGTGAAAGCGGGGCAAGAGTACCGACTTAGCATTGACTGGCAGGATGTGGAGAATCCGCCCTGCGATCCGGAAAACATCCGTCATATCAAAACCGACGGCAAAGTGTGGTTAATCGTTGATAACGACGAATGTTTCTACCGCAGCGAGGATCGGCTGAACTGGCAGAGCGTGAACCCCGTTGCATCAGATGAAAGATGCTATGTAAGTAAGATAATTATTGTTGAAGGTGTGTGGGTGATGTTCGGCGGCTCCGGCGCGGGATTCCTCTATTCCCCCGATGCGATTAACTGGCAAAAAAGCCAGTTCCCGGATTTTCCCAATGCCTGGGACTACAGCGCCACCGAGGATCTGGTCTATTTTAATCATCTCTGGTTGTGGCGTTTTAAAGAGCGCAAAGAGTATCAGTACAAGGATGAAGGCTTTTTCTTCGATTCAACGAAAACCTCGACCTACGATAAACCGATGATTTTCTGCGCCGACAATCCGGGCGCAGCATGGCAGCGCTATGACGAGTCGCCGAACTACAGCGAAGGTATCGAGATAGAAAACCTTTGTGCGCTGCCGGGCGTGGATTGCCTATTAGCATTCAGCAAATTCGACAGCTACTACACGTCGGTGAAAAAGCGCCCCAAATCAGAACCGATGATCGAATACCATGTGCCCGGTAAAAACTGGCGCAGTTGCACCTGGCATAGCGAGAAAGAGTTCTACAGCGACGTTCGGGTAACGCGAATGAATGACACGCTGATGTGTTTCTACTCCCGCTATCTACTGACGTCCGATAAAGGCTACGAGTGGAAACGACATGACAACGAAATGCGCGTCGCCGATTGTTTCCACCTCGATGAGATCAGCCTGTTCCCGTCCAGCAATAACCGGCAGGTTATCTACCTGAGCAATAACGGTACGGATTTCAAAGAACTGATGATGGAAGAGGGAAACTGGCAGTATCTCGCAGCCAACGAACAGGGGTTATTGAGTGTATATTCACCGAACTCTCACGAAACACTTCTTCGATTAGGGACGTATATTTGGGCGACCCAAGTGAAGTAACGTAGTCTCGCAACCTTGGGTAAGCCTCATTATTTGCCCGTTATTCAAAGTATAACGGGCATCTTTGAGTTTTTTACAGGAATCATGCGGCTTATGGAATGGCCGAATGTCATTGTTAGAAGCAAGTCCATTCATTAATCATTGCTGATAGCCAATTTTCATATCTGTAATAAGATGGCATCGGTAGGCAAAAATTATACCGATTGAAAACATTCAATAAATAAGCAATACAAAACGCTCCCTGGACGGGAGCGTTTGTACTGTTTTTTATCAGAACATGACCTTCACACTGGCCTGTCCGTTATAACCCTCCGCACTGTTGCCGCTGATACTGCGTGTATACCCTCCCTGAACACCCAGGGCCCCGGGCTGACACTCCAGCCAGCAACTCAGCAAACGTGCCGTCCTGCTACGGACTGAACGTGACATTGCTGCCTGGGGTTGCGGTACCCATATTCAGCTTGCCTTGAGAGCTGAACGTCCGGACCACCGACGGTCGAACCCACCAGCTTACCGGCAGTTCGCTGATGCCGTGCTTCATACTGCGCTCATGGCCCAGGAGTGTGGATGAACCCTGACCGAAGGCCATTTCAGACTGGTTGCCAAAGCGCAGACCGGCGCGGACATGCTGTGCGCTGCCGTGACCAAAATCCACATAGCC
The DNA here is from genome assembly GCF_037152535.1 of Leclercia sp. AS011. Classification (NCBI taxonomy): domain Bacteria; kingdom Pseudomonadati; phylum Pseudomonadota; class Gammaproteobacteria; order Enterobacterales; family Enterobacteriaceae; genus Leclercia; species Leclercia sp. AS011. Next base: position 2,144,907 of record NZ_JBBCMA010000001.1, read on the forward strand.
TCCATCGTCATGACCGTTGTTCAGGCTGAGCCCCTGCCAGACATACTGCAGCTTTGGCTCCAGTACCAGACTGTTGCTGACACTCAGTGGCAGGCCTGTCTTCGGAGCGGTAAATAGATTCGCCGCTGAGATACCAGCTTTCATCCGTTGTACCGCGGTTCAGAGTGTAGTTATAGGCCCCGGCCTGCAGTTTATGGCCCAGCGCAAAGGCATCACCGATGGTCGTTGCCCCGTTAATGGCATCCACCACTTTAATACCATTGCCGGTGGTGGCCAGGCCCAACCCGCTGTTCCCGGTACTGGTGAAGGGGTCCGCTTGGGAAACGGAAATTATCCTACGTTAAGCCTGTTTTTTGAGATGGCATGACGGGCAGCTATGAGCGAAAAACGGACCTTCAAATCCAAACCGGTTCAATTGATTAACTTTGGCTGTCAGTCAAGCCATCGTTAACATGAATCCGATCGAAAATTCCTTATCGCATTTTTACAAATACGCAGTGGCAAGAAAGATAGATTCTGGCTCATGACAAGTAGAGTTGTTCATTTGTATAAAGAGACTTCGCCTTCAGGACGCGTTTTGAACCTGCGATGCATCCACAGGTATTGCTCAGGAGCACGGAGAATTTCACGCTCGATGATCTTGTTCATATAAGCCGCTGCGGCGACCTTGTCTTCCCTTGGATAGCCTGACAACGGATTGCTGATATACATGTGATAACCTTTTTTATCGCTACGTCGAATCATGCTAAGTGTGATCAAGTGTGCACCAGCGAGTTTTGACAGAGCATACGTTCCGTTCGTCGTGGCTGCTTTTTTTACCGAGAAAAAAGGTGCAAAAACGCTTCCTTTAGACCCATAATCCTGGTCTGGTGCAAACCAAACGGCTTCACCTGCTTTTAGCGCATGAACAAAACCTGATAAATTACGTCGATTAATCATAGCCTTATTTGAACGCATACGCCCTTTTGTCTGTACCCATTCCATTAATGGATCATTGTGTGGGCGATACGTTGCCATCATAGGATGGCATAACCCCATTACTCTTCCACACAACTCAAGGGACATAAAATGAATCCCGACAACCATTACTCCTCTTGTCGCACCGGTCAGGTTTTCAAGCCCTTCGACATCAAACCATTTTTTGACTCTCGCATCGCTCCAGAACCAGGCCATTCCTGTTTCCATCAGTCCCAGCCCGAGAGAAGCAAAGTTTTTATTGACCATCTGGCTCCGGGCAAACGGTGTCATCTCGGGAAAGCACAGTTCGATATTTCTAATCGCAATCCCTTCCCGGCGTTTCAGAAAGGGTCTGGATATTGTTCCAAGGCCAGAGCCCAGAATATGTAAAACCGGGTAAGGAAGTTGAACGAGAAGCCACAGCAGACCCAAACCAGACCAGGTAAGCCAGTGGCGAGGATGAAGTAAATTATGAGTAAAAGTCTGTGCCATAAATTTCCTTAATGCTAATGAAGGTTATAACGCAAAAGGAAAACAATGAGGCAATTTGTCTTTAGCGATACATTTTGTTTTAGACAATTTAAACCCATCTAAATTCAGAAAAAATAATTTTGCAATGCCTGGTAAAGGATTTAAAGAGCCAGGAATGAATTGTAAGTCAGCAAATTTATTCTGTTATAAATCCATGGTTTTATCATTGATACTCAAGGAATTGTCTTCTTGATTCATCATCATCAAGGTACTCAAAAGAAAAAAGCCGAATTTTGGTAAGTTTATAAAACCACTCACAATCGTTTCGTTGAATAATTTCGCCTGGTTTGAAACATATCCCGGATGCCATCCGAATAATCGCATATTTACCATTACTAAACCTGACCCGGTGAATACAGAAAGGTTGACCGGCCTGCCCGTGACAGCTGTTTGACAGGATATGTCCTTCAATAAAAACAGATTTTTTAGATTTCATTATCATACCCTCGACAACTGCAGTACAGGAGAAATGTTGTCATTTCCCGACATCACTGACGTTAAGTGGCAGAAGCTGATCAGCCGCCGATACACCAGCATTCTGAAGGTCTGAACAACAGTCCGCAGGCAGGGCACTCAAGAACCGCATCTTTTCTTAGTTTACCTGCTTTCTGATCGGCTCTGTGTGCGCATACCGGGCAGGCAACATGAACCGGTCTTTCTTTAAAATACCTGAGCCCATTTGTATAAGACATAAATAACTCTCTGAGGAATACATTAATTATTATACGCTTTACTCTAAAAACAGCCGGGTTAAGTTATGTTGATTTATGACTGAATCACGATAGCAGATATTGAAAATTGAACGTCCGATTTATGATATAATACCCTTCCATGAGAAATTTATAATGAAATCAGAAGACACCCTTGACTGGTACCCTTCCCAGCTACCGCCAGTAAAAATTATTCTTGGCGAAGCCGTGCTGGCTGTGGGTAAACAGGGCCGACCGATTAATACCCGAACCTTGCTGGAATACCTTCAGGTCATGCAGGGCAGGCAAAAAAAAAGGGATGACAAAATCGCCATGCAGACAGCGATTGACGTTCTCAGGGATAATCAGCGCATTAACGGCAGACGTTAATGCACCTCCGGGATCAGCGTCAGTTCTGAATGATCTCAACCGTATGGTTTTGTCTATCATCCTTCAGCGGTATTCTGTCATCAGGGAGGAGAACACCATCCAGCGTCACGCAATATTCTGCATCGCCGCGTGAAACACTAATCTGATAATGGCTTTCACCATACTGATATGCCATAGAAAAAGACGACCACGCATCCGGTAACCTGGCATGAACACTAAAGTCAGTGCCGGAACGTTTTATCCCCAGTAATTCCTCGGTAAGTAAACGCCAGGCCCAGCCTGCGGAACCGGTATACCAGCTCCACCCTGCACGTCCGGTATGGGGAGCGACGCTGTAGACATCAGCACTCATGACATAAGGCTCAGCTTTATAAATCCCGACCGAGTCCGCATTCAGGGTGTGATTTATAGGGTTGAGCATTGACCAGAGTTGCCAGGCTCGTTCGGCATTCCCCATTCGGGCAAAGGCCATCACTGCCCAGATGGCGCCATGCGTATACTGCCCTCCGTTTTCCCGCACGCCGGGCAGGTACCCCTGTATGTAGCCCGGATTCGGGCCGTGTCCGTCGAAAGGAGGCGTTAACAGTTTGATCAGCCCTCCTTCGTTATCCACAAGGTGCTTATCCAGCGCCTGCATGGCCTTTGCGCACCGTCCCGGGTCTGCGGCCCCGGACAATACAGACCAGCTCTGCGCAATCGCATCGATCCGGCAGTCCTGAGAGGCTTTCGACCCCAGGGGAGTACCATCATCAAAATACCCGCGCCGGTACCATTCACCATCCCAGGCATGGGCTTCGAGATTGCTTTGCAGACGCAGGGCCTGTGCACGGCACATAGAGGCGACATTCTCATCCATCCTGCGCTCCGCCAGCGCTGCAAACCGCTGCAAAATATCGTACAGGAAGAAGCCCAGCCAGACGCTTTCACCTTTGCCTTCGATACCCACCTGGTTCATCCCGTCATTCCAGTCACCTGCCCCCATCAGCGGCAGGCCGTGCCCCCCGAACCGCTGTCCATACTGAAGAGCTTTGACGCAGTGTAACCAGAGTGTCTCTTCGGTGCCGCTGATGACCGGCGTGTCATAGACTGACTCTTCACCCGGCTGAAGCGGCCGTCCCTCAAGATAAGGAATGCGTGTTTCCAGTGCATCCATATCCCCCGTCGTTTCAACATAGTGGCAAACAGCAAAAGGAAGCCACAGGTAGTCATCGGAACAGCGGGTACGCACACCGTTTCCGTGTGGCGGGTGCCACCAGTGCTGCACGTCACCCTCGATAAATTGCCGTGATGCACAGAGCATTATCTGTTCACGCATTCGATCCGGAGCAGCATGGCTCAGTGCCAGCGTATCCTGCAGCTGATCGCGAAAACCAAATGCCCCACCAGACTGATAGTAACCACTGCGGGCCATAAGACGACAGGCTACTGTCTGATACATTAGCCAGCCATTAACCAGTAAATTTACGGACGTGTCGGGGGTGTTAACCACAATTTTATCGAGCATATTGTGCCAGTGGATATGAACCCGGTTCAGCGCCTGGCGGACCGCATCTTCGTTCATATAATGGGCAAGCGTCTCCTGAGCGCGAGCATGATTCTCAGCAGCGCCAAGGATGAAAATAAAGGTCCTCTGATCGCCGTCGATTAATTTGACGGCAGATTGCACCGCCCCGCAGGGATCCTGGCCGGCGCCCGTCTTACCTGATAGCCTGAGCAGTTTCATCGCAGACGGGGCGTGCAGCGAGCCGTTGCGACCGATAAACTCCCGGCGGTCACCAGTCAGCGAACAGTCATTACCGCTGACGGCAAAAAATGCAGTACGGTCACCGCCGTTATCACCATAAAAGTTGTTCGCCAGTACCCCGCAGCCGCCAGGAACACTGGCTGCCTGTGTCACAATGTGAGGAGCCGAGCGAGGTCGGGATTCACCCAGCGTCCATTCCACATAGCCAGTTACGGAAAGTTTGCGTGTCCGGCCCGACGTATTACTGAGCGTCAGAAGTGCAAGTTTAACCGGCGCGTCTTCGGCAACCAGAACAGTCAACTCGCTGTCTATACCGCTTTCACGATGGGCAAAGACGCTGTAACCAAAACCATGGCGCGTCAGGTAATCACCGTGTCCGCGAACAGGCAAAACCGTTGGCGACCAGTACTCGCCGCTCTCTTCATCGCGCAGATAAAACGCCTCGCCGCTGCGATCGCTCACCGGATCGTTCTCCCAGGGTGTCAACCGGTATTCATGCGCATTTTCATACCAGGTATAGGCCTGTCCCGCCTCTGAAATCACACTGCCAAAACGGGAATTTGCCAGTACGTTTGACCATGGTGCCGGTGTCAGCGCATTTTCCCGCAGGACAATCTGATACTCCCGACCATCCTGAGAAAACCCACCGTATCCGTTGAAATGTTGTAACTGACCGACATCGGGATTCCACTCCTTGTGCTGATTACGTTCCCGGACTGCGTGAGGTACGAATGCTCTGGCCGGAGGTTTGAGAGTATGAATACGCTGATTAAGCTGCTCACCAATTCCACCTGCACGATCATCAAGATAAAGACAGGCCACGCTCATCAAAAGCAACTTATCTTCAGCGGAGAGATGCTCGCCATTACGGACAAAAAGCCCACCCGTTTTATCCAGCAGACTGGCTTCAGCCCCGGCATAAATTAACTCCATAATCTGATTTTGTAATCCCTGCTGATAACCGCCGGGACTGTTATTGAGGATCACCAGATCCACCTCCAGCCCTTTCTGTCTCCAGTACCGGTGTGCCTGAATCAGAGTGGTCACGGCAGCGATACTTTCTTCGCTGGTAATACTCAGCAGCACTATCGGCAGATCGCCTGAAATTGCCCAGCCCCACAGACCGGACTGACCGCGACGGTTGCGGCTGATCGCCTGTCCCTCGACTCGCAGCTCCTGGACAGGGTAAAGCACTGCACTGGCGAGACGATTAAACAACGTGGCATCATCTTCACTGGCATTCATCTGACGTAATACCACCTGACTGTGAGACCTGGCCAGTTCGAAGACGCGATCAGCGATAGGGTAATCGCGGTATTTTTCCAGCAGAGCCAGACTTTGCTGACGGGTCTCGCTGATGCCATAAATGATATCAATCGTGACCGTCTGCCCCGGCTGCATAATGATGGCATGGCGTATCGCCAGTACAGGATCCAGTACTGACCCCGACGTGTTACTAAGCGCTCCTCCAGCCTCTATTGCCAGGGCATCAGCAGGACTTCTGCCACGGCCAAGAAATTTTGCCCTATTCGTTTCAAATGAGACGGTATGAAGTGTATCGCCATGCACCACCATCATGTGAAACAAGCAGGGACTCGGTTCATCCGGGGTGCGCGGGCGCCGGTGGCAAAGAATAGCGTCACGCTCAGGTTCAAGTTCAGTCTGAATAAACAGATTGCTGAATGCCGGGTGTGCCAGATCGCTGGCATCAGGGGCCAGTACCACTTCGGCATAGGTTGTCAGCTCCAGAGAGCGGGGCTGGCGTCCACGATGAATGAGTGTGAGACGTCGCAGTTCAATGTCATCTTCCGGGGAGATAACAATCTGAGTTTTGACGCTGAGTCCACCAAAGGTACGTCTGAATTCAGCACTCGCATCGGTGAATATCACTTCTTCTTCGTGTTCGCTGGCGTTGCCTGTCGGCTGCCAGGTATTGCTCCACACGTTGCCCGTCTGCATATCGCGGATATAGCAGAATGCTCCCCAGTTATCTCGGGTGGTATCACTGCGCCAGCGTGTAAGAGCAATATTTTTCCAGCGACTGTAACCGCCACCGCCTACCGTCAACATCAGATGATATTGACTGTTGGACAGGAGCTGAATATCCGGAGCTGGCGTGTCCACCCCATTGAAAATGCGGGGTTCATAGCGAACGGGTTTGACTCTGCCCTCATGAGATTCAAAATGACGACGTGGGCTGTAGAGATCGAGCGCATCCGGCACGCGCTCCTGTAACAACAGACTCGCTGAACGGAAGGTCGTACTGGACATAAATCGCTCAGTCATGGGGGCCCCAAGCAATACATGGGCCAACGCCTGAAATGCCATGCCCTGGTGATGTGCCATCCAGGACTGAACCACCGCATAGAGCTGACCAGATGCGAGGCGTGAGGGGGTATAATCCAGCGCTTCATAAAAACCATATTCGCCGTGTGCGCCATTTTTTTGCAGCCTGAACAGGTTCTCACAGGCTTTCTGTGGAGAGACCATCAACGCCAGCAATGTGGCATAAGGGGCGACAACCATGTCATCAGCAAGCCCCCTGCGCAGACCGAGGCCCGGCACGCCAAAGGCCTGATACTGATAATTATACTGAACATCAAAAGCATGATAACCAGACTCTGAAACCCCCCAGGGTACTCCGCGTTCTTTCCCCCAGTGGATCTGGCGCATAACTGCCGACTGACTCATCTCATCGAGCAGGCTACCAGGCCAGGTAGGCATTACAAGATTCGGCATCAGGTATTCAAACATGGATCCGCTCCACGACATCAGGGCAGTTTCATTATCAATCGTGGTAAAAAGTCGACCCAGCGCGTACCAGCTTTTAAGAGGAAGTTGATTAGTCGCAATGGCAAGAAAACTGGTCAGGCGAATTTCAGACGGCAGGAGATCATAGTGGCTCTTGTCAGGCGTATTTGTGTCACAGTTATAACCAACACTGAGCAGACTGGTTGCTTCGTTGTACAGGAAGGCGAAATCCATCCGGGCATGTTCATCCAGCCGCTGTTCAAGCTCGGTGATAATATTGAGTCGCATCCGGGCCTGCCCCGTCGCTGATGCAGAGGGTGTTTCTTTACCGGTAAATGTCTCCCGGGCAAGCTCGCTCAGCGTCGGCAGCGTTTGTTTGTTCCAGGATGCAGGTAACCAGCCAAGCAGCAGCGACCACTCATGGCAAAGCTGAACCAGCTGATGCTCCAGATGTCCTGCCCAGCGCATCTGGAGGGGGGCTCCATGATGACATTGCGTGATCAGATGGTTGCTCTGGGTGCGCATGTTTTTCAGCTCGCTGAAAAATGCCTGCGGAGAGAGCGACACCGCGAACAGGTAGTGTTTGCGCAGCAGCCGCAGGCTGTCCGGGGGATTCTGACCCCACTGGTTTTCCAGAATACCCAGCGTATCGTTCAGTCCTTCCAGTATTTGTTGGCTGTTTAAAACAGGCTGATGACGCATGGCGGACAGCCCTGCACGCAGGGTCAACAGATGCCCCGCCAGGTTGCCGCTGTCAACACTCGAGATGTAGCGTGGGCTGAGGGGGGCCAGCGTACGGGTGTCATACCAGTTGTAGAGATGGCCCCGGTAGTGCTCCATTTTATCCAGCGTGTCGAGCGTGAGCGACACGCGCCGGAGCACCTCTCCGCCGGGCAGATAGCCAAAGTCCCATGCCGTCAGGTTAGCCATAAGGGAAAGGCCAATATTGGTAGGGGAAGTGCGATGGGCCACCTTCGGTTGCGGTAGTTCCTGGTAGTTATCAGGCGGAAGCCAGTTCTCTTTTTCTGTGGCAAAGGTTTCAAAAAACGCCCAGATTTCACGGCCAGTCTGGCGTAACAGCTGTTTTTGTTCCTGATTTGGCGAAAACACCTTACGCACGGGCTGGCGACTCAGCCAGCTCATCAGCAGCGGTGCCACACACCATAACATACCGATCGGCAACGCAATTCCCAGCAGTTGTGGTGCAAATTGTCCGGTCAGTATTATCAGCGTCACGCCACAGGCTACATTCAGCCACATCGCCTGATAAAACCGCGCAAAAGCGGGTGTGGACTGATTGCTGTCGTGGCTGTGAATGACCCACTGGCTGAGGCTACGCCTGCTGATCCCCAGTCGCCATAGCGTCACGGCAATCGCCTTCAACGAATATCCGGCTTCGTGTGGCAGTACCGCAAAATTAATCCCGATACCTGACAAACGCTTCAGCGCGCCCGCCCCCACCAGTAACAGATGCGGCTTCAGGCGGCGACGCAGAGGTTTATGCAGAAGATCATGGGCAATGCAGAGGATGGATGGTAATAGCCATATCAGTGAAAGTACGCCCAGCCAGTAAACCGGATTGGGTACCCCAAGCAGGGTAAAGAACAGCAATACCAGTAAAGAGGGGGCGACCAGACTGCGCCGCAGATTATCAAGTAATTTCCAGTAAGAAAGCGCGGTCAGCGGATTCCTGTCTCGGGTTCCATCGGCTTTTCTGACGCGTGGTTTCAGCCAGTTAAGCAGTTGCCAGTCACCCCGGATCCAGCGTGAACGCCGTGCAACATCCGACAAATAATTATTAGGGTATTGTTCGTAGAGCAACACCTCACTCAGCAGACCCGAACGGGCATAGCATCCTTCGAGGAGGTCATGGCTGAGGACCAGATTTTCCGGGCAGGTGTTGGCGGTGGCCTGCATAAAAATATCAACATCGTAAATCCCTTTGCCCACGAACGATCCTTCCCCAAACAGATCCTGATAAATATCCGAAGACATCATCGAATAGGGGTTATTGCCCGGTATGCTGCTGCGCAGCGCTGCGTAACGCCCCTGACCGTTGCGTGGTATCTCCTCTGCAAGGCCGGGTTGCAGAATGCCGAATCCTTTGACAACCCTCTGGCTTACTGGATCATATACTGGCGTATTCAGCGGATGTGCCATTGCCGCGACCAGTTTGTGTGCCGTATCGCGCGGCAGCAACGTATCACTGTCCAGGGTAATAACGTATTTAATGTGACCTGGTAAAAGGTGGGTAGGCATGTCTGCTACGCTGACGAATTGTGTCCCCGGATGGCGTAACCAGCTGTTCAGTAACGCCAGCTTTCCCCGCTTGCGTTCATAGCCCATCCAGGTTCCTTCAGCGGAGTTCCATTCAGGCTGGCGGTGTAGCAGATAAAAACGTGGCCGCCCGGAGGGATAGCGGCGGTTCAGCGCCTGCGTATCGGCGATCGCCTGTCTCAGCAGTATGTGACTTTCTGGCGAGGGTTCATTTTCAGAATCAGCGAAGTCAGTGAGCAGCGCGAACCTGAGATTTTCGTTTTCATTCCCCAGCCAACAGACTTCAAGGCTGGTAAGGAGCTTAGTGAAACTTTGGTGGCTGGTCAGCATGCAGGGGATGACTAACAGGGTGGCGCTGTCAGCGGGAATACCGGTTGAAAAATCCATTCCCGGCAACGGGCGAGGAACACGAAAGCGGGTGGTTGCGTCACTGAGTAAATCACTTATTAACTGAGTTAAAGCGATAATCAAAGGCAGTATCACTGCGATCAACAGCCACTGTGCGCCCTGCATGGCAGTTTCGTGCAAAATTGCCGCGGTTGTTGCGGTGGTCAACAACGCCAGGCTTCCAAGCCATGACAGCAGGGTTATTCTGTTGAAACTGTGCCGCAAGCGTATGAGACTTGAAGTATCTGCCAGGAGATGAATTTCCAGCGCCTGTCGACCTTCGCCTGCGAGATAATAACCAACATGATGTTCCGGTGTATCGGGAGCATTCTTTCCTGACAGCCGCAGTACTCTGTCAGCAACCTCTGGCTCGCTGAGACCACTGTCTCTGGCCAGGACCTCAACAACGTGTCGGTAATGATCCCGGGTATTGAAGTGCATCCGGGGGTAGATCCCGGCAGGATCATTACGTAAAGCCTGTTCGACGACACTTATCGTTTCGGCGAAATCAGCCCAGTCCGTTTCACTCAGTAACCGCAGACCCGCGATGCTGTTGCTGACAGACAGCTGGCTGGCGGCAAGCTGTTGATTAAAGTTATGTATGAGAACGTCGGAGGTGATCCCCTGTTCCCGAAGGCTCTGTTCAACCCAGTTCAGAGGTAACGACAGCGCGTTACCATGCCCCTGCAGGCGCCGCACCAGTTCGGCGACAAACGCACTGGTTAAAGGAGGCCGGGAGCGTGCCATGTCGGCAACTACCATGATTAAATCACCAGGCGCACTCTCGGCGCATTCGAAAATCCTTGTTATCCACGTATCGGCCAGATTTCTGTCCTGCTGCGCTTTTACCACTTCCACGCTTATACGACGAAGATTTTCTATCAGCGCCAGGCGCAGCATTCCCGGTAATGCCCAGACTTCACCTAATGTCAGAGGTGTCACCTGTTGATAAGCTGTGAGATAGCTGGTCAGACTGGCGGCATCCCAGCGGCCATCACCGTGAGCAATAGCCTCTGATGCAATGTTGTAAATTCGTGGGCAATTCAGCGGCGACATCAGCGACGGGAGTCCTTTACCAAAGCTTTTTGGTAAGTGCTGGCGGACAGTGCGTATCTGTTCTTCAATCAGATAGTAATTGTCCAGCAACCACTCTCCGGCGGGCATGATACTGGTCTTTTTACCCGCGTTAAGCTCATAGCAGTTTTGAGTGATGATAGCCTCATTGTCGCCAAGCCTTTTCAGAAGATAATAAGGATGTTTATCCGGTGATAATTTATGGGTTCGCGCCAGCTTCTGACCGTAGCGCTCCATCTGGGCGGTCGAAAAGAGTTCTAACCGCGGAGGACTTTCACCGGCAGGATCGTTCGCTGAAAACGTTACGTTTTCAGCAGCATTCCTCGGAATACGGGAGCGGTTAAACCACACTTTGGGGTTCATTTTCATAGCATTGCTCTGATGCAACGTTAGCACGCAGGAGCAGTTGCGAAATCAGTTCAGAAACGTTCTCTCAGGATGGGCGTCAGGCATCAGGGATTTAACAGCTGCCGGAATCTAACATAAGTATAGGACATGGGCTCTGATCTGCGGTTGTGGTCGAGCTAGCGTCGGGAGATAAACAGAGCTTTACATCCGGGGCAAAGCATGGCTTGGTTGAGTCGGATTTTTGACAACGGCTGTGCTGATTTTAAGCCACAAACAGGACAGGCAGCAGTGGCAGTAGACGCACTGCTGAAGAGTTTCATTGCGTAATTGATAACAGACATGACCATTAACCTTTCAATGAATGAGCTTCACCGTATCACATATGGTTAAGTTTTAATCTATATATTTTGAGGCACAGAAATTCAGGAAAGATAAATGTTCGCAGCCACAGGCCCCCTGTTACCGTTGATCCGGCAAAATTCTATGCGGCTTCCTGGGATGAGTAATTCTGATTCGCGGGAGTTAACGGCTGAAATGTGAAGCAGGACGTCTTTTCGGCCATCAGAGGGGATGATGAGGCCTTTACCGCTGAGAATGTCAAAACTTTTGACAATTCCGGTCATTTTATGGGACAAGTCAATTCCTTATTGAAAACACGTAAATAGTATACATTGAAAATAGCACGCTGCCACTTTTGTTTTCCTTGCAGGATCTCTGGACGGCTAAAATATAATTTGCTTATTATTATTTACCGTGCCTTAATGAATCCCATCAGTTCGATGTAAAAACGAACGTTTAACATTTTTCGGGAAGTCCTCATTACCAGGCGCTATCTCTGATATCCCCTCCTTTTGAGTCCAAACGTTTAATACGATATGTTTGCTATCAATACAATCATTTATAACGGGAGTCAGTATGACCTCAAGAATTAAAGGCCTGGTAAAATGGTTTAACGGAGACAAAGGTTTTGGCTTCATCTCTCCTCTTGATGGCAGTAAAGATATCTTTGTCCATTTTTCTGCGCTTAGCGGCGACAACTTTAAAACTTTATTTGAAGGACAGAAAGTTGAATTCGCCATTCACAGCGGTGACAAAGGTCCTGCTGCTGCAAACGTAATACTTTGCGATAAATAAATCTTTGTGGATCTGCGACAACGATCAAGGATTATTCCTGAGTAGACATACCCATAAATTAAATGTGATAAAAGCCGTTTAATCCTAATATCAGGTCAGCATATTTTTGCATATGTATGAATGTGTTGACCGATTTGATGAGGTGCAGGACTGCTGCATAAAAATTTCAAAACAGAAGCTAACTGCTTGTTAAATAATAAAGTGCGTAAGGGGCGAGGCTGCCTCCGAAAGCATCACGTCTTTATTTTTACCTTAGTGGCATCTACCAGTAAACATCACTGAGAGAAAAGATTAACAGATTCATGGTGGCATATGATAAAAATTCTTGTTTTCTTTAATGCCGAACCCTGTAAAGTCATGACCGTTCTGGAGGGTATATCCTCTATCAGACGAGAATATCCGAACGGTGATGAAGCACATCTTCGGATTATGTCCGCTGGCTTTCCTTCATTAACCGGCGATCATGGTGTTGTTTACGTGGCTTCTGACAGGCAGTTAACGTCGCAGGAGATACTCGATGCTGCCAGGAAATATTTATAGCAGTTTCATTACCTTCTCTGCTTCATGTTTAATTGCGTACCTACCCTATTTATAAGATACAAACAAAAAAAATAAGTAAAAAAACTTTATAGCCTGCTAACCGCAGGCTTTTTTTTCAACACATTCTTTTAAAAATCGCTGTCAAATCAGGAGGTCACACTATGTGCATTGACAAAATACAGATGGCCCTCTACCTCCCTTCATGCTATTTTGCCTCTTATGATGAATCCTTCTGAGCGGCAGGGCAAATTAACCTGATGAATTTTCTAATGGAATGTTCATCATGCACGAACGAAGCAGCGGGTCATAGGGATACCCAAAGGCTTACCGGGAGGCATCGGCATCATATTCATAAGCATCAAGCGATGCAGCAGAGGATTTTTCTCTGGATGTTTTATGCTTCTTGTTTTGTAAGAATTATTGAAAGATTGTTATATATTTAGTCCAGCAATATGTCTGGCAACTATAATGGTTAGTTACTTCCTTTCCGAGTTCGGTGCTTCTTTTAAGGAGGATTTCACTTTTTACAAATTGGTGATTTCTTTAATGACTATAATATTTTCAATACTTATCTTATTTTTGTTAAATAATGCACTCATGAAGTAAGGAGATACAGTTAAATTTCATCTCGAAGATAATCATCTTCTTCCTGAGATAAAACCTAAAGCGAAGCCTATACCGACTGCTATGAGAATACTTGTCGCAGGATATGACTCAACTTTATTCTTCATGCTGTTAGCCCCACTACGTAACGCATCATCGGTTTTAGTAGCGTATTCTTTTACTGTTTCCTTAAATTCATTTTCAGACTTTTCAGGTGAATGGTTAAACATGGCACTCTCCGGTTTGAAATTATTTATTTAAGTATAGTCAACACCCTTAGGAAAATAAAAAGTTGCAGCTAAATAACACGACTTAGATTATTATTTTCTTACAGTGTTTTTTATATATTTAATGAGTATATGCAAACCTAATCGGCGTTACAGTGTAGGGTACCCTATACTATTAAAACCTCATAAAGATAGGATGCCGGAGTAGACTATGCTAACTTATTTAGAGATCCCAACCGCAGATGTCAGGTTGATGCAAGAAGAATGGCAGTATTCCATTAACGAATGGGAAGATGAAGGAGGGGCGTCTGAAAAAATATATAAAGATGTTGACATTCTAAAAAGTAACAATATGGAATTAATTTTTGATTTACTGTGCTTTGAAAATGAAGGGAAATAGTAACGGTAAATATCGTCTTTTCTTTTCTAATGTTCGTATTTGGTTCATCGCCGCCCAGAAACCTTGCCGCAGGAGCAATTCGTAAAGAATACAACCACACATTCGAAACCGCCCTAACTTTATGTATTGATCAAAAAATTCTGGTCAATGCCTTAGCTTTTTCCAAAGACGATTTCCGCGTCGACGCTTACTCTACTTGGTTCGTTAACTTCAAAGAAACAGCCGGAACTTCCTGCATGTATTGACCTGCTCAGCATTAACAAATTCAATAGAGATGTAATAAAATTCCGCTTCTGGCAAAGGGCTGCTGTTGCAGCCCTCACAAATTAAACTTCAATAGACTCAGATATCTCCAGGGCATCATCCACTTCAATACCGAGATAAAGGACTGTACTTTCAAGTTTTTTGTGACCTAACAATAGCTGGATCACTCGAAGATTCTTCGTTTTTTTATAGATCAGATATGGCTTGGTTCTTCGCATAGAATGCGTACTGTACAGAGTCTCGTCGAGACCTAGCTTATCAATCCATCCATGAAAAATACGGTTATATTGCCTGGTTGAGATATGTCGTGAAGAACCGACGCGGGACTGGAACAGATAGTCGCTACTACGTAGATGAGCCATTTTGATCCATGCTGCTACAGCCTCTCTGGTTCCCTTAGTCAGTTCAAACTGAACGGGGCTTCCCGTTTTTTGCTGCAGCACTGTCGCTCTGCCCGAAACAGAGTGCCCATAGGCCACATCAGAAACTTTTAGCTTAACCAGATCACAGCCCCGAAGTTTACTGTCCAGAGCCATGTTAAACAGAGCTAAATCGCGTACTTTTCCTTCCATCTCAAGTCTGATACGGATTCCCCAGATATGAGAGATCTGAAGAGGCCGTTTCTGGCCAATAATACGGCCTTTGTTCCAGGGGGATGTTGTCATGCTCATTCTCCTTTGGGTTAGGAGATGTGATTATGGTTGTCCCATATGAGCGAAAATCGGATGCCCGCATAGCGTAAACAGGCGTCCGATATTTTGAAGTGGGCAGATTACTTAATCCGCTTCCCCGTTTCGTCAATGACCTTCTCGCCATCCTCTTTGGTAAACGCTCCTTTCTGGCCTTCCGGTAGAATATCCAGCACTATTTCTGAAGGGCGGCAAAGACGAGTGCCAAGCGGCGTAACGACAACCGGCCGATTAATCAGGATCGGATGTTGAAGCATGAAATCAATCAACTGCTCATCACTAAATTTCTCTTCATCAAGACCCAGGTGTTCATAAGGCTCAACATTCTTACGCAGTAATGCACGCACCGTAATTCCCATATCTGAAATAAGTTTAATCAGCTCATCACGGGTGGGTGGCGTATCGAGATAATGAATTATCGTCGGTTCGTTGCCGCTGTTACGGATCATCTCCAGCGTGTTGCGTGAGGTGCCACAGGCCGGGTTGTGATAGATGGTAATGTTGCTCATATCAGTATCTCATTACAAAGTGACAGAGAGCCGCCACGCCAGAGCGGCCAGAGTGACAAACAGCACCGGCACAGTCATGACAATGCCGGTCCGGAAGTAATATCCCCAGGTGATCGTCATATTTTTCCGGGCAAGCACATGCAGCCACAGCAGGGTTGCCAGACTGCCTATCGGGGTGATTTTCGGGCCTAAATCGCAGCCAATCACATTGGCATAAATCATTGCCTCTTTGACGACGCCAGTCGCCGCACTCCCGTCAATCGACAGCGCACCAATCAGCACCGTCGGCATATTGTTCATCACTGATGAGAGAAATGCCGTCAGGAAGCCGGTGCCGAACGTCGCTGCCCATAACCCCTTGTCTGCCAGCTGATTCAGCACACCAGACAGGTACTCCGTGAGCCCTGCATTGCGCAGGCCATAGACCACGAGGTACATGCCCAGCGAGAAAATAACGATCTGCCATGGCGCACCGCGCAGGACTTTCCCGGTGTTGATGGCATGGCCTCTTTTCGCCACCACAAACAGCACTGCTGCGCCAGCCGCCGCTATCGCACTGACCGGGATCCCCAGCGGCTCCAGAACAAAGAAACCGACAAGCAGCAATAACAGGACAATCCAGCCCGCCCTGAAGGTTGCCGGATCCTTGATCGCACTGGCTGGTTTCTTCAGCAGCGAAACGTCATACGTTGCCGGAATATCCCTGCGGAAGAAGAAATGCAGCATGGTCAGCGTGGCCGCAATCGCTGCCGCATCCACGGGGATCATAACGGAAGCATACTGCGTAAAGCCCAGACCGAAGAAGTCCGCCGAGACGATATTAACCAGGTTAGAAACAATGAGCGGCAGGCTGGCCGTATCTGCAATAAACCCTGCAGCCATGACAAAGGCCAGTGTCGTGCCCTGGCTGAACCCCAGTGCGAGCAGCATCGCAATCACAATCGGCGTCAGGATCAGCGCGGCGCCGTCATTGGCAAACAACGCAGCAACAGCGGCACCGAGCAAGACTATCCAGGTGAACAGCAGGCGGCCACGTCCGTTACCCCAGCGGGAGACGTGCAGTGCGGCCCATTCAAAGAAGCCGGACTCATCGAGCAGCAGGCTGATGATGATGACCGCAATAAATGCCGTTGTCGCGTTCCAGACGATATTCCAGACAACGGGAATATCAGCGACATGGATGACACCGGTTCCCAGCGCCAGCACTGCCCCGATACTCGCGCTCCAGCCAATACTCAGGCCTCTGGGTTGCCAGATCACCAGTACCAGCGTCAGTAAAAATATACTCCCTGCCAGAAGCATCTCAGACTCCATCATATATGATTATGTAAATATCTTCCTGCCTCAGCAGGAGGTGCAGGCTGATTTATCCAGCCATTCACGCACATCCTCCCGCATACACTGCCAGGACGTTGTGATTGTCTCAGCTGCCCACGCTGGTATGTGGGGTGACAGACGATAGTGGATCCATTTGCCTTCACGACGGTCAAGTACCAGCCCGGCCTCACGAAGGATAGCCATATGTCGCGAGATTTTTGGCTGTGATTCAGAGGTGGCCGCGCAGATATCGCAGACGCACAGTTCACCGGACTCCCGGAGAAGCATGACGATGGTGAGCCGTGTTTTATCCGACAGGATTTTGAAAAGCTGAACAGGTTGTAGCATTTGTCACTCCATTCCCTTTAGAATATACATATGGTAAATCATATGTATTAACTTTGAAATCATCTGGTCTGTCCGGAGGAGAAAAATGGAACAATTTCCTGCCCTGAACACCGAATGCTTTGATCAACACATCGCTGAACGTCTGCACCTGCAGGAGCCACCACGGATTCTGATTCTGTATGGCTCAGTAAGAGAGCGCTCCTACAGCCGTTTTGCCGCGGAAGAAGCTGGTCGCCTGCTGACGGCGATGGGCGCGGAGGTAAAACGCTTTAACCCCTCCGGTTTACCCCTGCCGGATGATGCGCCGGACACGCACCCTAAAGTCACCGAGCTGCGCGGTCTGGTCAGATGGTGTGACGGGATGGTGTGGAGTTCTCCGGAACGGCACGGGGCTATGAGCGCAGTTATGAAGGCGCAGATTGACTGGATACCCTTAAGTGAAGGCGCGGTTCGTCCTTCGCAGGGCAAAACACTTGCGGTAATGCAGGTCTGCGGTGGTTCCCAGTCCTTCAATGCAGTGAACCAGATGCGTATTCTGGGCCGCTGGATGCGGATGTTTACGATACCCAACCAGTCTTCCGTAGCCAGGGCATGGCAAGAGTTCGACGAAAACGGCCGAATGAAACCTTCGTCATGGTATGACCGCATCGTCGATGTAGCCGAGGAGCTGTTTAAAATCACACTGCTGCTTAAGGGACAAACCGGTTATCTTGCGGATCGTTACAGCGAGCGAAAAGAGAGCCATCAGGAGCTTTCATCCCGTGTCAATCAGGACAAAATATAACGTCTGTTATTCGTGAATCCATACTGCATGAGCTTAACAACGTCCGCTATTGGCACTCAGCGGACACTTCATCTTTGCTCAACCCTATGCTTTTAGCTTAGCCCATAGCACTATGGCTGCTTATTGTTAAGTTCAGCAATCAGAGCTGCTTGCTCTGTTTCAGTCATGTTTGCTATCAGCCGGGCTAGTTCCGCTGTCTGCTCGCTTTCACAAAAGAAGTAGTTTATGGGAACGCCAAGCTCATCGGCCATGCGCTTAAGGGTATCTATATCTGGGATATGCCTTCCTTTCTCATAATGGTTCATACGACCACTCGCTGAACTTGGTTCCATGCCAATTCGGATACCCAATTCTCGCTGAGTGATTCCGGCTTTGGTTCTGGCTGTTTTGAGCCTGTCAGGTATCGGGTTTGGGTGAGCCACTTAATCATCATCATTGCCCTAGTGTGCTTAGATTGTCTAAGTTTCACCAGTTTCTGTATACTTAGCAATCCTAAGTTTATGAGTTTGGAATTTTGTTAATGAAGTCTGCAGTAAAATTGCATCCCTATATTTATAATTTATTGATAGATAAGGATTTTAAAGAGTTTAGTGCTACTCAACTAAAGGATGCATTACTGAAAATCACGGATGAATACAGCCAGGTGGGCGAAGCCAGAAAGTTCATCTACCGCCAGCTTCTCCGATTAGAGGCATTAGGATTTATATGTAAAATTGAGAAAATTGATGGGCGTTCCAAGAAATTTTACAAAAAAACGGACCTCTTCTATTCCACTACATTCACATCGGGAAAAATACCCAAGAATTCCCGCCTTCAAGCTGTGTCTGCAACAGTTGAGTCAGCAGCATCTGATGTAGATAACTTTTTGAATGATATTAAGAAAGAAAAACTTATTCATGAGGCGAGGCTCGCTGTTGTTCTTAGCGAAATTGAAGAGTATCAGTCACTTATGGAGCGATTTCCAACAAAGAAAAGCTATCTGAAAGGCCTCTATCAGCTGGCAAAAAATCAGTCGGCTGCATTACTTGGTAGAGTGACGGCTTTGTCAAAAGTGCTTGGGCAGCATAACAATGAGCATCCTTTATGCTGAGGGAATGGCAGAGTCAGTGCGTAGATGCAGTACTAGGTAAATATCAATCTGGATCACCACATTTTTTATGCCTTGCTTGCCCAGGTGCCGGTAAAACAGTGATGGCAGCTGAGGTTGCAAAGCGAATGCTAGAACTCAATTTGGTAGATATCATCATATGCTTTGCCCCTTCAACAGCAGTGGTTTCATCGATAAAAAGCACATTCTCTCATAGATTACAAAGTAGCTTTTGTGGAGGCCTCGGATCTGTTGGAACTGCTTTTACCTATCACAACCTCATGTATTTTGACAAAAAATTCTGGGAATCATTACAACGACACCGGTTATTAATAATTTTTGACGAAATCCATCATTGCTCTGGCGATACTCTCGATAATGCCAATGTTTGGGGAGGGGAAATACTTACTCTAATTCAAAAATGTGCAAGCTATACATTGGCATTAACCGGAACTCCATGGCGAACTGATAATGTACCAATAGTATTATCAAATTACACCGATCCGGACGGTGAGATCTGCTGTGATTACGTGTATGGCCTACATGAAGCCATTATAGATAATGTTTGCCGTAAGCCCAAAATTGCTCTTATTAATAGTGATAATTTAGTTTATTCCTCAGAGGAAACCACAAAAGATTTCGGCTCCATTGTAGAGATACTGAATGAAAATTTAGTTTCTTATCAATCAATACTTTGGCATCCAAAGGCAATGAGCTATGTCATTAAAGCCGGATGTGAAAAACTTCGCGAAATAAGAATGGTCAACTCTGATGCAGGTGGACTAGTGGTTGCTTCATCAGTAGTGCATGCGTACAAACTGATGAATCTTCTGGAAAATGAGTTTGGCCAAAGCGCCACTATAGTGACCTATCATGATAAAGAAGCCCTTTCAAAGATAAAGCAATATCGTCAAGGAACTACCGAATGGATTGTTAGTGTCGGTATGATCAGTGAGGGTACAGATATCCCACGGCTTCAGGTCTGTTGCCACCTGAGCTCCATTAAAACTGAACTTTACTTTAGACAGGTGCTTGGTCGTATTCTTCGTGTAAATCAAAGAAAAAATCAGGAGGCTTGGTTATTTACGATAGCTACAGAAGAATTAACCTTATACTCGGAAAGGTTAGTTAAGGATTTACCTGAAGATTATAAAATTTTGCAGGAATCGCATGAATCACCATCAAAAAAAACAAGTGGTAATTTATTCGAATCGCTAGAAAGAAAGCAGAATAATAATACGAATAAAGAAGAGAACTTTTCTCTTGAAATGGATTTTAATGAAAGCCACCAATCAACCTCCTCAGTAAAAGAGAACACTAATTCATTGAAAATACACTCATTATATCAACAGGTTATAGATGCATTCCTATTCTCAACTAACTAATATGGATATCATTTAATCTATTAGTTTCAGCTTCTAGCCCAGATGCGTTTAACCTGACCTGATAGATGGGTTTTGTCATAGATGAAATTACCAGCGGTCGCGACATTAAGCGCTTAAGCTGCGTGGTTGATTTCACGAAGGAGTGCCTGCCTGTCACCGCCGTTTTTTTAGGATTTCAGGTGTTCAGGTGACTCGTGTTCTAAACAGCATTTCACTATTTCGTGGCTATCTATCGACGATGAAGCTTCAGCACTGAATTGTCAGACTCCACCAGAGCTTGCAGCTCGGTGGCAAAATGGGACATCAGATAGTAAGAAAACACGTATTACCAACTGATGGTTGTATTCACTCTTGCGGGCAGATCACTAGCCCACTTACCTTTGAGTAATGTTCAAATGTTGCACAATTACTCAGCACGTCACCATGTCACGAGTAAAAATCTTTAATCACGTTTGCTCAGAACCGCGCTTATCTGTAATGTGCGCACGGTGGTCAAGTAGAATACGATTAGAAAGCTAGTTAGTTGCAATTTGCAACGACCATCATGCGATCTATCTCGTAATTTTTAGATAAATGATGTGTAATCCTTATCTAAATTTTGATGCTTGATACCTAAAGTCTGCTGACTGAAAAGTTGTGAAAAATAGATAAATGGGCCAAAAGTTAGATGAAACCCTTGTAGGCTGCGCCACACAAAGGTTTTCTAAGTTTTCAATCTAAGTTTTAGTTAGATGTACTTTTAGCCTTTTAATCTTCCCGTTTCGCTCAACTTAGTATAAAAAAGCAGGCTATTTCGGTTATCCCCCTATTGATATGCTTAGCAGGAGCTTTCCCTTGAACATTTCCAGGATTTCTCGTCTGGCACTGGCCCTCGCATTTGGCGTGACGTTGTCTGCGTGCAGCTCTACTCCGCCGGATCAACTGCCTTCTGAACAGGCCGCGCCAGGCACGGCTTCTCGACCGATCCTTTCCGCTGATGAAGCGAAAAACTTCCAGCAGGCTCGCTACTTCACGGCCATGGATCCTAACGCGGCACCGTGGAGTCCTTACGCCATTCGTTTGCCAGAGCAGCCAAACTTTGTGGTTGGCCCGGCGGGAACCCAGGGCGTTACGCATACCACCATTCAGGCAGCCGTCGATGCCGCCATTGCTAAGCACAGCAGCTCCCGTCAGTACATCGCCATTTTACCCGGCGAGTACGAAGGTACCGTGTATGTGCCTGCCGCACCGGGTAGCGTGACCCTGTACGGTACGGGCGACAAACCGATTGATGTAAAAATTGGTCTGGCGATCGACTCTGAGATGGATACCACCACCTGGCGTCGTCTGGTCAATCCGGCCGGGAAATACATGCCTGGCAAACCGGCCTGGTACATGTTTGACCGCTGCCAGAGCAAGCACAGCGCCACCGTTGGCGTGATGTGTTCGGCGGTCTTCTGGTCGCAGAACAACGGCCTGCAGCTGCAGAACCTGACGATTGAAAACAATCTCGGTGACAGCGTGGATGCCGGTAACCACCAGGCGGTAGCCCTGCGCAGCGATGGCGATCAGGTGCAGATCGACAAGGTGAATATTCTGGGCCGTCAGAACACCTTCTTCGTCACCAACAGCGGCGTCGAGAACACCCTGAAAAACAACCGCATCACCCGTACGCTGGTAACCAATAGCTACATTGAAGGCGATGTGGATATTGTCTCCGGTCGCGGTGCGGTGGTGTTTGATAACACCGATTTCCGCGTGATGAATACCCGTACCCAACAGGAAGGCTATGTCTTTGCACCGGCCACCCTGTCGAACATGTTCTACGGCTTCCTGGCAGTAAACAGCCGCTTCACCGCAATGGGTGACGGCGTGGCACAGCTGGGTCGCTCGCTGGATGTGGATTCTGCCTCTAACGGTCAGGTGGTGATCCGCGATAGCGTGATCAACGAAGGCTTTAACATGGCGAAACCCTGGGGCAACGCGGCTATCTCTCAGCGTCCGTATGCGGGTAATACCGGTGCGGTGGATGACAAAGGCAACGTGCAGCGCAACCTGAACGACGCTAACTTCAACCGCATGTGGGAATACAACAACCGCGGTGTCGGCAGCAAAGTGATCGCAGAGCCGAAGCAGTAACAGGATTAGCAAAAAGGGGGAGTTACTCCCCCTTAATGCTGCGGCTGGGCACGTCAGGCACCGGTTTTAAGATACGCATCCAGCAGTTGCAATACTGCAACCATGAGTTGCAGGAACAGAATTACCCATCCCATACTGCTCATACGCCACTCCTTTGGTCAGGAGCACTTCCACTGACTTACCCTTCCGCTGCCTGTCGCCAGTGGGTGTTGGTGTTACCGATGTGCTCCACAGTTAAGGCACTGACGGCACCACCCGCCAGCCAGGACTTTAAAGAAACCTGATTTGCGGAGCTGCTCACATCGAACCAACGACAACACTATAACGTCTGAATACTGTGTATAAAAACAGTTTGGCTTATATTCGGAATTCGTTTACTTTTGTAAAAATAACGTTATTTTTCAAAATGATAACATGAAAGACACCGAATCGCGCTACATCGTGGCTACGGGTAGATTTTACATAGCATCAGGTTGGGGATTAAGATATTGAGGTTGGTGTTTCCGATGTGCTCACCCGGCTACCACCGGGTATAAAAAACCTCGCAATTGCGAGGTTTTTTTATTTCGTCCGCCTTAGTAAGCGTTAACCACCACCCACATTGGCCCCTGGCCAACGGCGTAACGTCCCTTCTCTTCAAGCAGCCCCTGCTCGCCCTGAATCTCATACAGCGCGATATGGTGCGATTTTTGCCCCGCAGCAATCAGGAATTTACCGCTGTGATCGACGTTAAAGCCGCGCGGCTGGGTCTCGGTCGGCTGGAAGCCTTCGATGGCCAGCACGCTACCATCTTCAGAGACGCTGAAAATGGTGATCAGGCTTGAAGTACGGTCGCAGGTATAGAGGTGGCGTCCGTCAGGCGTGATGTGGATATCCGCCCCCCAGCGCGTATCGGTGAAGTCAGCCGGCATCATGTCCAGAGTCTGTACACACTCGATGTTGCCGTGCGGATCGCGCAGCGCCCAGACATCCACCGAGCAGTTCAGCTCATTCACCACGTAGGCGTACTGCTGATTCGGATGGAAGACCATATGACGCGGGCCAGCGCCCTCAACGGTGGTCACTTCGGCCGGCGTTTGCGCAGCCAGCTTACCGTCGTCGCCCAGCGTGAACAGGCAGATACGATCCTGTTTCAGCGCCGGAACCCACAGGGTGCGGTTATCCGGGGAGATGTTGGCCGAGTGGCAACCTTCCAGCCCTTCAACCACCTCAACGGTCTCGGTCGGAATGCCGTCATCCAGGCGGGTCACGCTGACGCAACCGGCATTGTAAGAGCCGCTAAAGATAAAGCGCCCCTGCAGATCGGTTGAAATATGGGTTGGGCTGCCCGGCAGAGCGGCTTCTGCGGTGAACGTCAGGGCACCATCGTCAGGAGAGATACGGTACGCCAGCACACGGAACTCCGGACGCACGCCTACATACAGGAAACGTTTATCCGGGCTGATCACCATCGGCTGAACCTGGCCGGGAACATCGACGACCTGAACCAGGGTGAGTGTACCTTCGGGATTCAGACGCCAGACATGGATCTGCTGGCTCTCAGGACTGGCGGTATAAACGGTTTGTTTCATGAATGCTCCTTTCCTCACTGCGCGTAAAAGTAATGTACCAGGATAGTCTTTTTTAACGGTGAATGCTGAATTTTAGCCAGGAATTTTGCAGCCTTAGTCGCGGGGTGTACCATCTGCACATCCTGCCATTTCAACATTAACCCGGAAGATCAAATGACCTCGCGTGTGATTGCACTGGATTTAGACGGTACGCTATTAACCCCGCAAAAAACCCTGCTCCCCTCTTCTCTCGACGCCCTGAAGCGTGCCCAGGAGGTGGGGTATCAGCTCCTCATCGTGACGGGTCGACATCATGTTGCGATTCATCCTTTTTATCAGGCACTGGCGTTAGATACACCTGCAATTTGTTGTAATGGTACCTATTTGTATGATTATCAAGCAAAAAAGGTTCTGCAGGCCGATCCGTTGCCGGTTCACCAGGCGCTGCAGCTGATCGATCTGCTCGATGAACATGCCATTCACGGCCTGATGTATGTCGACGATGCGATGGTGTACGAACGCCCGACCGGGCATGTGATCCGCACCAGCAACTGGGCCCTGTCGCTGCCGGAAGCGCAGCGTCCGGTGTTCACCCAGGTACCGTCGCTGGCGCAGGCGGCCCGGGACGTTAATGCCATCTGGAAATTTGCCCTGACCGATGAAGACACCGGCAAGCTGAATACCTTCGCTAAACACGTCGAGCAGACGCTGGGCCTGGAGTGTGAATGGTCCTGGCACGATCAGGTGGATATTGCCCGCAAAGGCAACAGCAAGGGCAAACGCCTGGCGCAGTATGTGGAATCCATCGGCGGGTCAATGCAGGATGTCATCGCCTTTGGCGATAACTACAATGACATCAGCATGCTGGAAGCGGCCGGAACCGGGGTGGCGATGGGTAATGCCGATGATGCCGTCAAAGCGCGTGCCAATATCGTGATTGGTGACAACACTACCGACAGCATCGCGCAGTTCATCTATACCCACCTGGTGTGATCAGGTAGTGATCGACACGCTCTTGATCTGAGCGTAGAGCCAGAGGCCAGGTTTGATCCCCAGTTCATCCCTGGCCCACGGGCTGATGCGCGCCCACAGCGTGCGGCTGCCAATTTCCAGCTGGACCTCAACCTGGCCGTTATCGTCGTAACACTGGGCCACTTTGGCGCGCAGAATGTTACGGATACTGCTCTGTAGCGGCGGCTGGAGTACCAGCGACACATCTGACGCCTGAATACGGATGCGCAGGTTGGTATGCAGGGGTTTATCCAGCTTGTTGACCCAGACATGCTGATCGCCAATGGCCAGCGCGGTCATGGCGTAGTGCGGATGGTGCTCCAGCACGCTCACCTTCAGAATGCTGCTCTGCTGCTCCTGCGGCAGCCACGGGTGCATTACGCTGCTGCCCCACACCTCTTCCAGATTACCGAACGCTTTCACGCTGCCGTTTTCCAGCACCAGCACCTTATCGGCCAGATGCAGGATCTCATCCAGCGAGTGGCTGACGTACAGCATCGGAATATTGATTTCGCGCGCCAGGCGCTGCAGATACGGCAGCAGCTCACGCTTGCGGGGAATATCGAGCGAGGCCAGGGGTTCATCCAGCAGCAGCAGCTCCGGGGCGGTGAGTAACGCCCGGCCTATCGCCACGCGCTGCTTTTCCCCACCCGAGAGGGAGGACGGCAGCCGATCAAGCAGGTGTTCAATGCCCAGCAGCGCCACCAGCTTATCGAACTGCCCGGCCATGCTTTTCGCCATGCCGTACCGCAGGTTGCCCAGCACCTTATAGTGCGGAAACAGCCGCGCATCCTGGAAGACATAGCCGATCCGGCGCTTTTCCGGTGCCAGATAAATGCGTTTTTCGACGTCGTTCAGCACCCGATCGTTAAGCACGATCCGCCCGGACTGGGGCCGGGTCAGGCCGCTTATCGCGTTGATCAGCGATGTCTTCCCCGCGCCGGAGACGCCAAAAATGGCGGTGATCCCGCTGGCGGGCAGGGTTTCGTTGAGGGTCAGGCAATGCTCGCCCAGGGTCTGGGTAAAATTGAGTTCCAGCATGGTCAGTTCCCCATCCGTTCACGGCTCAGGCGGGCCAGCCATTCCGACACCAGCAGCGACACCATCGCCAGCACAATGGAGATAATGCAAAGCCGCGCGGCGGCCCCTTCGCCACCGGGGGTCTGGATCAGGGTATACATCGCCGACGGGATAGTCCGCGTTTCGCCGGGGATGTTAGAGACAAAGGTAATGGTTGCGCCAAACTCGCCCAGCGAGCGGGCAAAGGCCAGCACGGTGCCGACAATAATGCCCGGCAGCGTCAGGGGAAGCGTGATGGTCATGAAGACGCGCCAGCGCCCGGCACCGAGCGTGCGGGCGGCCTGTTCGAGCTTCATGTCGACCCCTTCCAGCGCCAGGCGGATCGCCCGCACCATCAGCGGGAAGGACATCACCGCCGCCGCCAGCACCGCCCCGCGCCAGCTGAAGGCAAAGCTGAGGCCGAACCACTCGTACAGACGTTCACCGATAAACCCGCGACGCCCCATGGCGATGAGCAGCAGATAACCGACCACCACCGGCGGCAGCACCAGCGGCAAATGCAACACACTGTCGAGGAGCGCTTTGCCGGGAAACTTACAGCGAACCAGTAACCAGGCGAAGAAGATCCCAAAGGGCAAACTACATGCAACCGCGAGGGAAGAGACTTTCAGGCTCAGCAGCACGGCCTGCCATTCGGGATCGGTCAATATCATTCGTGAGTCGTAAATCCGTAACGTTTAAAGATTGCCGACGCCTGCGGCCCCTTCAGATAATCGTAAAAGGCGCTGACGGTGGCGTTTTTATGTCCATCGACGATGGCAACAGGATATTCCACTTTCTTATGGGAGTCTTCCGGGAAGGTGCCCACCACTTTCACCCCTTTTCCGGCGACCGCATCGGAACCGTAGACGATCCCCAGCGGCGCTTCGTTGCGCTCAACCAGCGCAAGGGCACCACGCACGTCTTCCGCCGGTGCCAGTTTAGCTGACAGCGTCTCCCAGGCACCCAGCTTCTGCAGCGCCTCTTTGGCATAAATGCCCGCCGGCACGTGTTCCGGATCGCCCACCGCCAGACGCCCCTCTTTCAGCAGGCTGGTCCAGTTGGTCTCTTTACTGATGGCAATCTCGCCCTGGGTACTCTCTTTCGGTGCCACGACCACCAGGCTGTTGCCCAGCAGGGTTTCCCGGCTGGCGGTATCCATCGTTTTTTTCTCGACGGCGTAATCCATCCACTTCTGATCGGCAGAGATAAACAGATCGGCAGGTGCGCCTGCTTCAATCTGACGCGCCAGGGTCGAGGAAGAGGCAAAGGACGACACCACCTCGACGTTTTTCTCTTTCTTATACTCCGCCGCAATATCCTGCATCGCGTTGGTCAGGGATGCCGCCGCGAAGACGGTAATTTTGCCTTCATCCGCCAGGGCATGCCCGGTCAGAGTGAGCGTCAGCGTTGCCCCTGCGAAAAGGCGTAACCATGTACGTGCCATTTTAACTCCTTTTGAGTTTCGTTATATACGATGCAATATAACGATAACCCCAGGGTTTTCCCAGCGCTAAATGGTACCGATGCGGGAGTAGATCAAATTGATGCCATAAATGATATCGGCGCGGGAGGGGGAAACTTGAGAGCAAAACGCCCGGTGGAACCGGGCGTTTTTAAAGGGATTTAATGCTGTTTTTTCGGCTGTTTTCTGTGGCCGATATTGGAAAAGATGTTAAACACCTCACCCAGGCCGTAGATGGCACCGAGGATGATAGCCATCACCACTGGCACCATGATCACGGCGAATACCAGACTTTTCAGCAACTCTAACATGGCTTTCTCCAGACAATGTGAATGCCTTATTCTAACCGGAAAAGCGAGAAATACATCCCCTTTTGTGCGGTACAGTTTGCGCCCCGAACGAATTACGTCACAATAACCCTTTTGCCAGGACATTGTTATGCAGGCCGAAATTCTCCTCACCCTACGTCTCCAGCAAAAATTGTTTGCCGATCCTCGCCGCATCGCCCTGCTCAAACAGATTGCGCAAACCGGCTCTATCAGTCAGGGGGCAAAGAATGCCGGCATTAGCTATAAAAGCGCCTGGGATGCCATCAATGAGATGAATACCCTCAGCGAGCAGACGCTGGTCGATCGCGCGACAGGCGGTAAAGGTGGCGGCGGTGCGATCTTGACACGCTACGGTCAGCGGCTGATCCAGCTCTATGATCTGCTGGCGCAAATCCAGCAGAAAGCCTTCGATGTGTTAAGCGACGACGACGCTCTGCCGCTGGACAGCCTGCTCGGTGCCATCTCGCGTTTCTCCTTGCAGACCAGCGCCCGCAACCAGTGGTTTGGCACGATCACCGCCCGCGATGACGATCGCGTCCAGCAGCATGTAGATGTATTGCTCGCCGACGGCACCACCCGTCTGAAAGTGGCCCTCACCGCCCGGAGCGGCGAACGGCTGGGGCTGGATGAGGGCAAAGAGGTGCTGGTGCTGCTGAAGGCTCCTTGGGTCAGCATCACTCAGGACAGAGAAACGGCGAACCAGGCGGATAACCAACTGCCGGGGATCATCAACCATATCGATCGCGGCGACGAGCAGTGTGAAGTGCTGATGACCCTCCCCGATGGCCAGACGCTGTGCGCTACCCTGCCTGTGGCCCAGAGTCAGGGTTTAGAAGAAGGTGCTGAGGCGACCGCATATTTTAATGCTGACCGGGTGATTATCGCCACGTTGTGCTAAGCGCATTGACATTCGCCCCGACAGTGCGTATCCCTGATGCTTATTGCTGCAAAAAATGGGATAAATCATGTCATCATTGCAAATTTCGCAAGGCACGTTTCGTCTTAGCGATACCCGAACGCTCCAGCTCGCGGATTTTACGCTCAATGCCGGTGAAAGCTGGGCGTTCGTTGGCAGTAACGGCAGCGGCAAGTCTGCCCTCGCCCGGGCACTGGCCGGGGAGCTGACGCTGCTGAAGGGCGAACGCCAGAGCACGTTTACTCGCCTGACCCGCCTCTCCTTTGAACAGCTGCAAAAACTGGTCAGCGACGAGTGGCAGCGCAACAACACCGACCTCCTCAGCCCCGGCGAAGAGGACACCGGCCGCACCGCCGCCGAAATCATCCAGGATGAGATCAAAGACGAGGCCCGCTGCCACCAGCTGGCGGAACAGTTCGGCATCGCTCATCTGCTGGAGCGACGCTTTAAATATCTCTCGACCGGCGAAACCCGCAAAACGCTGCTGTGCCAGGCCCTGATGGCCGAACCCGAGCTGCTGATCCTTGATGAGCCTTTCGATGGCCTCGATGTCAAATCGCGCGCGCAGCTGGCGGACCTGCTGGCCTCGCTCAATCAGCAGGGTTACACCCTGGTGCTGGTCCTGAACCGTTTTGACGAGATCCCCGATTTTGTGCAGAACGCCGGGGTGCTGGCCGATTGCAGCCTGACGGCGGTGGGCGAAAAAGCGGCCCTGCTGAAGCAGGCCCTGATTGCCCAGCTGGCGCACAGTGAGAAACTGAACGGCGTGACTCTGCCCGAACCGGATGCGCCCTCTGTGCGCCATGCGCTGCCGCAGGATCAGCCGCGGATTGTGCTTAATGACGGCGTGGTGTCCTATGACGATCGTCCGATCCTTGACCATCTGAGCTGGACGGTGAATCCCGGCGAGCACTGGCAGATTGTCGGCCCTAACGGCGCCGGGAAATCGACCCTGCTGAGCCTGATTACCGGCGATCATCCTCAGGGCTATAGCAACGATCTCACCCTCTTTGGCCGCCGTCGCGGCAGCGGCGAAACCATCTGGGATATCAAAAAGCACATCGGCTACGTCAGCAGCAGCCTGCACCTTGACTACCGGGTCAGCACCACAGTGCGCAACGTGATTCTGTCGGGGTATTTCGACTCCATCGGGATTTATCAGGCGGTTTCAGACAAGCAGCACAAGCTGGCGCAGCAGTGGCTGGATATCCTTGGGATGGATAACCGGGTTGCGGATGCCCCCTTCAGCAGCCTGTCGTGGGGCCAGCAGCGGCTGGCGCTGATCGTGCGCGCGCTGGTGAAACATCCGACCCTGCTGATCCTCGACGAGCCTTTGCAGGGGCTGGATCCGCTTAACCGTCAGCTGATTCGCCGCTTTGTGGATGTGCTGATTAGCGAAGGGGAAACCCAACTGCTGTTTGTCTCCCACCATGCGGAAGATGCCCCCGCCTGTATTACCCACCGCCTGGAGTTCGTCGCCGACGGCGAGCGCTACCGCTACCAGACGGGCCGGGTCTGACATCCTGACGGGGGCCTCGCCCCCGCTTTTTTCGGATAACCTGCAACATCCCTGACCGGACGCTTTGATTTACAATCCTTTTTTAGCCGGAGAGCAGCTGCGTTTTATCCAGTGTAAACGATTCCACTATTTTATCCCATGTCACACTTTCCTGCTCTCTGTTATGCTAGGATTATCTCATACCATAAGCCTAATGGAGCGAAAAATGCGAGTTCTGGTAACAGGTGGTAGCGGTTACATAGGAAGTCATACCTGTGTGCAACTGCTGCAAAACGGCCACGACGTCATCATCCTCGATAACCTGTGCAACAGTAAGCGCAGCGTGCTGCCGGTCATGGAACGCCTGGCCGGTAAACAGCCTGCCTTTGTTGAAGGCGATATTCGTAACGAAGCGCTGATGACTGAGATCCTCCACGATCACGCCATTGACGCGGTGATCCACTTCGCTGGGCTGAAAGCCGTCGGCGAGTCGGTGTCGAAACCGCTGGAGTATTACGACAACAACGTCAACGGTACGCTGCGTCTGGTCTCCGCCATGCGCGCGGCGGGCGTGAAGAACTTCATCTTCAGCTCCTCCGCCACCGTCTATGGCGACCAGCCACAAATCCCTTATGCCGAAAGCTTCCCGACTGGGACGCCGCAAAGCCCGTACGGCAAAAGCAAGCTGATGGTGGAACAGATCCTCACCGACCTGCAAAAAGCCCAGCCGGACTGGAGCATCGCCCTGCTCCGCTACTTCAACCCGGTGGGTGCGCATCCGTCAGGGGATATGGGCGAAGATCCGCAGGGTATTCCGAATAACCTGATGCCGTACATTGCCCAGGTGGCAGTGGGCCGTCGTGATTCGCTGGCGGTATTTGGCAACGACTACCCGACTCCGGACGGTACCGGCGTGCGCGACTACATTCATGTGATGGATCTCGCCGATGGACACGTGGCGGCCATGCAGCAGCTGGCGGATAAACCTGGGGTGCATATTTATAACCTCGGCGCAGGCGTCGGCAGCAGCGTGCTGGATGTGGTTAATGCCTTCAGCGCTGCCTGCGGTAAACCGGTGAGCTATCACTTTGCCCCGCGTCGCGACGGCGATCTGCCCGCCTACTGGGCGGATGCCACCAAGGCTGAGAAAGAGCTTAACTGGCGTGTTTCGCGCACGCTCGATGAAATGGCACAGGATACCTGGCGCTGGCAGTCTCGCCACCCGCAGGGTTACCCGGACTAAGGATCTGTCATGACCCAATTTAACCCCGTCGATCACCCACATCGTCGTTTCAATCCGTTAACCGGGCAGTGGATCCTGGTCTCTCCGCATCGCGCCAAGCGCCCCTGGCAGGGGGCGCAGGAGACGCCTGCTAAGCAGACGCTGCCGCAGCACGATCCGGACTGTTTCCTCTGTCCGGGGAATACCCGCGTCACCGGGGATATCAACCCCGATTACAAAGGTACCTTCGTTTTCACCAACGACTTTGCAGCCCTGATGACCGACACGCCAGACGCGCCGCAGAGTGACGATCCGCTCCTGCGCTGCGAAAGCGCCCGCGGCACCAGCCGGGTGATCTGCTTCTCGCCGGATCACAGTAAAACCCTGCCGGAACTGAGCGTTGAAGCCCTGACCGAGGTAGTGAAAACCTGGCAGGAACAGACCGCCGAACTGGGGCAGAGCTATCCCTGGGTGCAGGTCTTCGAGAACAAAGGCGCGGCGATGGGCTGCTCCAACCCGCATCCGCACGGCCAGGTGTGGGCCAACAGCTTTATGCCTAACGAAGTGGAGCGGGAAGATCGCCTGCAAAAAGCCTATTTCGCTGAGCATCAGTCGCCGATGCTGCTGGACTATGTTCAGCGCGAGCTGGCCGACGGTAGCCGCACCGTGGTGGAGACCGAACACTGGTTAGCCGTGGTGCCGTACTGGGCGGCGTGGCCGTTCGAAACCCTGCTGCTGCCGAAAGCCCAGGTTCTGCGGATCACCGATCTGAGCGAAGCCCAGCGCAGCGATCTGGCTCTGGCGCTGAAAAAACTGACCAGCCGTTACGACAACCTGTTCCAGTGCTCTTTCCCGTACTCCATGGGCTGGCACGGCGCGCCCTTTAATGGCGAAGAGAATCAACACTGGCAGCTGCACGCCCACTTTTATCCGCCGCTGCTGCGCTCCGCGACCGTACGTAAATTTATGGTCGGCTACGAGATGCTGGCGGAAACCCAGCGTGACCTGACGGCGGAACAGGCCGCAGAGCGTCTGCGTGCCGTGAGTGATGTCCATTTTCGCGAATCCGGAGAATAACAATGAGTCTGAAAGATAAAACCCACGCCCTGTTTGCTGAAAAGTTCGGCTACCCTGCCACTCACGCTATTCAGGCTCCAGGCCGCGTTAACCTGATCGGCGAGCACACCGATTATAACGATGGTTTCGTCCTGCCCTGCGCCATTGATTACCAGACGGTGATCAGCTGCGCGAAACGCGACGACCGCAAAGTGCGCGTACTGGCGGCCGATTACGACAACCAGATCGACGAGTTTTCGCTGGATGCGCCTGTGGTTCAGCACGACAGCCAGCAGTGGTCGAACTACGTTCGCGGCGTGGTGAAACACCTGCAGAAGCGCAATAAAAACTTCGGCGGCGCGGATCTGGTGATCAGCGGCAACGTGCCGCAGGGCGCAGGGCTGAGCTCCTCCGCCTCGCTGGAAGTGGCGGTCGGTACCGTCTTCCAGCAGCTGTATCATCTGCCGTTGGACGGCGCGCAGATCGCTCTTAACGGCCAGGAAGCGGAGAACCAGTTCGTCGGCTGTAACTGCGGCATCATGGATCAGCTGATTTCGGCGCTGGGCAAAAAAGGCCACGCGCTGCTGATCGACTGCCGCTCGCTGGGCACCAAAGCGGTCAGCCTGCCAAAAGGCGCGGCGGTGATCATCATTAACAGTAATTTCAAACGCACTCTGGTGGGCAGCGAGTACAACACCCGCCGCGAACAGTGTGAAACCGGCGCGCGCTTCTTCCAGCAGTCCGCGCTGCGTGACGTCTCGCTCACCGAGTTCAATAAAGTGGCCCACGAGCTGGATCCGGTGGTGGCGAAACGCGTGCGTCACGTCCTGACCGAAAACGCCCGTACCGTGGAAGCGGCAACCGCGCTGGAAAAAGGCGATCTGCGCCGGATGGGCGAGCTGATGGCCGAGTCCCATGCCTCCATGCGCGATGACTTCGAAATCACCGTCCCGCAGATCGACACCCTGGTGGAGATTGTTAAAGCGGCGATTGGCCAACAGGGCGGCGTGCGTATGACCGGGGGCGGCTTCGGCGGCTGCGTAGTGGCGCTGGTGCCGGAGGCGTTAGTCCCGGTAGTTCAGCAAGCGGTTGAGCAGCAGTATGAAGCCAAAACCGGCATCAAAGAGACCTTCTATGTTTGCAACGCCTCACAAGGAGCTGGCCAGTGCTAAACGAAACCCCTGTTCTCGCCCCTGACGGCCTGCCGTACCGCCTGTTAACCCTGCGCAACGGCGCGGGGATGGTGGTGACGCTCATGGACTGGGGCGCTACGCTGCTTTCCGCCCGCGTCCCGATGCGCGACGGCAGCGTGCGTGAGACCCTGCTCGGCTGCGCATCGCCTGAGCAATACCCTGAACAAACCGCGTTCCTTGGCGCGTCGGTGGGCCGTTATGCCAACCGCATCGCCAAAAGCCGCTTTGAGCTGGACGGCGTGGGCTATGCGCTGCTGCCAAGCCAGGGCGAAAACCAGCTGCATGGCGGCCCGGACGGCTTCGACAAGCGTCGCTGGCGCATTGCGCAGCAGAACGATAGCGAAGCGCTGCTGACTCTCCACTCCCCGGATGGCGATCAGGGCTTCCCCGGCAACTGCGAGACGAGCGTCCATTATCGCTTAACGGAAGATAACCGGATCGCCATTACCTACCGCGCCACGGTGGATAAGCCCTGCCCGGTCAACCTGACCAACCACGCTTACTTCAACCTCGACGGCGACTGCAGCGACGTGCGTAACCACAGACTGCAACTTCTGGCCCTGCGCTATCTGCCAGTCGATGAAATGGGGATCCCGCAGGAAGGGTTGAAAGCGGTAGCAGACACCAGCTTTGATTTCCGCACCACCAAAGCGATTGCCCAGGATTTCCTGGCGGATGACGATCAGCGCAAGGTGAAAGGTTACGATCATGCGTTCCTGCTCGATGCTCAGGGCGATCTGAGCCAGCCTGCGGCGCACCTGTGGTCTGCCGATGAAAAGCTGCAGATGACGGTCTACACCACCGCCCCTGCCCTGCAATTCTATTCCGGTAACTTCCTCGACGGCACGCCGGCGCGGGAAGATGGTGAATACCGTGCCTGGCAAGGCCTGGCGCTGGAAAGCGAGTTTCTGCCGGACAGCCCGAACCACGCGGAATGGCCGCAGCCCGACTGCATTCTGCGCCCGGGGGAAGAGTACCTCAGCGTCACGGAATATCAGTTTACTGCGCAATAAAAATTGGCCCTCCCACTGGAGGGCTTTTTTTTGCCCATCTTGCTGAAAATAGCGCCAGTTACGGACAAAATCACAACCCCTCATTCACAAGCATCTTACACTGCGACACTATTTTCGCTATGGTTAGGGTTAAGCGTTGCCCGCGGCTCAACCGCGGCAATATAATGAGAATTGTTATCATTCAAATAATGCTTGTTCTGGAGGAGTAAAATATGGCTGTAACTAAGCTGGTTCTGGTACGTCATGGCGAAAGCCAGTGGAACAACGAAAACCGTTTTACCGGTTGGTATGATGTTGACCTGTCCGAGAAAGGCGTTGGCGAAGCGAAAGCGGCGGGTAAACTGCTGAAAGACGAAGGCTTCAGCTTCGATTTTGCGTATACCTCCGTGCTGAAACGTGCCATCCACACCCTGTGGAACGTGCTGGACGAACTGGATCAGGCCTGGCTGCCGGTTGAGAAATCCTGGAAACTGAACGAGCGTCACTACGGTGCGCTGCAGGGTCTGAACAAAGCAGAAACCGCAGAAAAATACGGTGACGAGCAGGTTAAGCAGTGGCGTCGCGGCTTCGCGGTAACACCACCAGAGCTGACCAAAGATGACGAGCGCTACCCGGGCCACGACCCGCGTTACGCGAAACTGACCGATGCAGAACTGCCACAGACCGAAAGCCTGGCGCTGACCATCGATCGCGTTGTGCCTTACTGGAACGAAACCATCCTGCCACGCCTGAAAAGCGGCGAGCGCGTGATCATCGCGGCTCACGGTAACTCCCTGCGTGCGCTGGTGAAATACCTGGACAACATGGGCGAAGACGAAATCCTCGAACTGAACATCCCAACCGGCGTGCCGCTGGTATACGAGTTCGACGAAAACTTCAAACCAATCAAACACTACTATCTGGGTAACGCTGACGAAATCGCGGCTAAAGCGGCGGCCGTTGCGAACCAGGGTAAAGCCAAGTAATAAAAAAGCCCGGTCGCGATGACCGGGCCTTAGGTTCTGAATGCCGGATGATTATCCGGCATTTTTTTATCCGCGACGGGCTTTCACCGCGTTCGCCAGCTGACGCAGCACCGTTTCGGTATCGTCCCAGCCGATGCAGGCATCGGTGACGCTCTTTCCGTAAACCAGCGGCTCGCTGCCTTCCAGATTCTGATTGCCTTCCACCAGGTGACTTTCAATCATCACCCCGATAATGGCCTTTTCACCGCCGGCAATCTGCTGACAGACATCGGTCCCGACGTCCATCTGCTTTTTGAACTGCTTGCTGGAGTTGGCATGGCTGAAGTCGATCATCACCTGTGCCGCCAGGCCTGCTTTATCCAGACCCGCCTTCACTTCCGCGACGTGTGCCGCGCTGTAGTTAGGCTCTTTGCCGCCGCGCAGAATGATATGGCAGTCGCCGTTACCGCTGGTGTTCACAATTGCGGAGTGACCCCATTTGGTGACGGAGAGGAAGCAGTGCGGCGCTCCGGCAGCATTGATGGCGTCGATTGCCACTTTGATGGTGCCGTCGGTGCCGTTTTTAAAGCCGACCGGGCAGGAGAGACCGGACGCCAGCTCACGGTGAACCTGAGATTCAGTGGTACGTGCGCCAATGGCACCCCAGCTCATCAGATCCGCCAGATACTGCGGGGTGATCATGTCGAGGAACTCACCCGCCGCCGGCAGACCGCTGTCGTTGATATCCAGCAGCAGCTTACGGGCAATGCGCAGACCGTCGTTAATCTGGAAGCTGCCGTCCATATGCGGATCGTTAATCAGCCCTTTCCAGCCCACCGTGGTGCGTGGTTTTTCAAAGTAGACGCGCATGACGATTTCCAGCTCATCCTTCAGCGCCTCGCGCAGCGTCAGCAGACGCGCCGCGTACTCTTTCGCCGCAGCAGGATCATGAATGGAGCACGGACCGATTACCACCAGCAGACGATCGTCATTGCCTTTCAGGATCTTATGGATCGCTTTACGGGCATGAGAAACGGTGT
The DNA here is from genome assembly GCF_037152535.1 of Leclercia sp. AS011. Taxonomy (NCBI): domain Bacteria; kingdom Pseudomonadati; phylum Pseudomonadota; class Gammaproteobacteria; order Enterobacterales; family Enterobacteriaceae; genus Leclercia; species Leclercia sp. AS011. Next base: position 2,181,756 of record NZ_JBBCMA010000001.1, read on the forward strand.
TAGCAGCATTTTCGGTGGCAGGAAACTTTTCAAGGAGCGCTACAGGAGGTAATAACTCGTTGATCTCTTTAATACGTAAATCGTCATTCTGATAATTCATCTTCTTTCCGCGTTGCCATATTTTTATAAACGAATGCAATCCCTTCAATCTATCTTGTCAGTCAGGAAGTGTAAACTCGCTTTTACACTACGCACAGATAAATCCTGGAATTCGCTTTAAAAACGCCACAAAGTAGCGAAAAACGAGATACACCCTAAACTTTTTAACTGTATGCACTGCATTTATTACGTTTACCGCGATTCCATACTGACCTAAGTATTGATCATGGCATCTTTAACCACTGAGCACCGTATCGATTTCGCATATGCACTGTGGAAAGAAGTTATCCAGAACATAACGACCAGAACAGGAGCAGCATGATGAAAATGACTAAACTCGCAACCCTTTTCCTGACCGCTTCCCTCACCATGGCAAGCGGTGCTGCGCTGGCCGCTGATTCGGCCGCCGGCTCTGACAGCAATAACGGCCAGGCAAACGCCGCCGCTGACGCCGGTGCGGTAGCGCCTGACGCGCGTCAGAATATTGCGCCAAATAATACCGGCAATAGCCAGATTAATACCGGTTCCGGCACCACGGGTACCACCAGTAGCGGCGGCAGCGGCACCATGCTTAATCCCGATGGGACGAACGCTACTACCAACGGTACCACTACCGGTAGCGGCAATAGCTCTACCACCGGTGGCTCCAACTCCATCATGGGTAATGACGACCCAAGCAAGATGGGTAATGACGGCATGACCAAGGACGATCAGCACAAGAATTCGATGTGTAAAGACGGTAAATGTCCGGATCAGTCCGGTAAAGTGGATGCCGAACGCACTCCACAAGAACAAAAAACTGACGGCACTACCCAGTAATTCAGGGGAATGCGGTTATGATGAAGGAGAGCTACGGCTCTCCTTTATTTTTTGTGCAAAATGTTAAAAAATCTACACTTACAATAATAATGGAACGGGATCATATTCATGGCGCACTCCCACTCGCACGCCTCTTCTTCGCAGGACGACAATGCTAAACGGCTGATGCTGGCCTTCGCCGTTACGGCTACCTTCATGGTCATCGAAGTGATCGGCGGGCTGGTTTCCGGTTCGCTGGCGCTGCTGGCCGATGCCGGACATATGTTAACGGACGCCGCAGCCCTGCTCTTTGCGCTGCTGGCCGTGGTATTTGCCCGTCGCCCGCCCAGTCATGGCCGCACGTTTGGCTGGCTGCGTCTCACTACCCTTGCCGCCTTCGTCAATGCCATTGCGCTGGTGTTGATCACCGTTTTAATCGTCTGGGAAGCCTTCCAGCGTTTCCGCCATCCTCAGCCTGTCGCGGGCGTCACCATGATGGTGGTGGCGGTCGCCGGGTTGATCGCCAATATTCTGGCATTCTGGATTTTGCATCGTGGCAGTCAGGAGAAAAACCTCAACGTGCGGGCCGCGGCGCTGCATGTGCTGGGGGATCTGCTGGGTTCGGTGGGTGCCATCGCCGCGGCGCTGGTGATCCTCTGGACGGGCTGGACGCCCATCGACCCGATACTGTCGATTTTAGTCTCGTGTCTGGTGTTACGCAGTGCCTGGCGATTACTGCAGGAGAGTGTGAATGAGTTGCTGGAAGGGGCCCCGGCGTCGCTGGATATTCCGGCGCTGAAACGTGACTTAAGCCGATCCATTCCTGAAGTGCGCGACGTGCATCATGTTCACGTCTGGATGGTGGGAGAAAAACCGCTGATGACGCTACATGTACAGGTCATTCCACCCCACGATCATGATGCGTTACTGGGGCGTATCCAGCACTTTCTGGAGCACCATTACGCTATCGCACACAGCACTATCCAGATGGAGTACACCCCCTGTAACGGACCGGACTGCCACCTCAACGAGATCCAGTCCGGCCACGCCCATCATCACCACTAAGGTGCCAGCGCGTGGGAACCCCGTTCACGCGCGCTGTTAATCCACATCCTGCTGCCGTTCAGGGCAATAAAGGTGAGGATCATATACTCCAGCGACATGGCATAAACGCCCTGCAGGGCGAAAATCACCACGCTGATCACATTGATGATCACCCACAGCAGCCAGTTTTCGACATATTTGCGGGTCATCAGGATCATCGCGGCAATCGACAGTACCATCATGCACGAATCCCAGAACGGGAAGGCGTCAGGCTGTAGCTCCGGCATAGTGACGTTCAGTCCCAGGCTGCTCATCACCGACACCGCCACGCGGGTCAGGAAGGCGAACACCGGGTCGATATAGATCGTCATCAGGCCAATAGCGACCACGCAGGCGGCCAGCCAGCCGATAGCTTTCGGCAACGGCAGCCAGCGGATCTGTAGCTCCGCCTCCTGCTGACTGTTCTGCCGCGACCAGGCGTACCAGCCATAGATATTGGCCACAAAGAAGAACAGCTGCAGCAGCAGGCTGGCATACAGCTGGATCTGAAAGAAGATAATGGCGAAGAGCGTGACGTTCACCAGGCCAAATGCATAGTTGACGATCTTCTCGAGGCTGGCGAGCCAGATGCAGAGCAGACCGGCAATCGTGCCGACGGCTTCAATCCATGACAAGTCATAGCCGCCGGTACCAATCGGTATATGTACCAGAATGTTTTGCGTGCTAAAAAAATCCATCTTTTACCCCCAGCGTTACGTTACGTTGCTTAAGGACGTAGTGTAGCCGCAAAATCCAGCATCCGGTTAAGCGGAATTAACGCCCCTTCCCGCAGCGCTGGGTCGACATGGATCTCATGCGCCGCGCCGCCCGACTCCAGACCCTCTGCAATCGCCTTCAGCCCGTTCATCGCCATCCACGGACAGTGGGCACAGCTGCGGCAGGTTGCCCCCTCGCCCGCCGTCGGCGCTTCCAGTAGCTCCTTCTCCGGCACCGCCTGCTGCATTTTGTAGAAGATGCCGCGATCGGTGGCGACGATTAGCTGGCGATGCGGCAGCGTTTTCGCCGCATTAATCAGCTGGCTGGTTGAGCCAACCGCATCCGCCATGTTGACGATTGCCTGAGGGGACTCCGGGTGTACCAGCACGGCGGCTTCCGGATAGAGGGCCTTCATGCGCTCCAGGGCCTGGGTTTTAAACTCGTCGTGAACGATACAGGCCCCCTGCCAGCATAGAATGTCAGCCCCGGTCTGTTTCTGGACGTAGTTACCCAGATGTTTGTCCGGCGCCCAGATAATTTTCTCCCCCAGGCTGTCGAGATGCTCAATCAGCTCCACGGCGATGCTGGAGGTCACCACCCAGTCGGCGCGCGCTTTGACCGCGGCAGAAGTGTTGGCGTAGACCACCACGGTTCTGTCCGGATGGGCGTCACAGAAGGCGGTGAATTCGTCGATTGGGCAGCCTAAGTCCAGCGAGCACTCTGCATTGAGGGTCGGCATCAGAATGGTTTTTTCCGGACTGAGGATTTTCGCCGTCTCGCCCATAAAACGCACTCCGGCCACCAGTAACGTCGAAGCCGGATGTTTTGCCCCGAAGCGCGCCATCTCCAGCGAGTCCGAAATACAGCCGCCGGTCTCTTCGGCCAGCTGCTGAATTTCTGGATCGGTGTAGTAGTGCGCCACCATGACCGCATCACGCTCTTTGAGCAGACGCTTTATCTTTTCACGGTAAAACTGCTTCTCGTCCAGGCTCAGCGGAACAGGCTTCGGCGGGAAGGGGTAGATCGCGGCTTCGGGATCAAACATCACACTCATTTTGGCTTCTCGTTTTACTGGCTTAACAATATTGCCTTTCTTTTGCCTGATATAGCAAGACGCAGGGCAATTGTGTTTTCTATACTAAACAAGATAGCCAATCTGGAGTGAAAAGTCACCGAAATTAGGTGCGGATAGCATTTGTCGGGTGGCGGCTTTGCCTTACCGGACCTATAAAAGCTGTAGATAGCAAAAAGGCGCCTTTAGGGCGCCTTTTTACATTGGTGGGTCGTGCAGGATTCGAACCTGCGACCAATTGATTAAAAGTCAACTGCTCTACCAACTGAGCTAACGACCCCTTGCGGGATGTACTTCAATTTTATTCAGGCTGGTGGGTCGTGCAGGATTCGAACCTGCGACCAATTGATTAAAAGTCAACTGCTCTACCAACTGAGCTAACGACCCATTCGGGTGTTGCCTGAATTATCACTCGGAACCAATAAAATTGGTGGGTCGTGCAGGATGACTCGGCTTCGCCTCGCCCTACGGGCCGTTGCTAAAGCAACGTTATCCTTCACGCTTAATATCTGAGTCAGATATTAAAATTGGTGGGTCGTGCAGGATTCGAACCTGCGACCAATTGATTAAAAGTCAACTGCTCTACCAACTGAGCTAACGACCCGAGTGGTGGGTGATGACGGGCTCGAACCGCCGACCCCCTCCGTGTAAAGGAGATGCTCTACCAACTGAGCTAATCACCCACTCTGAACTGCCGGTACTGCTTTTAGTGGTGGGTCGTGCAGGATTCGAACCTGCGACCAATTGATTAAAAGTCAACTGCTCTACCAACTGAGCTAACGACCCACTATTTTGGCTGCTTTTGGGCTGTTTGATATCCCTTGGCAACGGCGGCATATATTACTGATTTAAGAATTCTGCGCAACTAATATTTTGATGAATATCACTTAACTGCTTAGGAAGTATGCGGCAAGACCAGAAAAAACGCGATTTCTGGTCAACCGGCAATCATCCCATCGCAGCAAGACGTTTTTGCGCTTGTTTTGCACCTTCGGTGCCCGGGAACTTAGTGACCACCTGCTGGTAGACGGCCTTCGCTTTCGCGGTGTCGCCTTTGTCCTGCATGATCACCCCGACCTTGTACATCGCGTCAGGGGCTTTCGGTGATTTCGGGTAATTTTTTACTACGGAGGCGAAATAGAACGCCGCGTCGTCTTTTTTACCCTTGTTATAATTCAACTGTCCCAGCCAGTAGTTTGCATTGGGCTGATAGGTGGAATCAGGGTATTTCTTCACGAAGTTCTGAAACGCCGCCATCGCCTCGTCCTGGCGCGAGTTATCCTGCACCAGGGCAATAGCCGCATTGTAGTCAGTATTCGCATCACCGCTCTGTACAGGCGCGCCTGTTGAGGCTGACGCGTCAGCCTGCGGCGTTGCCGTAGCACCAGCTGCACCGGTTTGATCGCCTGTAGCGGGTTGCGCTGCTGCGCCGCCACTGTTCAGGCTATCCATCTGCAGCAGGATCTGCTTCTGACGCTCCACAACCTGATTGAGCTGATACTGGCTTTCCTGGATCTGTCCGCGCAGTGAATCAATATCGGCCTGGTTGTCAGAGAGCTGCTGCTGAAGTTGGGTTAAAAGCTGGCTGTGAGCATTAGAAATACGCTCGAGTTGGGTGACCCGGTCTTCTACCGAGCCTGAGCCGACACTACTGATTGGTGCCTGAGCAAAAGCGGCCCAGGGGGCCGCTATACCAACCAGTAACGACAGACTCAACAGATGATGTCTGAAGTTACTGCTCATGCAATTCTCTTAGTAAACCAGTACGGCACGACGGTTTTTGGAGTAAGCCGCTTCGTCGTGACCCAGTACTGCAGGTTTTTCTTTACCGTAAGAAACGATGGAGATCTGGTCAGCAGAAACGCCTTTACCCTGCAGGTACATTTTAACGGCGTTAGCACGACGCTCACCCAGGGAGATGTTGTACTCAGGAGTACCACGTTCATCCGCGTGACCTTCTACGGTGACTTTGTAAGATGGGTTGCTACGCAGGAAGTTAGCGTGCGCATCCAGCATCGCAGCGAAGTCAGAACGGATGTCGAACTTGTCCAGATCGAAGTAAACAATGTTGTTCTGCTGCAGCTGCTGCATCTGAAGACGCGCTTGCTCTTCAGAAGACATATTGCCGTTGCCGTTTGCGTCCATACCGGTGCCGGCACCCATCATGCCTTCGCCGCTCTGGTCGTTGCTGGCGTTCTTGTTAGAAGAACACGCTGCGATTGCCATAACAGGCAGAGCGATCATCAGCCCTTTCAGCACTTTGTTCAGTTGCATTTCTATGATTCCTTTATTATTCAATTAATTATTATTACAGGTACGGCGACCAGGCAGGTGATTTTACCTGTCCATCAGTTGCCGGAATACGCGCTTTGAAACGCCCATCGGTAGAAACCAGATTCAGCACGGATCCCATCCCCTGAGAAGAGCTGTAGATAACCATAGTGCCGTTAGGTGCCAGACTTGGCGTTTCATCCAGGAAAGTTGACGACAGAACCTGCACGCCACCCCCGCCCAGATCTTGTTTGGCAATGTGCTGCTGACCGCCGGCCGAGCTGACCATTACCATAAACTTACCGTCAGCGCTCACGTCAGCGTCCTGGTTCTGAGAACCTTCCCAGGTGATACGCTGCGGTGCACCGCCGTTGATATTCACTTTATAAACCTGTGGACGACCTGCCTGGTCAGAGGTAAAGGCCAGGTTCTGGCTGTCCGGGAACCACGTTGGTTCGGTGTTGTTGCTGCGACCGTCGGTGACCTGACGGATCTGGCCGGAGCCGATATCCATCACGTACAGGTTCAGGCTACCGGTTTTAGACAGGGCAAACGCCAGTTTAGAACCGTCCGGCGAGAATGCCGGTGCGCCGTTGTGACGTGGGAACGAAGCAACCTGACGCACTGCGCCGTTAGACAGCGTCTGGATAACCAGCGCTGAACGACCGCTTTCGAAGGTTACGTACGCCAGCTTGGAACCGTCCGGTGACCAGGCCGGAGACATCAGCGGCTGCGGTGAACGGTGAACGGTGAACTGGTTGTAGCCATCGTAGTCAGAGACGCGCAGCTCATACGGGAACTGGCCGCCGTTGGTCTGCACAACATAAGCGATACGGGTGCGGAATGCGCCTTTGATGCTGGTCAGCTTCTCAAACACTTCATCACTCGCCGTGTGGCCCGCATAGCGCAGCCACTGCTTATTCACCTTGTAGGTGTTCTGTGCCAGAACGGTACCCGGTGCGCCGCCGGTATCAACCAGCTGGTAAGCCACGGTATAACCGCCGTCCGGGTTAGGCGTAACCTGACCCACGACCACCGCATCGATACCCAGCGCAGACCATGCCGCTGGCTGCAGCTCAGCTGCAGTGCCCGGCTGCTGTGGCAGACGAGAACGATCTAACGGGTTAAATTTACCGCTGTTGCGCAGGTCAGCAGCAACAATGCCACCCACATCTTCCGGCGCAGCGCCCGGCCCTTTCCACTGGAACGGAACCACACCAATCGGACGTGCCGAGTCCACCCCCTGGGTGATCTCGATACGCACTTCTGCGTGCAGCACAGCTGCCCACAGCATAAAGAAACCTACTGCTACACGTAATGCCTGCTTCATCATGTCTCCCATATCCGGGTAACCTTACCCGCGATAATTTAGCAGAATGTTAACAAACCCAAATAAACAAAACTACCAATCTACAGCCTCAAACGTAGACTGTTTTGCCAACTTTAGCGGGAAAATCGCTACAGTTTGAAGTCCAGTTTGGCATCTTTTACTTTTTCATAAACAGCCTGACTAGGCGGTTTAGGAATTCTGGCAGTTTTAGCCGCTGTCAGAGCAGCCTGACACAACGCAGGATCGCCGCCTTCTTCAGTCACGTCCAGCAGCAGGCCGTCCGGTGCAAGCTTGATATGCAGCACACAGGATTTACCGGCATACAGGTCAGCGCCGTATAAGCGGCTCTGAATAGCGTTACGGATTTGCGATGCATAAGCACTGATATCAGCGCCAGATGCGCCGCCATTAGCGCCACTTGTTCCGCTATCTTTTGCCGGCTGGCCGTTACCTTTGGCTCCGCCTGATTTCGGCGCATTCTTACCTGAGCTCAAATCGCCGAACAGGTCGTCAACGTCCGAAGCGGCTGCTTTTTCCGCGGCGGCTTTTTCCGCGGCGGCTTTTTTCGCTGCTGCAGCTTTCGCGGCGGCAGCTTTGTCAGCAGCAGCTTTATCGGCAGCGGCCTTTTTCTCTGCAGCAGCTTTTTCGGCCGCGGCTTTTTTATCAGCGGCGGCTTTTTCTGCAGCAGCAGCTTTCTTCTCAGCAGCGGCTTTTTCTGCAGCAGCAGCTTTCTTCTCAGCAGCGGCTTTTTCTGCGGCAGCAGCTTTCTCAGCAGCGGCTTTTTCAGCTGCAGCAGCCTTTTTAGCCGCTTCGGCAGCCGCTTTCTTCTCGGCTTCCTGGGCTGCTTGTTTGGCTGCTTCAGCTTCCGCTTTTTTCTGTGCGTCAGCGGCAGCTTTCTTCGCAGCTTCGGCTTCTACTTTCTTCTTCGCATCCGCAGCCGCTTTCGCTGCTTCAGCTTCCGCCTGTTTTTGCGCATCGGCAGCGGCTTTTTTCGCGGCTAATGCAGCAGCGTCCGCGGCTTGTTTTGCCGCCTCAGCAGCTTGCTTCGCCTGAGCATCGGCCTGCGCTTTGGCATCCGCTGCGGCTTTGGCTGCCGCCTCTTCCGCCTGCTTCTGTTTTTCCTGAGCTTGCTTCGCTGCGGCTTCAGCCTGTTTCTGCTGCTCCGCCTGCTCTTTCGCCGCTTCCTGCGCCTGCAAACGCTCTTTCTCAAGCTGCTTCAGACGTTCCTGCTCGGCGGCCTGCTTTTCACGCAGCTCTTCCGCCTGCTGTTGCGCCTGCTTTTCGCGTTGCTCTTCAGCACGTTTTGCACTCGCCTGCTGTTGCTGCTGGCGGTTATAGTTTTGCACCACCGCGCCGGGATCGACCATCACGGCATCGATGGATGAACCTCCCCCACCGCCGGCAGCGGTATCGAGATGCTCATCGAACGAACTCCAGATCAGTGCTGCAAAAAGAATGACATGCAGCACCGCCGAGATAATGATCGCCCGCTTAAGCTTATCGTTTTGTTCGGTTGCCTTTGACACTATGGGTTCCCAAAAACTCTGTTGTGTACGCAGATGATCAAATAGGCTGCGTCATCAAGCCAACTGACTTAACGCCCGCGCTATGCAACAGGTTCAGCGCTTTTATTATTTCATCGTAAGGCACGTCTTTCGCACCACCGATTAAGAAGACCGTTTTCGGATTGGACTGCAGACGTCGTTGCGCTTCGGCAATGACCTGCTCCGGCGGCAGCTGATCAAGACGATCCTTTTCAACCACCACGCTGTACTGCCCTACTCCGGATACCTCAATGATGACCGGTGGATCGTCATTGGTGCTTACAGCCTGAGATTCTGTCGCATCCGGCAGATCAACCTCAACGCTCTGGGTAATGATGGGTGCTGTGGCCATAAAGATCAGCAGCAGCACCAGCAGCACGTCCAGCAGCGGTACAATGTTGATTTCGGACTTCAGTTCGCGACGACCCCGTCCACGCTGTCTGGCCATGGTTTACCCCTTGTTGCTCTCGGTGCTGGTAAACGCCTGGCGGTGCAGAATCGCGGTGAACTCTTCCATGAAGTTGTCGTAGTTCAGTTCCAGTTTGTTCACACGCTGATTCAGGCGGTTATAGGCCATAACTGCTGGAATTGCGGCAAACAGACCGATAGCGGTCGCGATCAGCGCTTCTGCGATACCCGGCGCAACCATCTGCAGCGTCGCCTGTTTTACCGCACCCAGGGCGATAAAGGCGTGCATGATCCCCCAGACCGTACCAAACAGACCAATATACGGGCTGATGGAGCCGACGGTACCCAGGAACGGGATGTGTGTTTCCAGCGTTTCCAGCTCACGGTTCATCGAAATGCGCATCGCACGGGATGCCCCTTCAACGACCGCTTCCGGCGCATGGTTGTTAGCGCGGTGCAAACGGGCGAACTCTTTGAAGCCGCTATAGAAAATTTGCTCGGAGCCGGAGAGGTTTTCACGACGCCCCTGGCTTTCCTGATACAAACGGGAAAGTTCGATACCGGACCAGAACTTATCTTCAAAGGCTTCCGCTTCGCGGCCTGCCGCATTGAGGATACGGGTTCTCTGGATGATGATGGCCCAGGATGCGATTGAGAAACCAATCAAAATCAACATGATAAGTTTAACCAGAAGGCTTGCCTTCAGGAACAAATCAAGGATATTCATGTCAGTCACTGCTTAAACTCCGCGACAATAGACTTAGGAAGCGCACGAGGCTTCATGATGAGTGGATCAACACAGACAATCAGGACTTCAGCTTCGTTCAGTACCGTATTTTCTGCATTGACGATCCGCTGCGTGAAAACCATTGAGGTTCCGCGCATTGATGTTATTTCTGTTTGGACTTCGAGCATATCGTCGAGTCTGGCAGGTGCAAAATACTCCAGCGTCATCTTGCGTACCACGAAGGCAACTCGCTCCGCCAGCAGGACCTGCTGGCTAAAGTGATGATGGCGCAGCATCTCAGTGCGTGCTCGTTCATAAAAGGCAACGTAGCTGGCGTGGTAAACCACACCACCGGCGTCAGTGTCTTCGTAGTAGACACGAACCGGCCATCGAAACAGCGTTGTATTCACTTTATATCCCGGTAATACAAATGAGTTAGAGCTTTTAAACTTCGCTACTATACGCGCGGGAATGGTGGTTTGGAATGGGGGAAAGTAAACGGAGAGTAAATATTTATGGGCCGGGGTAAGCCCATAATATTAACGGATAGTTCTTATTCAGTTGAAAAAGAAAATCAGGCCGACGAGAAGGACCACATCAGCGATCAGCGGGCAGAAGATGCCCTGCCAGTGAACGGCTTTCGGCCGAAAGCCAACGCCGTGGATCACCCCGGCGCACACTGCCCACATGATGAGAAAACCGTGCCAGATTTCAAGCTCGCTGGTTTTCGCCGCGAAGCGCGACGGGTCCCAGAAGATGCAACCTGCCAGCAGCAAAGCCATCACTAAGGAAAGCGCCCTGAGCGGGCGCTTGTCCATGATCCCGTAGAGATACGCGATCATCAGTGCTTTTCTTCACCGGCTTTGGACGCTTCAACATGCTCAAGCGCCAGGGCGGTAATCACACCAAATGCACAGGCAAGAAGCGTTCCTAAAATCCATGCGAAATACCACATATTCAGCTCCTTCCTTAATACATAGAGTGAGTGTTGCTTTCGATATGTTCTTTCGTGATACGACCGTACATTTTCCAGTAACACCACGCGGTGTAAGCCAGAATGATCGGTACGAACACGGCAGCCACAAACGTCATCAGGTTCAGGGTCATCTGACTGGAGGTGGCATCCCACATCGTCAGACTCGCATTCATCATGGTGCTGGATGGCATCACGAATGGGAACATCGCGATACCGGCCGTCAGGATGATGCACGCCAGCGTCAGTGAAGAGAAGACGAATGCCCATGCGCCTTTTTCCATGCGGGAGGTCAGCAGGGTCAGCAGCGGCAGCACCACGCCCAGGGCCGGAATAGCCCACAGAACCGGCGTATGATTGAAGTTCACCAGCCAGGCACCTGCCTGACGAGCCACTTCTTTGGTCAGCGGGTTCGATGGCGCGGTATGGTTAATCGCGGAAGTCACCACGTAACCATCGATGCCGAACATCACCCAAACACCGGCCAGCGCGAAGCCAACCAGGGTCACCAGAGCCGCAATCTGCGAGACGGCGCGGGAACGCAGGTGCAGTTCACCCACGGTACGCATCTGCAGGTAAGTGGCACCCTGAGTCAGGATCATCGCCACGCTGACCACGCCTGCCAGCAGACCGAACGGGTTCAGCAGCTGGAAGAAGTTGCCGGTGTAGTACAGGCGCATATATTCATCGAGGTGGAACGGCACGCCCTGCAGCAGGTTGCCGAACGCCACGCCGATCACCAGCGGCGGCACGAAGCTACCGATGAAGATGCCCCAGTCCCACATGTTGCGCCAGCGGGTGTCTTCGATCTTCGAGCGGTAGTCAAAACCAACCGGACGGAAGAACAACGACGCCAGCACCAGGATCATCGCCACATAGAAGCCGGAGAACGCAGCCGCGTAGACCATCGGCCAGGCAGCGAACAGCGCGCCGCCTGCGGTGATCAGCCACACCTGGTTACCGTCCCAGTGCGGGGCGATGGAGTTAATCATAATTCGACGCTCGGTATCATTACGACCGAGGAAGCGGGTGAGCATGCCCACCCCCATGTCGAAACCGTCAGTGACCGCAAAGCCAATCAGTAAGATCCCGACCAGCAGCCACCAGATAAAACGCAATACTTCATAATCGATCATTTGACGACTCCTGTCTTAGCGTGCCGGCTGAGAAGCCACGGTGGACTGCTCGTAGTGGTAGCGACCGGTTTTCAGGCTGCTTGGGCCAAGGCGCGCAAACTTGAACATCAGGAACAGTTCAGCCACCAGGAACAGGGTATACAGGCCACAAATCAGCAGCATGGAGAAAATCAGATCCCCGGCGGTCAGGGAGGAGTTCGCTACCGCGGTTGGCAGTACCTCACCGATAGCCCACGGCTGACGACCGTATTCCGCAACAAACCAGCCGGACTCGATGGCGATCCATGGCAGCGGCATGCCGTACAGGGCAGAACGCAGCAGCCATTTACGCTGACCGATACGGTTACGAATCACCGACCAGAAGGAGGCAGCAATAATCAGCAGCATGATGATGCCGCAGCCAACCATGATACGGAACGCGAAGTACAGCGGCGCCACGCGTGGAATCGAGTCTTTGGTGGCCATCTGAATCTGCTCTTCCGTCGCGTCAGAGACATTCGGGGTATAGCGTTTCAGCAGCAGGCCGTAACCGAGGTCTTTTTTCACGTTGTTGAACTGGTCGCGAACGGACTGATCGGTCGAACCGGAACGCAGCTGCTCCAGCAGGGAGTAAGCTTTCATCCCGTTACGGATACGCTCTTCATGCTGCACCAGCAGATCTTTCAGGCCGATAACCGGCGTATCCACAGAGCGGGTGGCAATGATGCCCAACGCATAAGGGATCTGAATAGCAAAGTGGTTTTCCTGCGCATCCTGATCGGGAATACCAAACAGGGTAAAGGCTGCCGGAGCCGGTTGGGTTTCCCACTCTGCTTCGATTGCCGCCAGTTTGGTTTTCTGCACGTCGCCCATCTCGTAGCCGGATTCATCACCCAGCACGATAACGGAGAGGATTGCCGCCATACCGAAGCTCGCCGCGATGGCGAAGGAGCGCTTGGCAAAGGCGAAGTCACGACCGCGCAGCATGTAGTAGGAGCTGATGCCCAGCACGAACATCGCGCCGCAGACATAGCCAGACGCCACGGTGTGAACAAATTTCACCTGGGCAACCGGGTTCAGCACCAGCTCGGAGAAGCTGACCATCTCCATACGCATGGTTTCGAAGTTGAAATCAGATGCGATAGGGTTCTGCATCCAGCCGTTGGCCACCAGGATCCACAGTGCGGACAGGTTAGAGCCTAAGGCAACCAGCCAGGTGACAGCCATATGCTGCACTTTACCCAGACGGTCCCAGCCAAAGAAGAACAGACCTACAAAGGTGGATTCGAGGAAGAAGGCCATCAGACCTTCAATGGCCAGCGGCGCACCGAAGATATCCCCGACATAGTGGGAATAGTAAGACCAGTTAGTCCCGAACTGGAACTCCATGGTCAGACCGGTGGCCACGCCCAGCGCAAAGTTGATACCAAACAACTTGCCCCAGAACTTGGTCATATCTTTATAAATCTGTTTGCCGGAAAGGACGTAGACCGTCTCCATAATGGCCAGCAGGAACGCCATACCGAGCGTCAGTGGCACAAACAGGAAGTGGTACATCGCGGTCAAGGCAAACTGTAAGCGCGACAGTTCGACTATATCTAACATCATGACTCCTTGCTCATCGCATGAAGACTCCGGGAGTGGATCCCGTTAGAAAAGATCCACACACATGCCCCAATACAAAAAATTATCAGCTTCCTTTCTTCGTTACTTAATCTTCCCAGGAGGAAAAAGCCATGATGAAAGGTTACAGATACGTTAATAAAAACCCGAAATTGATCCCGTAAATATATTACGCTGCAAAACCCTTACAATAAACAGGTTTTTATTGGAAGTGTTTTACATTTTACGACGGTGATCAATATATAGCGAATTTACCACTTTTCGACCAGATTGATCGGGAGCAATTTAACGCTTTTTGACGTCCTTTTCCAGGCATTAAATATTGATATAAATCAATATTGATGGGCCGTGTTAAAGGTGTTTCTTGATGGTGAATCTAATGACTTTTTTGTTAAGTTTATGTTGGCATCATGGACAAATAGTTATTGAATCTGCACTGTAATATCAATAAAAGTGACTTAAATTAACCTGAGATATGCTGTGATTTTAATAAGCGCCAAACCGGTAAGCGTAGTCACTCAGTTGCACTTATTCAAATGATGGATAGCTGGATAATTAAATAACATTTATTTTACTTTTGAGCGCCTTTAAATTAACACCAAGCTGTAATCATTTTGCAAAGTTCAAAAATAAAAAAGGCCATCTTACGATGGCCAACCATGTCGAAACGGACATTTATTATGTCAAAGCTCCCCGCACGGGGAGCAGAGAGGATTTACTTAATGATGGATTTCAGGGCTTCACCGATGTCAGCCAGGCTGCGTACGGTTTTCACGCCTGCGGCTTCCAGCGCTGCGAATTTCTCATCCGCAGTCCCTTTGCCGCCCGCGATGATGGCGCCAGCGTGGCCCATACGCTTGCCTTTCGGCGCAGTCACACCCGCGATATAGCCCACAACCGGCTTAGTCACGTGATCTTTGATGTAAGCAGCCGCTTCTTCTTCTGCGCTACCGCCGATCTCACCGATCATTACGATGGCTTCAGTCTGCGGGTCTTCCTGGAACAGCTTCAGGATGTCGATGAAGTTAGAGCCCGGGATTGGGTCGCCGCCGATGCCCACACAGGTGGACTGGCCGAAACCGTAGTCGGTGGTCTGCTTAACCGCTTCATAGGTCAGGGTACCGGAACGTGAGACGATGCCCACTTTGCCCGGCTTGTGAATGTGGCCCGGCATGATGCCGATTTTGCATTCGCCTGGGGTGATCACGCCCGGGCAGTTTGGCCCGATCATGCGCACGCCTGCTTCGTCCAGCTTCACTTTCACGGTCAGCATATCCAGAGTCGGGATGCCTTCGGTAATGGTGATGATCAGTTTGATGCCTGCGTCGATGGCTTCCAGAATGGAGTCTTTGCAGAACGGAGCCGGAACGTAGATGACGGTGGCGGTCGCGCCAGTCGCTTCTACGGCTTCACGTACGGTGTTGAACACCGGCAGGCCCAGATGCGTGGTGCCGCCTTTACCTGGGGTTACGCCGCCAACCATCTGCGTACCGTAGGCAATCGCCTGCTCAGAGTGGAATGAACCCTGGCTACCGGTGAAGCCCTGGCAGATGACCTTGGTATCTTTATTAATTAAAACGGACATTATTTCCCCTCCACTGCGGCAACTACCTGCTGAGCGGCATCCGTCAGACTTTTCGCTGCAATAATATTCAGGCCGCTGTCAGCCAGTTTTTTCGCGCCGAGTTCAGCGTTGTTCCCTTCCAGACGTACAACAACCGGGACGTTAACGCCCACTTCTTCTACCGCACCGATGATGCCGTCAGCGATCAGGTCGCAACGTACGATGCCGCCGAAGATGTTCACCAGAACCGCTTTCACGTTGTCGTCAGAGAGGATGATTTTGAAGGCTTCGGTCACGCGCTCTTTGGTCGCGCCGCCGCCCACGTCGAGGAAGTTTGCCGGCTCGCCGCCGTGCAGCTTAACGATGTCCATGGTGCCCATTGCCAGGCCCGCACCGTTAACCATGCAGCCGATGTTGCCATCCAGCGCCACGTAGTTCAGTTCCCACTGTGCAGCCTGCGCTTCACGTGGATCTTCCTGAGACTGGTCGCGCATTTCGCGCAGATCGGCCTGGCGGAACAGTGCGTTGCCGTCAGCGCCCAGTTTGCCATCGAGGCAGATCAGGTCGCCCTGCTTGGTGATCACCAGCGGGTTGATCTCGATCAGAGCCAGATCGCGCTCGAGGAAGATGTTAGCCAGACCCATGAAGATTTTGGTGAATTGCTGCACCAGTTTACCTTCCAGACCCAGTTTGAATGCCAGCTCGCGTCCCTGGTAAGGCATTGGGCCTGCCAGCGGATCGATAGCGACTTTATGGATCAGGTGCGGAGTCTCTTCCGCCACTTTCTCGATTTCCACGCCGCCTTCGGTAGAGGCCATGAACACCACGCGACGGGAGCTACGGTCAACGACGGCACCGAGGTACAGTTCTTTTGCAATGTCGGTCGCCGCTTCAACCAGGATCTGGTTAACCGGCTGGCCGCTCGCGTCTGTCTGGTAGGTCACCAGACGTTTGCCCAGCCAATGCTCTGCAAACGCACGGATCTCTTCTTTACTGTTAACGACCTTCACACCGCCCGCTTTACCACGGCCGCCAGCGTGAACCTGACATTTCACTACCCAAGGACCGGCGCCGATTTTAGATGCGGCTTCTTCTGCTTCGCGAGGGGTATTGCAGGCATAACCCACCGGAGCCGGTAAGCCATACCGGGCAAACAGCTGTTTTGCCTGATATTCATGTAAGTTCATGTGTTCTATCCATCCTTCAGGGTAATCGTTAGGTCATGCTTTTGTAGGCCCGGCAAGCAAAGCGCCGCCGGGCAATGGTGCTAAAACTAAACGTCCAGCAGCAGACGCGTTGGATCTTCCAGCAGCTCTTTAATGGCAACCAGGAAGCCCACGGATTCGCGGCCGTCGATCAGACGGTGATCGTAAGAGAGCGCCAGATACATCATCGGCAGGATCTCCACTTTACCGTCAACCGCCATCGGACGATCTTTGATGGCGTGCATGCCCAGGATCGCGCTCTGCGGTGGGTTGATGATCGGAGTAGACATCAGCGAGCCGAATACGCCGCCGTTGGTAATGGTGAAGTTACCGCCGGTCAGGTCATCTACGGTCAGCTTGCCGTCACGGCCTTTCACTGCCAGTTCTTTGATATTCTTCTCGATGTCCGCCATGCCCAGGGTGTCCACATCACGCAGAACCGGGGTCACCAGGCCGCGCGGAGTAGAAACCGCCATGCTCACGTCGAAGTAGTTGTGATAGACCACATCATCGCCGTCGATGGACGCGTTCACTTCCGGGTAGCGTTTCAGCGCTTCAACCACCGCTTTCACGTAGAAGGACATAAAGCCCAGACGGATACCGTGACGTTTTTCAAACGCGTCACCGTACTGCTTACGCAGGTCCATGATTGGCTTCATGTTCACTTCGTTGAAGGTGGTCAGCATCGCGGTGGAGTTTTTCGCTTCCAGCAGACGCTCGGCCACACGCTTACGCAGGCGAGTCATTGGCACGCGTTTTTCGCTACGGGCACCCAGAGCAGGCTGTGCTGCCGGTGCTGCCACAGGGGCTTTCGCTTCTGCCTGAGCAGGCGCTTTCGCCAGGTGTTTGTCGATATCTTCGCGGGTCAGACGACCGCCGACACCGGTACCTTTGATGGCTGCCGGATCAAGGCTGTGTTCAGCCAGCAGGCGACGGATCGCCGGGCTGAGCGCGTCGTTAGACTGTTCTTCCAGAGAGGCCTGCTGGCGCTGAGCCGGCGTAGAGGCTTTCTCTTCAGATTTCGCGCTGGACTCTTTGCCCGCGCTGTTGCCTTCACGCAGGCGACCCAGGATCTGGCGAGAGGTCACGGTTGTGCCTTCATCTTCCAGGACTGCATCCAGAATGCCATCCGCCGATGCCGGTACTTCCAGTACCACTTTGTCAGTTTCGATTTCTACCAGCACTTCATCGCGCTTAACGGCGTCGCCTGGTTTTTTGTGCCAGGTGGCGACGGTCGCATCTGCTACAGATTCAGGCAGGTCGGGAACAAGAATATCTACGCTACTCATTATGTATCCTTTAATTAATCGACGTTCAGCGCGTCATTGACCAGATCTTGTTGCTGCTTCTGGTGAACGGACATATACCCTACCGCCGGAGAGGCGGAGGCCGGGCGACCTGCGTAACGCAGGGCAGACCCAAATGGAATCACTTCACGGAAATGATGCTGGCTGCAGTACCATGCGCCCTGGTTAAGCGGCTCTTCCTGGCACCAGACAAAATCATGTACGTGAGCATATTGTTTCAGCACGTCCTGCATCGCCTGATGCGGGAACGGATAAAGCTGTTCGATACGCACGATGGCGACATCTTTCTGATCGTTCTTACGGCGCTGTTCCAGCAGGTCGTAGTAAACCTTACCAGAACACATCACCACGCGTTTAACCGCCTGTGGATCCAGCTCGTCAATCTCGCCAATCGCCGGCAGGAAGGTGCCGTTTGCCAGCTCATCCAGGCTGGAGACCGCCAGCGGGTGACGCAGCAGGGATTTCGGCGACATGACCACCAGCGGACGGCGCATACCGCGCAGCGCCTGACGACGCAGCATGTGGTAAACCTGAGCCGGGGTGGACGGCACGCAAACCTGCATGTTCTGCTCAGCGCAGAGTTGCAGATAACGTTCCAGACGCGCGGAGGAGTGCTCCGGCCCCTGCCCTTCGTAGCCGTGCGGCAGCAGCATCACCAGGCCACACATACGGCCCCACTTCTGTTCGCCAGAGGAGATGAACTGGTCGATAACCACCTGCGCACCGTTGGCGAAGTCGCCGAACTGCGCTTCCCAGATGGTCAGGGTGCGGGGTTCTGCGGTGGCGTAACCGTATTCAAACGCCAGGACCGCTTCTTCAGACAGCACGGAATCCCAGACCTTAAACTGGCCCTGACCGTTGTGCACGTGCTGCAGCGGGGTGTAGGTGGAACCGTTGGTCTGGTTATGAATAACCGCGTGGCGGTGGAAGAAGGTGCCACGACCGGCATCTTCACCGGACAGACGAACCGGAATGCCTTCGTCAACCAGGGTCGCATAGGCCAGGTTTTCTGCCCCGCCCCAGTCGAACAGCTTCTCGCCTGCCGCCATGGACTGACGGTCAGAGTAGATTTTCTGCACGCGGGACTGCATTTCGATCGCTTCAGGTACAGTGCTGATGCGTTTTGCCAGCTCCTGCAGACGCTTCATCTCGACCTTGTTCGGGTAGCTCTCATCCCACTCGTGGTTGAGGTACGGCGACCAGGTAAAGGAGTGCATGTTCATCGGACGCAGCTCTTTCACCACGCACTCGCCGGCATCCAGCGCATCACGGTAGAGATTGACCATCTCGGTGGCATCTTCCAGCGTAACCACTTTCTCGCTTTCCAGCTTGTCAGCATAGATTTTGCGCGGGGTCGGATGCTTTTTGATTTTCTGGTACATCAGCGGCTGGGTTGCACTCGGCTCGTCCGCTTCGTTATGGCCGTGACGGCGATAGCAGAACAGGTCGATGAGCACGTCACGCTTGAAGGTGTTACGGAAGTCCAGCGCCAGACGGGTGACGAAAGCCACGGCTTCCGGGTCATCCGCGTTAACGTGGAAGATCGGTGCCTGAACCATCTTACCGATGTCGGTGCAGTATGGCGTGGAACGCGCATCCAGTGGGTTGGAGGTGGTGAAGCCCACCTGGTTGTTGATCACGATGCGAACGGTACCGCCCACTTCGTAACCACGTGCTTTCGACATGTTCAGGGTTTCCTGAACCACGCCCTGACCGGTGATCGCCGCATCGCCGTGAATGGTGATTGGCAGCACTTTGTTACTGCTCGGCTCGTCCAGACGATCCAGACGCGCGCGCACGGAGCCGATCACTACCGGGCTCACGATCTCGAGGTGCGATGGGTTAAACGCCAGCGCCATGTGGACCAGGCCGCCTTTGGTTTCGATATCCGATGAGAAGCCCATGTGGTACTTCACGTCACCGGTACCGAGGTGTTCTTTATGTTTGCCCGCGAATTCGTCGAACAGATCCTGCGGCTTTTTACCCAGCACGTTGATCAGCACGTTCAGACGACCACGGTGCGCCATACCCAGCACCACTTCGCGGGTCCCGCTGTTGCCCGCATGGCGGATCAGCTCTTTCAGCATTGGTACCAGCGCATCGCCGCCTTCCAGCGAGAAGCGTTTTGCACCCGGGAATTTGGCACCGAGGTAGCGCTCCAGCCCTTCTGCGGCGGTCAGTTCGCTCAGGAAGCGTTTTTTCTCGTCGGCATTGAAGGTGGATTTACCGGCAACCGATTCAATGCGCTGCTGGATCCAGCGTTTCTCTTCGGTGGAGGTGATGTGCATATATTCCGCACCGATAGAGCCGCAGTAGGTCTGCTTCAGCGCAGTCAGCAGCTCGCCCAGCTTCATCGTGTCTTTGCCGATGGCGAAAGAACCTACGTTGAAGGTTTCCTGGAAATCAGCTTCGGTCAGATCGTGATAAGCCGGATCGAGATCTGCCACACGCTCCTGCTGCCACAACCCCAGCGGATCCAGATTCGCATGCTGGTGGCCACGGAAACGGTAGGCGTTAATCAGCTGCAGGACTTTAACCTGCTTTGCATTGGTGTCAGGGTCGGAGATGGCGGAAGAGTAACGTGAGGCATCCTTCGCCAGACGACGGAAATAATCACGTGTTTTGGAATGAAATTGATCCGGTTTGACTCCTGTTCCAGGTAACTGCTGGAACATCGAACGCCAGTTAGCGTCCACTGAGTCAGGGTCGGTTAAGAAGTCTTCATAGAGCTGTTCAATCCAGCTTTGGTTTGCACCAGAGAGGAATGAAGAGTCCAGCCAGGCTTTCATTGCGCCGTTCTGCATCGTGATCCCTTAAGCATTTTTATGCTTACTTTCGCCGTAGAAACTACCACGCACACCACGTGTACGTGCCGGGGTTCACCTGCGAGCTCTTCTTTATATAGCGGCTCGCGAAGGAACCTTTAGAAACTGTCTAAACTTCAGGGCAGTTTTTAAAGGTTTCTGCATTTTGCCCGGTGACGCTACGCTTACCGGGCCTACGTAACAGTAGGCCGGATAAGCGCAGCGCCATCCGGCGTTGTTACTTACGCACTGCGCTGCAACAACATCGACTTAATGTGGCCGATGGCGCGCGTCGGGTTCAGCCCCTTAGGACATACACTGACGCAGTTCATGATGCTGTGGCAGCGGAATACGCTGAAAGCATCACTCAGCCCTTCCAGGCGGTTGTCGGTTTCGGTATCACGGCTGTCAATCAGGAAGCGATACGCTGCCAGCAGGCCAGCCGGGCCGATAAACTTGTCCGGGTTCCACCAGAACGACGGGCAAGAGGTCGAACAACATGCGCAGAGAATACACTCATACAGGCCATCGAGTTTTTCACGCTGCTCTGGCGACTGTAAATGCTCGCGAGCGGGTGGATTTTGCCCATTATTCAACAAGTAAGGCTTAATCTTCTCATATTGTGCATAGAATTGCCCCATGTCCACCACCAAATCACGCACCACCGGCAGGCCTGGCAGAGGACGGATAACAATTTTCTGACCAGGACGGTTGAGCGCCGAGATCGGGGTGATACAGGCCAGACCGTTTTTGCCATTCATGTTCAGGCCGTCGGAGCCACAAACCCCTTCACGGCAGGAACGACGGAATGACAGTGTCGGATCTTTTTCCTTCAGCTGCATTAAGGCATCAAGCAGCATCATGTCGCGACCTTCTTCCGCTTCCAGGGTGTAATCCTGCATACGCGGAGCGTCATCAACATCCGGGTTATAACGATAAACTGAGAATTCGAGTTTCATTGTCCTGTCTCCGCATTAATAAGTACGAATCTTCGGCGGGAACGCCGGACGCAGTTTCGGTTCCATATTGACGCTACGACGTGTCATGGATTCCGACTCTGGCAGATACAGGGAATGGCACAGCCAGTTTTCGTCGTCACGATCCGGGAAGTCGAAGCGGCTATGCGCGCCACGGCTTTCGGTACGGAAGTTTGCAGAGACCGCGGTTGCATAAGCGGTTTCCATCAGGTTATCCAGCTCCAGACACTCGACGCGCTGGGTGTTGAACTCGCTGGAGGTATCGTCCAGACGGGCATTTTTCAGACGCTCGCGGATCGCTTTCAGCTGCTCAAGCCCTTTCGCCATCGCATCGCCTTCACGGAATACCGAGAAGTTGTGCTGCATGCACTCCTGCAGCGCCTTACGGATTTCCACCGGATCTTCGCCGTTGCGGTTACCGTTCCAGCGATTCAGACGCTCCAGAGAGGCGTCGATATTGGCGTCGGTGGCATCACGCAGCGGACCCTGCTCGGCAATGGACTCCTGCAGATGCAGACCCACCGCACGACCAAACACCACCAGGTCGAGCAGGGAGTTGCCGCCCAGACGGTTGGCACCGTGTACAGATACGCAGGCAATTTCGCCTACCGCGAACAGGCCCGGAATCACCACATCTTCGCCCTGCTCGTTCACGGTCAGCGCCTGGCCGGTCACTTTGGTCGGAATACCGCCCATCATGTAGTGGCAGGTTGGGATAACCGGAATCGGCTCTTTCACCGGGTCGACGTGAGCGAAGGTGCGGGACAGCTCCAGAATGCCCGGCAGACGGGATTCCAGCACCTCTTTACCCAGATGGTCGAGTTTCAGCTTCGCGTGTGGACCCCATGGGCCGTCACAGCCGCGGCCTTCACGGATTTCGATCATGATGGAACGCGCCACCACGTCACGACCCGCCAGGTCTTTCGCATTCGGGGCATAACGCTCCATGAAGCGCTCGCCGTGTTTGTTCAGCAGGTAGCCACCTTCACCACGGCAGCCTTCCGTCACCAGAACGCCTGCACCGGCGATACCGGTTGGGTGGAACTGCCACATCTCCATATCCTGCACCGGCACGCCAGCGCGGATTGCCATACCGACACCGTCACCGGTGTTGATATGGGCGTTAGTGGTGGACTGGTAAATACGGCCTGCCCCGCCGGTGGCCAACACGGTGGCGCGGGCTTTGAAGTAGACCACTTCACCGGTTTCGATGCACAGCGCGGTACAACCAACGATCGCGCCATCTTCGTTTTTCACCAGATCCAGCGCATACCATTCGGAGAAGATGGTGGTCTTGTTCTTAAGGTTCTGCTGATACAGGGTATGCAGCAGGGCGTGACCGGTACGGTCAGCCGCAGCCGCGGTACGTGCCGCCTGCTCGCCGCCGAAATCTTTCGACTGGCCGCCAAACGGACGTTGATAGATGGTGCCATTTTCCAGGCGGGAGAACGGCAGACCCATATGGTCCAGCTCCAGAATCGCTTCCGGGCCGGTTTTACACATATATTCAATGGCGTCCTGGTCACCGATGTAATCGGAGCCTTTCACCGTGTCGTACATATGCCATTCCCAGTTATCTTCATGGGTATTACCGAGCGCTACGGTGATACCACCCTGCGCAGATACGGTATGGGAACGGGTCGGGAAGACTTTAGAAAGCAGCGCACAGCTCTGGCCGCTCTGGGAAATTTGCAGCGCCGCGCGCATACCTGCGCCACCGGCACCAATCACTACAGCATCAAATTCTCTGACTGGCAGTTTCATCACACACCCCACACCACAACGAATCCATAAATAACGTAAACCGCAAGCGCAACCACGATAGCCAGTTGCAGAACGAGGCGAATCGCCACGGGTTTAACGTAGTCGGTCAATACCTGCCACATGCCAATCCATGCGTGGATCAGGATGGAGGCCAGCGCCAGCAGGGTGAAGACTTTGGTGAATGCCGAACCGAAGAAACCGGTCCAGATTTCCCACGTCAGGTCGCCGCTGGTGGCAAAGAAACCGATCAGGTAGATGATGTAGAGGGTGAGAACGATAGCGGTAGCACGGACCAGAATGAAGTCATGTACGCCGTTGCGTCCAAATGCGGAGGCGTTGCTTACCATACGAGAACTCCTGCGAGAAGTGCGAGCACGACAGTGATGACAAATGAAATGTTAGCGGTGCGTTTGCCAGCTTCGAAGGTCTCTTCCAGATAGCCGAAGTCCATCAGCATGTGGCGGACACCGCCAACAACGTGATAGGCCAGCGCGGTCAGGATGCCCCACATGATAAATTTCACGAAGAAACCGTTCATGATGTCGGAGGCCTGCTGGAATCCTTCCGGAGACGAGAGGCTGGTACCCAGTAACCATAACAGGATACCCACCGCGACAAACGTGATCACACCGGATACACGATGAAGGATGGACGCTATTGCCGTTACGGGGAATCGGATCGTTTTGAGATCCAGATTGACAGGTCTTTGTTTTTTCACATTTCTTATCATGAATAACGCCCACATGCTGTTCTTATAGTTTCCTTCCTCCGGACTGCGATGCGGGTCAGACAGCGTGCCTTTTATATAACTGTGCGTCATGCAAAACATTGCTTCCAGATGCTTAAATGACACGTTACAACGCTGGTTGGCTCGGGATTGCAGGGTTTTCCGGAGACCTGGCGGCAGTATAGGCCGTTCACAAAATCATTACAATTAACCTACATACAGTTTGTCTGGTTTTATGCGGAACAGTGATCAGGGTCACGATAACAACATCTTTTTAATTTTTAATCATCTGATTTGACAAATGTTAAACATTATTGTTACAAACATCACCAGAAAAGGCATATAATGCGCAAAAGTTATGAGGTCTCTCTTTCACCTGAGAATAAGTTATGTAACAGTGTGATGGTATTGACCGAAGTTATCAGGACAGTTATTAGTGATATACAGGTTTGAATAATTCGGACTGCACAAACACTGATTTGCTGTTATTTCTCTGATTTCTCATTTGTTTACCTGCTAGCGCCATTGCTCTGTACCCTGGTTTCTCCTCGTGAGCTGAGCGGCGAGCCAAATAACAAACTGGTAACAATGATAAATTAGCTGAATGCAAATCCGGTTAAGGGCAGTCTTAAGCAATAAGGCGCTAAGGAGACCGTAAATGGCTGATACTAAGGCAAAACTCACCCTAAATGGTGACGCTGCTATTGAACTGGATGTGCTAAAAGGCACGCTCGGTCAGGATGTTATTGATATCCGTACGTTGGGTTCAAAAGGTGTCTTCACCTTCGACCCGGGTTTCACCTCTACCGCATCTTGCGAGTCTAAAATCACCTATATCGACGGTGACGAAGGCATCCTGCTGCACCGCGGTTTCCCCATCGATCAATTAGCCACTGAGTCCAACTATCTGGAAGTGTGCTACATCCTGCTGAACGGCGAAAAGCCGACCCAGGAACAGTACGATGAGTTCAAAACCACCGTTACCCGCCACACCATGATTCATGAGCAGATCACCCGTCTGTTCCATGCGTTCCGTCGTGATTCGCATCCGATGGCGGTAATGTGCGGCATCACCGGCGCGCTGGCTGCGTTCTACCATGACTCCCTGGACGTCAATAACCCACGTCACCGCGATATCGCCGCATTCCGTCTGCTGTCCAAAATGCCTACCATGGCCGCGATGTGTTACAAATACTCCATCGGACAGCCGTTTGTTTATCCCCGTAACGACCTCTCCTACGCCGGTAACTTCCTGCGTATGATGTTCGCTACGCCGTGCGAAGAGTACGAAGTGAACCCGGTGCTGGAACGCGCTATGGATCGTATTCTGATCCTGCATGCTGACCACGAGCAGAACGCCTCTACCTCTACCGTGCGTACCGCGGGCTCCTCCGGCGCTAACCCGTTCGCCTGTATCGCAGCAGGTATTGCCTCCCTGTGGGGACCGGCCCACGGCGGCGCGAACGAAGCCGCACTGAAGATGCTGGAAGAGATCAGCTCCGTTGAGCACATTCCTGAATTCGTACGTCGTGCGAAAGACAAGAATGACTCCTTCCGTCTGATGGGCTTCGGTCACCGTGTTTACAAAAACTACGATCCGCGCGCAACCGTGATGCGTGAAACCTGCCATGAAGTACTGAAAGAGCTGGGCACCAAAGATGACCTGCTGCAGGTAGCGATGGAGCTGGAGCACATCGCGCTGAACGACCCGTACTTCATCGAGAAGAAACTCTACCCGAACGTCGACTTCTACTCCGGTATCATCCTGAAAGCGATGGGCATTCCGTCTTCCATGTTTACCGTGATCTTCGCGATGGCGCGTACCGTGGGCTGGATTGCACACTGGAACGAAATGCACACCGACGGGATGAAAATTGCGCGTCCACGTCAGCTGTACACCGGCTACGAGCAGCGTAATTTCGAAACGGATATTACCAAACGCTAACAAAAACGCCCGGCGGCGCGACGCTTGCCGGGCCTACAAAAGCGATGTAGGCCGGGTAAGCGTTAGCGCCACCCGGCTTTTTTATGTCTGGCACCCTGGACACCAGTAAAACGGCCTCGATGACAGCGTCGTTTTCTCAATTACCCCACCGCAGCGCTCACACTTTTTGCCCGCCCGATGAAACACCTTAAACCGGAACAACGCCCCGTGATGCTTCTTGTCATTTACCACCCCGCGGGTGTTGTACGACAGTCGCGGGATATCCAGCAGGGCGTGGGACAGGGCATCGAGCTGTTGTTCGGTGAGCTGTGACGCCTTGTGCTGCGCCGCCAGCCCTACATGCCACAGGATCTCGACCCGCAAATAGTTGCCTAAACCGGCCAGAAACCCCTGATCCAGCAGCAGCCCGGAAAACTGCCGGTTGCGGAATTTTGCTGACAACAAGCGCGCTTTCACATCGTCTGCCGTCAGGCGTAAATCCAGCACATCCGGCCCGACCCGCTGCAGAAAGGGATGGGTGCTGAGCTGTTCCGGCAGCAGCATCTCAATATCCGAGGCGCTGTAGAGCAGAATGGTTTTATCCGCGGTCTGAAGCTTTACGCGCAGCACCCGTGTGGTCTGCGGCTCCTGACCGGTCTCCGCTACCCGCCAGACGCCGTAAAGCTGGTTATGGCTGTAGAGCGTCAGCTGGTTAGAAAAGTGCGTCAGCAGCGCTTTGCCGCGCGTCTCCAGCTGCGTAACCTTCTCCCCGATAAGCCGGGACTCAAAGGGTTTTAACTGAGGAAAAGCAAACCACACGTCGGTGAGCGGTTTGCCTTTTATCGCCGCCTCCAGGCTATCCGCCGCGCGGCGGATCTCTGGTCCTTCTGGCATGGTAACTCCTTGGTTAGTGCGTCGCGCCGCCCACCACTTTGATGTCGTGCGCCTGACGCAGCGCCACCGCAATGGCAATCTCCAGCGCCTGCTTCAGGGTTTGCCTCGCCATGCTCGGGGCACCAGGATGCGCCGCCGCCTGCTCGGGCAGGTACGGAATATGGATAAACCCGCCTTTCACCTCTGGTCGGTCAGCCAGCTTGTGCAGCACGCCATACATCACGTGATTACAGACGAAGGTGCCAGCGGTCTGCGAAACCGAAGCAGGAATACCGGCCTCGCGCAGCGCCTCGACCATGGCCTTGATCGGCAGCGTGCTGAACCAGGCCGCCGGGCCGTCCGGCACGATAGCGACATCCACGGGCTGCTGCCCGCGGTTATCCGGGATGCGGGCGTCATCAACGTTGATCGCCACCCGCTCGACGGTCACATCCACGCGGCCCCCGGCCTGGCCTATCGCCAGCACCACGGAGGGCTGAAGCGCGTCGATGGCCGCATTCAGTACCTCTAACGACTCGCCAAAAACGCAGGGCAGCTGCCGCGCCACCACCCGGCAGTCGTCAATAATCATCCCATCCAGCAGCTTCACCACTTCCCAGGACGGGTTAACGGTTTCGCCGCCAAAGGGCTCAAATCCCGTGATTAATACGGTTTGCATCATTTCTCCTTACAGGAACATCAGGAAGTAGAGCAGAAACACGTTGGCGATCAGCAGCAGCACCCCGGTAGGGATCTGCGCTTTGATGACCGCATTTTTATCCGGCAGCTCCAGCAGCGCGGCGGGCACGATGTTGAAGTTGGCCGCCATCGGCGTCATCAGGGTACCGCAGTAGCCGGAGAACATGCCTATCGCCGCCATGACCGCCGGGTTGCCGCCATGTTGCAGCACCAGGATCGGAATGCCGATCCCGGCAGTAACAATCGGGAAGGCAGCAAAGGCATTGCCCATCACCATGGTCAGCAGCGCCATGCCCACAGCATAGACCACCACCGCGATAAACCGGCTGTCGACCGCCAGATAGGTCTGGGTAAGCCAGGAAATCCCCTCCCCGACCCCGGCGGCAGTAAACAGCAGGCCAAGGGTGGCGAGGATCTGCGGCAGAATAAAGGCCCAGCCAATAGAGTCGAGCAGACGGCGCGCCTCCTGCAGGGGCTGATGCACCTTTTCGTGGGTCATTTTGACCGCCATAGCCAGTCCCACCAGCGAGCCAACGGTCATCGAGAACAGCGTCACCAGCGTCGAGTGGTTGCCCGGCCCGAACAGCGTCTCCTGCAGGCCCGGAATGTGGTTAAACATCAGTACGCCCACGACCGTCACCACCGGAATGGCCAGCGCCGGTAAGAACAGGCGATTGCCGAGACGCTTCGCGCTGCTCTCGCGCTCTTCAGGGGTGCGCTGGTGATAGCTGCCCAGCCGCACGCCGCCAAAGCCGGCGATCAGCGCCAGCCCGACCACCGCTACACCCACCGCGATATGGACGGTGCGTTTGTCGCCCACCAGATCGTAGGTCCAGTTGCCGAGCAGGAACAGCAGGCCGTAGATGCCCCAGAACAGGCCGGTCGTGATACGCCGCGGGTTGGCTTTATCGCGAAACGACATCAGCGCCACGATCAGCAGGATCAGGCCTGCCAGCCAGTAGAGATAGCTTTGCTGGAAGTTCATTTCGCTGCTCCCTGCACTTTAGCCAGCTCACGCTGCAGATGCTTATCCAGGCGGTACAGGCGGGTGGCGTGGATCGCAAAGGCGCAGAGCGCGGTCGGGATCCCCCACAGGGCGATGTGCAGTGGTTCGGTCTGGATCCCGCCGGATTCGAGCATAAAGTTATGCATAAAGATGATGGCACCAAAGGCGACAAAGATATCTTCGCCAAAGAACAGCCCGACGTTGTCGGTGGCTGCCGACATCGCCCGCAGGCGATAGCGCACCGCCCCCGGCAGTTCGCCATACTGTTTTTCTGCCGCCCCTTCCGCCATCGGTGCCAGCAGCGGGCGCACCATCTGCGGATGGCCGCCGAGGCTGGTCAGCCCCATTGCCGCGGTCGCTTCCCGGACAAACAGATAGACGATCAGCAGACGACCGGCGGTGGCGCTGTGGATCTTCGCGATCCACGCCTGCGCCCGCTCTTTCAGGCCGTGGCGCTCCAGCAGGCCGATAACCGCCAGCGGGATCAGCAGGATGTACGGCAGGTTACGGGTATTGAGGAACCCCTCCCCCAGCTTTTCCAGAATGGTGGCGATGGGCATTTGCGCCGCGAGGCCAGTGACGATCCCGGCGACAATGACCACCAGCACCGGGTTAAAGCGTAAAAGAAACCCGACCACAATCACCGCGATACCGATGAGTGGCCAGAGGGACAGCGTCTCTGCCATGATGTTTTTCCTGTTGTGTTTGCAGGTGTGCGTTATGCACTGATTTTTATATTGTTTGCTTCAAATTCTGTACTCAGGCGACGGGCAAAGGCCAGCGCATGTTCTCCGTCACCGTGGATGCACACCGTCTGCGCGTGCACGATTGCCCATTCGCCGGTGATACTTTTCACCCGGCCGCGCTGGATCATCTCCAGGGTTTGCGCCAGGGCCTGATCTTCATCCGCGATCAGCGCCCCGGGCTGGGTACGCGGCACCAGGCTGCCGTCCGCCTGATATCCGCGATCGGCAAACACCTCTTCCCGGGTAATCAGGCCATAACGCGTCCCGGCACGGATCAGCTCGCTCCCCGCCAGCCCCACCAGAATCAAATCCGGATCGACGGTAGCGATGGCCCGGGCGATGGCATCGGCCAGGTCGCGATCTTTTGCCGCCTGGTTATAGAGCATGCCGTGAGGTTTGACGTGACGCAGCTGCCCCCCTTCGGCGCGAACGATCGCCGCCAGGGCACCAATCTGGTACAGCATCTGCGCGTAGACCGTCTCCGGCGGCAGGGACATGGCCGTGCGGCCAAAGTTTTCCCGATCCGGGAAGCTCGGGTGCGCCCCGATGGCGACCCCGTTTTTCAGCGCCTCACGCACGCAGGACAGCATGGTCCGGGCATCGCCGGCATGAAAACCGCAGGCGATGTTGGCCGACGACACCAGCTGTAACAACGCGGCATCGCTGCCGCAGCCTTCGCCTAAATCGGCATTTAAATCAACCGCGATCATGCAACCTCCACGCCAGCTGTTCGATGTACTGCCTCTGTATGCGTCGCGCATCGAGCGCCTCTTCCAGCGTACAGGGGACAAAGTGGATTGGCTGTCCGAGCGGGGCCTGCGCCAGGTGGTACATGTCGGCCTCGATGATGCAGGCGATCCGCGGATAGCCTCCGGTGGTCTGGGCGTCATTCATCAGCACAATCGGCTGCCCGTTGTGCGGCACCTGGATAACGCCCGGCAGCAGGCCGTGCGACAGCATCTCACGCTCGGTGGTGCGCACCAGCTTCTGCCCCTGCAGGCGATAGCCCATACGGTTACTCTGCGGGCTGAGCTGCCACGGCAGTCGCCAGAGCGCATCCTGCGAGGCTTTATCAAACTCGTGATACTCCGGCCCCGGCAAGGCGCGCACGCGGTTATCCCACAGCAGCTGCTTTACGCCCTGCGCTTCAAGGAACCTGCGCCCGCCGGGCCGGACGGCCAGCCGATCGCCATCTTTCAGCAGACGCCCTTCGTGGCCGCCGAGGCCCACCTTCAGATCGGTGCTGAGGGAGTTCATCACCGACGGTACGTCAATGCCGCCTGCAATCGCCAGATAGCTGCGCATGCCGCGGCGGGGGCGATTGAGGGTAAGCTGTTGTCCGGCTTTCACCGGCAGACGCCAGCCGGTCCAGACCGCCGCGCCGTCAAGCCGGGCGTCACAGCCCGCGCCGGTCAGGGCAAACCAGCCGTCCTGTTCAAATTCGAAAGTACACTGCCCGAGGGTGATCTCCAGCGCGGCATCGTCCGGGTCGTTGCCCACCAGGATATTGCCAATCTGCAGGGCCGGTTTATCCAGCGCGCCGCAGTAGCTGATCCCCGACTGGCGAAAACCGATGCGCCCGCCGTCCTGCACCGAGGTATAGAGTCCTGCGCGAAGTATTTTTAGCATACCCCCTCCTTCTGCGGGATAAACCGCACGGTATCGCCCGGTCGCAGCAGCACCGGCTCGTCACGATGTGGATCGAACAGCGGCAACGGGGTGTGCCCAATCAGCTGCCAGCCGCCAGGCGTCGCTAACGGGTAAATGCCGGTTTGCGCCCCGCCAATCCCCACCGAGCCTGCCGGTACCTGCAGCCGTGGTTCATCCCGGCGCGGGGTTGCCAGCTGCTCAGGCAGCCCGCCCAGATAAGGGAAGCCCGGCTGAAAACCTAAAAACCAGACCACATAATCAATGGACGAGTGGAGTTCCACGACCTGTTTCTCGGTTAACCCCGCGTGCCGGGCCACCTCGCCCAGATCGGGGCCCACAGCGGTACCATAGACCACGGGGATTTCGATATAGCGGGACTCGGGCTCGAGCGCCTCGCTCTCCTCCCACCAGCGCTGCAGACGCTCAATAGCATCCAGCGCCAGCGAGTGGGGATTGCGAAGCACTACGGTGATGTTATTCATCCCGGGAATGGCTTCCACCACCTCGGGGATTTCACCCAGTCGCTGAGTTAAGCGCCAGATCCGCTTTTGCGTCGCCAGGGTGACCGGCGGCTCCAGTTCCAGCACCACGGCGGTTTCGCCTAACAGATAACAACGTGCTCTCTGCACTTATACACCTCTCATCAGGCTGGATTAGGGATATCCACAAAGGTGACATCCAGGTCAGTGGCTTCCGTCAGCCATTCGCCGAGGGCGCGAATGCCGCCGCGTTCTGTAGCATGGTGTCCCGCCGCATAGAAATGCAGCCCCTGCTCCCGGGCAGAGTGAATGGTCTGCTCCGACACTTCGCCGGTAATAAAGGCATCGACGCCAAAACGCGCCGCGCTGTCGATAAAGCCCTGCCCGCCGCCGGTACACCAGGCGACGCGCTGTACCCGGTCCGGCCCGGTATCGCCGCTCCAGAGCGGACGACGCCCCAGCCGGGCTTCAATCCAGGATGCCAGCTCGAGGCCCGGTACCGGCATGGAGAGTTCGCCCCAGGGGACCAGCGGCTCGATTTCACCCATGATGTTAATGCCGAGTAGCGCCGCCAGCTGGGCGTTGTTCCCCAGCTCCGGGTGGGCGTCCAGCGGCAGGTGCCAGCCGTAGAGGTTGATATCGTTTTCCAGCAGCGTTTTCAGACGGTTACGCTTCATGCCGCGGATCACCGGGGATTCGCCTTTCCAGAAATAGCCGTGGTGGACAATCACCGCATCGGCTTTCTGGCGCACCGCTTCATCAATCAGCGCCTGGCTTGCGGTCACGCCGGTGACAATTTTCTGCACCTGCTCACGCCCTTCCACCTGCAGGCCGTTCGGCGCGTAGTCACTGAAGCTCGCGCTGTTCAGTTTGTCGTTGATCAGTTTTTCCAGTTCACTGTTTTTCATTGTTACTCCCTTACGCTTTTCGGGCGGCTTCATACGCTGCCAGCGTGGCGACGCGTGCCTGTTTATGATCGACAACCGGGCGCGGGTAATCGAGGGTGATCCCCTGTTTGTCCGCCCAGTTCCAGGGGTCATGGATGGCCTTGTCCGGCA
Organism: Leclercia sp. AS011; assembly: GCF_037152535.1. Taxonomy (NCBI): domain Bacteria; kingdom Pseudomonadati; phylum Pseudomonadota; class Gammaproteobacteria; order Enterobacterales; family Enterobacteriaceae; genus Leclercia; species Leclercia sp. AS011. The sequence continues at coordinate 2,214,299 of NZ_JBBCMA010000001.1, forward strand.
CCCTGGCCAGCTCAGGCAGCCAGCGGCGGATAAACACGCCGTCGGTATCGAACTTCTGCCCCTGGGTTGTCGGGTTAAAAATACGAAAATAGGGTGCGGCATCGGTTCCGGTTGACGCCGCCCACTGCCAGCCGCCGTTGTTGGCGGCCAGATCGCCATCGATCAGCTGCGACATAAAGTAACGTTCCCCGGCTCGCCAGTCGATCAGCAGGTCTTTCACCAGGAAGCTGGCGGTAATCATCCGCAGGCGGTTGTGCATCCAGCCGGTTTCATTCAGCTGACGCATGGCAGCATCGACGATCGGATAGCCGGTCTGTCCATATTGCCAGGCCTGCAACGGGTCATCGTCTGACTGCCATTTCACGTTATCAGTCCAACGAATGAATGGTCGATATTTACATAAATCAGGGTGATACGTCATCAGATGACGATAAAACTCTCGCCAGATCAGCTCGTTTAACCAGACCGAGCCGGGGCCGCCCTCCAGCGCCTGAGGCTGTTCGGCCAGCAATCTGTGCAGGCACTGACGGGGTGACAATACCCCCAACGCCAGACAAGCGGAGAGACGGCTGGTGCCTTCTATCGCCGGAAAATCACGCTGCGTCTCATAGTTGCCCGCCTCGTGCTGACAGAACTGGCGCAGCCGGGCTATCGCCTCTTTCTCGCTCGCCGGGAACAGCGCGGCATCGAACGCCTGCTGCGGGTAGTTGAATTCCAGCGCTACCGGCGTAACCTTCTCGCCCTCACGCGCGGCAGGTGCCGCCGCACACTCGGGCAGCCCCTCTTTCAGCCGCCGCAGCCAGGCGTTTTTAAAGGGCGTAAATACCTTATACATCTCGTGATTGCCGGTCATCACGCTGCCGGGGGGAAGGATAACGCTGTCGTCGAACCCCTGGCAGATTACGTCCTCCAGCACGCGTTCGAGCTGGCGATCGCGCTGCTGCTCGTTCAGTTCGTACTGGTAGTTATAAAAAAGATGGGTGACCTCATGCCCGGCACAGAGCTGCGCTACTTTGTCAGCCTGCGCCGCAAAATCAGCGACTTCGGCATACAGCAGTGGAATGCCTTTATCAGCCAGCTGCTGCTGTAGATCGTCAAGATGGGCGTGAAGAAACGCGGCCTGACGCGGCGCCATAGCGTGCTGGTGCCACTGTTGCGGCGTGGCGATGAAAAGCGCCAGTACGCGGGCATTTTTGTCGCGACAGGCGGCGGCAAGCGCCAGGTTGTCGTGGATGCGCAAATCGGCGCGAAACCAGACCAGATGGGTGGCCATAACACTCCAGTATTATCGTCTGTAACATCTCCAGGTCATCGAGGATACTTCGCTTTAACAAGTGTAGCCATAATGGAATAAAAAAGGCCGCCCTGATGGCGGCCTTAACGCTACTTGTCCTGCGTGAATGCGGTAAGAATAACGAACCCGGCTGGATCGTCACTTCTTACCACCAATACGCTGGCGACAATGAACGCGATACATAGATAGCGTTTCATTATGCGGTCCCTGCAAATTAACCGCTCCACCGTTCACCACCGGTGATAATCCGGCAGACACAAGCTCTGGTAAGAGTTGCAACGGTTGTTGATAGACCTTTTCCGGGACCGGTGCCCATTTGCGAGATGGCGAAAAGGGACGGCTCATAATAGAAGGTCTGACCCAGTGTTAAACCTGTCGTGGGCTTCTTTAAGAATATGTTTAGGTTACGTAATTTGACCCGGAGTTATCTCTCAGCGAGAATGGCCTTCTCTGGTAGAGTTGCAGTCTTCCCAACGGACCGCGAATCCCGAGGGATAAAAAAACCGCCACATTGCTGTGGCGGTTTTTTTATTGCTGCGGTGCTGTGTGTAGTCTTGCTTAAAACTTAATAAAAATCACAAACGGCTTTTTCAGCCTGCTCCATCCACACCGGTTTATCGCTGGTTTTAGCCCAGACGCGATGCAGGTAGCTATAAAAACGAGACCGTTCTTTCCAGAAAAGCATCACTGGTAACGCCAGAACACCCGCTACAACAGCGAAAGTGCGGCGAATAAAAACGATATGTGCCGGATATGCTTTGTAAAATTCCATCATTTTCTCCCCTTTATCTGGCCGGAAACCCTCTCCGGAAAAGTAAGACTGGTTATCTGATGAAAATAGTAACGCTTTGGCTGTAATTTTACTACTCATCCGACCACTTTTGGCATCCATTTAGTGAATATTTACACTTCACTCCGTAATTAAGTTACAGAAAAGTTAAATTTATACTAACCATTAGTTAAATTAGGGTCTTATCCCTCTTTATACTTTTTTTACACCTTCCCCGCCGATTTTTGCGAAATCTTTGCGAGCGAAATTTTACCCTTTGCACCATTACTAACGTCACCCGGAGGTGAATTGTGAGTGCAGGTGTAATTGCGGGCATCGTGCTGGTGTTCCTGTTACTGGGATATCTTATTTATGCCCTGTTGAACGCGGAGGCATTCTGATGGCTGCCCAGGGATTTCTGCTTATTGCCGGCTTTCTGCTGGTGCTATTCATACTTGCCCGCCCGCTGGGGATGTGGCTGGCGCGGATGATAAACGGCCTGCCGCTGCCCGGGGTGCAGACCCTGGACGCGGGACTGCTGCGAATGCTCGGGATCGGCACCGCAGAGATGGGCTGGCGTCACTACCTGCTGGCGATCCTGCTGCTGAACGGGGTAGGCCTGGTGGCCCTGTTCGCCATGTTAATGCTGCAGGGTTATCTGCCGCTCAATCCACAGCAGCTGCCGGGACTCTCCTGGCATCTGGCGCTGAACACCGCGGTGAGTTTTGTCAGCAATACCAACTGGCAGTCCTATGCCGGGGAGACCACCCTGAGCTACTTCAGCCAGATGGCGGGTCTGACGGTGCAAAACTTCCTCTCGGCGGCCAGCGGCATTGCGGTGATCTTCGCCCTCACCCGCGCTTTTGCTCGCCAGAATATCACCACGCTGGGTAACGCCTGGGTCGATCTGACCCGCATCACCCTGTGGGTGTTGCTGCCGCTGTCGTTGATCATCGCGTTGCTGTTTATCCAGCAGGGCGTGCTGCAAAACCTGCTGCCTTATCAGCCCTTCACCTCGCTGGAGGGAGCCAGACAGCTGCTGCCGATGGGGCCGGTGGCCTCTCAGGAGGCGATCAAAATGCTCGGCACTAACGGGGGCGGCTTCTTTAATGCCAACTCTGCCCACCCGTTTGAGAACCCGACGGCACTGACGAACGCCGTGCAGATGCTGGCGATCTTCCTGATCCCCGCCGCACTGTGCTTTGCCTTTGGCGATGCGGTCAGCGATCGCCGCCAGGGGCATGCGATCCTCTGGACCATGTCCATTATCTTTGCGATCTGCGCCGCGCTGGTGATGTGGGCGGAATGGCAGGGCAACAGCCACTTTATGCTGCTGGGAGCGGACAGCAACAGCAATATGGAGGGCAAAGAGAGCCGCTTTGGCATACTCGCCAGCAGCCTGTACGCCGTGGTCACCACCGCCGCCTCCTGCGGGGCGGTCAACGCCATGCATGACTCCTTCACCGCGCTGGGTGGGATGATCCCGCTGTGGCTGATGCAGATCGGTGAAGTGGTATTTGGCGGCGTCGGTTCGGGCCTGTACGGCATGCTGCTGTTCGTGCTGCTGGCGGTATTTATCGCCGGGCTGATGATTGGCCGCACCCCGGAATATCTGGGTAAGAAAATCGACGTGCGGGAGATGAAGCTGACCGCGCTGGCGATCCTCGTCACCCCGGCGCTGGTGCTGCTCGGCACCGCGCTGGCGCTGATGACCGAGGCGGGACGCAGCGGCATTTTCAACCCCGGGATCCACGGGTTCAGCGAGGTGCTGTATGCGGTTTCGTCGGCGGCCAACAACAATGGCAGCGCCTTTGCGGGCCTGAGCGCCAACTCGCCGTTCTGGAACTGTCTGCTGGCGTTCTGCATGTTAATCGGACGCTTTGGGGTAATTATCCCGGTGATGGCTATCGCCGGATCGCTGGTGAATAAGACCCGCCAGCCCGCCTCGGGCGGCACCTTACCGACCCACGGCGCGCTGTTTGTTGGCCTGCTGATCGGCACCGTCCTGCTGGTGGGTGCCCTCACCTTTATCCCCGCCCTCGCCTTAGGCCCGGTTGCGGAACATCTCTCTTTACGCTGATTTTGCGGAGTATTGGTCATGAGTCGTAAGCAACTGGCCCTGCTCGAACCTTCGCTGGTTCGTCAGGCGCTGATGGATGCGGTTAAAAAAGTCGACCCGCGCGTACAGTGGCGCAACCCGGTGATGTTTATCGTCTGGCTGGGCAGCCTGCTGACCACCCTGCTGGCCCTTGCCATGGCGGGTGGAGTGCTGCCAGGAAGCGCCACCTTTACCGCGGCGATCAGCCTGTGGCTGTGGTTCACCGTGCTGTTTGCCAACGTCGCCGAGGCGCTGGCAGAAGGCCGCAGCAAAGCGCAGGCCAACAGCCTCAAAGGGGTGCAGAAAACGGCGTTTGCCCGCAAGCTGCGCGAAGCCAGATACGGTGCCGGGACCGACAGAGTTCCGGCGGACACGCTGCGCAAAGGCGACATCGTGCTGGTGGAGGCCGGGGACATTATCCCCTGCGACGGAGAGGTCATTGAAGGGGGCGCCTCGGTGGATGAGAGCGCGATCACCGGCGAATCTGCGCCGGTGATCCGCGAGTCCGGCGGCGATTTTGCCTCGGTCACCGGCGGGACGCGCATTCTCTCCGACTGGCTGGTGATCCAGTGCAGCGTTAACCCTGGCGAGACCTTCCTCGACCGGATGATCGCTATGGTGGAAGGGGCCCAGCGGCGGAAAACCCCGAACGAGATCGCCCTGACCATCCTGCTGGTGGCGCTGACCATCGTCTTCCTGCTGGCGACCGCCACTCTGTGGCCCTTCTCCTCATATGGCGGCACGGCGGTGAGCGTCACCGTGCTGGTTGCCCTGCTGGTCTGCCTGATCCCGACCACCATCGGTGGCCTGCTGTCGGCCATCGGCGTGGCGGGCATGAGCCGGATGCTGGCGGCCAACGTCATCGCCACCAGCGGCCGGGCGGTGGAGGCGGCGGGCGACGTGGACGTGCTGCTGCTGGATAAAACCGGCACTATCACCCTCGGCAACCGTCAGGCCTCGGAATTCCTGCCCGCCCCGGGCGTGGACGAAAAAACGCTGGCCGACGCGGCCCAGCTGGCCTCGCTGGCGGATGAAACCCCGGAAGGCCGCAGCATCGTGATCCTCGCCAAGCAGCGCTTTAACCTGCGCCAGCGCGACGTGCAGAGTCTGCATGCCACCTTTGTCCCCTTTACGGCGCAGACGCGGATGAGCGGGATTAACATTCAGGACCGGCTGATCCGCAAGGGCTCGGTGGATGCCATTCGCAGGCATATCGCCGCCAACAACGGTCACTTCCCGCCTCAGGTCGATACCCTGGTGGAGAACGTCGCCCGGCAGGGGGCCACGCCGCTGGTGGTGGCCGAAGGCGCGACGGTGCTGGGGGTGATCGCCCTGAAGGACATTGTTAAAGGGGGCATCAAGGAGCGTTTTGCCCAGCTGCGCAAAATGGGCATTAAAACGGTAATGATCACCGGGGACAACCGTCTGACCGCCGCCGCCATTGCCGCCGAGGCGGGGGTGGATGATTTTCTCTCTGAGGCCACACCCGAGGCCAAACTGGCGCTGATCCGCCAGTACCAGGCTGAAGGACGGCTGGTGGCAATGACCGGGGACGGCACCAACGACGCCCCGGCCCTCGCCCAGGCGGATGTGGCGGTAGCAATGAACTCCGGTACCCAGGCGGCTAAAGAGGCCGGGAACATGGTCGACCTCGACTCCAACCCGACCAAGCTGATTGAGGTGGTGCATATCGGCAAACAGATGCTGATGACCCGGGGCTCGCTGACCACCTTCAGCATCGCCAACGACGTGGCGAAATACTTTGCCATTATTCCGGCGGCGTTTGCGGCGACCTATCCGCAGCTGAACGCCCTGAACGTGATGCACCTGCACTCCCCCGCCTCGGCGATCCTGAGCGCGGTGATCTTTAACGCGCTGATCATTGTCTTTCTGATCCCGCTGGCGCTGAAGGGGGTGGGCTACAAGCCGCTCACTGCCGCCGCCATGCTGCGCCGCAATCTGTGGATCTACGGTCTGGGTGGGCTGGTGGTGCCCTTTATCGGCATTAAGGCTATCGACCTGGTGCTCACCCTGTTCGGGCTGGTTTAAGAGGAAAATCAAATGGCTATGTTACGTCCCGCTATACTGTTGTTTATTCTGCTGGCCCTTGTCACCGGCGGCGTCTACCCGCTGGTGACCACCGCTCTGGGCCAGTGGTGGTTTGCCGACCAGGCCAATGGTTCGCTAATCCACCAGCAGGGGGAGATCCGCGGTTCACGGCTGATTGGGCAAGCGTTTACCGGAGCAGGCTACTTTCATGGCCGTCCTTCCGCCACGGCTGAAAGCCCGTATAATCCGCTGGCCTCGGGCGGCAGTAACCTGGCGGGCAGCAACCCTGAGCTGGATAACGCCATTCGCGCCCGCGTGGCGGCCTTACGGGTCGCCAATCCGCAGGCCAGCCAGGCGGTGCCGGTTGAGCTGGTCACCGCCTCCGCCAGCGGGCTGGACTACAGCCTGACGCCGCAGGCGGTCGCCTGGCAGATCCCGCGCGTGGCGCAGGCGCGTCAGCTCGCGCCCGCCCAGCTCAGCCAGCTGGTGGCAGAGCATACGCAAAAACCGCTCTTCAGCGCGATGGGCGGCGCGGTGGTCAACATTGTTGAATTAAATCTGGCGCTGGACGCACTAAGGAAAAACTAAATGATCGACGAGCCTCAGCGCCCGGACCCGGACAAACTGCTGGAGCAGGCTGCCGCTCCCCATCGCGGCAAGCTGAAAATTTTCTTCGGTGCCTGCGCGGGGGTCGGCAAGACCTTCGCCATGCTCAGTGAAGCGCAGCGTCTGCGCGCCCAGGGGCTCGATATTCTGATCGGCGTGGCGGAGACCCACGGTCGCCAGGAGACCGCCGCCCTGCTGGCCGGACTGGCGACCCAGCCGCCCCGTCGCATTCACCATCGCGGACGGCTGGTGACGGAGTTTGATCTCGATGCCGCCCTCGCCCGCCGCCCGGCGCTGATCCTGATGGACGAGCTGGCGCACAGCAATGCCCCCGGCTCGCGCCACCCTAAACGCTGGCAGGACGTCGAGGAGCTGCTGGAGGCGGGCATCGATGTCTTTACCACCGTTAACGTCCAGCATCTTGAGAGCCTTAACGACGTGGTCAGCGGCGTTACCGGCATTCAGGTCCGGGAGACCGTCCCGGATCCGTTCTTCGACGCCGCGGACGAAGTGGTTCTGGTGGATTTGCCCCCGGACGATCTGCGCCAGCGCCTGCACGAAGGCAAGGTTTATATCGCCGGGCAGGCGGAGCGGGCAATCGAACACTTCTTCCGTAAAGGCAATTTGATCGCCCTGCGCGAGCTGGCCCTGCGCCGCACCGCCGACCGGGTGGACGATCAGATGCGGGCCTGGCGCGACCATCAGGGTGAGGAAAAAGTCTGGCATACCCGGGATGCGATTCTGCTCTGTATCGGCCACGGCAGCGGCAATGAGAAGCTGGTGCGCACCGCCGCGCGTCTGGCGGCGAAGTTCGGCAGCGTCTGGCATGCCGTCTACGTCGAGACACCGCAGCTGCACCGCCTGCCGGAGAACCAGCGCCGCGCCATTCTCAGCGCCCTGCGTCTGGCCCAGGAGCTGGGCGCCGAAACCGCCACTCTGGCCGAACAGGCGGAAGATAAAGCCATCCTGCGCTACGCCCGGGAGCATAACCTCGGCAAAATTGTTATCGGCAGACGTTCACATCGCCGCTGGTTCAGCCGGGATACCTTTGCCGATAAGCTGGCCCAGCGCGCCCCCGACCTCGACCTACTGATCGTCGCTCTTGACGACAAACCCGCAGCCCTGCCCGCCAGAACCCCGGATAACCGGACGTTCAGCGATAAATGGCGGATCCAGCTGCGCGGCTGTCTTGTGGCGGTCCTGCTCTGCGCCCTGATCACCTTTATCGCCAGCCAGTGGCTACCCGATTTTGATGCCGCCAACCTGGTGATGATCTATCTGCTGGGGGTGGTGGTGGTGGCGCTGTTTTACGGCCGCTGGCCGTCGGTGCTGGCAACGGTGATCAACGTGGTCAGCTTCGATCTCTTTTTCATCGCCCCGCGCGGCACCCTGGCGGTGTCGGATGTCCAGTACGTTCTCACCTTCGCCGTGATGCTGGCGGTGGGCCTGCTGATCGGCAACCTGACAGCGGGGGTGCGCTATCAGGCGCGGATCGCCCGCTACCGCGAGCAGCGCACCCGCCATCTGTATGAGATGTCGAAGGCGCTGGCGGTGGGCCGCACGCCGCAGGATATCGCTCAGACCAGCCAGCAGTTTATCCACTCCACCTTTCACGCCCGCAGCCTGATCCTGGTGCCGGATCGCGAGGGCGCGCTGCGCCCGCTCTCTCCCGCCTCGGGCATGACCCCCTGGGATGAAGCCATCGCCCGCTGGAGCTTCGACAAGGGCCAGCCCGCCGGGGCGGGAACCGACACCCTGCCCGGCGTGCCGTATCTTATCCTGCCGCTGCAGCACCAGGGAGTGGCTATCGTCGAGCCGTCCAACCTGCGCCAGCTGATGATCCCCGAGCAGCAGCGTCTGCTGGAGACCTTTACCCTGCTGGTCGCCAATGCCCTTGAACGCCTGGCGTTGACCACCAGCGAAGAGCAGGCGCGATTAGCCAGCGAGCGGGAGAGCATTCGTAACTCCCTGCTGGCGGCCCTCTCGCACGATCTGCGCACGCCGCTGACGGTGCTGTTCGGCCAGTCGGAGATCCTGACCCTCGACCTTGCGGCAGAGGGCTCGCGCCACGCCCCCCAGGCCAGCGAGATCCGCCAGCACGTGCTGAATACCACCCGCCTGGTGAACAACCTGCTGGATATGGCGCGGATCCAGTCCGGCGGTTTTAACCTGAAGAAAGAGTGGCTGACCCTGGAAGAGGTGATCGGCAGCGCCTTAAAAACCCTGGAGCCGGGGCTCGGTGGGCGGCATATCGCGCTCGATATGTCAGATCCCCTGGCCTTGATCCACGTGGATGGCCCGCTGTTCGAGCGGGTACTGATTAACCTGCTGGAGAACGCCGGCAAGTACGCGGGGAGCAGAGCGCAAATCGGCATTCACGCCAGCGTCACCCCTGACCAGCTGCAGCTGGAGGTGTGGGATACCGGCCCCGGCATTCCGGTGGGTCAGGAACAGGCTATCTTTGATAAGTTCGCCCGCGGGAATAAGGAGTCCGCCATTCCCGGCGTCGGGCTGGGGCTGGCCATCTGCCAGGCGATTGTTGAGGTACACGGTGGCACCATCACGGCCCATAACCGCCCCGAAGGGGGGGCCGGATTTTGTGTTACACTGCCGCGCGACACGCCACCTGAACTGAATGAATTTCCAGAGGATCTGTGATTAACGTTCTGATTGTTGAAGATGAACTCGCCATCAGCCGTTTTCTGCGCGCCGCGCTGGAAGGTGAAGGCCTGCGCGTATACGATGCCGGAACCTTGCAGCGGGGCCTGATTGAAGCCGCCACCCGCAAGCCGGATCTGGTGATCCTCGATTTGGGTCTGCCGGACGGCGACGGCCTCGACTTTATCCGCGAAGTGCGCCAGTGGAGCCAGATGCCGATCATTGTGCTCTCGGCGCGTCTGGAAGAGACCGACAAAATTGCCGCGCTTGATGCCGGAGCCGACGACTATCTCAGCAAGCCCTTTGGCATTGGCGAACTGCAGGCGCGCCTGCGCGTCGCCCTGCGCCGCCACGCCACCACCGCTCCCGCCGATCCGGTATATCGCTTTTCCGATATTCGCGTCGATCTGGCGTCACGACGAATTCAGCGCGGTGAGGCGGAAATCCACCTGACCCCAATCGAGTTCCGCCTTCTGGCGGTGCTGCTGAACAATCACGGTAAAGTCCTCACCCAGCGCCAGCTGTTAAGCCAGGTCTGGGGGCCAAATGCGGTGGAGCATAGTCACTACCTGCGCATATATATGGGGCATCTTCGGCAGAAACTCGAGGTGGATCCCGCGCGCCCTCGCCATTTATTAACTGAAACCGGTATCGGTTATCGGTTTATGCTATGAATAACCATTCAAATTAATTTCACTTAAAATAAAAAAAATCGAATATTTATATCCAAAGAAAAGATTGCGAAGGCCGGATCTTATTTTTTCGGCAACGCAAAACAATTAAAATACATAAAATTAACACAATTCACACGAAACAGCGTTTTGATCTGCGCTCTACATGAAATGCGGAGATTTATTTCTTAAATGATCCTATAATATTGATCATCTTCACGGTTTGCCCCCCTTTTCCGGATAAAATGACCACGCTTTCAATTACTGAAAGGGAAAAGTAAAAATGGAAAACAACAATCGTTTTATGCCTCACATAAGGCGGGTAACGCATATCATGAAGTTTGCCCACCGCAACTGCTTTGACTTTCATCTCTTCAACGCCCGGTAGTCCTTCGACTTCTGGCGCACTTGCTTACAGGCATCCCTAAAAAGATCGCTTTTACAGCCGGTTGGCTGTGAACCCGTGCGCTTATTCCCCTTGATTCAGACGCATCCGTCACCGGACGGACTGGATTTTATTGTGCAAAAAGCAATGTCCTGATTTTTTTATCAGCGGCCCGACTTTGCTTTTTTTCCGGTATATAGCGATTTCTTATTTATAGAAATCGAAGGACCCTTATTACCTAAAATAAAGAGTGAAAGATGAAAACGTTAAAAATTGCCACCAGCCGTACCTGCCCACACTGTTTTACTACCACCCGTGACATAGTGGATGTAAACGACTCGGATTATATCGACGTCGCTGCGGTGGTGCTGGCGGTGAGCGATATTGAAAACGGCACGATCGAAAAAATAGACGCGACGGGTTTTAATATTCCCGTATTTATTTCCACCCATAAAGAAGAGATTGTTCCGGCAGAGTATTTATCGCGCATTCAGGGCGTTTTTGAATGTGCCGACAACTGCAATGATTTCTACGGACGCCAGCTGGAAGCGGCCGCGCAGAAGTACGAAACGCAGCTGCGTCCGCCGTTCTTCCGCGCGCTGGTGGATTACGTCGCCCAGGGCAACAGCGCCTTTGACTGCCCGGGGCATCAGGGCGGGCAGTTCTTCCGTCGTCATCCGGCGGGTAATCAGTTTGTCGATTTCTTTGGTGAGACGCTGTTCCGCTCCGACCTGTGCAATGCCGATGTGGCGATGGGCGATCTACTGATCCACGAAGGCGCGCCGTGTATCGCCCAGCAGCATGCGGCGAAAGTCTTTAATGCGGATAAAACCTACTTCGTGCTGAATGGGACGTCCTCTTCCAACAAGGTGGTGCTTAACGCCCTGCTCACCCCGGATGATCTGGTGCTGTTCGATCGTAATAACCATAAATCCAACCACCACGGGGCGCTGTTGCAGGCCGGGGCCACACCGGTCTATCTCGAAACCGCGCGTAACCCGTACGGCTTTATCGGCGGTATCGATGCCCACTGCTTTGAAGAGAGCTATCTGCGCGAGCTGGTGTCAGAGGTGGCGCCGGGCCGGGCACGTGACCAACGTCCGTTCCGCCTGGCGGTGATCCAGCTCGGCACCTACGATGGCACCATCTATAACGCCCGTCAGGTGGTGGATAAGATTGGTCATCTCTGCGATTACATCCTGTTTGACTCTGCCTGGGTAGGTTACGAGCAGTTTATCCCGATGATGGCGGACTGCTCCCCGCTGCTGCTGGAGCTGGACGAGAACGACCCGGGCATTCTGGTCACCCAGTCGGTGCATAAACAGCAGGCGGGTTTCTCCCAGACTTCGCAGATCCACAAGAAAGACCGCCACATTAAAGGCCAGCAGCGTTATGTCCCGCATAAACGTCTGAACAACGCCTTTATGATGCACGCCTCCACCAGCCCGTTCTATCCGCTGTTTGCCGCCTTGGATATCAACGCCCGGATGCATGAGGGGCAAAGCGGCCGCAACATGTGGATGGACTGCGTGGTGAACGGTATCGAGGCGCGCAAGCTGATCCTGCAAAACTGCCAGTTCATTCGCCCGTTTGTGCCGGAAACGGTGGATGGCCGTCCATGGGAAAGTGCCGACACCGCCGACATTGCCACCAATCTGCGCTTCTTCCACTTCGTACCGGGCGAGAACTGGCACGCTTTTGAAGGCTACGCCGAGCACCAGTACTTTATCGATCCGTGCAAACTGCTGCTGACTACGCCGGGGATCAATGCCCGCACCGGTGAGTATGACGATTTCGGCGTTCCGGCCACCATTCTGGCTAACTTCCTGCGTGAAAACGGCATCGTCCCGGAGAAATGCGATCTCAACTCGATCCTGTTCCTGCTCACCCCTGCGGAAGATATGGGTAAGCTGCAGCAGCTGGTCGCCCAGCTGGTGCGCTTCGAGAAACTGCTCCAGACCGATGCTCCGCTGAAAGAGGTGCTGCCGTCGATCTGTAAACAGTACCCGGAACGCTACGCCGGTTACACCCTGCGCCAGATCTGTCAGGAGATGCATGAGCTGTACGCCCGCCATAACGTGAAGCAGTTGCAGAAAGAGATGTTCCGTAAATCGCACTTCCCACGGGTGATGATGAACCCGCAGGACGCCAACTACGCCTACCTGCGCGGCGAGGTCGAGCTGGTCTCCCTGCGCGATGCGGAAGGCCTGATTGCCGCTGAAGGTGCCCTCCCTTATCCGCCGGGCGTGCTGTGTGTGGTTCCGGGTGAGATCTGGGGTGGATCGGTGCTGCGCTACTTCGCCGCTCTCGAAGAGGGGATCAACCTGCTGCCGGGCTTTGCCCCGGAACTGCAGGGCGTCTACGTCGAAGAGTGTGACGGACGTAAACAGGTTCGCTGCTACGTCATCAAACAACCTGCCGCTCAGCCCGCGCTGCTGAAAGGAGAGACATTATGAGTAAATCCAACAAAATGGGGGTGGTGCAGCTCACCATCCTCACCATGGTCAACATGATGGGCTCCGGCATTATCATGCTTCCCACCAAGCTTGCGGAGGTGGGGACCATCTCGATCATCTCCTGGCTGGTGACGGCGGTAGGTTCGATGGCGCTGGCGTGGGCCTTCGCCAAGTGCGGGATGTTCAGCCGCAAGTCAGGCGGGATGGGCGGCTATGCCGAATATGCCTTCGGTAAGTCGGGTAACTTTATGGCCAACTATACCTACGGCGTATCGTTGCTGATCGCTAACGTCGCCATTGCGATTTCGGCGGTGGGTTACGGTACCGAGTTATTCGGCGCAACGCTGAGCCCGGTACAAATTGGTTTAGCCACCATCGGCGTGCTGTGGATCTGCACCGTCGCCAACTTTGGCGGGGCGCGCATTACCGGACAGCTCAGCAGCATTACCGTCTGGGGCGTGATCATCCCGGTGGTCGGGCTGTGCATCATCGGCTGGTTCTGGTTTAGCCCGACGCTGTACGCCAACTCCTGGAACCCGCACCATGTGCCGTTCTTCACCGCCGTAGGCTCGTCCATCGCCATGACGTTATGGGCCTTCCTCGGGCTGGAATCCGCCTGTGCTAACGCCGAAGTGGTGGAAAATCCGGAGAAGAACGTGCCGATTGCGGTGCTGGGCGGAACTCTGGGCGCGGCGGTGATCTATATCGTCTCCACCAACGTGATTGCCGGGATTGTGCCGAACATGGATCTCGCCAACTCTACCGCGCCGTTCGGGCTGGCCTTCGCGCAGATGTTCACTCCGGAAGTCGGGAAAGTGATCATGGGTCTGATGGTAATGTCGTGCTGCGGTTCACTCCTCGGCTGGCAGTTCACCATCGCCCAGGTGTTTAAAACCTCGGCCGACGCGGGTTACTTCCCGAAAATCTTCTCCCGCGTCACCAAATCAGAAGCACCGGTGCAAGGGATGCTGGCGATTGTTGTCTTCCAGAGCGGTCTGTCGCTGATGACCATCAGCCCGTCGCTGAACAGCCAGTTCAACGTGCTGGTCAACCTGGCGGTGGTGACCAATATCATCCCGTACATTCTGTCGATGGCGGCGCTGGTGATTATTCAGAAGGTGGCGAAAGTCGACCCGGGCAAAGCGAAGGTGGCCAATATTGTGGCGCTGGTGGGGGCAATTTACAGTTTCTATGCCCTCTACTCTTCCGGCCAGGAAGCGATGCTGTACGGGGCGATGGTGACCTTTATGGGCTGGACGCTCTACGGGCTGGTATCGCCGCGCTTTGAGCTAAAGAATAAACTGAGCTAATAAAAAAACGGCAACCCCAGGGTTGCCGTTTGAATTTCCAGGCCGGGCAAACGCAGCGCCGCCCGGCACACCTACCGCACTTATGCGTTTTTCAGCACTTCACTCACAATCTCCACCGCTTCTTTCTCGATCAGCTGACGGTGCTCGTCGCCAAGGAAGCTTTCACAGTAGATTTTGTACGCATCTTCGGTACCGGATGGACGGGCTGCGAACCAGCCGTTCTCGGTCATCACCTTCAGGCCGCCAATCGACGCGCCGTTACCCGGTGCTGCCGTCAGACGGGCAGTGATCGGGTCACCCGCCAGGGTGCTGGCACTGACCATTTCAGGAGACAGTTTAGACAGCGCCGCTTTCTGTGCAGAAGTAGCAGAAGCCTGCAGACGGTTATAGCTCGGGGCACCGAAACGGGCTGCCAGCTCGTTGTAGTGCTCCTGCGGGTTCTTACCGGTGACGGCAGTGATTTCCGCTGCCAGCAGGCACATGATGATGCCATCTTTGTCGGTAGACCACGGCGTACCGTTGAAGCGCAGGAAGGATGCCCCCGCGCTCTCTTCGCCGCCAAAACCGAAGCTGCCGTCGAACAGACCATCCACAAACCACTTGAAGCCCACCGGCACTTCCACCAGCTTGCGGCCCAGGTCGTTCACCACGCGGTCGATCATGGCGGAGGAGACCAGGGTTTTACCCACGGCAACCTCTGCGCCCCACTGTGGACGATGCTGGAACAGGTAGTTGATGGCAACGGCCAGGTAGTGGTTCGGGTTCATCAGCCCCGCCGGGGTGACGATGCCGTGACGGTCGTAGTCCGGGTCGTTGGCGAAGGCGAGGTCGAACTTGTCGCGCAGCGCCAGCAGGCCGGCCATCGCGCACTCAGAGGAGCAGTCCATGCGGATCGCGCCGTCTTTATCGAGGTGCATAAAGCGGAAGGTCTGATCGACATGGTCGTTAACGATGGTCAGATCCAGCTTGTAGTGCTCGGCAATACGTTTCCAGTATTCGATACCGGAACCGCCGAGCGGATCAACGCCCAGCTTCAGACCGGCTTTCTGGATCGCCGCCATATCGACGATATCCGCCAGCCCTTCGACGAACGGCTGCACCAGATCCTGCTCTTTCACGTGGCCGGAGGCCATCGCCTCGTCCAGGGAAATACGCTTCACGCCTTTCAGGCCGTCGGCCAGCAGGGCGTTGGCGCGATCTTCCACCACTTTGGTGACGTTGGTGTCAGCCGGGCCGCCATTAGGTGGATTGTATTTGATGCCGCCATCTTCCGGCGGGTTGTGGGACGGCGTGATCACAATACCATCCGCCTGCGCGCCACCTTTCTGGTTATGCACCAGAATAGCGTTTGAGACCGCAGGGGTCGGGGTATAGCCGTTGTTTTCCTGAATCACGACGTCCACGCCGTTGGCGGCCAGCACTTCCAACACGGAAATAAAGGCTGGCTCTGACAGGGCGTGGGTATCTTTACCAACGTAGCACGGACCGGTGATGCCATTTTTGGCACGCTCTTCCGCGATGGCCTGAGCAATGGCCAGAATATGCGGCTCGTTAAAGCTGTGACGTACCGCACTGCCGCGGTGCCCGGATGTACCAAACTTCACTGCGTGTTCTGCGTTACCCACTTCCGGCTTCAGCACGTAGTACTGCGCGGTAAGCTGGGCGACGTTAATCAAATCGCTCTGTTGTGCAGGTTGACCCGCACGATTGTGATTTGCCATTGCCTGGTCCTTCTGATGCAAGGGTTAGATAGTGCCGCAAACCTTATCAGTCAATTCCGCCGGGAACTGCATGGATTGCATGATGTGTTCGATCATGCTGCGCTTGCGTCCGGTGTTGGTATTGGTGATCACCCAGTACGGTGTACCAGGCAGGTGCTTGGGCTTAGTTTGATTGCCATTCTGTAACAGCGTTTGCTCGTCAGCCGCGAAATAGACGCGGGTACGACCGTGAAGTGACTCCGTCGCGTCGGCAAATGCGTTGTTATCCAGTGAATAGAGTGTAGTCAGCACCAGCATAAAGCGGTTAACCGCTTTCTTCTGCTCAGCGTATTCGTCGGAAAGCAGTAATTCGCGCATCGCACGCACTTTGTCTTTTACCGGTGACAGCGGCTTTTCCTGCGCAACCGCAGCGGGCTGGCGCGATTCTTTGATGGCCGGAGCGGCAGACTGCGAGGCGGCGGCAATTTTCAGCATGCGCCGTAAAATGTCGGACGCGCTCTCACCAATGTGCCGCGTCTGGCTGGCGATATACTGATAAAGCTCGTCATCAACTTCGATTGTTTTCATCTTAATCCAGTGCGATATCTTATCTGAATACAAGTCGTTGGGAGTATAAGTTCAAAACCCAACAGCGGATAGCGTCAAGCCAGAATGGCGGCAAAAGTCAGAATTAACTGTTTCCTTGCAGCCGGGCGGCAGAATGGTCAACATGATACCCTAACCTGACATACGTAAAAAAAGAACTTTGCCATGAAATTGAATACCCGAGCGCAATCTGCACAATCGCCGCACAATAATTCTCCCATCGTCCTGGTGCATGGCCTGTTTGGCAGCCTGGATAACCTTGGCGTGCTGGCACGGGATCTGGTGACCGACCACGCGCTGTTGCAGGTAGATATGCGCAACCACGGTCTGTCGCCGCGTTCGCCGCAGATGACCTACGCCGATATGGCCAAGGATCTGCTGGATACTCTGGATGAGCACAATATAGAAAAGGCGATCCTGATTGGTCATTCAATGGGCGGCAAAGCGGTGATGGCGCTGACGGCGCTCGCGCCAGAGCGAATTGCCGGGCTGGTGGTGATCGACGTCGCGCCGGTCGATTACGACGTGCGTCGCCACGATGAGATCTTCGCCGCCATTAACGCCGTCACGGACGCAGGCGTCAGCACTCGCCAGCAGGCCGCGACGGTGATGCGTGAACATCTGGACGAAGAAGGTGTCGTGCAGTTCCTGCTGAAATCCTTTGTCGATGGCCAGTGGCGCTTCAACGTGCCGGTGCTCTGGGATCAGTACAACCAGATCGTCGGCTGGCAGCCGGTAGCGGCGTGGCCGCACCCCACCCTGTTTATTACCGGCGGTAATTCGCCGTATGTGACCGAGGCGTACCGTGAGGCGCTGCTGGGGCAATTCCCTCAGGCGCGGGCGCACGTGATTGCCGGGGCCGGACACTGGGTCCATGCTGAAAAACCGGACGCGGTGCTGCGCGCTATCCGCCGTTACCTCGCTGACATCGAAAATTGATTAAAAAGAGAGCGACTGGTCGCCTGCGGGCCTCCAGTCGTTGGCGTGCCGTTTTCGGTGATGTATGATGGCGCGCTTATCGCCCGGGCATTAGCAGGGTGTCTTGTTTCCCCCGAAGTCTCAGAATCATGGCCAAAGAACACACGGACCGCACGACAATAGATCTGTTCGCGAATGAGCGTCGCCCGGGACGACCGAAAACCAATCCGCTATCGCGTGATGAACAGCTGCGCATCAATAAGCGCAATCAGCTTAAACGCGATAAAAGTCGTGGGCTTAAACGCGTCGAGCTGAAACTGAACGCTGACGCCGTCGATGCGCTGAACGAGCTGGCGAATGCCCGTGAGATCAGCCGCAGTGAGCTTATCGAAGAGATGCTGATCGCGCAGCTCGGGAAATGGCACGGCAAAGCTTAAGTCAGAAAACTCCCCTTCTTGTTGCTTTCATGTAGCACAGAGTGCAGTCCTGCGTGATAGCAGTTTCCGCAGGCTTCTCTGTTCTGCTATGATTGCCCTTATCCGTGGCTAAATTGCGCCACCATACCATTAAGTATCAAGAGGTTATTTTACTCATGGCAATCATCGGCATTTTTTTCGGCAGCGACACGGGTAACACCGAGAACATCGCAAAAAACATTCAAAAACAGTTAGGTAAAGACGTTGCCGATGTGCATGACATTGCGAAAAGCAGCAAAGAAGATATCGAAGGTTACGATATTCTGCTGCTGGGCATCCCGACCTGGTATTACGGTGAAGCGCAGTGTGACTGGGACGACTTCTTCCCGTCTCTGGAAGAGATCGACTTCAACGGCAAACTGGTGGCCCTGTTCGGCTGTGGCGATCAGGAAGACTACGCAGAGTACTTCTGCGATGCCCTCGGCACCATTCGCGACATCATTGAGCCACGCGGCGCGGTGATCGTGGGTCACTGGCCAACCGCCGGTTACCACTTCGAAGCCTCCAAAGGTCTGGCCGATGATAACCACTTCGTGGGCCTCGCCATCGACGAAGATCGCCAGCCGGAACTGACCGCCGAGCGTGTCGACAAATGGGTGAAACAGGTTCGCGAAGAGCTGCACCTCGACGACATCCTCAATGCCTGATGATGTCGCGGCGCAACGCTAAAGTTGCGCCGCATTGATAGGTAATACCAATCAAAATAATTGCTACAAATTTTTAACTTTTGCTGCCATACCTGTACAATGATCCAGGAGTAAACGGGGAACCTTGTAACAACTTTGTTGGCGGTACCACGTTTTTATAAGCATACTTTACTTGAGACTTGCAGTTTTCATTACGCCATGGCACTTCTATAATGAGACGCATTATCCCAGGTGCATTTTCTGTCACTTCTTCCTTAGAAGTGAATCGTTTAGCAACAGGACAGATTCCGCATGACTGACAACAACACCGCATTAAAGAAGGCCGGACTGAAAGTCACGCTTCCACGGTTAAAAATCCTGGAAGTGCTTCAGGGTCCGGATAACCATCATGTCAGTGCGGAAGACTTATACAAGCGTCTGATCGACATGGGCGAAGAGATTGGTCTGGCTACCGTTTACCGTGTACTGAACCAGTTCGACGATGCAGGCATCGTTACGCGTCATAATTTCGAAGGCGGTAAATCCGTATTTGAACTGACGCAGCAGCATCATCACGATCACCTGATTTGCCTCGACTGCGGCAAAGTGATCGAATTCAGCGATGATTCCATCGAATTACGTCAGCGCGAAATTGCCGCACGTCATGGCATTCGTCTGACCAACCACAGTCTGTACCTGTATGGCCACTGTGCCGAAGGCGACTGCCGCGAAGATGACCACGCGCACGACACGAAATAATCTCCGCTAAGACTCTGAGCCAACCTGACGGTTGGCTTTTTTTTTGCCTGTCATTATGTCAAAAAGCCCGGTGGCGCTGCGCTTACACGGGCCTACCAGGGTGAAATCTCCCGTAGGCCCGGTAAGCAAAGCGCCACCGGGCGTTAAAGACAGCGGATTACTTGCTGTTATTACTGCGAATCTCCTGCCAGATTTTATCGCAGTTTTTGGTCACGTCCTGATTGTTACCCGTTTTACGCGCCTGGATACAGGCCTGGTAATCCGCCACCCGGACGGTTTCCTGGGTCGCAAACTGTTGGTGCGCCTTCTCCTGACGCAGCACGTCCAGCACGCTCTGGCAGGCTTCGAGTTTCTCAGGCGATCCTTCAGCGGTATTGATGCAGGCGCTGTAGGCCTCTTTCAGACGGGTGTCTTCTTTCTGGGTTTGCGGTTGTGCGCAGGCGGCCAGTCCTGATGCCAGCACCGCGACCAGTACGATTCTTTTCAGCATAACGGTTCCAGTCAGGCGGGGATCGCCCCCGCCCGGGTTGTCATCAGAAGATGGTGAACGGGGCGATAACCATAAACTTCACGTCACGCTCGTCCTGGAAGATGTTGCCGTAGCCGCCGCCGTAGCTTGGGATATCGGAGTGGTTGTCATACTGCGTGAAGTGCAGTTTGAACATAGTCCCTTTCGCGCGACCGTCCTGCAGGGTGTAGCTCGCATCCAGGCTGTAGGCAGACTCTTTGATCTTGTTCGAGGCGATATCTTCACGCTGACCGGCGCTGTTGATTAACCAGTCTGCCGGTTTCGCGTCCCAGGCGTAGACATAGGATGCGCCGACGCTCCAGCCCGCCAGGTTCCAGTTGCTCAGGTCATACATCGCCCCGAAGAAGACCGCTTTTTCGCCGTTGGCGTTAAAGTCGGAGCGGTTATCCCACCACACGTCCAGACGCCCGTTGGAAGAGGCATAGGTTGGCGTCATACGCTGCAGGAAGTAACCCTGCTGACCTTCCGCCTTCACGTAGGTCCCTTCCAGACGCAAATCGACCTGACCGACTTTGTAGCCCAGCGTCAGCGCCTGCAGCCATGCCGTACCGTCGTAGATATCGTTCACGGTGCCGCTGTCGGCTTTATCACGCGTACCGTAGAACTGATAGGTCGTTGAGAGCGGGCCACCCACGATATCAAGCTTGTAGCTGGCTTTGGCAAAGTACTGATCGATGAAACCTTCAGCCTGACCAAAGGCGGCTTCGAGAATCAGGTTATTTTTGAAATCGTACTTCGCGCCGAAGGAGTGGAGATAGTCGACGCGGGTTTTTCTGTCATTCTGATAGAACTTGTCCATCTCAAGGTGCCACGGCGCTTTATATTCGTTAGTCCACATGTAAGAGAAACTCAACGCGCCGCTATCACCGTAGTCAAAGTTGGCCCCGGCTTCGGCACCCTGATAGGTACCTGGCATAAAGCTCCAGTGCGGCGCTAACAGGGTTTGCCCGGTTGGTTGCAGCCAGCCGCCGCGCGCCCATACCGGACCGTATTTAAATTTTGCCGCCGCTTTGTACAGGCTGATCCCGCTCTTATCGCCGGACCAGTCCTCTTTATAGGCTTTGTTGCTGGAGGAGAAAGCTATTTCGTTCGGATGGCCGCTGTCGCCATTTTCCGCCATTTCGATGGCTGTGAACGCAGCCAGATCGAGACCGAACATATCGGCAGCATAGCCGGACTGGAAATCAAGGTTGGCGTTCCAGGTGGAGTGTGCGAGGTTAGTTTTGTATTTGTCTGACTCGACATCTTTGCGGTCACGTTCACGCTGCCAGTAATAGACACCGCCCGTGAGGGTAGAATCATCAATGAAACCTTCGGCCTGGGCTTTTGGAGAAACCATCCAGCCTGACATTGCTGTAACACCGGCGATAGCCAGCGCAAGCGCACTACGTTTGCCACTAAACGTACGCATAATTAATCCTCTTTGACGTATTCAAAGCGCCTTAAACGGCGAAAAACAAAAAAGTAAAAAGTGGAGGTAACCGGAAATACCCGCTTACATCTCCTGTTCTTAGACTATTTTTCGCGACGCGAATTATCAATGCTTTTCAGCGATCAAAAGTCAGGATTATGACAAAGCGCACATATTTGGTTGCGATTTGTAACAAAGGAGATGGGGAAGAATTTTTATTTAAAATAATGTGCAGAATGAGCGATTTATTTTTAATAAATACAGGTTATCTACCGTTAACAGTAGTGGAATTGGATAATTTGCGAAAAGGTAGAGAAAGAGAAGTGTTTTAAGATACAGAATTAATTCGCATCGCGAAGATTTGAAGGATTAATGGCTTTATGGCAGGCAAAAAAAACGCCGCAGTGCGCGGCGTTTTTCAAAGACGAAAGGGATTACTCGCCCGCTTTCGCCCAGGTATCACGCAGGCCGACGGTACGGTTAAATACCAGTTTGTCAGCGGTTGCGTAGCGGCTGTCGAGGCAGAAGTAGCCTTCGCGCTCGAACTGATAAGCATGACCGGCAACGGCCGCTTTCAGGGAGGGCTCGGCAAAGCCCTGTTTGATCACCAGTGAATCCGGGTTAATCACTTCCAGGAAATCCTCTGCCGCGCCCGGGTTTGGCACGCTGAACAGACGATCGTATAGGCGGATTTCAACCGGCAGCGCATGTGCCGCGCTCACCCAGTGGATCACACCCTTCACCTTGCGACCGTCGGCCGGATCCTTACTCAGGGTCTCGGCATCGTAGGTGCAGAAGATAGTGGTGATGTTGCCTTCAGCGTCTTTCTCAACGCGCTCGGCTTTGATCACGTAGGCATTACGCAGGCGCACTTCTTTACCCATCACCAGACGCTTGTACTGCTTGTTAGCTTCTTCACGGAAGTCGGCGCGATCGATCCAGATCTCTGCGCTGAACGGCACGTCACGGCTGCCCATCTCCGGTTTGCTCGGATGGTTCGGCATGGTCACCAGCTCGCTTTCACCCTGCGGATAGTTTTCGATAACCAGTTTCACCGGATCGATAACCGCCATGGCGCGCGGGGCATTGTCGTTCAGATCTTCGCGGATACAGGATTCCAGCGACGCTATCTCAATGGTGTTGTCCTGCTTGGTCACGCCGATGCGTTTGCAGAACTCACGGATAGAGGCCGCGGTATAGCCACGACGACGCAGACCGGAGATGGTCGGCATACGCGGGTCATCCCAGCCTTCAACGTGCTTGTCGGTCACCAGCAGGTTCAGCTTACGCTTGGACATCACGGTGTATTCCAGATTCAGACGAGAGAACTCGTACTGACGCGGATGCACCGGAATAGAGATGTTGTCCAGCACCCAGTCGTACAGGCGACGGTTGTCCTGGAACTCCAGAGTACAGAGTGAGTGGGTAATGCCTTCCAGCGCATCGCTGATGCAGTGGGTGAAGTCGTACATCGGGTAGATGCACCACTTGCTGCCGGTCTGGTGGTGATCGGCAAACTTAATGCGGTACAGCACCGGATCGCGCATCACGATAAACGGCGAGGCCATGTCGATTTTGGCACGCAGACAGGCTTTACCCTCTTCGAAACCACCAGCACGCATTTTTTCAAACAGCGCCAGGTTCTCTTCCACGCTGCGATCGCGGAACGGGCTGTTTTTGCCCGGCGCGGTCAGCGAGCCGCGGTATTCGCGGATTTCGTCAGCGGACAGCTCGTCGACGTAGGCCAGGCCTTTGTTGATCAGCTCCACGGCGTAGGCGTACAGCTGATCAAAATAGTCAGAGGAGTAGCAGATGTCGCCAGACCAGTTGAAGCCCAACCATTGCACGTCGTTCTTAATGGACTCTACGTATTCGATATCTTCTTTCACCGGGTTGGTGTCATCGAAACGCAGGTTGCATTGACCCTGGTAGTCCTGCGCGATGCCGAAGTTCAGGCAGATCGATTTCGCGTGACCAATGTGCAGGTAGCCGTTCGGCTCCGGCGGAAAACGGGTATGAACTGTGGTGTGCTTACCGGTGGCCAGATCTTCATCAATGATCTGACGGATAAAGTTGCTCGGGCGGGCTTCAGCCTCACTCATCGTGGATTCCTCAAAGCGTAAACGACGTATAACGGCATATGATCTTATAAGCCGGGCGTAGTGACAACCTTTAGTTACGCAAAAAAAGGTCTCAGAAGAGAATTATCGGGGCGATTGCTGCAAAAAAAAGCGGCGGGGATATCCCCGCCGCTCAGGCATTAACGCTGACTCAGGAGCACTTATTTGCCTTTAATTTCATACAGAGGTGTCTGACCGGCAACAACCTGGCCCTGCGCCTTGATCACCAGGCCGCTGAAGTCGTCGATATTGCTGCAGACAACCGGGCTGATCATGGAGCGCGCATTGGCGTTCAGGTAGTCGAGATCCATTTCCAGAACCGGCTGACCAGCAACCACTTCTGCACCCTCTTCCACCAGGCGTTTGAAGCCCTGGCCACCCAGCGCAACGGTATCGATACCCATGTGGACAACGATCTCCGCGCCTTTCTCTGTTTCCAGGCAGAACGCGTGGTTGGTGTTAAAGATTTTGACGATAGTCCCGGCTGCCGGGGAGACCACGGTTTTATCCGTTGGTTTCACCGCCACGCCATCACCGACGGCTTTGCTGGCGAAGGCTTCATCAGGCACCTGCTCCAGGGCAACCACTTCACCGGTTACCGGGGAAACCAGCGCGGCGATGGTAGTGGCATTAGGAACAGCCTGTGGCTTAACGGCAGCAGCAGGTGCTGCGGCTGGCGCTGGTGCAGCTTCAGCAGCGGCAACCGGACCAGTAGTTTTCATGGCGTTAGCGATTTTCTCAGCCACAAAGCCGACGATGATCTGCACGCTGGTTTTGTTCAGGCGGATCACGCCAGACGCACCCAGGCGTTTCGCCATCGCTTCGTTCACCAGAGAAGAGTCTTTCACGTTCAGACGCAGACGGGTGATGCAGGCATCAATACCGGTCAGGTTGTCGGAACCGCCGACGGCCGCGATGTACTGACGCGCCAGACCGGAAACGTCTTCCGTCGCGGTACCGCTCACGTTCACGTCCTGACCATCCGCTTCGCTACCGGCAACCGCCAGCTCACGACCCGGGGTCATCAGGTTGAATTTAGTGATGGTGAAGCGGAACACCACGTAGTAGATCACGAAGAACGCCAGACCCTGCAGGATCAGCATGTACCAGTGAACCGCCAGCGGGTTACGGGACGACAGCACCATATCCACCAGACCCGCACTGAAGCCGAAGCCGGCAATCCACTGCATGCTTGCGGCGATGAACACGGAGATACCGGTCAGCACGGCGTGGATTACGTACAGTACCGGGGCAACGAACATGAAGGAGAATTCCAGCGGCTCGGTGATACCGGTGAAGAAGGCCGCGAATGCGCCCGCCATCATGATACCCAGCACTTTCGCTTTGTTCTCTGGACGCGCGCAGTGGTAGATCGCCAGCGCAGCACCCGGCAGACCGAACATCATAATCGGGAAGAAGCCCGCCTGATAACGACCGGTGATACCGACAACCGCTTTACCTGCTTCGATGGACTGTGCGCCGCCGAGGAAGTTAGGGATGTCGTTAATGCCCGCAACGTCAAACCAGAACACGGAGTTCAGGGCGTGGTGCAGACCGACCGGGATCAGCAGACGGTTGAAGAACGCATACACGCCCGCACCGACGGAACCCAGTTTCTGGATGTGCTCACCGAAGTTCACCAGACCGTCGAAGATCACCGGCCAGATGTACATCAGGATGAAAGCAACAACAATCATCACGAAGGAGGTCAGGATCGGCACCAGACGACGACCGCTGAAGAAGGAGAGTGCTTTTGGCAACTCAACGCTACTGAAGCGGTTGTACAGTTCAGCGGAGATGATACCCACCAGGATACCCACGAACTGGTTGCTGATCTTACCGAAAGCTGCAGGAACCTGGTCCGCAGGGATCTTCTGGATCATCGAAACCGCAGCCGGGGAGCAGAGCGTGGTCAACACAAGGAAGCCCACAAAACCGGTCAGTGCCGCAGCACCGTCTTTATCTTTGGACATACCATAAGCCACACCAATGGCAAACAGTACGGACATGTTATCGATAATGGCAGAACCGGACTTGATGAAGAACGCCGCGAGCGCGTTGTCTCCACCCCAACCCACCGGGTCAATCCAGTAACCGACACCCATTAGTATTGCTGCCGCTGGCAGCGTGGCGACCGGCACCATTAAGGCGCGGCCAACCTTTTGTAAGTAACCTAAAATGCTCAATTTGTTCCCCCTATGAGACCCCGTTAACGGTGTATTCTCAGCTGTGTTTTTATTGTGTCACTAACTTGTAAATACAGTTGATGATTCACTGGCTGATTGAGTGTGTGGAAAATTAATTCGTATCGCAAATTAAACGCGTACTTTTTGTGAGTTTTGTCACCAAATATTGTTTATCCCCCTCCCCTCCACTGGCAAACTGCCAAAACTTATTTTATGATACGAAAAATCAGGACGGATTGCCCCCTCCCGGCGTGACCAGGTTAGTCTTAATCATACCCGGACAAGCAATCCGCCAACTTTTATCAAACTTCAGAGGTGAATAATGAGACTGATCCCCCTGGCAACTGCAGAACAAGTCGGTAAATGGGCTGCCCGCCATATCGTAAACCGTATCAATGCGTTCAAACCGACTGCCGATCGTCCTTTTGTACTGGGTTTACCAACCGGTGGCACACCTCTTACCGCCTATAAAGCCCTGGTGGAGATGCATAAAGCGGGCCAGGTAAGCTTCGAACATGTTGTCACCTTCAACATGGATGAGTATGTTGGCCTGCCAAAAGATCATCCGGAAAGCTACCACAGCTTCATGCACCGTAATTTCTTTGATCACATTGATATTCAGCCGGGAAATATTAACCTGCTGGATGGTAATGCGCCGGATATTGATGCTGAGTGCCGTCATTATGAAGAAAAAATTCGCGCTTACGGCAAAATTCACCTGTTCATGGGTGGCGTGGGCAACGATGGTCATATCGCGTTTAACGAACCGGCCTCTTCGCTGGCGTCCCGTACCCGTATCAAAACCCTGACTCATGACACCCGTGTGGCAAACTCCCGTTTCTTTGATGGCGACGTGAACCAGGTGCCAAAATACGCCCTGACCGTTGGCGTGGGTACCCTGCTGGATGCCGAAGAAGTGATGATTCTGGTGCTGGGCAGCGTGAAAGCGCAGGCGCTGCAGGCGGCCGTTGAAGGCAACGTCAACCACATGTGGACCATCAGCTGCCTGCAGCTGCATCCGAAAGCAGTAGTGGTGTGCGATGAGCCGTCCACCATGGAACTGAAAGTGAAGACGCTGAAATATTTCAACGAATTAGAAGCAGAAAACATTAAAGGTCTGTAATGTAACGCCGCCTCTGTTCGCAGAGGCGGGATGCTATTTTTATACCGGGGGTCGTTATGTACGCTTTAACCCACGGTCGGATTTATACCGGCCATGAAATTCTGGATGACCATGCGATTGTGATCGCAAATGGCCTGATTGAACGTGTCTGCCCGCTGGCCGAGCTGCCGGCGGAAATAGAACAACGCTCGCTCAATGGGGCAATCCTCTCCCCCGGTTTTATCGACGTACAGCTTAACGGCTGTGGCGGCGTGCAGTTCAATGATACAGCGGAAGCCGTTACGGTTGAGACGCTGGAGATTATGCAGCGCGCCAACGAAAGATCGGGCTGCACCAGCTACCTGCCTACGCTTATCACCACCAGCGACGATCTGATGAAACAGGGCATTCGCGTGATGCGTGAATACCTGGCGAAGTATCCGCACCAGGCGCTGGGCCTGCACCTTGAAGGTCCGTGGCTGAATATCGTCAAGAAAGGCACCCATAATCCGAGCTTCGTGCGTAAACCTGACGACGAGCTGGTCGATTACATGTGCGCCAACGCGGATGTGATCACCAAAGTGACCCTGGCACCCGAGATGGTCGACCCTGAAGTCATCCGCAAGCTGGCGGGCGCAGGCATTGTGGTCTCTGCCGGGCACTCCAACGCCACGCTGAAAGAGGCCAAAGTAGGCTTCCGGGCCGGTATCACCTTCGCCACCCACCTTTATAACGCCATGCCGTATATCACCGGGCGCGAGCCGGGTCTGGCCGGGGCTATCTTCGACGAGCCGGACGTCTACTGCGGCATCATTGCCGACGGGTTACACGTCGATTATGCCAACGTACGTAACGCCAAGCGTCTGAAAGGCGACAAGTTGTGCCTGGTCACAGATGCCACAGCACCCGCAGGGGCAAATATTGAACAGTTCATTTTTGCTGGTAAAACAATATACTACCGGAATGGACTGTGTGTGGATGAGAACGGAACCTTAAGCGGTTCAGCTCTGACCATGATCGAAGGCGTGCGCAATCTGGTGGAACATTGCAGCATTGCTCTGGATGAAGTGTTGCGTATGGCAACCCTCTATCCGGCCCGCGCGATTGGCGTGGACAAGCAGCTGGGCAGCATTGCCCCGGGCATGGTGGCTAACCTCACCGCATTCACACACGATTATAAAATCATCAAGACCATCGTTAATGGTAACGAGGTCGTCACAGAGTAAGTAAACGTATGACACCTGGCGGACAAGCTCAAATTGGTAACGTTGATCTGGTAAAGCAGCTGAACAGTGCTGCGGTATATCGACTGATTGACCAGCATGGACCCATCTCGCGGATCCAGATTGCAGAACAGAGCCAGCTTGCCCCCGCCAGCGTAACGAAAATTACCCGCCAGCTCATTGAGCGCGGGCTGATCAAAGAAGTAGACCAGCAGGCCTCCACCGGGGGCCGGCGCGCCATCTCGATTGTCACCGAAACCCGCAATTTTCACGCCATCGGCGTGCGCCTTGGCCGCCATGACGCCACCCTGACGCTGTACGATCTGAGCAGCAAAGCGGTCGCTGAAGAGCACTACTCCCTGCCGGAACGCACGCAGGAGACCCTCGAGCACGCCCTGCTCAACGCCATTGAACTGTTTATCGAATCCTGCCAGCGCAAGATCCGCGAGCTGATTGCCATTTCGGTGATCCTGCCCGGGCTTGTCGACCCTGAAAGCGGCGTTATCCGCTATATGCCGCATATTCAGGTTGAAAACTGGGGGTTGATCGACGCCCTGGAAAAACGCTTCGCTGTAACCTGCTTTGTGGGTCACGACATTCGCAGCCTGGCGCTGGCTGAGCACTACTTTGGTGCGAGCCAGGATTGTGAAGACTCTATTCTGGTGCGCGTGCACCGGGGAACAGGGGCCGGGATCATCTCCAACGGGCGCATTTTTATTGGTCGGAACGGTAACGTCGGCGAGATTGGCCACATTCAGGTCGATCCGCTGGGGGAGCGCTGCCACTGCGGTAACTTTGGTTGCCTGGAAACCGTAGCCGCCAACGCCGCCATCGAGCAGCGCGTGCGTCACCTGCTGGAGCAGGGCTACCAGAGCCGCGTCACGCTGGATGACTGTAAAATCAATGCTATCTGCAAAGCCGCCAACAAGGGAGACGCGCTGGCCAGCGAAGTGATCGAGCAGGTTGGCCGCCATCTCGGCAAAACCATCGCCATCGCCATCAACCTGTTTAACCCGCAAAAAGTGGTGATCGCCGGCGAAATTACCGAAGCCGAAAAGGTACTGCTGCCCGCCATTGAAGGATGCATTAATACCCAGGCGCTGAAGGCGTTTCGTCAGAATCTGCCGGTGGTGCGCTCGGCGCTGAACGACCGCTCCGCCATTGGTGCCTTTGCGCTGGTAAAACGCGCCATGCTTAACGGTATCCTGTTGCAGCGTTTGCTGGAAGGCTGACAGCGTTTTATAGTGTCGCCTTCTTTTTTTTGATGTCGGGAAGTCCATGACCATTAAGAATGTTATTTGTGATATCGATGGCGTGCTGATGCACGACAATGTTGCCGTGCCGGGCGCAGCAGAATTTCTTAACCGCATCATGGAAAAAGGCATGCCGCTGGTGCTGCTCACCAACTTCCCGTCGCAGACCGGGCAGGATCTGGCAAACCGTTTTGCTACCGCCGGTGTCGATGTGCCCGACAGCGTGTTCTACACCTCGGCGATGGCGACCGCAGATTTTCTGAAGCGTCAGGAAGGCAAAAAAGCCTATGTGGTGGGCGAAGGTGCGCTGATCCATGAGCTATACAAAGCCGGTTTTACCATCACCGATGTGAATCCCGATTTCGTGATCGTCGGTGAGACGCGCTCCTATAACTGGGAGATGATGCACAAGGCCGCGTTTTTCGTCGCCAACGGGGCCCGCTTTATCGCCACCAACCCGGATACCCACGGTCGCGGCTTTTATCCGGCCTGTGGCGCGCTCTGTGCCGGGATTGAGAAGATGACCGGACGCATGCCGTTTTATGTCGGCAAGCCCAGCCCGTGGATCATTCGCGCGGCACTGAACAAAATGCAGGCCCACTCGGAAGATACGGTGATCGTGGGCGACAACCTGCGCACCGATATTCTCGCCGGCTTCCAGGCCGGGCTGGAGACCATTCTGGTGCTGTCGGGGGTATCAACCCTCGATGATATTGATTCAATGCCGTTCCGGCCGAGCTGGATTTATCCTTCGGTCGCGGAAATTGATGTTCTGTAACCTGAAACCACGTCCCCGGACGTGGTTTTTTCATTTTAGCGCGGCAGAAACAGCATCACATCTAATCAAAATCGCCATTCATTGAATAATCCGCAATAATACTGCTCAAGTCATACGCTTTTTTCAACATTCGGTAATGACGATTGCACTTTTTCACTTTTACCCGGCAAAACGCTTGCCGCTCCTGCCCTTTTACGGCATTTTCATAAGCAAGCAACATCACACTGCAACAGGGTTAATGGAGAAGGTTATGTGTTCAATTTTCGGCGTACTGGATATTAAAACTGACGCAGGCGAACTGCGTAAAAAGGCACTGGAGTTATCCCGTCTGATGCGCCATCGCGGCCCGGACTGGTCCGGTGTATACGCCAGCGATAAAGCGATTCTGGCCCATGAACGTCTGTCGATTGTTGACGTTAACGCCGGTGCTCAGCCGCTCTATAACGAGAAAAAAACCCATGCCCTGGCGGTCAACGGTGAGATCTACAACCACCAGGCGCTGCGTGCCGAGTACGGCGATCGCTATGCCTTCCAGACCGGTTCCGACTGTGAAGTGATCCTGGCGCTGTACCAGGAAAAAGGCCCGGAATTCCTCGATGAGCTGCAGGGGATGTTCGCCTTCGCCCTGTACGACAGCGAAAAAGATGCGTATCTGATTGGCCGCGACCATATCGGGATCATCCCGCTGTATATGGGTCACGATGAATTCGGCAACTTCTATGTGGCCTCCGAGATGAAAGCCCTGGTGCCGGTGTGCCGCACCATTAAAGAGTTCCCGGCAGGCAGCTTCCTGTGGAGCAAAGATGGCGAGATCCGCTCTTACTATCAGCGCGACTGGTTCGATTACGATGCCGTTAAAGACAACGTCACCGACAAAGTGGAGCTGACCCAGGCCCTGGAAGAGGCGGTAAAAAGCCATCTGATGTCAGACGTGCCTTACGGCGTGCTGCTCTCTGGCGGTCTGGACTCGTCCGTGATCTCGGCGATCACCAAAAAATATGCCGCCCGCCGCGTGGAAGATCAGGAGCGTTCTGAAGCCTGGTGGCCGCAGCTGCACTCCTTCGCTGTCGGTCTGGAAGGATCTCCGGACCTGAAAGCCGCCCAGGAAGTGGCTAACCATCTCGGTACCGTGCACCATGAAATTCACTTTACGGTGCAGGAAGGGCTGGATGCGATCCGTGACGTTATCTATCACATTGAAACCTATGACGTGACCACTATCCGCGCCTCCACGCCGATGTACCTGATGTCGCGTAAAATCAAAGCCATGGGCATCAAAATGGTGCTCTCCGGCGAAGGGTCTGACGAAGTATTTGGCGGTTACCTGTACTTCCATAAAGCGCCAGATGCCAAAGAGCTGCACGAAGAGACGGTACGTAAGCTGCAGGCGCTGCACATGTTTGACTGCGCCCGTGCCAACAAAGCGATGTCCGCCTGGGGCGTGGAAGCGCGCGTGCCGTTCCTGGATAAGAAATTCCTCGACGTGGCCATGCGTATCAACCCGCAGGACAAGATGTGCGGCAACGGCAAGATGGAAAAACATATCCTGCGCGAGTGTTTTGAATCTTATCTGCCGGCAAGCGTGGCCTGGCGTCAGAAAGAGCAGTTCTCGGACGGCGTAGGTTACAGCTGGATCGATACCCTGAAAGAGGTGGCCGCGAAGCAGATTTCCGACCAACAACTGGAAACGGCCAGCTTCCGCTTCCCGTACAACACGCCGGGATCGAAAGAAGCCTACCTGTACCGTGAGATCTTCGAAGAGCTGTTCCCGCTGCCAAGCGCAGCCGAGTGTGTCCCGGGTGGTCCTTCCGTGGCCTGCTCCTCTGCAAAAGCCATTGAGTGGGATGAAGCCTTCAAAACCATGAACGATCCGTCAGGACGTGCCGTGGGTGTGCACCAGTCCGCGTATAAATAAGCAAAAAGAATTGCCATGAGGCCCTGCGGGGCCTCTTTTTTTGCCTCGCATTTCGCTGGACAAAATCGATTAATAACCAATAATTGCCGAATATTCGGCCACGCTGTTCGCAACCTAACCAAACAGTCACATTCCAGACATTTTCGATGAAAAAGGTGTTGACGCTGTAAGGGTCTATACGCATAATGCGCCCCGCAACGCCGATAAGGTAACGCGAAAAAAAGATGGCTACGTAGCTCAGTTGGTTAGAGCACATCACTCATAATGATGGGGTCACAGGTTCGAATCCCGTCGTAGCCACCATCTTTTTTGCGGGAGTGGCGAAATTGGTAGACGCACCAGATTTAGGTTCTGGCGCCGCAAGGTGTGCGAGTTCAAGTCTCGCCTCCCGCACCATTCCCATAAAAGCGTTGCACGGATGGGGTATCGCCAAGCGGTAAGGCACCGGTTTTTGATACCGGCATTCCCTGGTTCGAATCCAGGTACCCCAGCCATATTTCTTCGATTTTGCGGTTCTCCGCGGTTATTGGGGTATCGCCAAGCGGTAAGGCACCGGTTTTTGATACCGGCATTCCCTGGTTCGAATCCAGGTACCCCAGCCATCGAAGAAAGCAGTCTGGCTACGTAGCTCAGTTGGTTAGAGCACATCACTCATAATGATGGGGTCACAGGTTCGAATCCCGTCGTAGCCACCAAATTAGTAAACTATCGAGTTATTCGGTAGCCTAGAAAAAATTGTTGGGGTATCGCCAAGCGGTAAGGCTCTGGTTTCTGATACCAGCATTCCGAGGTTCGAATCCTCGTACCCCAGCCAATTTAAAAAGTCGTTAGATGATATTTGTTTAACGCAATTGGGGTGTCGCCAAGCGGTAAGGCACTGGTTTCTGATACCAGCATTCCGGGGTTCGAATCCCTGCACCCCAGCCACACTAAAAAAGCTCGCTTCGGCGAGCTTTTTGCTTTTCTGCGTTTCTGAAAGTTATGCCGGGTGGCGGCTTCGCCTTACCCGACCTACAACAGTTTTAAAGTCCTAAGGCGTACTTCAGCGCCTGACGTTTCAGCCCGCCTGCACGCTGCGCCGCCATCAATCCCACGTTACGCAGGATGCGCAGCGGTCCCAGATCGTTGCTGAACCCGGCGTAAAACAGATCCATCCCCGACTGCATAATGAAGTTGTCCGCCATCCGTCGGGTCTGATAACGCTTAAGCACCTGATGGCTGGCCCAGGCTTCGCCGTGGGTGCGGGCGTTGCTGAGGACATCGATCAGCGCATCGACGTCGCGATAGCCAAGGTTTACCCCCTGCCCCGCCAACGGATGAATGGTGTGCGCCGCATCGCCCACCAGCGCCAGACCTTCCTGTGCGTACTGCAGGGCGTGACGGCGCGTCAGCGGGAAGGCACCCGCAGCGACCGGCGTGACGGTCCCAAGACGTGCCGGGAAGTGGTGGGCGATTTCGCGCTGCAACTGCTCCATTGATAGCCCCTGCAGCTGGCGAATACGGGCCGGGGTGTCGTACCACACCAGCGAGGCCCAGCGATCGAACAGCGGTAAAAATGCGTGCGGGCCGTTAGGGGTAAAGTGCTGCCAGGTGCTGTCGCCCGGATCGTTTTCGCAGTCGACGGTGATCAGCATGCAGGATTGTTGATATTGCCAGGCGTGAATGCCGATCCCCGCCAGCTCCCGTACCCGGGAATTAGCCCCGTCGGCACCCACCAGCAGTTTCACCGCCAGCTGCTCGCCGCTATCCAGCTCAATCAGGTGCTGGTCGTTGTGGCGGTGCAGATGCTTCACCGACGCAGGTACCCGCAGCGTAACCTGCGGATGGGCCTCGAGTGCCTGCCAGAGCGCCTGCTGCAGAACGGTATTTTCAACCATATACCCCAGCAGCGGGAGTTTCAGCTCCGCAGCGTCAAACACCACATGGGCATTTTCCCACTCCCAGGTCTCCAGACGGCGATACGGGTGCGCGCGCATGGCGAGGATAGCGTCCCAGACGCCCAGGCCGCGGAGCAGATCGACCGACGCGGCGCTGATGGCTGAGATGCGCACATCCGGCTGCTGAGAAGCGTCAAAGGCT
The DNA here is from genome assembly GCF_037152535.1 of Leclercia sp. AS011. Lineage (NCBI taxonomy): Bacteria > Pseudomonadati > Pseudomonadota > Gammaproteobacteria > Enterobacterales > Enterobacteriaceae > Leclercia > Leclercia sp. AS011. The sequence goes on from NZ_JBBCMA010000001.1 coordinate 2,248,276, forward strand.
GGCGGCGTCGCTTGTTCGATAACCGTTACGTCGAAACCCTGTTGCGCCAGCCCCAGCGCCAGCGCCCCGCCGACCATACCGCCGCCGACAACGGCGATCCCGGTTTGTTGGATAGTCATGGTCATTTGTCCTTATTTGAGAATCCCTTAAGTTTACCGGATTTTTTCGCCCTGAGTCCGGGAACCTTCATACTGGTCACAACCGCACCAAAGCATTACAATACGCGCCCTGCAATCCTGAGCACGAGCAAGTCGATGACAAAAAAACTCCATATTAAAACCTGGGGCTGTCAGATGAACGAATATGATTCATCCAAGATGGCCGATCTGCTGGATGCCACCCATGGGTATCAACTCACCGACGTGGCGGAAGAGGCAGACGTGTTGCTGCTGAACACCTGCTCGATCCGTGAGAAGGCGCAGGAGAAAGTCTTTCATCAGTTAGGTCGCTGGAAGCTGATCAAACAAAAAAGACCCGAAGTGATCATCGGTGTCGGCGGCTGTGTCGCCTCGCAGGAAGGCAAGCTGATCCGTCAGCGCGCCCACTACGTCGATATTATTTTTGGCCCGCAGACCCTGCACCGTCTGCCAGAGATGATCAACGCCGTGCGCGGGACCGGCCAGCGCAAAGCGATCATCGACGTCAGCTTCCCGGAAATCGAAAAATTTGACCGTCTGCCGGAACCGCGTGCGGATGGCCCGACCGCCTTCGTCTCCATCATGGAAGGCTGCAACAAATACTGTACCTACTGCGTGGTGCCTTACACCCGCGGTGAGGAAGTCAGCCGCCCTTGCGACGACATTCTCTTTGAAATTGCGCAGCTGGCGGCGCAGGGCGTACGTGAAGTGAACCTGCTCGGGCAGAACGTAAACGCCTGGCGCGGCGAGAACTATGACGGCAGCACCGGCTCCTTTGCTGAACTGCTGCGTCTGGTGGCAGCCATCGACGGCATCGATCGCATTCGCTTCACCACCAGCCACCCGATTGAATTCACCGATGACATCATTGATGTCTACCGTGATACGCCGGAGCTGGTGAGCTTCCTGCACCTGCCGATCCAGTGCGGCTCTGACCGCGTGCTGAACCTGATGGGCCGCACCCACACCGCGCTGGAATATAAAGCGATCATCCGCAAGCTGCGTGAAGCGCGCCCGGATATTCAGATCAGCTCTGACTTTATCGTTGGCTTCCCTGGCGAAACGGACGAGGATTTCGAACGCACCATGAAGGTGATTGGTGATGTGAACTTCGACGTGAGCTATAGCTTCATCTTCTCGGCCCGCCCGGGTACGCCTGCCGCTGATATGGTGGATGACGTGCCGGATGAGGTGAAAAAGCAGCGGCTGTATATTCTGCAGGATCGCATTAACCAGCAGGCCAACGCCTGGAGCCGCCGGATGCTCGGCACCGTGCAGCGCGTGCTGGTGGAAGGCACTTCACGTAAGAGCATTATGCAGCTCTCTGGCCGTACGGAGAACAACCGCGTGGTGAACTTCGAAGGCACGCCGGATCTGGTGGGCAAGTTCGTGGATATCGAGATCCTCGAGGTACTGACCAACTCCCTGCGTGGCAAACTGGTGCGCACCGAAGATGAAATGGGCCTGCGGGTCGTTGAATCCCCGGCGTCGGTGATTGCCCGTACCCGTAAAGAAAGCGATCTGGGCGTCGGCGTTTATCAGCCATAGCCCCTCTGGCCTGCCATTTGTGGCAGGCCTTGTTTTCCCCTCTTCTCTCCCCCATATCCTTCGCAATGCTTGCGCCTTTATTCTGTGGCGTGAATACTTTCATAAGACAGACCCACTGCCTTATGACACCCGAGACATTAAGAGGAACGGTTTGAATATAGATACACGTGAAATTACCCTTGAGCCAGCAGACAACGCTCGCCTGCTGAGCCTGTGCGGGCCGTTTGATGACAACATCAAACATCTGGAGCGACGTCTGGGTATCGAGATTAATCGTCGCGATAACCAGTTCAAACTCACCGGACGCGCCATTTGCGTCAATGCCGCTGCGGATATTCTCCGTAGCCTGTACGTGGATACCGCCCCGATGCGCGGTGAAACTCAGGATATTGAGCCGGAACAGATCCATCTGGCGATCAAAGAGTCGCGGGTTCTGGAGCAGAGTGCGGAGAGCGTGCCGGATTTCGGCAAAGCGATTCACATCCAGACCAAGCGTGGCGTCATTAAGCCACGCACGCCAAACCAGGCGCAGTACATCGCCAATATTCTCGATCATGACATCACCTTCGGCGTTGGCCCGGCGGGTACGGGTAAAACCTACCTCGCAGTGGCAGCGGCCGTGGATTCCCTGGAGCGCCAGGAGATCCGCCGTATTCTGCTTACCCGTCCGGCGGTTGAGGCGGGCGAAAAGCTGGGCTTCCTGCCTGGCGACCTGAGCCAGAAGGTCGATCCTTACCTGCGCCCGCTGTACGATGCGCTGTTTGAGATGCTCGGCTTTGAGAAGGTCGAAAAACTGATTGAACGTAACGTCATTGAAGTGGCTCCGCTGGCCTACATGCGCGGCCGCACCCTGAACGATGCGTTCATCATCCTGGATGAGAGCCAGAACACCACCATCGAACAGATGAAGATGTTCCTGACCCGTATTGGCTTCAACTCCAAAGCGGTGATCACCGGGGATATCACACAGGTCGACCTGCCGCGCAGCACCAAATCGGGTCTGCGTCACGCCATCGAAGTGCTGTCCGAAGTGGACGAAATCAGCTTTAACTTCTTCCACAGCGAAGACGTGGTGCGTCACCCGGTGGTGGCGCGCATCGTTACGGCGTATGAAGCATGGGAAGCAGCAGATCAAAAACGTAAAGCAGAGCAGGCCGCGGAACGTAAACGCGAAGCCCAGGAGCAAGAGCAGAAATGAGTCAGGTGATCCTCGATTTACAGCTGGCCTGTGAAGACAATTCCGGTTTGCCGGAAGAGAGCCAGTTCCAGGCGTGGCTGAACGCCGTCATCCCGCAGTTCCAGGAAGAGTCAGAAGTGACGATTCGCCTGGTGGATGAGGCAGAAAGCCACGACCTGAACCTGACCTATCGCGGGAAAGATAAGCCGACCAACGTGCTCTCTTTCCCGTTTGAAGCGCCGCCTGGCATCGAACTGCCGCTGCTGGGTGATTTAATCATCTGCCGGCAGGTGGTGGAGCAGGAAGCAAAGGAGCAGCAGAAGCCGCTCGAGGCCCACTGGGCGCACATGGTGGTGCACGGGAGCCTGCATCTGCTGGGCTACGATCACATTGAAGATGACGAAGCGGAAGAGATGGAGTCCCTCGAGACAGAGATAATGCTTGCTCTGGGCTATGAGGATCCGTACATTGCCGAGAAAGAGTAGTCTGTTCGGCGGTTTTGCGCCGGAGTGACATAATGTGCCGTCGTGTCAGACCCAGGTCCGCGACGGCAGTTTTTAAATCAACATGAGAACCCTTAACAAACGCCATGAGCGACGACAATTCACACAGTAGCGACACTCCAACCAGCAAAAAGGGATTTTTCTCCCTCCTCCTGAGCCAGCTGTTCCACGGGGAACCTAAAAACCGTGACGAACTTCTGGAGCTGATCCGTGACTCCGGGCAGAACGATCTTATCGACGAAGATACGCGCGAAATGCTCGAAGGGGTGATGGACATCGCTGACCAACGCGTTCGCGATATCATGATCCCCCGCTCGCAGATGATTACCCTGAAACGCAACCAGACCCTGGAAGAGTGCCTCGACGTCATTATCGAGTCTGCCCACTCGCGTTTCCCGGTCATCAGCGAAGATAAAGATCACATCGAGGGGATCCTGATGGCCAAAGATCTGCTGCCGTTTATGCGCAGCGAGTCTGAAGCCTTCAGTATGGAAAAAGTGTTACGTCCGGCGGTGGTTGTTCCGGAAAGCAAGCGGGTGGACCGCATGCTGAAAGAGTTTCGCTCTCAACGTTATCACATGGCGATTGTTATCGATGAGTTTGGCGGCGTTTCGGGCCTGGTCACCATCGAAGATATTCTTGAACTGATCGTAGGTGAAATCGAAGACGAATATGACGAAGAAGAGGATATCGACTTCCGTCAGCTGAGCCGCCACACCTGGACCGTACGGGCGCTGGCACCAATCGAAGATTTCAACGACACCTTCGGCACCCACTTCAGCGATGAAGAGGTGGATACCATCGGCGGTCTGGTGATGCAGGCCTTTGGGCACCTTCCGGCACGCGGTGAGACCGTGGAAATAGACGGTTACCAGTTCAAGGTCGCCATGGCCGACAGTCGACGTATTATTCAGGTTCATGTAAGAATGCCGGACGATGCTCCGCAACCCACACTGGATGATTGATTTAAATGGCATTTGCCCCATTGTTTGAACGCCAGCGCGTACGTCTGCTGCTGGCGCTAATCCTCGGAGCCAGCGGTACGCTGGCTTTTTCCCCTTATGACTTCTGGCCTGCAGCCCTCCTCTCCCTGATGGGGTTACAAGGGCTGACGCTTAACCGACGCCCGGTACAGGCGGCGGCGATTGGCTATTTCTGGGGTCTGGGCCTGTTTGGCTCCGGTATTAACTGGGTTTACGTCAGTATCGCGCAATTTGGCGGCATGCCGGGTCCGGTCAATGTCTTCCTCGTGGTACTGCTGGCGGCTTACCTTTCGCTCTATACCGGTCTGTTTGCCGGTATTTTGTCGCGCCTGTGGCCGAAAACCAGCTGGCTGCGGGTGGCGATTGCCGCTCCGGTGGTCTGGCAGTGCAGCGAATTCCTGCGCGGCTGGGTGTTAACCGGCTTCCCCTGGCTGCAGTTCGGCTACAGCCAGATTGACGGCCCGCTGAAAGGGCTGGCGCCGGTGATGGGCGTTGAGGCAATCAACTTCCTCTTGATGGTGGTGAGCGGCCTGCTGGTACTGGCGCTGGTGCAGCGCAACTGGCGTCCGCTGGCGGCGGCGCTGATCCTCTTTGCCCTGCCGTTCCCGCTGCGCTATATCCAGTGGTTTACCCTTGAGCCGGAACGTGCCACCCAGGTATCGATGGTGCAGGGGAATATTCCTCAGTCGCTGAAATGGGATGAAGGTCAGCTGGTCAACACCCTGAAAATTTATCTGGATGCCACCCAAAAAGAGATGGGCAAATCCCAGCTGATTATCTGGCCAGAGTCGGCGATCCCGGATCTGGAGATCAACCAGCAGCGTTTTCTCGGCATGATGGACGATCTGCTGCGCGCCCGTGACACCACGCTGATCACCGGTATTGTCGATGCGCGTCTGAACAAGCAGAACCGTTACGACACTTACAACACCATCATTACGCTGGGGAAAGACAACCCGTACAGCTACGAATCGACCAACCGCTACAATAAAAATCACCTGGTGCCGTTCGGTGAGTTTGTGCCGCTGGAGTCGATTCTGCGTCCGCTGGCCCCGTTCTTCGATTTACCCATGTCCTCGTTTAGCCGGGGCTCTTACGTTCAGCCTCAGCTGAGCGCCCACGGCTTCCTGCTGACCGCTGCCATTTGCTACGAGATCATCCTCGGCGAACAGGTGCGGGATAATTTCCGTCCGAACACCGACTATCTGCTGACCATCTCTAACGATGCCTGGTTCGGTAAGTCGATCGGCCCGTGGCAGCACTTCCAGATGGCACGTATGCGCTCGCTGGAGCTGGCGCGCCCGCTGCTGCGCAGCACCAACAACGGTATTACCGCCGTGATTGGTCCGCAGGGGGAAATTCAGGCCATGCTGCCGCAGTTCACCCGCGACGTGCTGACGGCAAAAGTCACGCCGACCAGCGGACTGACGCCGTACGCCCGTACCGGCAACTGGCCGCTGTGGATCCTGACCGTGCTGTTCGGCTTTGGCACCGTGCTGATGAGCCTTCGTCAGCGTCGTAAGTAACATTTCCTCTCTGTTGCCGGGTGGCGGCTTCGCCTTACCCGGCCTACTTTTTTAGGCCCGGCAAGCAACGCACCGCCGGGCAATTCCCCGCACCCCCAATTCTGGCACGTCTATTGCTTTGTTTATTCAAGCAAACGCGATTTGGCTTAATGTGCAACCGGGTCGCACCAGCGTAGATCACCGGAAGCACCGAAACGGTGCAACGGCAGATTTATGCCTCTGAATGGTGCGGCGCGCTTCGCAAAAATAAACAATAACGCTGCAAAATCTTTACATTAAGCCAAACTAAATGTTAACAAACACGTATAACACTGCACTCGTATCGCGCGAGTTATAACAACATCACACCGAATATCAATGCGCACCTGACGCTGATAAAAAAGGAGTTGGATATGCAATTACGTAAACTGGCCACAGCAATGCTGGTAATGGGATTGTCTGCAGGCGTGGTGCACGCCGAAGATGCTGCCCCGGCAGCGGGCGGTACCCTGGAAAAGATCGCGAAAAACGGCGTGATTGTGGTCGGCCACCGTGAATCCTCTGTTCCATTCTCATACTACGACAACACGCAAAAGGTCGTGGGTTACTCTCAGGCTTACTCCAACGCCATCGTTGACGCGGTGAAGAAAAAACTGAACAAGCCGGATCTGGAAGTGAAGCTGATCCCAATCACTTCGCAAAACCGTATCCCGCTGCTGCAAAATGGCACCTTCGATTTTGAGTGTGGTTCCACCACCAACAACCTTGAGCGTCAGAAACAGGCTGCCTTCTCCGACACCATCTTCGTGGTCGGTACCCGTCTGCTGACCAAAAAAGGCGGCGAGATTAAAGACTTCGCCGATCTGAAAGGCAAAGCCGTCGTTGTGACCTCCGGTACCACCTCTGAAGTGCTGCTGCACAAGCTGAACGAAGAGAAGAAAATGGACATGCGCATCATCAGCGCCAAAGACCACGGTGACTCTTTCCGTACCCTGGAGAGCGGTCGTGCGGTGGCCTTTATGATGGATGATGCCCTGCTGGCCGGTGAGCGTGCGAAAGCGAAGAAACCAGACAACTGGGAAATCGTCGGCACCGCGCAGTCCAAAGAGGCCTATGGCTGCATGATGCGTAAAGATGACGCGGAATTTAAGAAACTGGTCGATGACACCATCGCTCAGGTTCAGACCTCCGGCGACGCGGAAAAATGGTTCGATAAGTGGTTCAAGAACCCAATCCCACCAAAAAATCTGAACATGAACTTTGAGCTGTCTGACGACATGAAGGCGCTGTTTAAAGAACCGAATGACAAGGCACTTAACTAATTAGAACCATTAAGGGGCGGGACCTCCTGCCCTCTCGATTGTCGGGAAGCGCGGACAGACTAAACGCTGAGTGGTCGTTCCCCACTCAGCGCGATGATTAAAGCCTCTCACCAATCTTCGAGGGTAGCGCTGCTACCCTTTTTTTTCTGGAGTTTATTATGTCAATCGACTGGAACTGGGGCATTTTTCTGCAGCAAGCCCCGTTCGGCAACACCACCTATCTTGGCTGGCTGTGGAGCGGTTTTCAGGTCACGGTCGCACTGTCGATCACCGCCTGGATCATTGCCTTCCTCGTCGGCTCGCTGTTCGGTATTTTACGTACCGTGCCTAACCGTTTTCTCTCCTCGCTGGGAACCTGTTACGTCGAACTGTTCCGTAACGTTCCGTTAATCGTGCAGTTCTTTACCTGGTATCTGGTTATCCCGGAACTGCTGCCGGAAGATATCGGCATGTGGTTCAAGTCGGAGCTGGATCCTAACGTTCAGTTCTTTGTCTCCTCCATGCTCTGTCTGGGCCTGTTTACCGCCGCCCGCGTGTGCGAGCAGGTGCGCGCGGCGATCCAGTCCCTGCCCCGTGGACAGAAAAATGCTGCCCTGGCGATGGGCCTGACCTTACCGCAGGCTTATCGCTATGTGCTGCTGCCGAACGCCTATCGCGTGATTGTCCCGCCGATGACCTCGGAGATGATGAACCTGGTGAAAAACTCGGCCATCGCCTCCACCATCGGTCTGGTGGACATGGCCGCGCAGGCGGGCAAGCTGCTGGATTACTCCGCCCACGCGTGGGAATCCTTCACCGCCATTACCCTGGCGTATGTGCTGATTAATGCCGTGATTATGCTGGTGATGAACCTGGTTGAACGTAAAATTCGCCTGCCGGGCAACCTGGGGGGAAAATAATGTACGAGTTTGACTGGAGTTCCATTGTTCCTTCCATGCCCTACCTGATTGATGGCCTGATCATCACTCTGAAGATCACCCTGACGGCAGTGATTATCGGGATAGTCTGGGGCACCCTGCTGGCGGTGATGCGTCTGTCGAGTTTCAAGCCTGTCGCCTGGTTTGCCACTGCCTACGTCAACGTGTTCCGTTCGATCCCGCTGGTGATGGTGCTGCTGTGGTTCTACCTGATCGTGCCGGGGTTGTTGCAGGATGTGCTGGGCCTGTCGCCGAAATCGGATATCCGTCTGATCTCAGCGATGGTGGCCTTCTCGATGTTTGAGGCGGCGTACTATTCAGAAATTATCCGCGCCGGGATCCAGAGTATCTCCCGCGGACAATCCAGCGCCGCCCTGGCATTAGGCATGACCCACTGGCAGTCGATGAAGCTCATCATTCTGCCGCAGGCGTTCCGCGCCATGGTTCCGCTGCTGCTGACTCAGGGTATCGTGCTGTTCCAGGATACCTCTCTGGTCTATGTGTTGAGCCTGGCAGACTTCTTCCGCACCGCCTCCACCATCGGTGAACGCGATGGTACTCAGGTTGAGATGATCCTGTTCGCAGGTGCGGTCTATTTTGCAATTAGTTTAAGCGCGTCGCTGTTGGTCAGCTGGCTGAAGAAAAGGACAGTGTAATGATTTCCCTGAAAAATGTTTCTAAATGGTATGGGCACTTTCAGGTGCTGACCGACTGCTCCACGGAAGTGAAAAAAGGTGAAGTGGTGGTGGTTTGCGGGCCGTCGGGCTCGGGAAAATCCACCCTGATCAAAACCGTGAACGGCCTTGAGCCGGTGCAGCAGGGCGAGATTATCGTCAACGGCACCAAAGTGAATGACAAGAAAACCAACCTGGCGAAGCTGCGTTCTAACGTCGGGATGGTATTCCAGCATTTCGAGCTGTTCCCGCATCTGTCGATCATTGAAAACCTGACCCTTGCGCAGGTAAAAGTGCTCAAACGCGATAAAGCGGTCGCCCGTGAAAAAGGGCTCAAACTGCTGGAGCGCGTGGGGCTTCTTGCCCATGCAGATAAGTTCCCGGCACAGTTGTCCGGCGGCCAACAGCAGCGTGTGGCGATTGCCCGCGCCCTCTGTATGGATCCGGTGGCCATGCTGTTCGATGAACCGACTTCCGCGCTCGACCCGGAGATGATTAATGAAGTTCTGGACGTCATGGTGCAGCTGGCGCAAGAAGGCATGACCATGATGGTGGTCACTCACGAAATGGGCTTTGCGCGTAAAGTAGCGAATCGCGTGATCTTTATGGATGAAGGTAAAATCGTGGAGGACTCCGCGAAAGAGGAGTTCTTTGCTAACCCGCAATCCGATCGCGCCAAAGATTTCCTCGCGAAAATCCTGCACTAATCTCCCCGGTGCGCAATCGCAGGATTGCGCACCGCTTCACGCTTTTCATCTGTTTATCTCGTCTGCTTCCCCTTTCAGCGTTAGCCTTGTCGCAAAATAACACTGAGAAATGGAGAATCCTATGGCACTGCCCATTATCCTCGATTGCGATCCGGGTCATGATGACGCGATTGCACTCGTTCTTGCCCTTGCCTCACCAGAACTGGACGTTAAAGCCGTAACCTCTTCTGCCGGTAATCAAACACCCGACAAGACGCTGCATAATGTTCTGCGCATGCTGACCCTGCTAAAACGCACCGACATTCCGGTGGCCGGTGGCGCGGTAAAACCGCTGATGCGCGAGTTAATCATTGCCGACAATGTTCACGGGGAGAGTGGGCTTGATGGCCCCGCCCTGCCTGAACCTGGCTTCGCGCCGCAAAACTGCACCGCCGTCGAGCTGATGGCCAGGGTGTTGCGTGAAAGTCCTGAGCCGGTAACGATTGTTGCGACTGGCCCGCAAACCAACGTTGCTCTGCTACTGAATAGCCACCCGGAACTGCATGCCAGAATTGCCCGCATTGTGATTATGGGTGGAGCGATGGGATTAGGTAACTGGACGCCGACGGCAGAATTCAACATCTTTGTTGATCCTGAGGCGGCCGAAATTGTCTTCCAGTCCGGGGTACCGGTGGTGATGGCCGGACTGGACATCACGCATCAGGCGCAAATTATGGCCGAGGATATCGAGCGTTTTCGCCAGATTGGCAACCCGGTGGCCACCACCGTGGCCGAACTGCTGGACTTCTTCATGGAGTACCATAAAGCGGAGAAATGGGGCTTTAAGGGCGCGCCGTTGCACGATCCCTGCACCATCGCCTGGCTGCTGAAACCGGAGCTATTCACCGCCATCGAACGGTGGGTCGGCGTCGAAACGCAGGGCCAATATACTCAGGGGATGACCGTCGTGGATTACTACTTTTTAACCGGCCGTCGTCCCAATGCAACGGTATTAATTAATCTTAACCGCCAGGCATTTGTTGATTTGCTGGCGGAGCGACTGACGTTTTACCGTTAATGTATTCTCCTGCGCTCCCGTCACCTGACAGGAGCGCAAGTTTTTACCCCTCACGCCACATTCGCTCCTCACTTCAACGTTCATTTCATAAAAAATTAAGAAAAAGACGCGTATTCGGGCAGCAAAACTTCCGCTATTATCACCCTCTTTTATCAGGCCGGCCTTTGGGCACGATTTAATTTTCCTCAAAACAACTTTAATTTTACTTCACCTGATATTTCTATATTCTGCCCGTTGAATTTGGCGTGTCTATTGGGATGGATCCTGATAATGCCGCCCGTTATATTAATCATTAAAGAAACGGAACTTCTTAATGTTAAAGACATGCCTTCTTTTTATTAGTGGCCTCTTTTTTTATTTGATTGCCAGTATCAATTGCCACGCCAGTGACGATCGTCCTGCGACTAACCAGACGGAACAGGATAAGGCTCGCCAGTCATTATTAATGCCCTCATCGCAGGAATATGCGGTGAGTAGTACCTCCTCAAAGGCGCAAACACTTCATTTTCCGCACGAAGAGGTCTGTAAATATATTAATGAGATCGTCATCCAGTCGGACGATGACAAACTCACCCATAAGTTACTAGGGAAATTAACCCGCCAGGCCACCTCTAAATGCCTGGGTATTAAAAGCATTCAGCTGCTGGCGCGGGCATTACAAAACGAACTTATTGCGCGTGGCTACGTGACCTCGCTGATTGATATTCCCCCTCAGGAGATGGTGGATGGCGTTCTTACCTTAACGCTGGTTTATGGCCGGGTAGGTGAAATGACCTTCGATAGCAACACGCAAAACGACACCACCAGCCTGTGGAATACCCTGCCCACCTCTTCAGGCGACATCCTGAGGTTGCCGGACTTAGAAATGGGGATGGCAAATATGCAGCGGCTTCCCGGTTCGTCTGCACATATGAAATTGCAGCCGGGCAAACATTACGCTGAGAGTGACATCATCATCACCCGTAAGCTGGATAAAATGTGGCAAATTGGCGCCTGGCTGGACGATGCCGGTAGCCGGGCCAGTGGCCGCTATCAGGGCGGTGCGGCGCTCTATCTTTACGATTTAACCTCGCTGGACGATATCCTGTATCTCGCCGCGGGTGGCGATGTGGAATACAACCAGAAAAACGACGGTAACCACAACAGCAGCATCTATTACTCTGTTCCTTTGGGTTACTGGACTATCAGTGCCTATGCATCGCACAGCACTTACCTGCAGCAATTTAAGGGAAATTACTCTGTCACCGATTATGAGAGTAAAAATCGCTACTACAGCGCAACGGTTGAGCGCCTGCTCTCCCATACACGAATACAAAAAACGTCGCTCAGCGCCAGAATATTTAAAAGCAGCTCCCACTACTATTTTGGCGGCAGCGAGCTGGCCGTGATGCGCAAGCAGAATCCGGCGTGGGAGCTGGGCGTACGCCATCAACGCTATTTTGACAATAAGGTGGTGGATGCCGGTATCACCCTCCAGCATCACTTCGGCTGGTTAAGTTCAACCGCCACGCCTGAAGAGAAAGCGGGACTCTATAATAAACAGGCCCGCGTGATGCGTGCCGATATAAAAGGATTAATGAAGTTTAACGCCACCGGGGACAATTTTACCTGGGCTCCCCAACTCAACGTACAGATAAGCCCTGACAACTTATCGACAGATAACACCTTTAATATTGGCAGCCGATGGTCAGTGCGTGGTTTTGATGGTGAAAATACGTTATCCAGCAGCCAGGGATGGTTTTTGCGTAATGATTTAATCTGGCAGACGCCTGTCTCTGACCAGCAAGTCTATCTGGGGCTGGACATAGGTAAAATTATTGGCAGCGATCGCTATCAAAAAGGAAAAGTTCTCTCCGGCGCTGTCGTCGGATTACGTGGTGAGTTAATGGCAACGCAATACGATATGTTTATCGGCACGCCAATATCAAAACCGGAAAATTATCATACTGATGCACTTAACATGGGCTTCTCGTTGCAATGGAGGTATTAATCTTCTTAATTAAATATTAACTGCTCAGATAGATCTCACTTATTGAAGAATCAATTTAAAGGAATAAATTATGTTCAAGTTTAAGCTCTCTTATGTTGCATTTGCATCAGTCCTGGCCTCAACCTGCGTATATGCTGATCCAACCTCCTGGACTCATCAATCTGGTGCAACCGTAATTGATATTGAAGCCCCTAATGCAGCGGGGGTTTCGCACAATATGTATCGCGAATTTAACGTCAGCGACAAAGGCACCGTTCTGAATAACAGTGCAACTGATGTTTCTCATGCCTCCCTGGGCAATCTCACTAAAAACAACAATCTGGCAGGGGGGAAAGCGGCTACCGTTATTCTCAATGAAGTTATTTCAAATAAATCCAGCGCACTGAATGGTTTTATCGAAGTTAATGGTCAGAAAGCAGATGTGATTATTGCCAACCCGAACGGGATCTCCTGCTCCGGCTGTAGCTTTATCAACACCAACAAAGCTGTACTGACAACCGGTAACGTTAAGCTGAGCGACACGGGTGCCATTGCCAGCTATAACGTCACCGGCGGCAGAATTAACGTTGATTCTCGTGGCATGAATGCAGCCGACAGCTATGCCGTGCTGCTGGCCGATGCCATTAGCCTGAACGGGGTTGTTAATGCCTCAAATGCCCTGATCTCCGCAGGTAACTCTACGCTGGACAACACCACGGGGGTGGTGACGTCAGCCGGTAAATCGGCAAATCTGATGCAGCTCCTGATTCCAGAGTACAGCATCGACATCTCCAGCCTGGGCGGGGTCAAAGCGAATAACATCACCATGGTGGGCAACAACCTGGGCTTTGGCGTGCGTAACAAAGGGGCGGTTGTCGCCAATAGTACCCTCGCCATGACCAGCTATGGCTCGCTGATCAACGAAGGGGCCATCAATGGCAACGGTTATGTAACGCAGTTGGTTTCCGCTGGCGAACTGAAAAACTCAGGCACAATTGCCACCAATAACATCGCCGCTATTAAAAGCATGGGCGCACTGAGTAACGCTGGCACGATCAGTAACACCTCCCAGATGACGATCTCCTCTACAGGTAACCTGGAAAACACCGGCACCATTTCGGGCACTAACGCCTTGTCCGTCAGTACCAGCGGCGATCTGACCACCACGTACGGTTCGAAACTGAAATCTGATAATCAGCTCTCTGTCGCTGCGCTGGGGAATATCACTAACGGCGGCTCTACCTACGCCCTAAACACTAACATGGCCTTCGGCGGCGAAAGCTTAAAGGTCACCGGAAACATCCTGGGTCAGAATACACTGCTGATTCAGGCCGCCAAAAATGGTACCGCCACCAGCGGCGAAATTACCAACGCTGGCACCATCTCAGGCAACAATGTCACGGTAACCACTGAGGGAACGCTGGCAAGCACTGCGGGAAGTACCTTGAGAGGGGAAACTTCATTAAACACGCACAGTTACTGGCTGAATAATCTCGGCAGCATCAGTACGGGTGACAACGGCGAGATGTATCTCGACAACATGGTACTGACGAATAATAAAGCCTACATCGTTGGCGGAAAGAATATCCATATTAATACCTATCTGGATATGGTGAATACCGGGACTATCCAGTCTTACGGAGACCTGACCATCGATACGCAAAATTTTGGCACTATCACTAACCAGAATTACATCGTGGCGAATGGCACCATGACCCTGAAGGCCAAAAAGGTGGTGAACGGCGGTTACAGATGTGGCTTCCTGAACATGTCGACTTGTGGTGTAGGTACGCTGGCGGCGAACAAGCTGATCCTCAACTCTTCCCATAACTACGCAACCGATATGGGGGGTAAGCAGAGCTTCAAATCTATAGAGACCAACACCGTTAAGTAATTAACCCCTTAATAAGGGTGCGCACAGGCTGCGCACCCTTATTATTTAAACCGCGCAACCATTACGGCTCGAATGGCCGACGCTGGAATTGATCGTGACCACACTTTGGGCAGACCGGTAGCAGGTCCGGAGTATAAACCGCCAGATGAAAATGGCAGTTCTCGCACACCAGATTCCCCAACCCAACCACTTCGCCACTATGATAGACCCCATGGTGGTTGAGATCCTGGAACACCTCGCGCCACTCCAGCTGCGTTTTATCAGTGATATCCGCCAGCTCCTGCCACAGGCTCTCTTTGATCACCCGCATAAAGACGCTGTCAGCGACCTCATCCTGGCTCTCTTCGTAGCTGCGGGCGAACTCTTCCAGATCGCGGCGCACCGCGCGGGTTACCTCTTCCACTTCGGTACGTGTTAACTCACCCGTCTGCGTCACCCTCAGGCGTGCCTGCTCGACGAGCGCATCGATATCACGCTCACCATTACGCAGACGTTCAGTTAATGTGGCGACCAGTTCACGGTAAAATTGAGCAACCTTGTTCATCATTTGCCTCCCGGGTAAGTAACTCTCTCTAATGATAGACCTTATTTGCGCCCCGCTTTGTCAGGTCATCCACACTCTGCGTAAATTCCTGCAAGGCGCTTTTGAGGTAAAGGCTGTTTTGACGCGGGCGTTTGGGCTATGCTATGCGGATCTGAATTACCACATCCATTGGCTACGTTTGTAGCTGTATTGAACACAGGACCACTGGCTGCCATGCAAGAGCAATACCGCCCGGAAGAGATAGAATCGAAAGTCCAGCAACACTGGGACGAGAAGCGCACTTTTGAAGTCACCGAAGACGAGAGCAAAGAGAAGTATTACTGCCTGTCGATGCTTCCCTATCCTTCTGGCCGACTACACATGGGCCACGTGCGTAACTACACCATCGGTGATGTGATCGCCCGCTATCAGCGCATGCTGGGCAAAAACGTTCTGCAGCCGATTGGCTGGGATGCGTTTGGTCTGCCGGCTGAAGGCGCTGCGGTAAAAAACAACACTGCGCCAGCGCCATGGACCTACGACAACATCGCCTACATGAAAAACCAGCTCAAGATGCTGGGCTTCGGCTATGACTGGAGCCGCGAGCTGGCGACCTGCACCCCGGAATACTACCGCTGGGAACAGAAGTTCTTCACCGAGCTCTACAAAAAAGGGCTGGTCTACAAAAAAACCTCCGCCGTTAACTGGTGTCCGAACGATCAGACCGTTCTGGCGAACGAACAGGTTATCGACGGCTGCTGCTGGCGCTGCGACACCAAGGTTGAGCGTAAAGAGATCCCGCAGTGGTTTATTAAGATCACCGCTTACGCCGACGAACTGCTGAGCGATCTGGACAATCTGGACCACTGGCCAGATACCGTGAAAACCATGCAGCGCAACTGGATCGGTCGTTCTGAAGGCGTTGAAATCACCTTTAACGTTGAGAACTACGATCAGAAGCTGACCGTCTACACCACCCGTCCGGACACCTTTATGGGCGCGACCTACCTGGCCGTGGCCGCAGGTCACCCGCTGGCGCAGAAAGCGGCAGAGAACAATCCGGAACTGGCTGCCTTCATCGACGAATGCCGCAACACCAAAGTGGCCGAAGCCGATATGGCGACCATGGAGAAGAAAGGCGTTGCCACCGGTTTCTACGCCACGCACCCGCTTACTGGTGAAGCAATCCCGGTCTGGGCTGCTAACTTCGTGCTGATGGAGTACGGTACGGGCGCGGTGATGGCCGTTCCGGGTCACGATCAGCGCGACTACGAATTTGCTACCAAATACAACCTGGCGATCAAGCCGGTTATCCTTGCGGCAGATGGCAGCGAGCCGGATCTGTCCGAACAGGCGCTGACCGAAAAAGGCACCCTGTTTAACTCCGGTGAGTTCAGCGGCCTGAGCTTCGAAGAGGGCTTCAACGCGATTGCCGACAAACTGGCAGAACTGGGCGTGGGTGAGCGTAAAGTGAACTACCGTCTGCGCGACTGGGGCGTTTCCCGTCAGCGTTACTGGGGCGCTCCAATTCCGATGGTCACCCTGGAAGATGGCACCGTGATCCCAACGCCGGAAGATCAGCTCCCGGTGATCCTGCCGGAAGACGTGGTCATGGACGGCATCACCAGTCCGATCAAAGCCGATCCAGAGTGGGCGAAAACCACCGTGAACGGCATGCCTGCGCTGCGTGAAACCGATACCTTCGACACCTTTATGGAGTCCTCCTGGTACTACGCGCGCTATACCTGCCCGCAGTATCAGGAAGGCATGCTGGATTCCAAAGCGGCAAACTACTGGCTGCCGGTCGATATCTATATCGGCGGGATCGAACACGCCATCATGCACCTGCTCTATTTCCGCTTCTTCCACAAGCTGATGCGCGATGCGGGCCTGGTGAACTCTGACGAGCCAGCGAAACAGCTGCTGTGTCAGGGCATGGTGCTGGCGGATGCCTTCTACTACGTGGGTGCGAACGGCGAGCGTAACTGGGTCTCCCCGGTTGATGCCATCGTTGAGCGCGACGAGAAAGGCCGCATCGTTAAGGCGAAAGATGCCGCGGGCCATGAGCTGGTCTATACCGGCATGAGCAAAATGTCGAAGTCCAAAAACAACGGCATTGACCCGCAGGTGATGGTTGAGCGTTACGGCGCCGATACCGTACGTCTGTTCATGATGTTTGCCTCCCCGGCAGACATGACCCTCGAGTGGCAGGAGTCCGGCGTGGAAGGGGCTAACCGCTTCCTGAAACGTGTCTGGAAACTGGTTTACGAGCACACCTCTCAGGGTGAGGCACCGGCACTGGATACCGCAGCACTGACGGAAGATCAGCAGGCGCTGCGTCGTGATGTTCATAAAACTATTGCGAAAGTGACCGATGATATTGGTCGCCGTCAGACCTTCAATACCGCAATTGCGGCTATTATGGAATTGATGAACAAGCTGGCGAAAGCCCCGCAGGAAGGCGAGCAGGATCGTGCCTTAATGCGTGAAGCGCTGCTGGCGGTTGTCCGTATGCTGAACCCGTTCACCCCTCACGCCAGCTTTACCCTGTGGCAGGAGCTGAACGGCGAAGGCGATATCGACAATGCACCATGGCCGGTGGCGGATGAATCCGCAATGGTGGAAAACACCACTCTGGTCGTAGTGCAGGTCAACGGCAAAGTTCGCGGTAAAATTACTGTTCCGGTTGATGCAACCGAAGAGCAGGTCCGCGAGCGTGCTGGCCAGGAAACTCTGGTGGCGAAATATCTCGATGGCGTTACCGTACGTAAAGTGATCTACGTGCCCGGTAAACTGCTGAACCTGGTCGTTGGCTAAGCGCGGGAGGAAGCGTGCGACAACTGGCAACATTACTGTTATCGCTGGCGGTGTTGGTCACCGCCGGCTGTGGCTGGCACCTGCGCAACACTACACAGGTGCCGGAACAGATGAAAACCATGATTTTCGATTCGGGCGATCCAAATGGTCCGCTGAGCCGTGCCATTCGTAATCAGCTGCGTCTTAACGGCGTTGACCTGATCGAAAAAGGGACGCTGCGCCAGGATATACCGTCATTCCGCGTATTAAGCTCTACCCTGAGCCAGGATACCGCCTCCATCTTCCAGGATGGTCGTACTGCGGAATACCAGATGGTGATGGAAGTCCACGCCGCGGTACTGATCCCGGGTAGCGATATTTACCCTATCAGCACCAAGGTCTACCGTTCGTTCTTCGATAACCCGCAGACTGCGCTGGCGAAAGACGCCGAGCAGACCATTATCATTAACGAAATGTATGACAAGGCAGCGGAGCAGCTGATCCGTAAGCTGCCAAGCGTGCATACCGCTGAAAAAGAGAATGACCTTAAAGCTCAGCCTTCCGCTCAGCCCACGGCATCCTCACCTCGCGTCTCCACGACGCTGGGTCAGTAATGCTCAGGTTGTACCCTGAACAACTCCGCGCGCAGCTCAATGAAGGGCTGCGCGCGGCGTATCTGCTTCTCGGAAACGATCCGCTGCTGCTGCAGGAAAGCCAGGACGCCGTTCGTCAGCTGGCGGCGACGCAGGGCTTTGACGAGCACCACAGTTTCACTCTGGATAACAGCACCGACTGGCAGGAGATCTTCTCCCTTTGCCAGGCGATGAGTCTGTTTGCCACCCGGCAAACCCTGCTTATTCAGCTCCCGGAAAACGGCCCCAATGCGGCCATCAACGAACAGCTGGCCACGCTGGTGAGTTTGCTGCACAGCGATCTTCTGCTGATTGTTCGCGGCAACAAGCTGACTAAAGCCCAGGAGAATGCCGCCTGGTTTACCGCGCTGGCAAACCACTCGGTGCTGGTGACCTGCCAGACGCCGGAGCAGGCTCATCTGCCAAAATGGGTCGCGGCCCGGGCTAAGCAGAACAATCTGCAGCTTGATGACGCGGCAAACCAGCTGCTCTGTTACTGCTACGAAGGCAACCTGCTGGCCCTTGCCCAGGCCCTCGAGCGGCTGTCGCTGCTCTGGCCGGATGGCAAACTGACCCTGCCGCGCGTCGAGCAGGCGGTTAACGACGCAGCCCACTTCACTCCTTTCCACTGGGTCGACGCCCTGCTGTCGGCGAAGAGCAAGCGCGCCCTGCATATCCTGCAACAGTTGCGCCTCGAAGGCAGCGAGCCGGTGATCCTGCTCAGAACCCTGCAGCGGGAGCTGCTGCTGCTGCTGACCCTGAAGCGTCAGTCCGCACACACGCCTTTGCGCGCGCTGTTTGATAAACATCGTGTCTGGCAGAACCGTCGCGTCATGACCACCGAGGCCCTCAACCGCCTGAGCTCGGAACAGCTGCGCCAGGCCGTTCAACTGCTGACGCGTACCGAGCTGACCCTGAAGCAGGATTACGGCCAGTCGATCTGGTCCGAGCTGGAAAGCCTTTCGCTGCTGCTGTGCCACAAAGCGCTGGCCGATATTTTTATAGAAGGGTAAGAGATGCACACTCTCCAGGCCCTGTTTGGCGGCACCTTTGACCCGATACACTACGGGCATCTGAAACCGGTCGAGATTCTGGCGAACCAGATTGGCCTGCAGCGCGTCACTATTATGCCGAACAATGTGCCGCCCCACCGTCCGCAACCCGAAGCCAGTCCGGCACAGCGCAAAGCGATGCTGCAGCTGGCGATTGCCGATAAGCCGCTGTTTCGCCTTGATGAGCGCGAGCTGCGCCGGGACACCCCGTCCTATACAGCCGAAACGCTGCAGGCGTGGCGCAGCGAACAGGGGCCGGAGAGGCCGCTGGCGTTTATCATCGGCCAGGACTCGCTGCTCAACTTCCCGACCTGGTATCAGTATCAGACGATCCTCGATAACAGTCACTTAATCGTCTGCCGTCGCCCGGGTTATTCCCTGACGATGAAAGAGGCGCAGCATCAGCAGTGGCTGGAGCAGCACCTGACGTACCAGGTTGAGGATCTGCATAGCCAGCCGGCCGGTAAAATTTATCTCGCGGAAACGCCGTGGTTTGATATTTCGGCCACCCTGATCCGTCAGCGTCTGCAGCAGGGCCTCCCCTGTGATGAGATGTTACCGGCTGCGGTGCTGGGTTACATACAGCAGCAGGGTCTGTATCAGAAAAGCAGCAACTGACTGGACGGCGGGAGAAAAAGCGCGCCATTCGCGCTCTCGCCATTGACACCCCCGTCCAGGCTGATATCCTCCGCTGCCAGACTTCCCGCCAGCACTGTTTTACAAAAACTGTTTTACAAAAATGGCGATGCAATCTCCGGCATAGGGTGGGATGATACCCGCCTTCGCAGGCCCGTCCGGTGACATTTGTCCCGACGCTGCGGCCAGTTCAGGTATACTGTCTGGCTACGAATTTACAGTTATTCAATCTCACTTTCCCAGGGGGAAAACTTGCAGGGTAAAGCACTCCAGGATTTTGTTATCGACAAAATTGATGACCTGAAAGGTCAGGACATCATCGCCATCGACGTTCAGGGCAAATCAAGCATCACCGATTGCATGATTATCTGCACCGGTACCTCCACTCGCCACGTTGCTTCCATCGCTGACCATGTGGTTCAGGAATCCCGCGCTGCCGGCATGCTGCCGCTGGGCGTAGAAGGCGAAGCGACCGCTGACTGGGTCGTCGTTGACCTTGGCGATGTGATTGTCCACGTCATGCAGGAAGAGAGCCGTCGCCTGTATGAGCTGGAAAAACTCTGGGGTTGATGCGTGAAGCTGCAACTGGTAGCCGTCGGCACAAAAATGCCCGACTGGGTACAAACGGGGTTTACTGAATATCTGCGTCGTTTTCCGAAAGACATGCCGTTTGAGCTGGTGGAGATCCCCGCCGGCAAACGCGGCAAAAACGCAGATATAAAACGCATTCTCGACAAAGAGGGTGAACTGATGCTGGCTGCCGCAGGCAAAAACCGCATCGTCACGCTCGACATTCCGGGCAAGCCCTGGGATACACCGCAGCTGGCGCATGAACTTGAGCGCTGGAAGCAGGACGGTCGCGACGTCAGCCTGTTAATTGGCGGTCCGGAGGGGTTATCTCCCGCCTGCAAAGCGGCAGCAGAACAGAGTTGGTCTCTCTCCGCGCTGACGCTGCCCCACCCGCTGGTTCGGGTGTTGGTCGCTGAAAGCCTCTATCGCGCGTGGAGCATCACGACTAACCATCCTTATCACCGTGAGTAATGATGACGTCCTGGATAAATTAAGCAGCGGATGAAACTACAGAATTCTTTTCGCGACTATACGGCTGAGTCCGCGCTGTTTGTGCGCCGGGCGCTGGTCGCCTTTTTGGGGATTTTGCTGCTGACTGGCGTGCTCATCGCCAACCTCTATAATCTGCAGATTGTCCGTTTTACCGATTACCAGACCCGCTCCAACGAAAACCGCATCAAACTCGTCCCTATCGCCCCCAGCCGCGGCATTATCTACGATCGCAACGGGACGCCACTGGCGCTGAACCGCACGATCTACCAGATTGAAATGATGCCGGAGAAGGTCGATAACGTACAGGATACCCTCGACGCGCTGCGTGGCGTGGTAGACCTGAATGACGACGATATTGCCGCCTTCAAAAAAGAACGCTCCCGCTCGCATCGCTTTACGTCGATCCCGGTAAAAACCAACCTCACCGAGGTGCAGGTGGCCCGTTTCGCCGTGAACCAATACCGCTTCCCCGGCGTAGAAGTTAAAGGCTACAAACGCCGCTTCTACCCGTACGGCTCTGCCCTGACCCACGTCATCGGCTATGTCTCGAAAATCAACGATAAAGACGTTGACCGGCTGGACAAAGACGGCAAGCTCGCCAACTACGCGGCGACGCACGATATTGGCAAGCTGGGCATCGAGCGCTATTACGAAGATATACTCCACGGCCAGACCGGTTATGAAGAGGTTGAGGTCAACAACCGTGGCAGGGTGATCCGCCAGCTGAAAGAGGTGCCGCCCCAGGCCGGGCATGACATCTATCTGACCCTGGATCTCAAACTCCAGCAGTA
This sequence comes from Leclercia sp. AS011, assembly GCF_037152535.1. Lineage (NCBI taxonomy): Bacteria > Pseudomonadati > Pseudomonadota > Gammaproteobacteria > Enterobacterales > Enterobacteriaceae > Leclercia > Leclercia sp. AS011. The sequence goes on from NZ_JBBCMA010000001.1 coordinate 2,270,161, forward strand.
TGTTGAAACCCTGCTGGCCGGTAGCCGTGCGGCGGTCATTGTGAGCGATCCGCGCAGCGGCAGCATTCTGGCGCTGGTCTCGACCCCAAGCTATGACCCGAACCTGTTCGTCGATGGCATCTCCAGCAAGGACTACTCTGGCCTGCTCAACGATCCGAACACGCCGCTGGTCAACCGCGCGACGCAGGGGGTCTATCCGCCAGCCTCAACGGTTAAACCGTACGTTGCCGTCTCCGCCCTGAGCGCCGGGGTGATCACCCGCAATACTGGTCTCTTCGATCCGGGCTGGTGGCAGTTGCCTGGCTCGGAAAAACGCTACCGCGACTGGAAGAAGTGGGGCCACGGTCATCTGAACGTCACCAAATCGCTGGAGGAGTCGGCAGATACCTTCTTCTATCAGGTCGCCTACGACATGGGCATCGACCGTCTTTCGGAATGGATGGGTAAATTTGGCTATGGTCACTACACCGGTATCGACCTGTCGGAAGAGCGTTCCGGCAACATGCCAACCCGCGAATGGAAGCTGAAACGTTTTAAAAAGCCCTGGTATCAGGGGGACACCATTCCGGTCGGGATCGGCCAGGGTTACTGGACTGCCACCCCAATCCAGATGAACAAAGCGCTGATGATCCTCATTAACGACGGGGTGGTGAAAGTGCCGCACCTGCTGATGAGCACCGTTGAAGACGGCAAAAAAGTGCCGTGGTCGCAGCCGCATGAACCGCCGGTGGGCGATATTCACTCCGGTTACTGGGAAATTGCCAAAGACGGGATGTACGGCGTAGCCAACCGCGCGAACGGTACGGCGCACAAGTACTTTGCTGGCGCCCCCTATAAAATCGCGGCGAAATCCGGTACCGCTCAGGTCTTCGGCCTGAAGGCGAACGAAACCTATAACGCGCATAAAATTGCTGAACGTCTGCGTGACCATAAGCTGATGATTGCGTTTGCTCCCTATGATAACCCGCAGGTCGCCGTGTCGATTATTCTGGAAAACGGCGGTGCAGGCCCGGCGGTCGGTACCATCATGCGCCAGATCCTCGACCACATCATGCTGGGTGATAACAACACTGACTTGCCGAGTGAAAGCCCGGCTGCCGCCGGCGCGGAGGACCAATAATCGTGACGGATAATCCGAATAAAAAATCGCTGTGGGACAAGATCCACATCGACCCCGCCATGCTGCTGATCCTGCTGGCCCTGCTGGTCTACAGTGCACTGGTCATCTGGAGCGCCAGCGGCCAGGATCTCGGCATGACGGAGCGCAAGATTGGCCAGATCACCATGGGTCTGGTGATCATGGTGGTCATGGCGCAGATCCCTCCGCGGGTTTACGAGGGCTGGGCGCCCTATCTCTATATTTTCTGTATTATTCTGCTGGTGGCGGTAGATGCCTTTGGCGCTATCTCGAAAGGGGCGCAGCGCTGGCTCGACCTCGGTATTGTGCGTTTTCAGCCCTCGGAGATCGCGAAAATCGCCGTTCCCCTGATGGTGGCTCGCTTCATTAACCGTGACGTCTGCCCGCCGTCGCTGAAAAATACCGCTATCGCGCTGGTGCTGATCTTCCTGCCGACGCTGCTGGTAGCCGCACAGCCGGACCTCGGCACCTCAATTCTGATCGCCCTCTCCGGCCTGTTTGTGCTGTTCCTCTCCGGGCTGAGCTGGCGGCTTATCGGCATTGCGGTAGTGCTGGTCGCCGCCTTTATCCCGATCCTGTGGTTCTTCCTGATGCACGATTATCAGCGCCAGCGCGTGATGATGTTGCTCGATCCGGAGAGCGACCCGCTCGGGGCAGGCTATCATATTATACAGTCGAAGATTGCGATCGGCTCTGGCGGCCTGCGCGGTAAGGGCTGGCTGCACGGAACCCAGTCGCAGCTTGAGTTTCTGCCCGAACGCCACACCGACTTTATCTTCGCGGTTCTGGCGGAAGAGTTAGGCCTGGTCGGGATATTGATCCTGCTGGCGCTCTACCTACTGCTCATCATGCGCGGATTGTGGATCGCTGCCCGGGCGCAAACCACCTTTGGCCGGGTAATGGCCGGTGGCTTGATGTTGATTTTATTCGTTTATGTTTTCGTAAATATTGGTATGGTGAGCGGTATTCTGCCGGTGGTAGGCGTACCGCTTCCGCTGGTGAGTTACGGAGGCTCGGCCCTGATCGTTCTGATGGCCGGGTTCGGGATCGTGATGTCGATCCACACACACAGAAAAATGTTGTCAAAAAGCGTATAAGGGGCACGCAATGCGTAAGCAGTGGTCTGGGATCTGCATCGCAGTGAGTTTACTGGCAGCCTGTACAAGTGACGATGGTCAGCAGCAAGCGACCGTCGCACCGGCGCAGCCGGCAGTTTGTAATGGTCCGGTGGTTGAGATCAGCGGGGCCGATCCGCGTTTTGAACCGCTGAGCGCCACCGCCAATCAGGATTACGAACGCGACGGTAAAAGCTACAAAATCGTTCAGGATCCTTCCCGATTCAGTCAGGCAGGGCTGGCGGCGATTTATGACGCCGAGCCGGGCAGCAACCTGACCGCCAGCGGCGAAGCCTTCGACCCGATGCAGCTCACCGCTGCGCATCCGACGCTGCCGATCCCGAGCTATGCCCGTATCACCAACCTGGCGAACGGCCGGATGATCGTGGTGCGTATCAACGATCGTGGCCCGTACGGCAACGATCGTGCGATCTCGCTGTCGCGCGCTGCGGCCGACCGGTTGAATACCTCTAATAACACCAAAGTACGTATCGACCCGATTATTGTCACTCAGGACGGTTCGCTCTCTGGCCCGGGAATGGCCTGTACCACCGTGGCTAAACAGACCTATGCCCTGCCCGCGCGTCCCGATCTGAGCAGCGGAATGGGTGCCGCGTCGTCCGTTTCCGAACCTGCACCGCAGGGTGACGTGCATCCCATCAGTAATGACACGCTGAAAAGCGAAGACAGCATGGGCGCACCGGTCAGCAGCAGCGGCTTCCTTGGCGCACCGACCACCCTCGCCCCGGGCGTGCTGGAAGGCAGCGAACCGCCAGCGCCTCAGCCGGTCGTCACCGCACCGGTGAACGCGACGGCACCGGTTACTGCCCCTGTTTCTGCCCCGACTCAGGCTCCGGTTGCGGCGCCCGTTTCTGCCCCAGCCCAGGCCGGTGGCTACGTCGTGCAGGTTGGTGCGGTCAGCGACCAGGCTCGTGCTCAGCAGTATCAGCAGCGTCTCGGCCAGCAGTTTGGCGTACCGGGCCGCGTTGAGCAGAATGGCGCAGTATGGCGTATTCAGCTAGGCCCGTTTGCCAGCAAATCTGAAGCGGCGGCCCTGCAGCAACGTCTGCAGAATGAAGCGCAGTTACAGTCATTTATCGCTGTTGCAAAATGATTAATCAGCGGTATCCGAATTGTCAGTATTTGTCATGTTGATTCACACTCTCATGCTGAAAGTCGGATGCCTGCCTGTATAGCATTTGCTATAGTAAGGCACTTTTTTTAATTCCATCACGGATGTCGTTGTTCTGACCATGAAGACCACTTTCTCCGCTCGTTTTATGCAGCGCATGGCGCTCGCTACGGCGCTTTGCGCAGCCACGCTCTCAGTTGCTCACGCCGATGACCTGAATATCAAGACCATGATCCCGGGCGTTCCGCAGATCGACGCGGAATCCTACATCCTGATCGATTACAACTCCGGCAAAGTGTTGGCTGAACAGAACGCGGATGCACGACGCGACCCGGCCAGCCTGACCAAAATGATGACCAGCTACGTCATCGGTCAGGCCATGAAAGCAGGTAAATTCAAAGAGACCGACCTGGTGACCATCGGTAACGATGCGTGGGCTACCGGCAACCCGGTGTTTAAAGGTTCATCTCTGATGTTCCTGAAACCCGGCATGCAGGTTCCCGTCTCCCAGCTGATCCGTGGTATCAACCTGCAGTCCGGTAACGACGCCTGCGTGGCAATGGCAGACTTCGCCGCGGGTAGCCAGGATGCCTTCGTCGGCCTGATGAACAGCTACGTTTCCGCGTTGGGCCTGAAAAACAGCCACTTCCAGACCGTTCACGGCCTGGATGCTGACGGTCAGTACAGCTCCGCACGCGATATGGCCCTGATTGGCCAGGCGCTGATCCGCGACGTGCCGAACGAGTACACCATCTATAAAGAGAAAGAGTTTACCTTTAACGGTATTCGTCAGACCAACCGCAACGGCCTGCTGTGGGATAACAGCCTGAACGTTGACGGCATCAAAACGGGTCACACCGACAAAGCCGGTTACAACCTGGTAGCCTCTGCCACCGAAGGCCAGATGCGTCTGATCTCTGCGGTAATGGGCGGTCGTACCTTCAAAGGCCGTGAAACCGAGAGCAAGAAGCTGCTGACCTGGGGCTTCCGCTTCTTCGAAACCGTGAACCCACTGAAAGCGGGTAAAGAGTTCGCCTCTGAGCCGGTGTGGTTTGGCGATAACGATCGCGCCTCTCTGGGCGTCGATAAAGATCTCTACCTGACCATCCCACGTGGCCGCATGAAAGACCTGAAGGCCAGCTATGTACTGACCGCCAGCGAACTGCACGCGCCGCTGAAGAAAAACCAGGTTGTGGGCACCATCAACTTCCAGCTCGATGGTAAAACCATCGATCAGCGCCCACTAGTGGTGCTGGACGAAATCCCGGAAGGCAATTTCTTCGGCAAAATCATTGATTACATTAAATTGATGTTCCATCACTGGTTTGGTTAAGAATTGAACACTTGAAAGTGTGATTTCCGTCCCCATATACTATGTAACCTGATAACTCCCACCCGATGTGGGAGTTATTATTTTTTTGACGTACTGCCGGAGCTCACATGAAAACCAAACTTAACGAACTGCTTGAATTCCCTACTCCTTTTACTTACAAAGTAATGGGACAGGCGTTGCCTGAGCTGGTTGATCAGGTGGTTGAAGTGGTACAGCGCCATGCGCCAGGCGACTACTCTCCGACGGTGAAACCAAGCAGCAAAGGCAACTACCACTCCGTGTCCATCACCATCACGGCAACGCATATTGAACAAGTCGAGACGCTGTACGAAGAGCTCGGTAATATCGATATCGTCCGTATGGTGCTGTAACGCCTTTCGGTTACCCGCATCGCCGGGTAACCTGTTTTCCCTCTGTGATATACTCCCCGCTACAGTTTGTCCCTTCGTTCGGAGATATCGTTTTGTATCAGGATACTATTCTCGTCCGCCAGCTTGGGCTGCAGCCCTATGAACCTGTCTCCCAGGCTATGCATGAATTCACTGACACGCGCGACGAGAACACGCCGGATGAGATCTGGCTGGTAGAGCATCCCCCGGTGTTTACCCAGGGTCAGGCCGGGAAAGCAGAGCATCTGCTGATGCCGGGTGATATTCCGGTGATCCAGAGCGATCGTGGCGGGCAGATCACTTACCACGGGCCAGGTCAACAGGTGATGTATGTCCTGCTCAACCTGAAACGCAGGAAGCTCGGCGTGCGGGAACTGGTGACACTGCTTGAACAGACGGTGGTCAATACGCTGGCCGAATTTAATATTGAGGCGCACCCGCGCGCGGACGCACCCGGCGTCTATGTCGGCGACATGAAAATATGTTCACTCGGGTTGCGTATTCGTAAAGGATGCTCTTTTCACGGTCTGGCATTAAATATCAATATGGATCTTTCGCCTTTCCAGCGCATCAATCCGTGTGGGTATGCGGGGATGGAAATGACCCAAATGCGTCAGTGGGTTGAGAACATTACCCCAGAAATTGCGCGCCCTTATTTGCTTAATGCTTTTTTAGCACTGCTAAACAATCCGCCCCATAAATATATTCCTGCTTAATTATCTCCTCCCGTTGGCTCATTATTTGATGGGCCATACTTATTTGACGGCTTTTACCCTTTACAACATTCGGTAGTTTCTATATTTTCAAAAAGCATGGATAACGCCTGCGCAAAGGTCAGACAAATCAATGATTTCATTTAAGAATGTTAATTCTCAAAAACAGATTATCCATAACAATAAGCACATTATTTAATTTCAACTATTATTTGTATTGTGAATGAATAGGGAGGAATGGCGTGGATAATAATAATTTTCCAGATAAACGCTTGAGCGATCCAGGCAGTGAAGCAAAACCACAAATTTTTCGGACTTTACGCAATATCGATCTCAACTTATTGACGATTTTTGAGGCGGTTTATGTCCACAAAGGCATCGTTAATGCTGCGAAAATTCTTAATCTCACTCCCTCAGCAATAAGCCAATCCATTCAAAAGTTGCGGGCAATTTTCCCCGACCCGTTGTTTATTCGTAAAGGCCAGGGCGTGACCCCCACCGCCTACGCCACACATCTGCATGAATACATCAGCCAGGGGCTGGAATCGATTCTCGGGGCGCTGGATTTAACCGGCAGCTACGATAAGCAGCGGACCATCACCATTGGCACTACCCCAACCGTCGGGGCACTGGTGATGCCGCCGATCTACCAGGCCGTAAAGATGCATGCGCCGCATCTGATGCTGCGTAATATTTCGGTTAATGACGCCGAGACGCAGCTAGGGCAGTTCCAGACCGACCTGATTGTAGACAGCAACGCCCTGAATGCCCGCGCCCTGAGCCACAATGTCCTTTTCGCTGACAGACTGTTGCTGATTTGCCGTAAACACCATCCGGCCCTGAGTCAGGCCGCCACGGTGGAGAACCTGCAGCAATACGAGCAAACGTTGCTGATGCTGGAAGGACAAAACCTGAATGGACTGCGGCAACGCATCAACGACATTTTCCCGGAAAAGCAGGTCGACTTCAGCAGTTACAATCTCTTTACGATTGCCGCCCTGATCGGCAGCAGTGACCTGATTGGTATCATCCCCGAGCGTCTGTTTAATCTGGTACGCCACTGCTGGCCGCTGGAGCAGATCCCCTTCGCCCCGCTGAACGCTGAGTGCGTTGAAATCTCCCTGTATTACAACAAGCTGAGCCTGCGCGACCCGGTACTTGAAAATCTGATTAACGTCATCCGCCAGGCCTTCTGAACAGCGACCATGACCCGCAAAGCCGCGCTGCCCCACACAAAAGGCACTAAACAACAACTATTTTACAATTTGGCGACCGGGCAGGCTGCTTTATCGGCCGTTTCAATGATATACTGCCTGTCGTTCGTTCAAAAATAGTTGATAAATACAACATTCCCTTGAATTGAAACGCTTTCCTTCGATTTTCGCAACTGGAAGACGCACGCTATGAGTAAACCCATTGTGATGGAACGTGGTGTTAAATACCGCGATGCCGATAAAATGGCCCTAATCCCGGTTAAAAACGTGGCTACGGAGCGCGAAGCGCTGTTAAGAAAACCGGCCTGGATGAAGATCAAACTTCCGGCGGACTCTTCGCGTATTCAGGGAATCAAAGCGGCGATGCGCAAAAACGGCCTTCACTCCGTATGTGAAGAGGCCTCCTGCCCGAACCTTGCTGAATGTTTTAACCACGGCACCGCGACCTTTATGATCCTCGGCGCAATTTGTACCCGCCGCTGCCCGTTCTGTGACGTTGCCCATGGTCGTCCTGTTGCCCCTGACGCCAATGAACCCCAGAAGCTGGGTCAGACGATTGCTGATATGGCGCTGCGCTACGTGGTAATCACCTCCGTTGACCGTGACGATCTGCGCGACGGTGGGGCTCAGCACTTTGCCGACTGCATCACCGCTATCCGCGAAAAAAGCCCAAACATCAAAATCGAAACGCTGGTGCCCGACTTCCGTGGCCGTATGGACCGCGCGCTTGAGATCCTCAACGCCAACCCGCCAGACGTGTTCAACCACAACCTGGAAAACGTACCGCGCCTCTATCGCCAGGTGCGTCCGGGTGCCGATTACAACTGGTCGCTGAAGCTGCTGGAGCGTTTTAAAGAAGCGCATCCGGAGATCCCAACTAAATCCGGTCTGATGGTCGGTCTGGGTGAAACCAACGAAGAGATCATCGAAGTGATGCGCGACCTGCGTCGTCACGGCGTCACCATGCTGACGCTGGGTCAGTATCTGCAGCCAAGCCGTCACCACCTGCCGGTACAGCGCTACGTGAGCCCGGAAGAGTTCGACGAGATGAAAGCCGAAGCGATGGCGATGGGCTTTACCCATGCAGCCTGCGGCCCGTTCGTGCGTTCGTCCTACCACGCCGACATGCAGGCGAAAGGCGAAGAAGTGAAGTAACCCCGTCACAAAGGTTTACATTTCACCCATAAAAAAACCGGCCTGAGCCGGTTTTTTTCTATCGCAAGCCATGAGGCGTGGTCGTTACTCTTTGTGAGAGAGTTTCTCGGCAGCGATATCCGCATCGGCTTTCTTAGCCGTGGCGTCATCGTCATTCATTGCCTTCTTAAAGCCTTTGATGGCAGCACCCAGGTCTCCGCCCAGCGTACGTAATTTCTTGGTACCAAACAGCAGGACAACCAGTGCGGCTACCACCAGCAGTTTGGTAATACTAATCTCACCCATAGATACCTTCTTGACGTAAACAGGCTGCGTTTCGCGCCTTAAAAACCTGACGTTATTAACGGTCATTTGACGCCCGCACACAATAGCAATCTGTAACAAGGTGAATCAAGCGTTGTTTAAAAAACGTCATAATAATTGCGCAGGCGCGAAGCGTCGGTTGCGCAGGACCGGCAGCTGCTGACGCGCCAGGGTAACGCGTTCCCGGCTAATATCGGCAAACAGCAGCGCTGGTCCCTCAGCCGCAGCCGCAACTGTCACCCCCAAAGGGTCGATAATACGGCTCTGGCCAATATTCTTGTTGCCGCACTCCCCTGCTGCCACCACATAGCAGGTCGTATCCAGCGCCCTGGCCGCCAGCAGCGTTGACCAGTGGTGCTCCTTAAGCGGCCCTCTGACCCAGGCCGCAGGCAGGACCAGCACCTCCGCCCCTGCCAGCGCCAGATTTAATGCCATCTCCGGGAAGCGTAAATCGTAGCAGGTCATTAACCCCAGACGGATGCCCTCGATGTCGATGAGCGGCGGTATGCTCGTGCCCGCATCCACCAGCCTGGACTCCTGGATACTGAACGCATCGTAAAGATGTAGCTTGGCGTATTGCTCAACGATCCTGCCGCCACGCAGCACCACCAGGGTGTTTATCGCTCTGCCTGCGGTTGAGGGGACATGCACGGTCAGCACCGTGGTCATCTGGTTTCGGGCACTCTCCGCCAGCAACAGCGTCAAAAAACCGCCGTCGAGCGGCTGGGCCGACTTTACGGAGAGATCGGGATCGTTATCATCCCGAGCCAGTAAGGCTTCCGGCAGCACCAGTAGCGATGCGCCCCGCGCTGCCGCCTGCGCCATCAGCGAAACGCAGGTTTCGGCATTTGTCTGCCAGTTTGCCGTTACTGCAAATTGTCCAACCGCAACATACATATTTTCCCCTTACCTCAAACGGCGTTACACTCAGGATCCTTACACATCAAATAGCAGGTATTGTTCGTGTTTCAACTTCTTTTAGCCGTTTTTATCGGTGGGGGCACAGGAAGCGTGGCGCGCTGGCTGTTGAGCATGCGATTGAACCCTCTGCATCAGCAGATCCCGTTCGGTACGCTCACGGCTAACCTTATTGGCGCTTTTATCATTGGGCTGGGGCTGGCGTGGTTCAACCGCATGACCCACATCGATCCGGTATGGAAGCTATTGATCACTACCGGTTTCTGCGGCGGCCTGACGACGTTCTCAACGTTTTCCGCCGAGGTGGTATTTCTGTTGCAGGATGGTCGCGCAGCCTGGGCGCTGCTGAACATTGCGGTTAACCTTCTGGGTTCGTTAATGATGACCGCGCTCGCATTTTGGCTAATTTCTGCGGTTAACGCTCACTAAAGATCCGGGCCTTAATGTTGGCTTAATTTTTCTCAGGCAACCTGTCACCACTTACACTGAGGGTGACGCAATGAAAGAGAAAATAACAAATGCGGGAATGGTAGTGCTGAGCGTGGCGATCCTTGCCAGCTTTTTGAGACTGTACTTGTTTAGCTAAGCCTGAACGAAAAAAACCCGCTCAGTGAGCGGGTTTTGAAATTCTTGCTGGTCTCGTCTGAATTACAGAGCGATGACGTTAGCAGCAGAAGGGCCTTTGGCACCGTTAGTGATTTCAAACTCAACGCGCTGACCTTCAGCCAGGGTTTTGAAACCATTGCTCTGGATTGCAGAGAAGTGTACGAACACGTCTTTGCTGCCATCTTCCGGAGTAATGAAACCGAATCCTTTGGATTCATTAAACCACTTAACGTTACCTTTAATCTTAGACATCAAAATTACCTTTACATGAAAATTGGACACAAATGCTGTGTCGGGTATCAGTACAACAATTGTGAGCGGTTTTGTCCAGCGCCTTTTTGAAGAAAAGTGACAAAAGTCGCGTTAATTTTTGCCCCCCCATTTTTATCCTTTCTACTTCGGCAGATGGCTATTAAATCACCAGTGCGTAACGTTTTTTCAGTTAAAACTGGAAGCGCATCCAGGCGAAGTAGACGTTGCCGTTGTTATAAGTGCCCGGGATATAGGTCATCTGGAAAGTGGCCGGGCCGTACCCCACGGATGCCAGCGGCAGAACCAGCGGGACGGGGATGTAATTCCAGTTATCACGCGCCGTCACGGCAGCGGTAAAACCGAGACCGAGGTGGAAATTATCGTCGGCCAGCGGACGCCAGGTTTTCTCCCAGCCGTAGCCCGCGATGGGCTCCCATTTATTGTAGGAATCTTTAAACGCCATCGCGTAAAGGCCATGCCAGTTCCCCTTTTCATCCCAGCGCGACTGGCCAAACCCCGCGCCCCACGGACGCTCATTGTAGCGGTCGGTCTTCTCTTTGTCGTAAGCAAAGCGGGCATGCCAGGTAATGGCAGGCACATAGAGATCGTAATGCTGGGGTGCTTCCCAGGTTTCAATCATATCGTTATGGATAGTTTTGACCCAGGCTCTCAGGGGAGGTACGTCTTTAGCCGCTGCCACAGTCGAAAACGTTAACTGAGCAAAAATAAATGTAAAAACAAGGATAAATTTATTAATAATTGTCACGTTCTCATTACCACTTAACTATTCTGCGTGTTCTCGCCCAGATTAGGGGAAAAACAAACCTGACGGCATGAGCGTTTATCTTAATTATTAAGTCAAACAGCTAAGAATAATCTTGGTAACAGAATGTGCGCCTTAAATATTTAAGGCGCAATTAAGAAAAATTAACGTTGATGCAATAACTTATATCGCACATCAATAATCAACATTGATTACCGCGCCGCCGCCAGGCCCGTCACCGCTGGGCTGCACCGATTTTGTATGGCAGACGTCGGGTGTTTTTCCTTTTATTTATCCCTCCCGAATTTAAAGCGATATAAATACCTGAAATAATAAGAAAGCGATCAATAGCTTAGCTTTAATTCTGCTCCGCATAGTAATGATGCCTGCGCAACCAGATGAGCTTGTAGGCCGCCGGAATAATAAACAGGGATAACAGCGGTGCCGTTATCATTCCCCCGATCATGGGTGCCGCGATCCGGCTCATCACTTCCGAACCCGCGCCGCTTCCCCAGAGAATCGGCAATAAACCCGCAATGATAACCGCCACGGTCATGGCCTTGGGTCGAACCCGCAGTACGGCGCCATGATAGAGCGCCTCATCAAGCCTTTCGGGCGTTAACGTCTCCTTACGGGACAACGCCGGGTGCGCTTCAACGGCGTGTCGCAGATACATCAGCATGACCACGCCAAACTCTGCCGCCACCCCGGCCAGGGCGATAAATCCGGTCCCGGTCGCGACAGACATATGGAAGCCCTGCCAGTAGAGGAACCATATTCCCCCGACCAGGGCGAACGGCAGACTCATCAGGATCAGCACCGCCTCATCCACGCGACGAAACGCCAGATAGAGCAGAATGAAGATGATCATCACCGTCATCGGCACCATCAGCTTCAGTTTTTTGTTGGCGTGCTCCAGCAGTTCAAACTGGCCGGAGAAGGACACGCTGGTACCCGGCTTCAACTTCACGTTCTGACTGATGGCCGTCTTAATGTCGTTCACCACCGACACCATGTCCCTGCCGCGGGCATCGATATAGATCCAGCTGGCAGGCCGGGCATTTTCCGTTTTCAGCATCGTGGGGCCGGAAACCACGTTAATCTCCGCCACATCGCCCAACGTGATTTGCTGCTTCATCGGCGTCAGGATCGGCATCTGCTTTAACGCGACCGGACTGTTCCGGTAGTCATGCGGATAGCGAATATTGATCGGGTATCGGGCCACGCCTTCTACCGTTTCACCCACCGTCGCGCCGCCGATGGCCGAGGAGACGAACAGCTGTACATCACCCACGGTCATCCCGTAGCGGGAGGCTTTTTCCCGGTTGATATCGATATCAATGTAGCGCCCGCCCTCCAGCCGTTCCGCCAGAGCTGACACCACGCCCGGCACGGTTTTGGCTACCGTCTCGATGCTCTGGGCCGTGGCATCGATATCCGCCAGAACGGTTCCTGACACCTTGATACCTATCGGGCTTTTGATCCCGGTGGAAAGCATGTCTATCCGGTTGCGGATCGGCGGAACCCACAGGTTCGCCAGGCCAGGCAAACGGACGGTCTTATCGAGCTCGTCAATAATCTTGTCAATCGTCATGCCGGGCCGCCACTGCTCCTCAGGTTTGAGCTGAATGGTGGTTTCCACCATTTCGAGCGGCGCGGAGTCCGTGGCGGTCTCGGCCTTACCGGTTTTGCCAAAAACAGAGGCCACTTCAGGGACGGTTTTGATGAGCTTGTCCGTGGTCTGTAACAGCGCCGCCGCTTCTGCCGGAGAGACGCCGGGCAACGCCGAAGGCATATACAGCAGATCGCCCTCATTGATCTTCGGCAGGAACTCGCCGCCCACCTGGCTCAGGGGCCAGATAACCGTGAAGATGGATAAAGCCGCAACCAGCAGGGTTGTTTTGGGCCACTGAAGCACCCTGAGCAGAAGCGGATGATAGGCTTTGATCAGTAACCTGTTCAGCGGATTGCTGGTCTCGGCGGGTATTTTCCCCCGGATCCAGAACCCCATCAGAATCGGAATGACGATAATGGCCAGCGCCGCCGCCCCTGCCATAGAATAGGTTTTCGTAAAGGCCAGCGGACCAAACAGCCGCCCTTCCTGCCCTTCGAGGGTAAAAATTGGGATGAAAGACAGGGTGATGATCAGCAGGCTGATAAACAAAGCTGGCCCCACTTCAACGGAGGCATCGGTGATGACCTTCCAGCGGGTGGCATTATCAATCTGCTCACCCGGATGCTGATGATCCCACTCTTCCAGCCGTTTATGCGCGTTTTCAATCATCACGATAGCGGCATCCACCATCGCCCCGACGGCAATAGCAATGCCTCCCAGGGACATGATATTGGCGTTCAGCCCCTGGAAATGCATGATGATAAAGGCGATACACAGGCCAAGTGGCAGAGAGATAATCGCCACCAGGGCAGAACGGATGTGCCACAGGAACAGCACACACACGATGGCCACCACAATAAACTCTTCAAGCAATTTATAGCTGAGGTTATCAATGGCCCGGTCGATGAGCTGGCTGCGATCGTAGGTTGTCACAATCTCAACCCCTTCCGGCAGGCTGGCCTTCAGCGTCTCCAGCTTATCTTTCACCGCGGTGATAACGTCGCGCGCGTTTTTACCCGAGCGCAGGATCACCACGCCACCGGCGACCTCTCCCTGACCGTTAAGCTCGGCAATACCGCGGCGCATTTCCGGCCCCGTTTGTACCCGGGCAACATCGCGCAAGTAAACCGGTACCCCGTTTTCGCCGGTTTTCAGGACGATGTTATTGAAATCATCAATGCTCTGGAGATAGCCACTGGCACGGACCATGTACTCCGCTTCCGCCATTTCAACAGATGAGCCACCGGCTTCCTGGTTAGACGACGCAAGGGCCTGCTTAACCTCCGGCAGGCTGATGCCGTACTGAGCCAGCTTTAACGGGTTGACCTGAATCTGATACTGCTTCACGACGCCGCCTACCGACGCCACCTCGGCAACATCAGGAAGGGTCTTCAGTTCAAATTTCAGGAACCAGTCCTGCAGAGAGCGCAATTCGGAAAGGTCATGCTTTCCACTGCGATCCACCAGCGCATATTCAAAAATCCAGCCCACACCCGTGGCATCCGGGCCGATTTCGGCGCTCACGCCAGCAGGCAGTTTGCCCTGAACCTGGTTCAGGTACTCCAGCACGCGAGAACGGGCCCAGTAGAGATCGGTGCCATCTTCAAAAATGACGTACACGTACGAATCCCCGAACTGGGAAAAACCACGCACGGTCTTTGCGCCGGGCACCGACAGCATGGTGGTAGTGAGCGGATAGGTAACCTGGTTTTCAACAATTTGCGGGGCCTGGCCGGGATAGCTGGTTTTAATAATCACCTGAACGTCAGACAGATCGGGCAGTGCATCCACCGGCGTATTGATGATGGTCCATGTTCCCCAGACGCTGAGAAACAGCGCCCCCATCATGACGAGGAGACGGTTGGCGACGGACCGCCGGATAATCCATTCAATCATGGTCACTCCCTCGACGCATACGTTCCAGCGCACCGCTGATATTGGCTTCAGAATCAATCAGGAACAGACCACTGACGACGACCGAATCCCCTTCGTTCAGGCCACTACCGATACCCGCCTGTTGCTGAGATTCGTGCAGAACCTGGATCTTCTTCGGTACAAACCGACCTTCAGCATCGACAGTAATCACCCGCTGCTCATTACCGGTGTCGATCACGGCCTGGCTCGGTATCAGCAGCATTTGCTGGCTTTGAGTATTCAGTTTCAGCCAGGCATTCATGCCCGGCTTAAGCAGTTTATCCGTGTTGGCAACCTGCAGGCGGACCTGCAAGGTTCGGGTGGTTGGATCCACGTTGGGAAGAATGCTCCATTTCTCAACATGGAACGCTTTATCCGGATAAGCCGGCACCGAAATGTCAAACTGGGACGTGTCTTTGAGGAGATAAGCGATGGACTCCGGGACAGCCGCGCTAATCCAGACCGGGTCCATACCCTGTATCTGCGCCACCACCTTTTCTTTGGAGATATTCATCCCGCTGCGCAGATCAAAAGCAGTAATAACACCGTCTATCGGCGCCTTGAGGCTAAATCGGGTCTGGATACGCCGCGATGTGCGCAGCCTCTGAATATCCTCTTCCGGCATACCTGTCAGACGAAGCCGTTCCAGCACCCCTTTAAGCTGCGTGGGCGTCCCCCCGGTACCGGATAGCAGGAGGTATTCACTTTGGGCTTCCACCCATTCCGGAATGGTAATATCAATAAGCGGCGTCCCTTTCCTGACACGATCGCCAATCGTCAGGGGATACACTTTTTCAACGAAGCCATCAGAACGCGCCTGCACAATGACAAACTGATAGTCGTTATAGCTGACATTGGCCGGGAACGTCCGGGAATACCCCAGGGTTCCGCGGGTCACTTTTTGCGTTTTTAATCCAAGATTCTGAACCTGGGTGGGATCGATACGAATTCCCTCACCGCTCTCCCCCTCGTTTTCATCGGCATATTTAGGCACCAGATCCATATCCATAAAAGGGGATTTCCCCGGTTTATCGAATTGTGTATCCGGCTTCATCGGGTCATACCAGAAAAGTATCTTTCGTTCCGGCGAGGTCGTTTCTGTTTTTTCAGACGCATGAATGTACTGCCACGCCGTAACTGAAATCAGCCCTCCTGCGATAAGGCTGCTGACTATCATGGCAGCATATTTTAGTTTTAAAGAGGCCATGCCGTTTCTCGCTATTTAATGCTCTTGAGTAAAGAGAGATTGCCCTGCTGAACAAACGAGAAATTCACCTGGTTGCCGACTTTTAAGGCCTTAATACTCTCGTCAGCCTGAATAAAGGTGAAACGCATGGTCATCGCGGGCCAGCCAATTTCCGGGATGGCTTCATGAGAAATCGTGACTTTTTTATTCGTGAGATCAATGTCCTTCACGATGCCGGTCCCGGTGACAATCTGCTCCGAGGTCCCTTCGCTGGCAGCATGCATCTCCGCGTGCTGATGAACCTCCGCCTGTAGGCTGGCAGAAAACATAATGGAGATCGCACCGAATACAACGGCCTTAAGTGAATTGCGCATGTTTATTTTCCTGTTTAATTAAATACCGTTATTCGACCCAACCGCCGCCCAGTGCGGTGAAGAGAGTAATTTCATTAACCTGCCGGGCATAAATAAGATCGAGAATGTTTTGCTGCGTGGAGAACAGCGAACGTTCCGCGTCTAATACTTCGATATAGCTAACCGCGCCGCTGGAATATAATCCCCTGGCACGCTGCACGGTTATTTGTAGCGAAGCGAGATAGCGCTGTTGTGCTTCAAGTTGCTGGCCGATGCTGACCCGCAATGCGAGCGCGTCAGCCACCTCCTTAAATGCGTTCTGAATTTTTTGTTGGTAATTTACAACCGACTGCTGCTGGCGAATTTCAGCCAGCTTCAGGTTGGCTTTATTCCTGCCGGCATTAAAAATGGGGATGTCAATTTTGGGGACGAAATTCCACATTCCGCTCGCAGGCGTAAAGAGGCTCGACAATTCCGTACTGCTGGCAGAAAGCCCGCTCGTCAGGGTAATGGACGGGAAAAAGGCCGCTCTTGCCGCACCGATATTCGCATCAGCCGCTTTCAGCAGGTATTCCGCCTCCATAATATCCGGACGCTGAAGCAGGATCTCTGATGACAGATTGGGCGGCAGTTTTACCGGCATGATATCGCCATCGTGCATCCCTTTTTCCGCAGGAAGAGCGGAATAGGTTCCGAGAACCAACTGCAGTGCATTACTTGCCTGTGCCAGGTCACCTTCGCGTTTGGCAATCTCTGCCCGAGTGCTTTCGATCTGCCCGCGGGCCTGTTCGAGCGCCAGCACATTTGTACTGCCTGTCACCAGCTGTTGCTCTACAAAAGCATAAGCTTGTTGATAATTTTTCAGCGTTTCCCGCGCGATACGACGTTGTTCATAGGCCAGTTGCTGGCTGAAATAGCGCTGTGAAACGTCAGAGACGAGCAGAATATGTACGGCACGACGGGCTTCTTCGCTGGCAAAATAGTTCTGTCGGTCCGCATCGCTCATGTTCTTCAGCTTGCCGAAGAAATCGAGCTCATAGCTGAGGGCCAGCCCCGCGTCGTACTGCTGGGTGGTCGGTTTGTCACTTTTCAGGCCACCGCTGTAAGCGATCCCTGAAGAGGCATTGAGTTGGGGATAACGATCCGCATCCGTGACGTTGAATTGAGCCCGGGCCTCCTCCACCTTCAGAGCAGCCATTCTCAAATCACGGTTATTATTCAGCGCCTCACCGATCAACCGGATAACCTGGGGGTCGACGAAAAAGTGACGCCATCCTGCATCCTGATAGCCCTCCCCCGCTGGCATCAGGCTGTTATGGGAGACGGAAAACTGTTGAGGAACCGGGTTCGCCGGGCGCTGGTAATCCGGTGCCAGCGAGACACAGCCTGTCAGGAGGAGCAACAGACTGAGACTGAGTCGTTTTAATGTGAACATAACGCATCTTTTCCAGGTCGGGCCGGTAATGATTCTAAAAACCAGAGTGTTATCGGGTGTACTTTACCGAACGCTTCCTGATTACCCGGTGACTGGATAATGACAATGTTGTCATTTTCACCCTGAGTCGTTGATAACGAACTCAGTCGCAATAGAATGGCTCCAGCCGCATTTCAGGGGAGCAAGATGAAAATACTGATCGTTGAAGATGAAATTAAAACCGGGGAATACCTGAGCAAGGGGCTGACTGAAGCGGGGTTTATTGTCGATCGCACTGACAACGGCCTGACCGGATACCATCTCGCCATGACCGCAGAGTACGATCTGCTGATCCTGGATATCATGCTGCCTGATGTGAACGGCTGGGATATTATCCGGATGCTCCGTTCCGCAGGTAAAGGAATGCCGGTGCTCCTGTTGTCAGCCCTGGGAACCATTGAGCATCGCGTCAAAGGGCTTGAGCTCGGCGCGGATGATTACCTCATTAAACCTTTTGCTTTCGCCGAACTCCTTGCCCGGGTGCGGACCCTGCTTCGTCGCGGCAGTACGGTGATCCCGGAAAGTCAGTTCAGGGTGGCGGATCTGATGCTGGACCTGGTGTCGCGAAAGGTCAGTCGCGCCGGTAATCGCATCCAGCTGACGGGTAAGGAGTTCAGCTTACTGGAGTTTTTCATCCGTCATCAGGGCGAAGTGCTCCCCCGCTCGCTCATCGCCTCCCAGGTCTGGGACATGAACTTTGACAGCGACACCAATGCCATCGATGTTGCCGTCAAACGCCTGCGGGCAAAAATCGATAATGAGTATGAACCCAAATTAATACATACCGTCCGGGGTGTGGGATATGTTCTGGACATCGCAGATGAGCGCTAATCCCACCCGACGTCCCTATTCCCTTGCCCTGCGGCTGACTTTTCTTATCAGCCTGTCAACGATCGCGGCATTTATTGCCTTCACGTGGATTATGCTGCACTCCGTTGAACAGCATTTCGCCGTACAGGATGTCAACGATCTGACGCAAATCAACGGTGCCCTTAACAAAATCTTGCTTAACGCTACCCTGACAGATGATCAAAAGCTCAGTAAAGTGCGGGGAGCCATAGACAGCTATCGTGACGTAGCGGTTGTCCTCCAGGATGCCGGGGGCAAAATCCTCTTCAGCTCGTCAGAAGGCATCGCCCTCCTCCCGGCCACTAAAGAGAAGAGCTTTACCGCCCACCGCACTGCCGGAGATGTTTTTCTCTGGTCTGTACCCGGTCATACGCAGCAGAGTCATACTCACGCCGCAACGAACAAGGAGACATTCAGGGTGATTGCCTCCTCGGGCAGTAGCGTATTCCACGGCAAGCCCCAGACCTGGACGCTGCTCATCGGGCTCTCAATAGATTTTCATCTTCATTATCTTGATGCGCTGAAAAAGAACTTAATTGCCATTGCCGTCATCATCAGCATCGTGATCGTCTTTATCATTCATATTGCGGTGCGGAAGGGACATCAGCCGCTGCGGGATGTGAGCATTGCCATCAAAAATATTACCTCCGAGAACCTTGATGCCAGGCTGGAGCCGTCACGCGTCCCCATTGAACTTGAACAGCTGGTGATGTCGTTCAACCAGATGATTGAACGGATTGAGGACGTCTTCAAACGCCAGGCCAATTTCTCCGCCGATATTGCCCATGAAATCCGAACCCCCATTACGAATCTGGTGACGCAAACTGAAATCGCCCTGAGCCAACAGAGAACGGAGAAAGAGCTGGAAGATGTGCTCTACTCCAGCCTGGAGGAGTACAACAGAATGACCCGCATGGTCAGCGACATGCTTTTTCTGGCACAGGCCGATAATCATCAGTTGATTCCGGAGCAGATCGCGTTTGACCTGCGTCATGAGGTTATCCGCGTTTTTGATTTCTTCGAAGCCTGGGCAGAGGAACGTCAGATAACCCTCAGATTACAGGGGAGCTCCGCCTTGATTGAGGGCGATCCTCTGATGTACCGACGCGCCCTGAATAATCTTCTCTCCAACGCCCTGCGGTATACGCCGGAAGGCGAAGCCATCACGCTTTCCATTACCGATCGGGGAGACAAAGTAGAACTTATCGTCGCCAATCCGGGAAAACCCATACCCGCTGAACATCTGCCGCGACTCTTTGATCGATTTTATCGGGTAGACCCCTCCCGGCAGAGAAAAGGCGAAGGTAGCGGTATCGGTCTGGCGATAGTGAAGTCCATCGTCACCGCGCATCATGGGAAAATCCGGGTAGAATCTGATGAGATATCGACCCGCTTTATCCTCTCGATACCGCAGCCGGAGAAGCCGGATCGACAGATGTCGGGTTGAACCTGAAAGGGAGATAATCCCGGATGTCCCAACAAAATAACGACGGGTCTGGCGTTAGTCGGTGATTTATTGATTTTGGTCAGCGAGGCCGGACCATTATTTCGGCACATTTTGTCACCTTAATTTCATTGCTAATTTCTCCTTTCGCTCTGGGGCGTCGGGAAACAGAGGGATCCATGCTAACGTTTATCGAGCTCCTGATCGGGGTAGTAGTTATTGTCGGCGTCGCGCGCTACATCATCAAAGGCTACTCCGCGACCGGCGTGCTGTTTGTCGGCGGTCTTGTCCTGCTGATCGTCAGCGCCCTGATGGGCCATAAGGTGCTGCCGTCCAGCGCCACCAGCACCGGTTACACCGCAACCGACATTGTCGAGTACATCAAAATCCTGCTGATGAGCCGCGGTGGCGATCTGGGGATGATGATCATGATGCTCTGCGGGTTTGCGGCCTACATGACCCATATCGGTGCCAACGATATGGTGGTCAAGCTGGCCTCGAAGCCGCTGAGCTATATCAACTCCCCTTACCTGCTGATGATTGCCGCCTACTTCGTGGCCTGTCTGATGTCGCTGGCCGTCTCCTCGGCAACCGGCCTGGGCGTGCTGCTGATGGCTACCCTGTTCCCGGTGATGGTCAACGTGGGGATCAGCCGCGGCGCGGCGGCGGCAATCTGCGCCTCCCCGGCAGCGATTATTCTCTCCCCGACCTCCGGTGACGTGGTGCTGGCTGCCAAAGCCGCCGAGATGCCGCTGATCGACTTCGCCTTCAAAACCACCCTGCCGATCTCCATTGCCGCCATTATCGGCATGGCGATTGCGCACTTCTTCTGGCAGCGCTACCTGGATAAAAAAGAGAACATCTCCCACGAGCGACTCGACGTCAGCGAAATCACCACCACCGCGCCATCGTTCTACGCCATCCTGCCGTTTACGCCGATCGTCGGCGTGCTGATTTTTGACGGCAAATGGGGGCCGGAGCTGCATATCATCACCATCCTGGTGCTCTGCATGCTGCTGGCGGCGGTGCTGGAGTTTGTGCGCGGCTTCAATACCCAGAAGGTCTTTAGCGGTCTGGAAGTGGCCTATCGTGGGATGGCGGATGCCTTCGCCAGCGTGGTGATGCTGCTGGTGGCAGCCGGGGTCTTTGCCCAGGGGCTGAGCACTATCGGCTTTATCCAGAGCCTGATCTCCATCGCCACCTCGTTCGGTTCCGCGAGCATTATCCTGATGCTGGTGCTGGTCGTGCTGACCATGCTGGCGGCGATGACCACCGGTTCCGGTAACGCGCCTTTCTATGCCTTCGTGGAGATGATCCCGAAACTGGCGCACTCCTCCGGGATCAACCCGGCCTACCTCACCATCCCAATGCTGCAGGCCTCCAACCTGGGCCGGACCATCTCCCCGGTCTCCGGCGTGGTCGTCGCCGTCGCCGGGATGGCGAAAATCTCGCCTTTCGAAGTGGTAAAACGCACCTCGGTGCCGGTTCTGGTTGGGCTGGTCATTGTCATTATCGCTACGGAAGTTCTGGTGCCAGGCGCCGCCCTGAACTAAGCGCACCTGGAGCATAAAGCGCCTGCGGGCGCTTTTTGTGCTTTAATAACTCCCAGCAATATATTGCTTTCAACCATCAGGAATTGACATGTTCAGAAAGGATTTCGTTTTCGCTATCAGCGCAACCGCAGCAGCACTGTGCGCACTCCCGGCGCAGGCAGCACCGCTTCAGGCGACGCAGTACGCGGATTTTGATCGCTACGTGCTGGCGCTCTCATGGCAGTCTGGCTTTTGCCAGAGCCTGCATGACCGCAACCGCGCGGCGCCCGATGAGTGTCGCCTGCAAAAAGAGCGAGACGACAAAACCACGATCCTCACCGTTCATGGCCTGTGGCCGGGCTTACCGAAATCCATCGCCGCACGGGGTGTCGACGACCGCCGCTGGATGCGCTATGGCTGCGCGACCCGCCCGATCCCCAACATGCCGGAGGTGAAAGCGGGCCGGAAATGTGACGCCGCAGAGACCGGATTATCGCTGACCGGGGCTGCGAAGCTGAATGAGGTGATGCCGGGCGCGGGCGGCAACTCCTGCCTGGAGCGTTACGAATATGCCAAACACGGGGTCTGTTTCGGTTTCGATCCTGATGCTTATTTCGGCACCATGGTGCGGATGAATCAGGAAGTGAAGGCCAGCCCGCTGGGGCAGTTCCTGGCGGCAAACTACGGCCAATCCGTCACCCGCAGCGCGTTCGATGCCGCGGTCGCTAAAAGCTGGGGCCCGCAGACGGTCAAAGCCGTTAAGCTCAGCTGCAGCGGCAACCCGGCCTATCTCACCGAAGTGCAGCTCACGCTGACCGCCGCCAGCATTAATGCCCCGCTGACGGCCTCTTCATTTATGGCCCAACCGCACCCGGGTAACTGCGGGAAGCAGTTTGTCATCGATAAAATCGGTTACTGACCGCTCGCTTTTCTGGCGTCCGGACGCACCAGGTCAAAACGTTGCTCCTCCCCGATGGCGAAGTATGCCGTCGGGCCACCGGCACGCAGTACCGGCTGCGCTTTGGCCGTCTGATAGATCCCCTCGTGCAGCAGGCTTTCGTCGATATGGATCCCGACCACTTCCCCCAGCACCAGCCAGGTGTCGATCTCCGCGCCGTTTGCCGCCGTCAGCTGGATGCACTGGGACAGGCGACATTCAAAGTTGACAGGGCTTTCCGCGACCCGCGGCACTTTCACTATCCGGCTTTCCGCTTTGCTCAGCCCGGCACGTAAAAACTCATCTTCGCCGTGCGGCAGGCTGGCGGAGGTTTCATTCATGGCGCTGGCCAGCCCGCGGGTGGTGAGATTCCAGACAAACTCCCCGGTCTCAACGATATTGCGCACGCTGTCTTTCCAGCCAGAGCTGGCAAAGCCGATGATCGGCGGATGGTAGTTAAAGCAGTTGAAGAAGCTGTACGGGGCCAGATTCGGGCGGCCTTCAGTATCGCAGGAGGCAATCCAGCCGATCGGGCGGGGTCCAACAATGGCGTTTAACGGGTCGTGCGGCAGGCCGTGTCCCTGGGAAGGTTGGTAAAAGTACATAGCGCTCTCTGGGAAAATCAGGAATAAAGACCGGCAGGCACGGATTACGCTTCGCTCATCCCCCTGCCCCAAGGGGATCAGCGTAACGCAATCCGTAGAAAAGTAAGACTGAATTTCGTGCTACAGTCTTCGTTGTTCTGCTGTTATGGGTGTGTCACGCTACATAACCTGCGCCTTAGAAGGATAATCCAGATTTCAGAAGAATCACCTTTTTTGGCTGAATTTCATACTAACGACCCAGTTACCGCCGTTGTACTACATCCACGCCGTGAATGTGACATTCATCACTTCAAACCGGGGCAGAGACTCAGTATTATCAGACAGAGTTGAACCCTCGCTACCGGATGGCGAGGGTTTTCTTTTGGCATCTCTTCTGCGGTTGTCGCAGCATTAACGACATGGAGTAAATAATGTCCAGACCCACCATTATCATTAACGAACTCGATGCTGAGCGTATCGACCGCCTGCTGGAGCAACCGGCCTTTGCCTCACTGCCCGTCGCCGCTGCGCTGAACGACGAACTGGATCGCGCGCAGATGTGCACGCCGCAGGACATGCCCGCTGACGTGGTGACCATGAACAGTCAGGTGAAGTTTCGCGATCTGGCTACCGGTGAAGTGCGTACCCGCACGCTGGTCTATCCGGCGAACATGACCGACAGCAGCACTCAGCTGTCTGTGCTGGCACCGGTAGGGGCAGCTTTAATTGGTCTGCGTACTGGCGATACCATCCACTGGGAACTGCCGGGCGGTACCGCCACACATCTGGAAGTGCTGGAACTTATCTGGCAGCCTGAGGCGGCGGGCGAATACCTGCGCTGATCCCCATCTGAATAAGCGTTAATCCGCTTTGCCCAGAGGATGCCAGGGCATCCTCTTTCCGCCCTTCCGCCATCAGATCACGCCGCCCGGCATAGGGTTGACCAGCCCGGTTACCCGCTCTTTTGCCACTTCCGCGCTTTGTGCCCCGGGCACCAGAATGATTTTCCGACAATCCTCCTGCCGCTTCTCAAAGATCTCGTAGCCGCGGGCCGCCTCTTCAAACGGCATATAGTGGGTGACGATCTCCTCGGGTTTAAGCAGCCCCTGTTCGACTAACGGCAACAGCTCTCCCAGCCAGGCGTGGACGTTGGTCTGCCCCATTTTAAAGGTCAGCCCTTTGTCGAAGGCATCGCCAAACAGGAAACCGTGAATAAAGCCGGCATAGACGCCCGGCACGCTGACGATCCCCCCGCGCCGAACCGCAGCGATACACTGCCGCAGCGCTTTACCGCTGCTGCCCTCAAGCTTGAGGTTAGTCAGCACCGTTTCGGTGGTACTCCCTTTGGCCTCAAAGCCGACCGCATCAATGACCGCATCTACCCCGCGCTGGCCCCGGGTCTGCTCAATGATTTTTTCAGCGGCATCGTCGTCGCGGTCAAAGTTAATCGGGATCGCGCCGTACCTGTCCTGGGCGAACCGCAGCCGGTAGTCGTGATGATCGACGATAAATATCTGCTCGGCCCCGAGGTAACGTGCGCAGGCCACGGTCAGAAGCCCTACCGGCCCGGCACCGAACACCGCCACGCTACTGCCCTGAGTAATCTGGGCATTTTTGGCGGCCTGCCAGGCGGTGGGCAGAATATCCGAGAGGAACAGGGCTTTATCGTCTGACAGCAGCGACGGCACTTTGAAGGGCCCGACGTTACCTTTTGGCACGCGGACATATTCCGCCTGCCCGCCGGGCACGCCGCCGTAAAGATGGCTGTAGCCGAAGAGCGCCGCCGGAGGTGGGATCTGTTTTTTATTCAGGGTCGCGCCCCGTCCGCTGTTGGTATTTTCGCAGGCGGCGTACTGTTCCATGCGGCAGAAAAAGCAGTCGCCGCAGGCAATGACGAAGGGGATCACCACCCGGTCGCCCTTGGTGACGTTTTTCACCTCTCGCCCGGTCTCCACCACTTCACCCATAAACTCATGGCCGAAGATATCACCATGTTCCACCTTCGGTATCTTCCCGCGATAGAGATGCAGATCGGAACCGCAGATCGCGGTGGCGGTGATGCGCAGAATGATATCGTCAGCTTGCTCAATGGCCGGATCGGGTACTGTTTCAACTTTAACGTTATGGGGTCCGTGATACGTCAATGCTTTCATTCGACCTCCGGATGCAGAGAAAAAAATGTGGGATTACCTTAAAAGGGTAGCCATCAGCGGGGATATACCGGGAAATTGCGCGGCTTTGAGATTAATCCTGGTTGTAAAGCGGGGCGATATTAAAAAGTGTCAGCGAGCTATCAGAATCTGATTATATTTTGTGTTTGAATGGATTAAGCGTAAATACACAGGGAGAAACGGTTATGTACCAGACGATTATTATGCCGGTGGATGTTTTTGAGATGGAGTTGAGCGACAAGGCGATTCGCCACGCTGAATTCCTGGCGCAGCAGGATGGCATTATTCACTTACTGCATGTTTTACCCGGCTCCTCCAGCTTCGGGCTGCATCGCTTCGCCGCCGATATGCGCCGCTTTGAGGAGCATATCCAGAACGAGGCACAAACCCGCCTGAAGACAATGGTTAGCCATTTCAGCATCGACCCGTCGCGGATCAGGACCCATGTCTGCTTTGGCAACGTGCGCGACGTGGTCAACGAGGTAGCCCACGAGCTAAAAGCCGATATCGTGGTGATCGGGTCGCGTAACCCGTCGATCTCCACCCACCTGCTGGGCTCGAACGCCTCCAGCGTGATAGGCCACGCCAGGATCCCGGTGCTGGTGGTGAGATAAAAAAAAGAGGCTACCGTCAGGTAGCCTCTTTTGCTTTGCAGGTGCAGTCTTACGTTCTTATGCTGTTTTGGTACGAATCAGATGATCAAAGGCGCTCAGGGAGGCTTTCGCCCCTTCGCCGGTGGCAATGATGATCTGTTTGTACGGCACGGTGGTGCAGTCGCCCGCCGCAAATACGCCCTTCACGCTGGTTTCGCATTTGGCATCGATGATGATCTCGCCCATGCGGTTGCGCTCAATCGCGCCTTCCAGCCAGGTGGTGTTCGGCAGCAGACCAATCTGAACGAAGATGCCGGAAAGCATAACGCTGTGCACATCCCCGCTCACGCGGTCGCGGTACTCAAGACCGGTCACTTTGCTGCCGTCACCTTTCACTTCGGTCGTCTGCGCGTTCAGGATGATATCGACGTTTTTCAGGCTGCGGACTTTATCCTGCAGAACCTGGTCGGCCTTCATCTCTGGGGCAAACTCCAGCAGCGTAACGTGCTCAACGATACCCGCCAGGTCGATAGCCGCTTCAACACCGGAGTTACCGCCGCCAATCACCGCTACGCGCTTGCCTTTAAACAGCGGGCCGTCGCAGTGCGGGCAATAGGTCACCCCTTTGGTACGATACTGATCTTCGCCCGGCACGTTCATGTTGCGCCATTTGGCACCGGTAGCAATGATGATGCTGCGTGCTTTCAGCACCGCGCCAGAGGCGGTTTCAATCTCATGGAAGCCGCCCTCTTCGGCAGCAGGCACCAGCTTGCTGGCGCTCTGGCTGTCGATCACATCCACTTCATAGTCGCTCACATGGGCCTTCAGGGCCCCAGCCAGTTTCTGGCCTTCGGTTTTGGGTACGGAGATGTAGTTTTCGATATCGACGGTATCCAGCACCTGGCCGCCAAAACGTTCGCCCATCAGACCGGTACGAATGCCTTTACGGGCAGAGTAAACCGCTGCCGCGGCACCCGCCGGGCCGGAGCCGACAATCAGCACATCGTAGGCTTCGCGCTTGTTCAGCTCGTCCGCCGCGCGTTTCTCCGCGCCGGTGTCCACTTTGGCGACAATCTCTGCCAGCGTCATACGACCCTGACCAAACTCTTTCCCGTTCACAAATACGGCCGGAACGCCCATCACGTTACGTTCGGTGATTTCGTTCTGGAACACGCCGCCGTCAATCGCGGTGTGTTTGATGCGTGGGTTCAGCACCGCCATCAGGTTCAGGGCCTGCACCACGTCCGGGCAGTTGTGACATGACAGCGAGTAGTAGGTTTCAAACTCAAAATCACCGTCGAGGTCGCGGATCTGCGCCAGCATCTCCTGCGTCTCTTTCGACGGATGACCACCGGTCCACAGCAGCGCCAGCACCAGTGAGGTAAATTCATGTCCCAGCGGAGATCCAGCAAAGCGCGGGCCCTGGGTGGAGCCTGGGTTAGCGATCAGGAAGGACGGCTTGCGCACCGGCAGGCTGTTATCTTCCTTAAAGGTCACTTTCGCAGACAGTTCGGCGATTTCCGCCAGCAGTTCCTTGATTTCTGCCGATTTAGCGCTGTCATCCAGCGTGGCAATCAGCTCAACAGGTTTGGTCAGCTTCTCAAGGTAGGCTTTGAGCTGGGTTTTCATATTTGTGTCGAGCATTATTATCTCCTGCTTAAAAAACATCATCATGCAAGCGGCCTTATCCGGGCTGCCTGAATGCAACTTGCATCATGGTGTTGGAATGAAATGGGCGCAGATGCGCCCATTGATACCGGGTGGCACTTCGTCTACCTGGCCTACGGTGTTGTAGGCCCGAGCAAGCGTAGCGCCGCCGGGCGTTGCAGCCTTAGATCTTACCAACCAGGTCCAGAGATGGAGCCAGAGTCGCGTCGCCTTCTTTCCATTTCGCCGGGCACACTTCGCCTGGGTGAGAAGCAACATACTGAGCCGCTTTGATTTTGCGCAGCAGGTCGGATGCGTCACGGCCAATACCTTCAGCGGTAACTTCGATGGCCTGGATGATGCCCTGCGGGTCAACGATAAAGGTGCCACGGTCGGCCAGACCTTCGTCTTCACGCATGTTTTCAAAGTTACGGGTCAGGGCGCCAGTCGGGTCACCGATCATCGCGTATTTGATTTTAGCGATGGTTTCAGAGCTGCTGTGCCATGCTTTGTGGGTGAAGTGGGTGTCAGTAGAGACGGAGTAAACGTCTACGCCCAGCTTCTGCAGTTCTTCGTAGTGATCTGCAACGTCACCCAGTTCGGTCGGGCAGACGAAAGTAAAGTCAGCCGGGTAGAAGAAGAACACGCTCCAGCGGCCTTCAGTATCTTTCTCGGTGATCTCTACGAAGTCGCCGTTTTTGAACGCCTGGTTTTTGAAAGGTTTGATTTTTGTGTTAATTAAAGACATCTGTACTTCCTCCGTGTTTTCGTTGAGAGCTAAGGTAACCAACTTTGCCGTTTCGGGCTAATGCGTTTGCCGTATCAAATCAATCAGCCATACCTAACAACCCGAATGGATCCCACAAAGTAAAAAGGCCGCCTGAACGGCGGCCCTGATACCTGAGCTACCCGGGGGTAACCTCAGTGCCAGCCGAAGCTGGCGATGTGTTGCGCTCTACATTACCTTTAGCAAGGTCGTAACAGCGAAGTGGATTACACCACCCACCCAACGAAAGGGCAATTAGCGAACAGGGTAATAATACCTATGATTGTGATAGGTTTTACCGCATCCGCTCTTTGCTATTGATTTTATAAGGATTACTCATGTTCAGACCCGCCCTGCTCCTCGCCCTGTTCCCCTTCCTCGCCCAGGCCGAAGAGCTTCCAGCCCCGGTTAAGGCCGTTGAAAAACAAGGCATCACCATCATCAAACCCTTCGAGGCACCCGGCGGGATGAAAGGCTGGCTGGGGAAATATCAGGATATGGGGGTCACCATCTACCTGACCCCGGACGGCAAACATGCCATCTCCGGCTACATGTATGATGAACAGGGCAAGAACCTCAGCGAGCAGGTGATCCAGAAAGAGCTGTATGCCCCGGCCGGACGGGCGCTGTGGGCGCGGATGGAAAAGGCCCACTGGCTACAGGAAGGCAAAAAAGAGGCCCCGCGCGTGATCTATGTCTTTGCCGATCCCTACTGCCCTTACTGCCTGCAGTTCTGGCAGCAGGCGCGTCCATGGGTTGAATCCGGGAAAGTGCAATTGCGCACGTTGCTGGTAGGAGTGATCAAACCTGAAAGCACCGGGCTGGCGGCGGCAATCCTGGCCCAGGCCGATCCGGCGAAAAGCTGGCATGATTACGAACAGTCCGGCGGTAAAATGACCATCGCGGTACCCAAAACCACCCCGCCTGCGCTGCTAAAAACGCTGAAAGATAACCAGGCCATCATGGATGAACTGGGCGCGGCAGCCACGCCCGCGCTGTATTACATGAACGATCAAAACGAATTACAGCAGGTCGTTGGATTACCGGATAGTGAACAACTTAATACGATGATGGGCGCGAAGTAGAACGCCGGTACGGGCGAATTATCAACTCTTTCGCCCGTTTTATTCGGATAAAATTATTCTGACAATTGCTTCGGGCTTATTTCATTAATCTGCTGCCATGATATATTAAGTTGGAATTTAAACTCAGTTAAGTTACCCATTTAAATGGATGGTGAATGGCTAACTAACTTCTATAGTTACTGACTATAGAACTACAGCAACAAAACAGCGAATCAGGATGAATCATGGCGAATCTCTATGACCTCAAAAAATTTGACCTTAATCTTCTGGTCATTTTTGAGTGTATCTATCAACACCTTAGTATCAGCAAAGCCGCGGAAACGCTGTTTATTACCCCCTCAGCCGTCAGCCAGTCATTGCAGCGGTTACGCAACCAACTAAACGATCCCCTGTTTATCCGTTCCGGGAAAGGTATCTCCCCGACCACGGTTGGCGTGAACCTGCATAAGCATCTTGAACAGAACCTGAATCAGATTGAGCAGACGATCAATATCATGCATGGCTCGACGCTGGAAAAGAAACTGGTGATCTACTGCCCGCAGGTTCTGACGCCAAACCGCCTGCTTGACCCGATGACGCTTCTGATGCGGGAGCACAACTATGAAATCGAATTTCATGACATTTTGAGTGCTTCGGCCTCTGCTGAAGATCTGCTGGCCTACCGCAAAGCCGACCTGGTCTTCTGTTTTACCCCCGTCGCCAGCCGTTCAATTATCTGTTCCCGTTTCGTTAAGCTGCCCATCGTCGTTGTTTGCCGTGAAGACCACCCGCGCATCGGTAATGCCGCCACCCAGGAAGAGTTGAGCAACGAAAAATATACCTTTTTCCTTACGGAAGAGTCCGGGGTCAGAACCTATCAGGCGGTGTCTGAACAGTTTATTCCGGAAAGAAAGATCGGTTTTAACTGCGATTCCATTTTCACCATATTAACCATGATCAGCGCGTCGGATTTGTTGGGTTACATTCCTTTATCGGTCTATGAACAATATCGTGGAGCCCTGAAGCTGAAAAAAGTGGATGTCTCCTTCGCCTTACCCGATATGAATATTTATATGCTTTATAACCGCGTCGCATTAAATAACTCGGCATTCGCCAGCTTTATTCAAAAAATCACCACGGATAATCTGGAAGAAGAATAAACGCGGCGAATAAAACGCTGTCACTCGCCAGAATTAAATACGCCAGAGTGATATTATTCCTCTGGCGTATGGCAACCTGCCCAGGGCGTCTGAGGTTATTACAAGGTTTTCAGACGTTCCGCCGCTGCCAGCAGCGTCGCTTCCTGCTTGGCAAAGCAGAGCCGGATCAGCTTGTGTGGGAAAGGATCGGCACAGAAGACCGAAAGCGGGATCGCCGCCACGCCCACCTCTTTCGTTAACCACTGGCAAAAACTCACATCATCCAGATCGGAAATGGCGCTGTAGTTCGCCAGCAGGAAATAGGTCCCTTCACAGGGTAAAATTTCCAGCCTGCTGGCGCTCAGGGCATCGATAAACAGATCCCGGCGGGCGCGATAGAAATCCGGCAATTCGCGGTAGTGTTCCGGCTGGTTGCGCAGCATGTCGGCAATCGCCAGCTGGGCCGGGGTGTTCACCGCAAAGGTCAGGAACTGATGCACCTTGCGCAGTTCGGCGCTGATGGCCGCCGGTGCCACGCAGTACCCCACTTTCCAGCCGGTCATGTGAAAGGTTTTTCCGAACGATGAGACGGCAATGGCCCGCTCCCGCAGCTGCGGATGAGCCAGCACGCTGGCATGCCCCGCGTCGGCAAAGCAGATGTGCTCGTACACTTCATCGCTCAGGACATAGATTTCGCGTTCGGCAATGGCCTGCCACAGGGCAGCGAAGTCGGCCTGCTGCCAGACCGTTGCGGACGGGTTATGCGGGGTATTTAAAATCACCAGCCGGGTTTTGTCGCTCAGTAGCGCCGCAAGAGCCTGCCAGTCCGGACGAAAATGGGGCGGCTGTAGCGCCACGCGCTTCACCACGCCACCCGACAGCTCAATGGCCGGAGCATAGCTGTCGTAGCTCGGGTCAAAGCAGATCACCTCGTCACCGGTACGCACCAGGGCCGTAATGGCCGCGTACAGGGCTTCGGTCGCCCCTGCGGTCACGGTGATCTCCGCGTTTGCATCCGGTTGATAGCCATAGAGCTCAGCGGTTTTGTCGGCAATGGCTTCACGCAGCGGCTGCGCCCCGGTCATCGGCGCATACTGGTTAGCGCCGTTTGCCACATGGTAAGCCAGCCGTTGTTGCAGATAGTCCGGGCCATCGAAATCGGGAAACCCCTGTGACAGGTTGATCGCCTTGTGCTGCTGCGCCAGGGCGCTCATCTGGGTGAAGATCGTCGTGCCGAGAGACGGGAGTTTACTTTGTGGAATCAAGGGTTTATTGCTCATATCGACGGACCTGTCTGTAATACATATGTTGCTGCCACTATAACACGATGTTAGTATTTGGCAATCAAGACGCTTAGACGTCTAAACCATAATGATATTCCTGGCCGAAGAGGTAAGAAGGATGACAGACAACCTGCAACTCACATCCCTGGTCGATGCCTGCCACTGGATCGGCGCAAAGGGCTGGGCCCCGGCCACTGGCGGCAACATGTCCGTGCGTCAGGACGAAACCTGGTGCTGGCTCAGCGAATCCGGCAAGGACAAAGGCAGCCTGACCCCTGATGACTTTTTGCAGGTTGAGATCGCCACCAACCGCGCCCCTTCCGGGCGTAAACCCTCGGCGGAAACCGGTCTGCATACCCTGGTCTATCGCCTTTTCCCGCAGGCCAACGCGGTGCTGCATGTCCATACGGTGAACGCGACGGTGTTGTCCCGGCTGGTCAAAGAGCCAGAGCTGCATCTCAGCGGTTTTGAGATGCAGAAATCCCTCAGCGGCCAGACCAGCCACCTCGATACCCTGCCGATTGCCGTGTTCGATAACGACCAGGATATTGACGCCCTGGCCTCCCGCATCGCCCATTACGCTCAGGAACGTCCGCTTAATTATGGTTTTCTTCTGCGCGGTCATGGCTTAACCTGCTGGGGACGCGACGTGGCTGAAGCCCGGCGTCACCTTGAAGGCCTCGAATTCCTGTTCGAGTGCGAGATGCGTTTACGACAACTGGAGAGAGTATGATTCGCGCGATTGTGACGGATATTGAAGGCACCACCAGCGATATTCGTTTTGTCCACAATGTCCTGTTCCCCTATGCGCGCGAGCGGCTGGCGGCCTTTGTCAGCGCCCAGCAGTATGCCGAACCGGTCAACACCATTCTGGACAATCTGCGTGAAGAGACTGGCGAGCCGCAGGCCAGCACCCAGGAACTGATCGCCACGCTGTTTGCCTTTATGGACGAAGACCGCAAATCGACGGCACTGAAAGCGCTGCAGGGGATCATCTGGCAGGACGGCTACGTCAACGGCAACTTCACCGGCCATCTCTACCCGGATGTCCTGCCTTCGCTTGAAAAATGGAAGTCGCAGGGCATTGATTTATATGTTTATTCATCCGGGTCCGTGGCGGCGCAAAAACTGTTATTTGGCTACAGCGACGAAGGTGATATTACTCATCTGTTCAGCGGCTATTTTGATACCCACATCGGCGCCAAGCGCGATGTGACGTCGTATCAGAATATTGCGGCCCAGATTAACCTTGCCCCTTCGCAGATCCTGTTCCTGTCGGATATTCATCAGGAGCTGGACGCCGCGGAAGAGGCGGGTTTTCGCACCCTGCAGCTGATTCGCGGCGATGAGGACGGCGACAGCCATCATCATCAGGTGCACCAGTTCGACGACATCAATCCGGAGCAGATCCCTTCATGAGCGCATTGACCATTTTTTCAGATAAAGCAGCCCGCGAGCCGCAGTGGCACAGCACCGACGCGGAGGCGATCCAGCAGCAGCTGAATGCCCGCGGCGTCCGTTTTGAACGCTGGGAAGCCGACCGGGATTTAGGCCGCGATCCGGCTCCCGAGGCAGTGATTAATGCCTATCAGCACGCCATCGACAAACTGGTTGCCGAGAAGGGCTACCAGAGCTGGGACGTCATCAGCCTGCGCGCGGATAACCCGCAAAAAGAGGCCCTGCGCGCGAAGTTCCTTAATGAACATACCCACGGCGAAGATGAAGTACGCTTCTTTGTCGAAGGTGCCGGGCTGTTCTGCCTGCACATTGATGACCAGGTTTATCAGGTGTTGTGCGAGAAAAACGACCTGATCTCCGTCCCCGCCGGCACGCCGCACTGGTTTGATATGGGCTCCGAGCCGAACTTTACCGCCATTCGCATTTTCGATAACCCGGAGGGATGGGTGGCGCAGTTTACCGGCGACGCAATTGCGGATGCCTATCCAAGATTGCCTTAAGTGCCCCGCCCCAGCGACAAAACCAGGTCTTGTAGGCCGGGTAAGGCGAAGCCGCCACCCGGCATTATTCAGACCGCACTACAGCCCAAAAACCCCTTTCGCCACCTCTTCTGGCAGCACCACTCCGCTATTCAGCACCCAGCCGCTAATCAGCGCCGCAGGCGTAACGTCGAACGCCGGGTTATAGACCCGGGCGTCAACCGGCGCCCACTGCACCGCCCCGAAGCTCCCCGCCACGCCGGTCACTTCCCGGGCATCGCGCTGCTCAATCGGGATGGCATCGCCGTTCGGGCACGCGGGATCGAGGGTGGTTTGCGGTGCCGCCACGTAAAACGGAATCCCGTGGAATTTCGCCAGCACCGCCAGGGAGTAAGTGCCGATTTTGTTGGCCACGTCGCCGTTGGCGGCAATGCGATCTGCCCCGACCCACACCGCGTCCACCTCGCCTTTAGCCATCAGGCTGGCGGCCATCGAATCGGTGATCAGCTGATACGGCACGCCCAACTCGCCCAGCTCCCAGGCGGTTAACCTGCCGCCCTGCAACAGCGGACGGGTCTCATCCACCCAGACGTTGCTGACCTTGCCCTGCTGATGCGCAAGGGCAATCACCCCCAGGGCAGTGCCGACACCCGCCGTCGCCAGCCCGCCGGTGTTGCAGTGGGTCAGCAGACGGCTGCCCGGCTTCACCAGCTGGCTTCCCGCCCGGGCGATGGCATCGCAGAGCCGCTTGTCTTCATCAATCAGGCGCAGCGCCTCAGCCACCAGCGCCGGAACAAACTCTTTCTGCCACAGCGCCTGCTTCATGCGGTCGAGGTTGTTCATCAGGTTCACCGCCGTCGGACGCGAGGCGCGCAGGGTTTCCAGCGCTGTCGCCAGTTGGTCCCGGCTGTGGCCGTTTTCCGCCAGCAGCGCCAGCAGCAGGCTGGCAGAGAGACCAATCAGCGGCGCACCGCGCACGCGCAGGGCGTGAATGTGCCCCTCCAGAGCGTCTACCGTCGACGCATCCAGCCAGCGTTTCTCCTGCGGAAGCGCCTGTTGGTCGAGAATAAATAGCTGATTTTCCATCACCCGCAGGCTGGTCGTCTGTAATCTCTGCATGTCGTTAATTCTCTGTTGCGTTGTTGTAGCACATTGTGTCAGGATAAAATTCAGATGTATAGACGTCTAAATGTCTTTATTACCGGAACAGATGAGGAACATGCAATGTCGCAATACCGTACCTTTACCGCTCAGGACGCCGTGGCCTACGCCCAACAGTTTGGCGGCCTCGAAGACCCCTCGTCACTGGTGGAGGCGCAGGAAGTGGGCGACGGCAAC
Organism: Leclercia sp. AS011; assembly: GCF_037152535.1. NCBI lineage: Bacteria > Pseudomonadati > Pseudomonadota > Gammaproteobacteria > Enterobacterales > Enterobacteriaceae > Leclercia > Leclercia sp. AS011. Next base: position 2,305,018 of record NZ_JBBCMA010000001.1, read on the forward strand.
CTCAATCTGGTATTTAAAATTTTCGACAGCGCAGGCGTCAGCCGCATCATCGTTAAGCAGGCCCTGCCCTACGTGCGCTGCGTGGGTGAGTCCTGGCCGCTGACGCTGGATCGCGCCCGTCTCGAAGCGCAAACCCTGGTAGAGCACTATCAGCACAGCCCGCAGCACACGGTCAAAATCCACCACTTCGACCCGGAACTGGCGGTGATGGTGATGGAGGATCTCTCCAGCCATAAGATCTGGCGCGGCGAGTTGATCAACAATGTGTTTTATCCCCAGGCGGCACGCCAGCTGGGGGAATACCTGGCCCACGCCCTGTTCCACACCAGCGATTTTTACCTCCATCCGCACGCCAAAAAAGCGCAGGTGGCGCAGTTCATCAACCCGGAAATGTGCGAGATCACCGAAGACCTGTTCTTCAACGACCCGTACCAGATCCACGAACGCAACAACTACCCGGCGGCGCTGGAGAACGACGTGGCCGCCCTGCGCAATGACGATCAGCTGAAGATTGCCGTCGCCGCCCTGAAACACCGCTTCTTCTCCCAGGCCGAAGCGCTGCTGCACGGCGATATCCACAGCGGCTCGATTTTTGTCGCCGAGGGCAGCCTGAAGGCCATTGACGCGGAGTTCGGTTATTTCGGCCCAATCGGGTTTGATATCGGTACGGCGATCGGCAACCTGCTGCTTAACTTCTGCGGCCTGCCGGGGCATCTCGGCATCCGTGATGCCGCCGCCGCGCGCGAGCAGCGACTGATCGACATCCAGCAGCTGTGGACCACCTTCGCGGAACGTTTCCAGGCCCTGGCGGCAGAGAAATCCCGCGATGCGGCGCTCAGCGTGCCGGGCTATGCCAGCGCGTTTCTGAAGAAAGTCTGGCAGGACGCGATTGGCTTCTGCGGGACCGAACTGATCCGCCGCAGCGTGGGTCTGTCGCACGTGGCGGATATCGACACCATCCGCGACGAAGAGATGCGCCACGAATGCCTGCGCCATGCCATCACCCTTGGCAAAGCCCTGATTGTGATTGCCGACCGAATCGACAGCGTGGATGAGCTGGTGGCACGGGTGCGTCAGTACAGTTAGGTGCGGCCTGTGTGCCGGGTGGCGGCTGCGCCTTACCCGGCCTACGAGCCGAGTGTAGGCCCGGTAAGCGCAGCGCCACCGGGCAAAAACTCACCCCAAATACTCAATCACCGACAACCCGCCGTTGTAATCCGTGCTGTAGATAATCCCCTGGGCATCCACAAACACATCGCAGGACTGGATCACCTGCGGGCGATTGGGCCGGGTATCCATCATCTTCTCCGGTGCAGCAGGTACCAGCGCCCCGGTCTCTACCGGGCGATAGGGATCCGAAATGTCGTACGCCCGCACGCCCGCATTCTGATACGTGGCAAAAATCAGCGTGGAGCTGACAAAACTCCCCGGACGGTTTTCGTGCAGGTTGTGCGGCCCGAAGTGCGCCCCTTTCGCCACGTAATCCCGCTCGTTCGGCTGCGGGAAGGTGGAGATACTCACCGGGTTCGACGGCTCGCGAATATCAAACAGCCAGATCAGCTTCTCGCCATCTTCCTGATTGTCGAGCACCGCCTCGTCCAGCACCACCAGCAGGTCGCGATCCGGCAGCGGCAGCGCGGTGTGGGTGCCGCCGCCAAACGGCGGACTCCAGTTGCGATGGCTGATGAGTTTCGGCTGAGTGCGGTCCTTCACATCCAGCAGGGTCAGGCCGCCGTCGCGCCAGCTGCCGTAGGCGGTATCCCCGGCGATAATGGCGTGATGCAGGGCATAGCGTTTGCCCTCCGGCCATGCCGGCGTTTCGCCTGCCGCCTGGTTCATCCCCGGCAGCCACCAGCGCCCCGCTACCTCCGGCTTGCGCGGATCCGCCAGATCGATGGTCAGGAAGATGTAATCGGTAAAGCCGTCGATCAGCGCTGAGACGTAGGCCCAGCGCCCGCCGACATACCAGATGCGGTGAATGCCGATCCCACTCAGCGACAGAAAGCCGATCTCCCGCGGCTTATCCGGGGTGGAGATATCAAAAATGCGCAGCCCGGCGCTCCAGCCTCTGTCCTGCACGTCGCTGACCGTCTCCCCCACCTGGCGGGTGTAGTAGACCTTTTCGTCAGCAAAGCGGACATCGGCAAACAGATCCCGGGCGTTGATCACCAGCAGCAGGTCGTCGTGCGCCTGTAAATGCACGTTCCAGGTGCCCGGCGGCGCAGGCACATAGCCCGCGGCCTTCGGCTTCTTCGGGTCGCGCACGTCGACGATCGAGAAGCCCTGGGACACCATATGACCGATGTACGCAAAGCCGCGATGCACCATCAGCTGCACGCCGTCCGGGCGTCCGCCCTGATCGCTGTGGCCGATTAAGCGCATATTGCGGCTGTATTCGGGGGTGGGTAATTCAGTCACGTTAGCTCCTGTTGCCCGGTGGCGCTACGCTTACCGGGCCTACGGACTGTAGGCCGGGTAAGGCGCAGCCGCCACCCGGCAAATGTTACTTATTCTTCGCTTCCAGCGTCGCGAACCACGGGGCGATAAAGTCTTCGGTCTGGCCCCAGCCCGGGATGATTTTACCCAGCGACGCCACGTTCACCGCACCCGGCTGAGCCGACAGCAGCGCCTGCGGAATCGCCGCGGCTTTAAAATCGTAGGTGGCCGGTGTCGGTTCTCCGGCAATCTTGTTAGCAACCAGACGCACGTTGGTCGCACCAATCAGCTTCGGATCCACCGCCACGCTCACCACCCACGGGCTGCCCGCCTCACGCATCAGCTGCAGATCCTGGTTGGAGATATCGATGCTGTAGAGTTTGATCTCGGTACGGCCGTTCTCTTTCAGCGCCTTATAAGCGCCCTGGCTGAAGGCATCCCAGGTACCCCAGATAGCGTCGATCTTGCCTTTCGGGTATTTCGCCAGCACCGCGCCCACTTTGTTGGCGGTGTCGCCCTGCACGTCAGAGGAGACCGCGCCGATAGACTCCAGCTCTTTGATGCCCGGGTTCTGCTTCAGCAGCTCCTGGTAGGCGGTCTGACGACGCTCCATCGGCGGGAAGCCCGCCACCCACAGCTTGATGATGTTGGCCTTACCGTTGAAATCTTTCACCAGCTGGCCGAAGGAGAGATTGGTCAGGGAGGCATCATCCTGCTGGGTCACGGTCACGCCCGGGATCTCGCCATTCACCGCGGTATCGAATACCGCCACCTTGATCCCGGCATCCACCGCCTTCTTCACCAGCGCGGTGGAGTACGGATCGCGCCCCTGAGAGAGGATAATCCCGTCATATTTCTGGGTGATCGCCTGGTTAACGAAGTCCTGGAATTTGGCGTCGTCACCGTTGCTTAAAAAGGTGCTGACCTTAAAGCCAAGCTTTTTCCCCTCCTGGATCGCACCGGCCACAAACTGGGTGGTGTTGTCGTCGGAGCCGAGGTTACGGATCACCGCGATGCGGATCTGCCCGTCATGGTTGGCGATGGCCGCCGGAACCGGCGCAGGCGTCGCCGCATAGCCCGGGAGTGAACTCAGTAATCCCAGCGTCAGCAAAGAGAGTGCAACTTTTTTCATTTTTTATCCCGTCGTGTTGTTAGCGTTTTTGTACGTAGGTGATGGCCAGCGCAATCGCCAGCACCAGCCCTTTTATAATGTCCATGGCGTAATACGGCACCGAGAGCATCACCAGCCCGTTGGAGAGCACCCCGAGGATCACCGCCCCCACCAGGGTGCCCAGCGCGTTCGGTTTGCCGGAGCCGGCGAGGGAGAAGCCGATCCACGCCGCCGCCACCGCATCCATCAGATAGCCACCCCCGGCATTCACCTGCGAGGAGCCAATGCGCGAGGCCAGCAGAATGCCGCCGAGGCCCGCCAGCAGCGAGGCAATCACGTAGGCCGCCACCTTGTAACGGGTGGTGCGGATCCCGGACAAGCGCGCCGCTTCCGGGTTGCCGCCAATGGCGTACATCCGGCGTCCGTGGGTGGTCAGGGAGAGTCCCAGCTGCGCCAGCAGGGTCACCGCCAGCATGATAATAACGATGGTCGGCACCTGCCCCAGCGCGCCAAACGCCGCCGGGATGGTCCCTTCCGCCATGTCGCCGCTCGGCAGCACCATGTTTTCGGTAATCGACCCGCCGTAGCTGTAGGTCATCGCCACGCCCTGGATCACAAACAGGCTGGCAAGGGTGGCGAGCATGTCGGGAATGCGCAGGATCACGATCAGGAAGGCGTTAAACAGCCCCACCAGGGTGCAGAGCGCCAGGGTGATCAGAATGGATTCGGTAGTGCCGAAGCCGTGCCAGACAAACAGCGAAATCACCAGGGCGTTAGCCAGCGAGGCGGTCGATCCCACCGAGAGATCAAACCCGCCAATGGTCAGCGAGATGGAGACGCCGATGGCTATCACCGTCACGATGGCGATGGAGCGCAGAATGTTGATGATGTTGTTCGGATCGAGGAAGTTGTCCGACGCCAGGCCAAAGACGGCCACCAGCGCGACCACCGTCAGCAACATGCCCCACTTGTAGAGAAAATCGAATATTTGCTGACGGCCAGACGCTGCCGCCGTCACTGAAAGGGCCTTGCTCACGACGCCGTTCCTCCGGTTGAATAATAAAGTAATGTCTCTTCGCGGGCGGCTGCCCCCTCGAGTTCCGCCACGATGCGCCCGTCCCACAGCACGCAGATGCGGTCGCACAGGCCCACCAGCTCGGCAAATTCGCCCGAGGCATAAATCACCCCTTTGCCTTCCCGCGCCAGGCCGTCAATCAGCTGGAACAGATCGGTTTTGGCTTTTACGTCCACCCCTTTGGTGGGTTCGTCGAAGATCAGCACCTGAGCGTTACCGCGCAGCCATTTGCCAATCGCCACCTTCTGCTGATTGCCGCCCGAGAGACGGCGCAGCACCTGCCCTGGCCCACGGGTGCGCACGCCCACCCGGGCGATCACCTCTTCCGCCCAGCGCCAGGCCTGGCGATGACCAAACAGGCTCCAGCGCGAGAAGCTGTTATCCGCTGACACCGCCAGGTTCATGCTCACCGGCTCATCAATAAAAATGCCCTCTTTGCGCCGCTCTTCCGGCACCAGCGCCAGCCCGCGCAGCACAGAGTCCGCCGGGTCGCGCGGTTTCCACGGCTTTTGATTGAGTTCGCCCTGGGCCACCTGGCTTTTGCTGGCCCCAAACAGCGCCTTGCAGAGTTCGGTTTTTCCGGCTCCCGCCAGCCCGGCGATGCCGAGAATTTCGCCCTTGCGCAGGTGCAGGGAGATATCCTTCAGCAGCCCTTCGTCATGCAGCCCCTCCACCCGCAGCAGCGTTTCGTTGCCGTGCGGCGGTCGTGCGGGCGGGTAGATATCGCTCAGTTGATGGCCGAGCATCTTCTCAACAATCGCCTCCCCGCTGAGATCCGCCATCGGGCCGGACTCGATCAGCTTCCCGTCGCGCAGCACCGTTAAGGTGTCGCAGATCGCCTTCAGCTCGTGAATGCGGTGGGAGATAAAGACCACGCCAATCCCCTGCTGCTGCAGGCGTCGCACCACGGCGAACAGCCGCTCGCTTTCGTGGGCGTCCAGCGGCGCGGTGGGTTCGTCCAGAATTAAAAACCGGCAGTGATGGGACAGCGCCCGCGCCAGTAAAATTTGCTGTTTTTCCGCCAGGGTGCAGCTGTCGATGACGCGCCGCACGTCGAGGGTGACGTCCAGCTGGGCCAGCGCCTGCCGGGCCTGCTCGCGCAGTCTTCCCCAATGCAAGCGGTGCCCCGGCTGCGCCAGATGATCGAGCATGATATTTTCGGCAATACTCAGACCGGGGATCAGCGCCACGTCCACCTCCTGCTGTACCAGATGGATGCCCAGCTTTTTGGCATCCACCGGCTCGCGAAGGGTGACGATCTGATTATTAATGCTGATTTCGCCTTCATAGCGCGCGTGCGTGCCGCACAGCACCGCCATCAGGGTGGATTTCCCGGCACCGTTCGCGCCCGTGAGCGCATGTACCGATCCGCCCGTCAGGGTGAAATCGACGCGCGACAGTGCCTGAAAGCCAGAAAAAGCCAGGCTGATGCCGCGCATCTCGAGGCGACTGGTTGACATTCGCTGCGATCCCTTATCATTAATCTTTTGATTTATGGAATTTTTCACAGCCGGGACTGGCTGGCAACGAAGGAAAAAGCATAAGATAAAGCAAAATAGTATTAGCCATCTGGATGTCTAGCCATAACATCGGGTTAGCGCTTCGTAAAAAGGACACTCTCATGAGCAACACTGATATCCGCGTCGTTCCCGGCCCGGCCAACTACTACTCCCACCGCGGGGCCCTTGCCCGCCTGGACACTTTTTTCACCCCGGAACAGCTCTCCCGGGCGGTATGGATCTACGGCGAACGCGCCCTTGCCGGGGCTCAACCCTTCCTGCCGCCGAGCTTCCATGCCGGGGGCGCTAAACATCTGCTGTTCAGAGGCCATTGCAGCGAGCACGATGTCAATCAGCTTGCGGAGGCCTCCGGCCCGGACCGCAGCGTGGTGATTGGCGTCGGCGGCGGCGCGCTGCTGGATACCGCCAAAGCGGTGGCTCGTCGGCTGGGCCTGCCGGTGGTGGCCATTCCGACCATCGCCGCCACCTGTGCCGCCTGGACCCCGCTGTCGGTGTGGTACAACGATGCCGGGCAGGCGCTGCACTTTGAGATTTTTGACGACGCCAACTACCTGGTGCTGGTCGAGCCGGAGATCGTGCTTAACGCCCCGGCGGAGTACCTGCTGGCGGGGATCGGCGATACGCTGGCGAAATGGTATGAAGCGGTGGTGCTGGCCCCGCAGCCGGAAGAGCTGCCGCTGACGGTGAGGCTCGGCATTAACGGGGCGCTGGCGATCCGCGACGTGCTGCTGGAACACAGTGAGCAGGCGCTGGCGGATCAGACCCGCCGCGAAGTCACGCGGGAATTTCATGACGTGGTGGATGCCATTATCGCCGGTGGCGGCATGGTTGGCGGACTGGGGGAACGCTACACCCGCGTGGCGGCGGCACATGCGGTGCATAACGGCCTGACGGTGCTGCCGCAGACCGCGCAGTTCCTGCACGGCACCAAGGTGGCCTACGGCATTCTGGTGCAGAGCGCCCTGCTCGGCCAGGACGCGGTGCTGCACGAGCTGGTCGCGGCCTACCAGCGCTTTAACCTGCCCACCACCCTGCGCCAGCTGGCGGTGGACATTAATAACCGCGACGAGCTGGATCGGGTGATCGCCCATACCCTGCGCCCGGTGGAGTCGATTCACGCCCTGCCGATCGCCCTGACGCCGGCGATCCTGCGCGCCGCGTTCGAGAAAGTGGAAAACCTCAGTCGCTAAGCGCATTGACGCCGGACACGCGCCTTCTATACCTAATGAGGGTTCTCATCACTCTTGCGACGAGGTCATCATGCAGATCGATTTAACAGGTAAGAAGGCGCTGGTTACCGGTGCCAGCCGTGGATTAGGCCGGGCCATTGCGCTGTCGCTGGCCCGGGCGGGTGCCGATGTGGTTATCACCTACGAGAAATCCGCCGAGAAAGCCCAGGCCGTTGCGGATGAAATTACCGGGCTGGGGCGTCTCAGCGAGGCGGTTCAGGCCGACAGCGCCAGCGCTGAGGCCATTCAGGATGCCGTCACCCATGCGGCGCGCACCCTGGGCGGGCTGGATATTCTGGTCAATAACGCCGGGATTGCGCGCGGCGGCCCTCTGGAATCCATGACCCTGGCGGACATTGATGCCCTGATTAACGTCAATATTCGCGGGGTGGTGATCGCCACCCAGGCCGCGCTGGTGCATATGTCCGACGGCGGACGGATTATCAACATCGGCAGCTGTCTGGCTAACCGCGTCGCCCAGCCGGGGATCGCGGTCTATTCGATGACTAAATCGGCGCTTAACTCCCTGACCCGCGGGCTGGCGCGCGACCTCGGGCCGCGCGGCATTACCGTCAATCTGGTCCACCCCGGCCCCACTAACAGTGATATGAACCCCGAAGATGGCGAGCAGGCTGCATCCCAGCGTCAGCTGATTGCCACCGGGCACTACGGCCAGCCGGAAGATGTCGCCGCCGCGGTGACCTTCCTCGCCAGCCCTGCCGCCGGGCAGATCTCCGGCACCGGGCTGGACGTGGACGGTGGTCTGAACGCCTGACGTTCGCTCGCAAAGATTCTGTATGCCTCTGTCGCCGGGCAGAGGCCTTTTCGACCCGCCTCGATAATTCGTGTTTTGCCGCTTTCTCCTGTCCGAACCCCGCTCTACAGTACCCCATAAGACATTCGGAATTTATCTAATAGTCTTATTATTTCCTTATATTTTGTGCGGGCGTACAGTGGAGGTACGGATGAAGATTGTCTGGTCAAAAACAGCAGAGAAACAGTTGGCGAAAATTGATCCCCGTTTTAGAAAACGTATTGAATCCAAACTGGCGGGGCTGGATGACAACGCCTCTCCCGTCGCGGATATCAAAAAATTGTCCTCACCCGAAAACCACCATCGACTGCGAGTGGGTGATTACAGGGTCATCTACACCTTAGAGAATCCGCAAAGTGATACCTGTTACGTGGTATCCGTTAAGCGTCGAACAACAACGACCTATCTTCATGAGGAGCATATGGACTATGACTGTGCAGTTAATTAAGGATGAAGAAGGAAAAGCGCAATATGCCGTCATTCCGTACAGCGAGTATTTTCGCATGCGCTTAGCCATGCTGGAGTACGATGACGATGACGACGACGAAAGCGACTGGGAAGACATCCCCTATGAATCAGACATTTATGACAACGTCGGTTTACCAGGGGAGGTCTGCAATCTGATGCATAGCGAAAACGTCAGTCTGCAGGCCGCCTGGCGCATTCATCGCGGTTTATCTCAGCAGGACGTCGCCGACAAACTGGGCATCAGCCAGTCCGCCGTGTCACAGCTGGAAGCCGTCGACTCCCGTCCGCAAAAACGCACCCGTGAAAAACTGGCGGCGATCTATGGTTGTAAGCAAGAACAAATCAGCCTGTATCTGCCAAAAGAGGGTTAGCAGCACTTCGCTCCGCCTTTGGCACCGTAGCGGGCGTCCTGGCGATCGCGGAAGAAGGCTTCGTAGGTCATTGGGGTCTGATCCGGATGGTTGACGCGCATATGCTCGACGTAGTTGTCGTAGTCCGGGACGCCGATCATCATTTTTGCGGCCTGACCTAAGTACTTTCCTGCTTTGGATAGGGTATCGAACATCGCTTTTATCTCACTGGGATGGTAGGCCGGGTAAGCGCTAGCGCCACCCGGCATTGTACTCAATGCGCCCCTTTGGCCTGGGTCACAATCTCTTCATAGTTAGCAGGCATCGGCTGATACGGCGTCTCTTTCGCCGTTGGCTTGTCCTGTTTCAGGGCAGCCAGCGCGGTCTTCAGAGAATACAGCGCCAGCACCACAACCACCACCATAAAGAAGATGGTCAGCCCGGCATCCAGACGGTTGTTAAACACCAGCTGGGACAGCTGCGACTCGGTGTACTGCGCCGGGATCTTACCGCTGTCGATCATTGCCTGGAACTTGTTGGCGATCGCGAGGAAGCCCACTTTGTTATCCGGGCTGAAGGCTTTCTGCCAGCCGGCGGTCAGGGTACAGATCAGCAGCCAGGCCGTTGGCACCAGGGCCACCCAGGCATAGCGCTGACGTTTCATCTTGAACAGCACCACCGCGCAGAGCATCAGCGCCATACCGGCCAGCATCTGGTTAGCGATACCGAACAGCGGCCACAGGGTGTTGATGCCGCCCAGCGGATCGACCACCCCCTGATGCAGGAAGTAGCCCCACGCCAGCACGCAGAGCGCTGTCGCCAGCAGGTTGGCCGGCAGCGATTCGGTGCGTTTCAGCCCCGGGGAGATGACCCCCAGCAGATCCTGCAGCATAAAGCGCGCCGCACGGGTCCCGGCATCCACCGCCGTCAGGATAAACAGGGCTTCAAACAGGATCGCAAAGTGATACCAGAACGACACATCCATCAGGCCGCCCAGCGCGCCGTGCAGAATGTAGGCCATCCCCACCGCCAGGGTCGGAGCACCGCCCGCACGGGAGATAATCGACTGCTCGCCCACCTCATTGGCAATCTGGGACAGGGTATCCGGGGTGATGCTAAAGCCCCAGCCGCTGACGACCTGCGCCGCAGAGGCCACCACGTCTGCCGTACCGGCCGGGGCCAGCACCGCAATCGGGCTGTTCATCGCAAAGTAGACGCCCGGATCGATAATGCAGGCGGAGACCAGCGCCATAATGGCGACGAAGGACTCCATCAGCATGCCGCCGTAGCCGATAAAGCAGGCCTGGTTCTCATTCGCCAGCATCTTCGGCGTGGTGCCGGAAGCGATCAGGGCATGGAAGCCAGAGACCGCACCACAGGCGATGGTGATAAACAGGAACGGGAACATGTTGCCGGACCAGACCGGGCCAGTGCCGTCGATAAACTTCGTTACCGCTGGCATGGTCAGGGTCGGGCGCATAATCAGAATGCCGATCGCCAGCCCGACGATGGTGCCGATTTTCAGGAAGGTGGAGAGGTAGTCGCGCGGGGCCAGCAGCAGCCACACCGGCAGGACCGCCGCCACAAAGCCATAGCCCACCAGCATCCAGGTCAGCTGCACGCCGGTATAGTCAAAGTACGGGGCCCAGGTTGGGCTCTCGGCCACCCAGCCGCCGGAGATAATGGCGAATACCAGGAAGAACAGGCCAATCACCGACACTTCGCCAATACGCCCCGGGCGCAGATAGCGAATGTAGATCCCCATAAAGATTGCCAGCGGAATGGTAAAGGCGACGGTGTACGTTCCCCACGGGCTGTGGGTCAGGGCTTTCACCACGATCATCGCCAGTACCGCGAGGATAATCACCATGATCATGAAGCAGGCCACCAGGGCAATCACCCCGGCGGTCGGGCCCATCTCCTCTTTCACCAGCTCGCCGAGCGAACGCCCGTCGCGGCGGGTGGAGACGAACAGCACCATAAAGTCCTGCACTGCGCCAGCCAGCACCACCCCGGCGAGGATCCAGATCATCCCCGGGAGGTAGCCCATCTGCGCGGCCAGCACCGGTCCCACCAGCGGCCCGGCCCCGGCAATGGCGGCAAAGTGGTGACCAAACAGCACCTTTTTATCGGTCGGAACATAGTCCAGCCCGTCGTTATGCCGCACCGCAGGCGTCATGCGCGTCGGGTCGACGGAGAGCACCTTACGGGCGATAAACAGACCGTAAAAACGATAGGCAATCAGATAGATACAGACCGCTGCGACGACTATCCACAGTGCGTTGATCTGTTCCCCGCGGTTGAGGGCGATATAGCCCAGCGCAAAAGCCCCCACTACGGAGAGCCCTGCCCAGATGAGGTATTTCCCTGAGTTGTTCATGATATGGTTTCCATCATCGCAGAAGTGAGATGTTACATTTTGTATCTATAACACTCGCTTAAGATTTAACAACTCAACCACATTGAAAAACAGACATCCAACCAGTCATTTACATAACAGTGTTAAGCCGATCACTTTCACCCGGCAAGAGGTTGTTACCTCGGTGCGCGAAATGCCCGGTGGCGCTGCGCTTACCGGGCCTACAACACCCCCAAACCGCCACCCGGCAACACCGCACACCTTACCCCAACACCATGGTACTCAACCTGCAGGTACAACACCGCCGTCCCTGCTCGTCATACACCACAATCTCCCAGCTCTGACTGGTGCGCCCGAGGTGCAGCGGCTGACACACCCCGCGCACCCTGCCCTGCGACACCGCACGATGATGGGTGGCGTTCAGCTCCGTGCCCACCACGCTCTGGCCGTCGCGGGTCATCAGGAAACCGGCCATCGACCCCAGGGTCTCCGCCAGCGCCGCCGACGCGCCGCCGTGCAATAAACCAAACGGCTGATGCGTGCGGGCATCCACCGGCATCTCGGCTTCGAGGGTATCGTCACCGATCCGGGTATAGAGGATCCCCAGATGCGCCACCAGGGTGTTCTGGCTGGAGTCGTTCAGCGCCTCCAGAGATAAATGGCGTTTCCAGATCATCTAGGCCCCCAGCGTCGAGCCGCCGTCCACCAGGATATCCTGCAAGGTGATGTGGCTGGCGAGATCGGAGGCGAGGAACAGCACGGTATGAGCAATCTCCTGCGGACGGGCAATTTTACCCAGCGGAATGCCGAGCTTGAACTGCTCGCCAAAGCCGCGAATGCGCTGCTGTTCGGCGTCGTCGCTTTTCCACAGGGTGCGCTGCATGTCGGTATCGGTAGAGCCCGGCGACACCAGATTACAGCGCACGCCGCTGCCCGCCAGCTCCAGGCCGACGGTCAGGGCCAGGCTTTTCAGCGCTGCTTTCGAGGCCCCGTAGGCGCTCATGCCGATGCGCGGCGTATGAGCCGCATCGGAAGCCACGGTGACAATCGCCCCGCCCTGCTGACGACGGAACTGACCCATCGTCTGCTGGAACAGGTTGAAGGCCCCGCCGACGTTGACCGCAAAAGTCTGCTGCCAGTCATCCTGCGAGAGCTGGTCCGTCGCCCCCATGCGCAGGATCCCGGCGGCATTCACCAGCACGTCCAGACGATTCATTCCCTCCAGCAAGCGCCCGCAGACCGCGTTGACCTGAACCGCGTCCGCCACGTTCAGCACTTCGGTGGCAAAGGGATAGCTCGCCTGCGGGAAGGCGACGTCAAAGCCCGTCACCTGCGCGCCCGCCTCGGCAAACGCCAGCGCGGTGGCGTAGCCGATGCCTTTCCCCGCCCCGGTCACCCAGACGGTTTTCCCGGCGAAATCGAACGTAGCCATTATTTCACCTCGCGGGAGAGCAGCGCCCACCAGGCATCCAGGGTCGGGTTTTTCGCCAGCATCACGAAGTCGATATCGCCATGCACTTTGCGCCAGCGCGCCGCCAGAGCCATCATCCGCACCGAATCCAGACCGTAGTCGATCAGGTTTTCGTCATCCATCGGCTCGTCGGACTCATCCAGCAGCGGCAGGATGAGTTCCCGCAGCGCCGCTTTCGACACAGGAAGGGACGGCAGCAGCTCGTCGGTGGTTACCACGCGCCCGGAACGACCGGCCACGTAGTTCAGCGACATCAGGTGCTCATCCCGGGTAAAGTCCGCCAGCGCGTCGGCAACGAAGAACGGCTGGATGTCGCGCATAAAGGCGTCGGTGGCAGTGGTCATGCAGCCGATGTGAGCATACACGCCGGTGATGATCAGCTGGTCGCGGCCGGTCTCTTTCAGCATCTGCTCCAGCGGCGAGCGGTGGAACGCGCTGTAGCGCCACTTCACCAGCACGGTGTCCGCCTCGTCCGGGGTCAGCTCCGCGACAATGCGCTGCTGCTCCGGGGAGCGGGTCAGGCCCGGCCCCCACATATCGTTCAGCAGGGCGCGGTCCTCATCGCTCTGCTCTTTCGGCTGAGCGGTGTAGTAGACCGGAATATGGTGCTGTTTGCAGTAGTCCCGCAGGCGGGCGATGTTCGCCACCACCTGGGCCATCATCGGGCAGTTTTCGCCCCAGAAGTTGAGAAAATACTCCTGCATATCGTGGATCAGCAGCGCGGCGCGCGCGGGCTCCATGGTCCAGCTCACTTTGTTGGTCGGCAGATCTGCCGCGCCTGGCAGCGCGTAACCGGTTAATTTTGGAATTGCCATCTTCTGCTCCTCAGCCCTGCGCCCGTTCGGCCAGCCACAGGCGTAATTGTTTTTTATCGACTTTGCCTACCGGCGTCAGCGGCAGTGCCTCCAGGCACTCGACGCGATCCGGCAGTTTGAATTCAGCCACGCCCTGCTCGCGCAGGAAGCGGCGCACCTCGACCGCGCGCAGGGGCTGTTTCACCACCAGATACGCGCAGCTCTTCTCGCCCAGCAGGCTGTCCTCCATGCTGACCAGCGCGGCGTGGATCACCGCCTCGTGGCGCAGGAGCAGGTTTTCCACCTCTTCGGCAGCAATCTTCTCCCCGCCGCGGTTGATCTGATCTTTCTCGCGCCCCTGCACGGTGATGTAACCCTGCTCGTCGATGGCGATCAGATCTCCGGAGCAGTAAAAGCCGTTGGCGTCAAAGGCGCTGGCGTTGTGTTCCGGGCTCTTGTAGTAGCCGCGGAAGGTGTACGGGCCGCGGGTCATCAGCCGCCCCACCTCGCCGCGCGGCAGCGGATTGCCGTGTTCGTCAGCCACCCAGACTTCGTCATCCGGACACATCGGGCGGCCCTGGGTATTCATGATGCGTTCCGGGGCATCGTCCAGCGCGGTGTAGTTCACCAGCCCTTCGGCCATGCCAAACACCTGCTGGAGCTGGCAGCCCATCTCCGCCGGAATACGTGCGGCTAACGTGGCGGAGAGTCGCGCCCCGCCCACCTGCAACAGCTGCAACGAGGCCAGCTGCGCATTGCCTGCTCCTTCCGCGATGGCCTGCAGCCACAGGCTGACCGCGGGTGGCACCAGCGAGGTGACGGTAATCTGATGCTGTTCGATCAGCCCGAAGCAGAGCGTCGCGCTCGGATCATTAGCCAGCACCACGCAGCCCCCGGCCATAAAGATCCCCAGCGAGCCCGGGGAGCTCATCGCGAAGTTATGCGCCGCCGGGAGGGCGTTCAGGTAACAGGTCTGCGCGTGAATACCGCAGATCTCGTTGCTGCGACGAATGCTGTAGTAGTAGTCGTTGTGGGTGCGCGGGATCAGCTTCGGCGTGCCGGTACTGCCGCCGGAGAGCTGGAAGAACGCCACTTCGTCGGCCGGGGTTGGGCTGGCGATAAAATTCTCCGCCGGGCGGGCAATGGCGGTCTCCAGCCCTTCGCCGCGCAGCAGCACCACGCGCACGGAAGGGTGTTGGTCCACAAAGGCGTTGAGGAAGTCGTCCCCGTCAAACAGCCCGTGGGCGCGGTCGGCAATCAGCAGCGCGGGTTCAATCTGGCTGGCGTAGGCGTTTAGCTCGCTGCGCTGGTGGCTGAACAGCGCATTGACCGGGGCCACGCCCACCTGCAACAGCGCGAAAAAGGTGATGTAGAACTCGGCCACGTTGCCCAGCTGCACCAGGGCGGTTTCGCCCCGCTGGATCCCCTGGGCCTGTAGCGCAGAGGCAAGGTTATTGACGGCCTGCTGGAACTGACGATACGTAAAGCGACGTTCGCCGTCGATAATCGCCAGCGCATCGCTGTCGGCGTGGCGGGTCAGGATCTCCGTCAGCGGCAGATCCTGCCAGTAACCTTTTTCACGGTAGCGGCGGGCGAATTCGTCGGGCCAGCGGGTAAAGGGAATAGTCATGGTTACTCCTTAGTGCAGGCCAAAAACGTTCAGCATGGTGGTCAGTTTGACGCCGGTTTCGCGCCACTCGGCGACCGGCGATGAAGCAGGCACAATCCCGGCACCGGCAAACAGGCGCACGCGGTTGGCCTTAAGGCGCGCGCAGCGGATAGTCACCACCCACTCGCCGTTGCCTTCGCTGTCGCACCAGCCAACAATGCCGCCGAACAGTTCGCGGTCGAACGGCTCCAGCTCGGCAATCAGCTCTTTCGCCGCCTGGTGCGGGAAGCCGCTCAGGGCCGGGGTCGGATGCAGCAGGCAGGCCAGGGTCAGGGCGTTTTCATCTTCACGCGCTTCGCCTTCCACCGGGGTGGCGAGATGCCACAGGGTCGGGGTAGTTACCAGCTGCGGCGAAGCGGGCATGGTCAGCTGATGGCTGCGCGGGCTCAGGACCGCCTTCATCGCCTGGGTGACCAGCTCGTGTTCGTGGCGATCTTTCGCCGAGGCCAGCAGCTTGTTGCCCGCCTCGCGATCGAGCATGTCGTCCGGCTGACGACGGGCGGAACCGGCCAGCGGCAGGGAGCTGAAGTGAGCCCCCTCTTTACGCAGCAGCAGCTCCGGGCTGGCCCCGAGCAGCACTCCGCCATCCTCCAGCGGGACGTGGAAGTTAAAGCTGGCCGGGTTCTGGGCAATCAGTTTTTCCAGCAGCGCGCCGCTGTCGAGGTTCTCGTCGGTGGCAATGTCGATCAGGCGCGACAGCACCACCTTGTTGACGCGCGGGGTGGCGGTCAGGGCGGCGGCGCGGGCAACCATCTCTTCGAAGGCTAACTGGGCCGGGATCTCGGTGCGGGATTTCACCGTCAGCGGTGCAGTGCGAGCGGCATAGCGGGCAGACTGCTGGCGCGCCGGGCGGGCAAAACTGTGCCACTCTTGCGGAATGAACAGCGACGACGGCTGGCGGGTATCAAAGGGGATCGCCCCCACCATCACCGGGTTAGCGATCCCGGCGGCTTTGGCATCGGCAAAGGCCTGGGCCAGCTGCTGCTGAAACGCGCTGGCCGGATCGTCGCCGCCCACGGCGGGGGTAGAAAAGCGGGCAAAGCAGCCGGACGTGGTAAAGCTGCGGTAAGGCGACATAAAAAAGAAGCTGTCTTTGTGCAGCCGGGTCGCGGTGTGCTGAACATCCTCAGCCAGTGACGTATCCATATCATCCTCCTGAAATGATAAAAGCAGTAAGAATTATTATCATTTATATTTTCGCTGGCTAACCTAATCCCAGAGCGCGATGGTGTCAACCGCCTACAGCGCAACTTGTGCGACTATCGCTTGCATCCCTGGGGCTCATTTATGAAAATGAGAAGCATTAACTTCAACAAAAACAGGATGCCCCTTAGTGAAACTGCCCGCTGTCTGTCGCAACACCCTGCTTTTAATAGGACTTTTACTTTCAGGATTAACCTCAGCGCTGGCCGCCGACTGGCCGCGTCAGGTCACGGATAGCCATGGAACCCACACGCTTACGAGCAAACCGACGCGGATTGTCTCCACCAGCGTGACCCTCACCGGCTCGCTGCTGGCGATTGACGCCCCGGTGATCGCCAGCGGTGCCACTACCCCGAACAACCGGGTGGCGGACGATCAGGGCTTTTTGCGCCAGTGGGGCGAGGTAGCCAAACAGCGTAAGCTCGCGCGGCTGTACATTGGTGAACCGAGTGCCGAAGCCGTTGCTGCCCAGATGCCGGACCTGATCCTGGTCAGCGCCACCGGCGGGGATTCTGCGGTGGCGCTGTACGATCAGCTCTCGGCCATTGCCCCGACGCTGGTGATCAACTACGACGACAAAAGCTGGCAGGCGCTGCTGACCCAGCTCGGCACGATTACCGGCCAGGAGAAGCAGGCCGCCGCGCGGATTGCCGAGTTTGATACGCAGCTTACCCGGGTGAAGCAGCAGCTGAAGCAGCCTCCGCAGCCGGTGAATGCCATCGTTTACACCGCCGCCGCCCACAGCGCCAACCTGTGGACCGCCGAGTCGGCGCAGGGCAAGCTGCTGCAACAGCTGGGCTTCTCCCTCGCCACCCTGCCCACCGGGCTGAACCCGTCGCAAAGCCAGGGTAAGCGCCACGATATCGTGCAGTTAGGGGGAGAAAACCTGGCGACCGGGCTGAACGGCGAAGGGCTGTTCCTGTTTGCCGGGGATCAGAAGGATGTGGACGCGATCTACGCCAACCCGCTGCTCGCCCATCTGCCGGCGGTGCAAAACAAACGCGTCTGGGCGCTGGGTACCGAGACCTTCCGTCTGGATTATTTCAGCGCGATGCGGGTGTTAGGGCGTTTAGAGGGATTATTTAAATAAAGGGCTGTGACCCCGTAGGCCCGGCAAGCGCAGCGCCGCCGGGCGCTTTTGCCGGGTGGCGGCTACGCCTTACCCGGCCTACAAAACCCAACCATTATACTTCTTCAATAACTGTCGGCTCCTGCCGGAACCGGCGCAACTCCGCCAGGCCCACCAGCAGTATCGCCCCCACCATCGCCAGCACAAATCCGCTGCTGCTGGCCGAGGCCACCGGGGTCATTATCACCCCCAGCCCGCCGAGAATGGCCGCGCCAATCGCATCCCCCGTCACGTTCTGCGCCGTCCACAGGCCGTTAATGCGACCGAGCATCGCTTCCGGGGTCTGGGTCTGGATCAGGGTGTACTGCAGCAGGGAGCTGATCGCGCTCAGCCAGCCGAACAGCGCGAGGCAGATCGCCCCCAGCGCCCAGACCGGCATCAGGCTGAAGAAACCGATCGCAATAAACGAGGCCAGGGTCGCCAGCAGCATCATCAGCCCCGGACGGGCACTCTGCGCCAGGTTGCCGCTGGTCAGCGCGCCAAAGGCCGCCCCCAGCGGGATGGCGGCATACAGCAGGCCAATCTGCGACGCGCTCATCTGCCACTCCATCGCCAGCGCCGGATAGAGCACCCGCACCGCGCTCGCCATCGTCAGCAGCCCGCCCAGCAGGGCGATGCCGCCAATCAGCGGATTGCTGAACAAAAAGCGGATCGCCGCCAGCAGCGACTTAAGCGGATGCTCACGCGGCTGCGGCGGAGGCGGCAGCAGCGGCAGGCGCAGCAGGGTTAAAGTGGTAATAAAGGTGCCTGCCGCCGCCAGGCCATAGTTCCAGGCGACATTGCCGGTGCCGAGCAGCAGGCCGCCGACCATCGGCGAGATCACCGATCCCAGGCGCACGGTGAGCATGGTGATGGCGCCTGCCTGCATCAGGTTTTCGCGCCCCACCAGCGCGGGTGTCGCCGCCAGCAGCGCCGTCACCCCTAACGAGGCAAAAAAGCCGTCCCACAGGCCGAGGGCATAGATGGCGATCAACGACGGCTCCGGCAGCATCGCGTTCAGACACAGACCGATAAAACCCACCCCGCAGGTGCCACGCGCCAGCAGGATCAGCTTTTTACGCTCGTAGCGATCCGCCAGCACCCCGCCCACCATCAGCCCGATAAACATCGCCCCGCCGGTCAGGGTGACAGAGAGCCCCACCAGCCAGCTGGAGTGGGTCATCGTCTGGATTTGCACCGGTACGGCCACGCCGAGCAGGCCAAGGGATAAAATGGAGATAAAACGGGCAATAAAAACAGCACGAAACGCCGGATGAGTCTTCAGCAGGCTCAGATTGAGCAGCCAGGATTGTCGGGTCATTACAAAGCCTTAATGGTTTCTTTTGTACCAATTCCATGGCCGCACATGCTAACATAGCTAAATAAGATAGATAACGATAATTACTATCATTATCAAATCATGGATGTTGCTATGTCGTACTCCTCTTCCGCGTCACGCGCCCTTGCCGTGCCCGGTTTACTGCTGCTGCTCACCGTTGCCGTCGCCCTCAGCCTGTCGGTGGGTGCGAAACCGCTGCCGTTTTCCATGGTGGTGGATGCCCTCACCGCCACCTGTCAAAGCGCCGACTGCACCATCGTGCGGGATGCCCGCCTGCCGCGCACCCTCGCCGGACTGCTGGCCGGTGCCGCCCTCGGCCTTGCCGGGGCGCTGATGCAGACCCTGACCCGCAATCCGCTGGCCGACCCGGGCATACTCGGGGTTAACGCCGGAGCCAGCTTCGCCATCGTGCTGGGCGCGGCGCTGTTTGGCTTCTCCACTCCTGGCGAACAGCTGGTGATGGCCCTGTGCGGTGCCTTTGCTGCCTCGCTGCTGGTGGCCTTTACCGGCAGCCAGGGCGGGGGCCAGCTCAGCCCGGTGCGCCTGACGCTGGCGGGCGTGGCGCTGGGCGCGGTGCTGGATGGCGTCTCCAACGGCATCGCCCTGCTCAACCCGGACGTTTATGACCAGCTGCGCTTCTGGCAGGCAGGCTCGCTGGATATCCGCACCCTGCAAACGTTACAGGTGGTGAGCGTGCCAGTGCTGATCGCCGCCGCCGTGGCGCTGCTGTTAAGCCGGGCGCTCAACAGCCTGAGCCTTGGCAGCGATACCGCTACCGCCCTCGGCAGCCGCGTGGCGCGCACCCAGTTGACCGGACTCCTGACCATCACCGTCCTGTGCGGCAGCGCCACGGCGGTGGTAGGCCCTATCGCCTTTATCGGCCTGATGATGCCGCACATGGCGCGCTGGCTGGTGGGGGCCGATCACCGCTGGTCCCTGCCGGTGACCCTGCTCGCCACCCCTGCCCTGCTGCTGTTTGCCGATATCCTTGGCCGTCTGCTGGTGCCCGGCGAGCTGCGGGTGTCGGTGGTCAGTGCCTTTATCGGCGCGCCGGTGCTGATATTCCTGGTGCGCCGCAGACGCGGAGGTGCCCTGTGATGGCCCCATCCCGTCGTTTAGTTCTTAGCTGCCTGGTGCTGATGCTGGTCAGCCTCGGCGTGGCCCTGTTCAGCCTGCGCAGCGGGGCGGTGACGCTCGATTTCGCCCAGGTCTTCAACGCCCTCACCGGCAGCGCGCCGCGCAATATCACCCTGGTGGTCACCGAATGGCGTTTACCGCGGGTGATGATGGCCCTGCTGGTCGGCGCAGCGCTCGGGATCAGCGGCGCAATTTTCCAGTCGCTGATGCGCAACCCGCTGGGCAGTCCGGACGTGATGGGCTTTAACACCGGAGCCTGGAGCGGCGTACTGGTGGCGATGGTACTGTTTGGTCAGCACCTGACGGCCATTACCCTGGCGGCAATGGCGGGGGGCATTCTCACCTCGCTGATCGTCTGGGCGCTGGCCTGGCGCGACGGCATTGAAACCTTCCGCCTGATTATCATTGGCATCGGGATGCGCGCCATGCTGATGGCCTTTAACACCTGGCTGCTGCTGCAGGCCTCGCTGGAGACCTCGCTCTCTGCCGGGCTGTGGTTCGCCGGATCGCTCAACGGCCTGACCTGGGCCAAAACCCTGCCCGCCGCCCCGCTGATCCTGCTGATGTTTGTCTGCGCCTTGCTGCTGGTGAAGCGCATGCGTCTGCTGGAGATGGGCGACGACAGCGCCTGCGCGCTGGGGGTGAGCGTTGAGCGGTCGCGGCTGATGCTGATGCTGGTGGCGGTAGTCTTAACCGCCGCCGCCACCGCCATTGCCGGGCCGATCTCCTTTATTGCACTGGTGGCCCCGCACATCGCCCGCCGTCTGAGCGGCACCGCCCGCTGGGGGTTAACCCAGTCGGCGCTGTGCGGGTCCCTGCTGCTGCTGGCGGCGGATCTCTGCGCCCAGCAGCTGTTTATGCCGTATCAACTTCCGGTGGGTGTAGTGACCGTCAGTCTCGGCGGCATCTACCTTATCGTCTTGCTTGTTCAGGAGTCCCGCAAGAAATGAGTGCCAATCTGACCCGCTTGCGCGGCGAAAATCTGACCCTTGGCTACGGCAAAAAAACCGTGGCCGAGGATCTGCATGTAGCGATCCCCGACGGCCACTTCACCGCCATTATCGGCCCTAACGGCTGCGGGAAATCGACCCTGCTGCGCACCCTGAGCCGCCTGATGACGCCGCTGCACGGGAATGTGTTTCTCGACGGAGAGCAGATCCAGCGCTATGCCAGCAAAGAGGTGGCGCGCCGGATCGGGCTGCTGGCGCAAAACGCCACCACGCCAGGGGATATCACGGTGCAAGAGCTGGTAGCGCGCGGACGCTATCCGCACCAGCCGCTGTTTACCCGCTGGCGCAAAGAAGATGAAGCGGCGGTCGCCAGCGCGATGCAGGCCACCGGGATTACTGACCTGGCGGCGCAGAGCGTGGACACCCTCTCCGGCGGGCAGCGCCAGCGGGCATGGATTGCGATGGTGCTGGCCCAGGAGACCTCGATCATGCTGCTGGATGAGCCGACCACCTGGCTGGATATCAGCCATCAGATCGACCTGCTGGAGCTGCTGAGCGATCTGAACCGCACTCAGGGCTTTACCCTGGCGGCGGTGCTGCACGACCTGAATCAGGCCTGCCGCTATGCCACCCATTTGATTGCCCTGCGCGACGGGAAGATTGTGGCCGAGGGGGCACCGAAAGAGATTGTCACCCCGGAGTTGATCGAGCGGATCTACGGCATGCGCTGCATGATTATTGACGATCCGGTGGCAGGCACGCCGCTGGTGGTGCCGCTGGGACGGCGATAAAAAATTTATCTCTACATAAAATACATGTTAATGTGTCTTTTTTGTAGAGATATTGCCGTGGATAAACTCACAGCTATTACGACATTGGATAAATTCAGCAGGCACGGACGCTATGTTTTCCATTTAAACGATCTGAAATACCTGTTTTCTGAGGAGTCAGAGCGTTCGTTGAAAGCCTCTCTTAAGCGTCTTATCGAAGCAAACATCCTGACCCGCGCCGTACAGGGGGTTTACGTTTACAACCGCGCGCCAAAAGATAGCTTTATCCTCGAACATATCACCCGAACCGTGCGCCGGGGCGAATACAACTATGTCAGCCTCGAGTCTGCCCTCTCACAATATGGCGTCATCTCTCAAATCCCGATAGACAGGCTGACGGTAATGACGACCGGAAGAGCGGGTGAATTTAAAACCCCCTGGGGCGTTATCGAGTTAACGCACACTAACCGCTCGATAAGCGATATTCTGAACAGCACGGTAGAAACAACAGCCCCGATTAAGTTCGCCAAAAAAGAGACTGCGTTGCGCGATCTACGTCGTGTTGGACGCAATATACATTTAATTGATACACAGGAGGTGGATCATGGCTAAACGGGTAGAGTTTGAAGTACTGGTGGAGGAAGCACTTCGACAGACAGAGCTGGCAAACCTACGACCGGTTGTCGAAAAGGAGTTGCTGCATTATGACGTGCTTTTTTGTCTTTCCGAGGCAGGTTTACTTAAATCATTAACTTTCCAGGGCGGTACATCTTTACGCCTCTGCTATAACGCTAATCGGTTCAGTGAAGATCTTGATTTTGCGGGGGGCTCAGATTTTTGCGCCACAGATGTAGCCCAGATCAAAAACTGCATTGAAGCGTATCTTGGGGAACGATACGGGCTGGAAGTTAGCGTCAAAGAACCCAATGAATTATGCGCCGAGCCTGAGTATGCTGAAATCAAAATCGATAAGTGGCAGATTTCAGTGGCCACCGCGCCGGAGCGCAAAGACCTCCCCAGACAGCGTATCAAGATTGAAATCGCCAATATCCCTGCTTATACCCATTCGTACCGACAGTTAGTGCGTAATTACACCGTGTTACCTGACGGCTATAGCGATACCCTCATCAGAGTCGAATCACTCGATGAGATCATGGCGGATAAACTGGTCTCCCTGCCTGCAACCATCCATCGAATCCGATATCGTGATATGTGGGATTTGCTCTGGCTAAAACAGCAAGGCGCAAAAATGAATGCCGCTCTGGTGAGTCAAAAACTCACTGACTACAAAATTGAAAACTTTGCGCAAATGATTCAGACCAGAATTGACTCTCTTCCTGCAATCATAGCCGAAGGGCATTTCTATAATGAAATGAAGCGCTTTATTCCTTCAGCGGTCTATGAAACCAGTCTGGGGAGAGAAGGCTTTGCATCGTTTTTACTGGATAGCCTGAGCGATTTATTAAACCAGCTCAGAACAGAACTCTATGCAAAAAAAGATAACGCTGCGTTATTCAAATTATAAACAGACCCGCATTTTCCTGTAGGCCCGGCAAGCGCAGCGCCGCCGGGCGTTTTCACTACCCCAATATCCCCTTCAACACCGGGCCGATCGTCTCAAACGCCTGCGGGGAGATGATGTCCACATGGGCACAGTCCTGAGAGTAGACCTCCAGCTCCCCGACCCATGGCGCCCAGGCCTGGTGCGGATCCATCGTTCGCGTGCGCTCGGCGACAAACAGCGTCGCTTTGCCGTCAAACGTCGCACTGCGCGCCGTGGTCAGCAGACGCACCGCATCGGCGTAGTTACCCTCGATCGCGCTGAACAGCTCCCCGGAAGCGTGCCCCTGCTGGGCGGCAAGAAACGCCTGACGCTCGCGCTCGATCTCCGCTAACACCTCAGGATCGAGGCCATTAGCCTCTTTTTCGCGCCAGTTTTGCGTCTCCGGCGGCCAGGTATCCAGCAGGCCGAGGAAGGCGACGGCTTCTCCCTGCGCGCGCAGGCGGGCGGCGATGCCCTGGGCCAGGGTGCCGCCCAATGAATAACCGAACAGATGATAAGGCCCGTGCGGCTGTTGGGCGCGCAGCGTCGCCAGATGCCGGTCGATCACCTCATCCAGCGTGGCGCACTGCTGCATCGGCCCCGGTCGCGGCGACTGGATACCGGTGATCGACCAGCGCGGATCGAGGTAACGGGCCAGGACGCTGAACTGCCAGGCAAATCCGGAGGCCGGATGGAAGCAGAACAGCGTCGGGCCCTGGCTTTCACGCAGGGGTAATATCGTCTCGAAGCCCAGACGTCGGGCCTGCTCGTCGCTGATATCGGATGCCAGCAGCGCGCTCAGCTTGCCCACCGTCGAGGCCACCATCACCTGCCCGGGGGTAACCTGGCGGGCAAAGTGGCGGCTCAGGCTGGCGGCAAGGCGCATCGCCAGCAGCGAGTGTCCCCCGAGGGCGAAGAAATCTGCCTCGATGTCGTTGATCTCGCAGCCCAGCAGGGCAGAAAACGCTGCGGCAACCGCCTGCTCCGTATCGCTTTCCGGGGCCCGGCCCTGGGTTTTGCCCCTCAGTTCCGGCATTGGGAGCGCCTTGCGATCCAGCTTGCCGTTGGCGCTGAGCGGCAGAGCGCTTAACTGTAATAACACCACCGGTACCATATGCGGCGGCAACTGGGTTTTCAGGGCCGCCAGCAGGCAATCGCGATCCAGCGGCAGGCCGGACTCCGAAACCACGTAGCCCACCAGCTGACGGGCATCGCCGCCGGTGTCTGCGGCCTGGTTGATGACGCAGGCGTGGGTTACCGCCTGGGCCACGTCCGGCAGGGTCAGCATCGCCCGGTCGATTTCCCCCAGCTCAATGCGCTGGCCGCGGATTTTCAGCTGATCGTCGCTGCGGCCTAAATACTCCACAGCGCCGTTATCCAGCCAGCGGGCCACGTCTCCGGTGCGGTACATGCGCTCCCCCGGGGCAAACGGGTCGGCGATAAAGCGGCTGGCGGTCAGGTCCGGGCGGCCCAGGTAGCCCTGCGCCAGCTGGATGCCGGTGAGATAGAGGTCTCCCGCCACGCCGAAGGGTACCGGGCGCATCATCGCATCCAGAATGCGCAGGCCGGTATTCCACACCGGGAAGCCGATCGGCACGCTGTTGCCTTCAACCGCTGCCAGCTCCGAGCCATACGCCGGATACCAGCTGACGTCCACCGCCGCTTCGGTCGGGCCATACAGGTTATGCAGCGGCACCTGGGTCAGCTGCTCCCACTCCCGGCACAGGGCGGTAGGCAGGGCTTCGCCGCTGCAGAACACCTGTTTCAGGCTGGCGCAGCAGGCGGCGTTTTCCGCGGTCAGCGAGGCGACAAAGGCTGCCAGCATCGAGGGGACAAAGTGGGTGGTGGTGACGCGGTATCTGGCAAAGAACGCCTGCATCGCCTGCGGATCGCGGTGCGCTTCCGGCTCGGCCATCACCAGCTTCGCTCCGGCGATAAACGGCCACCAGAACTCCCATACCGAGACGTCAAAGCTGCACGGCGTTTTTTGCGCCACCACGTCCGCAGCGGTGAGCGGGTAGTGGTTTTGCATCCACAGCAGCCGGTTGACAATGGCGGTCTGGCCGACCATCACCCCTTTCGGCCGTCCTGTCGAGCCGGAGGTAAAGATGATATAGGCGGTCTGTTCCGGGGCGCTGAGGTTGAGCGGTGCGCTGCCCTCAGCCCTGAATAGTGTGTTGTAACTAAATATCGCCACATCGCTGAAGCGTGGGCGCTGGTCCTCGGTGGTGATGAGCAGTGACGGCTTCGCATCCTCGATCATCATCTGCAGACGATCGTCAGGATAGCCGGTGTCCAGCGGCAGCCACGCGGCCCCCGCCTCGACGATGGCGTGCAGGGCCAGGGTCAGGAACACCGAACGCGGTAGCGCCACCGCCACGCTGTCGCCAGGCTTCACGCCCCGGGCGCGGAGCTGGTTCGCCAGGGCGACCACCTGCTCGCGCATCTGGCGGTAGGTCAGTTCATTATGCGCATCGGCCAGCGCCGGGGCGTCCGGGGTTTTCGCCGCCTGCTCCGCCACCAGCGCGCTCAGGGTGGTGAGCGGCAGAGGAACCGCGGTCTGGTTAACCTTTTCCAGCTGCTGATATTCGGCGGCAGAGACCGTTTCGGCCTCGCCGCAGCGCAGGTCGATATTGCCGGCAAACTGCGCCAGCAGCCCATGGAGGCGCTCGACGTGGCGCACCAGGGTGGCCTCATCGTAACGCTGCTTGTTGGCGAGGATCTCAATGCTCAGGCCGCCCTGCTCGTCCGGGAACAGCGCCATCTCGAGATCGTTGACCGGGCCGGTGGCGAGGGTATGCGTCACAGCCTCAACGCCATCAATATCCAGCTGATAGTCGAAGACCTTAACGTTAAATACCGGGCCAAAGAGCGCTTCGTCACAGGCGGCGCGCCCGCTGTCGCGGACGATCTGCTCCGCGTCATACCGCTGATGGCGGCGCATTTTCTTCAGCTGTCCGGCCAGGCGCTGGGCCAGCTCCGGCAGCGTCTCCTGCGCCTTAATGTTCACCGCCAGCGGCAGCACGTTCAGCACCGGGCCGGTGGCGGTCAGCGCCGCAGAGCCCATCCGGCGCATAAAGATAAACCCGGCGGCATAGTCCATGCGGCCGGTCAGGCGGGCGAGCCACAGGGCCACCAGCGCCAGAGCGAGGTCGGTGCGCTGGCTCTGGCTGGCCGTTGCCAGACGGCTGAAGACCTGACGATCGGCGGTCAGCTTCAGGCGCAGAATGTCGGTCGTCGCGGCCCGGCCCGGCAGCGGCGCGTTGGAGAGCGATACCGGCGGCGGAAGCTGCCTGCGCTGTTCAGCCCAGAAGGCTCCGTCACGGGTCCAGGCCTCGCTGTCACGGTAGCCCTGGTACTCCTCCACCACCTCAGCAAAGGGGGTAAACGGCGAATCCGGCGCGTCATCGCCGCTGGACCAGGCGCGATAGATGGCGGCGATCTGGCGGGTAATGGCCGGGAAGCTGAAGCCATCCACCACCAAGTGGTGATAGCGCTGATACCAGTACCAGCGGTTGTCCGCCACCTGAAGCAGGAGGTGGAAGGCCAGCGGCTGACCGCTGTCGACGCGCAGGTTCTGGTTAAGATCGGCCTGCATCCGCGCCTGGGCTGCGGCATGCGGATCGGCGTGGGCGCGCAGGTCAATAATCTGCGGCTCCGGCAGGGTCAGGGTGTCGTCCACCCACTGTAAAATCTCGCCGTTGTCTTCGGTAAAGCGCGTGCGCAGCGTATCGGCCTGCATCATGCCCGCCACCACCGCTTTCGCCAGCAGCGGGGCGTCAACCGGGCCGGTCAGCTCGACGTAGTGAGCCACGCTCCAGGCGTTGGGCAGGTCAGAAAGCTGTTCCGCCATCCAGATCCCCGGCTGGGCGGCCACGAGTGGGAGTTGTGCGCTCATGGGTTCACCTGTGCAAAATGGGCCGGGGTCAGGGTTTGCCAGCGGGCGGCAAGCCACGCCTGACAGGCGTCCTGCGTTTGCGGCTCGCACACCACGCGCCAGCCCTCGGGCAAGGCACACTGCTGGGGCCACAGGCTGTACTGCTGCTGCGCGTTTTGCACAATGGCGAACAGACCCTGCGGATCGTCGAAGGGGTTACTGAATTCCATACCAGACTCCGTGATTAAATAATCGGCTGCCAGAGAGTCATCAGCCCCTGCGTCAGCCCTCCCCGCCAGCAAAGTGCATCATGTCCGCCATCCACCGGACGCCAGACGACCGGCTGCTGCTGGTGCTGTAGCTCGGCATACAGCGCCTGGCAGGCGCGGTAGATCAGCGGTTCCCGTCGCCCCGCCTCAAGGACGATGCGCAGTCCCTTCGCCGACAGCTGCTGGTTTTTAAGCTGTTCAAGGATCATGCCCTCCTGCTTGCCCCCGCGATGCGGCCACCAGAAGGAGCCCGACTGGCTGAGCACGCAGCCAAAACGCTCGGGCCAGTGCAGCCCGGCATAGAGGGCGGACAGCCCGCCAAAGCTCTGCCCGGCGACCACCGTGCGGTCGGCACGATCGCTGAACGGGGCCAGGTTATGCACCTGCGGGAGGAGCTCCTCCTGCAAGGCCTGCCAGAAGTCGGGGTTGCAGGGCAGCTCGCGGCTGCGGTGGGCGGTATCGATGACGTCAATCAGCAGGTAAACGGCGGGCGGCAGTTGCTTTTGGTCGGTGAGCGCCGTCAGCGCGGGCCAGACCGGCATGCTTTCGGCCCAGAACTGGCCGTCGAGCAGCACCGCCAGCGGGCGCTCATGAGGGGCTTCTTCGCCAGTGGTGAAGATCCACACCCGGCGGGTGTTGCCGAGACGGGCGCTCTTCCAGGAGATAATCTGTGGAGGACGAAACGGGGTATTGAGCCGATCCCAGCCGGGCTGAAGCGGTGCCTCGGGCATCTCCAGCGCCGAAACCGGGTGACCGCGACCGCCGCGCCAGTGCTGTGGATTTAGCGGATCGGCAACGGCGTGCGGCAGCAGCTTGCGCCAGCCTTCGCGCAGGGCCATGCGGTCCGGCGGATCGGTAGCAAACACCGTCTCGCTGAAGTCGTCTTCGTGAGCAGAGGGGATAAAACAGTAGCTGCCGCGCCAGTTTGGGCTGAACTCGCCCTGCCACTGCCAGACGTCGGTTCCGGCGATGCGCGCCAGCGTCTGCGGGCGGGCGTTATGATGGTGATCGGTCACGCCGGTGATGTAGAGCCACACCCTTTTTAGCGGCGAGGCGTGCTCCGTTCCGGCCGGATCGCGCCACCAGAATGTGACCCGATAATGATCCCCTTCCCGCACCCATTCCGGCCCCTGTTTCGACTGCCACCAGGCGTCACTTCCCGTTTCGAGCGTCGTCACCGATATAACCCCATGACCTGTTCGGTTTTTTTGATAACAGATAAACAATATCGATAATATTATTGATAACTATTTTCATTTGCAATAGCGTATGGGCGCGCTGTGGGAAGCGCGACCATTAAATAACCACGCCATGCGCTGGCATATGGCATCGAAAAGCAGGACACACAATGAATAATAAACGTCACTCACTGGCCTTACTGGTCAACCTCGGGATTTACGGTATGGCTCTGCCTGCGATGGCAGCCGGGACCGCCACTCACGAAGACACCATGGTGATCACCGCCGCCGAGCAGAACCTGCAGGCCCCCGGTGTCTCCACCATCACCGCGGATGAGATCCGCAAAAACCCGGCAGCACGCGATGTGTCAGAGATCATCCGCACCATGCCGGGCGTCAACCTCACCGGTAACTCCACCAGCGGCCAGCGCGGCAACAATCGCCAGATCGATATCCGCGGCATGGGCCCGGAAAACACCCTGATCCTGATCGACGGTAAGCCGGTCACCAGCCGTAACTCTATCCGTCTGGGCTGGCGCGGCGAGCGTGACACCCGCGGCGATACCGGCTGGGTGCCGCCGGAGATGATCGAGCGCATCGAGGTGATCCGTGGCCCGGCAGCGGCGCGTTACGGCAACGGCGCGGCGGGCGGCGTGGTGAACATCATCACCAAAAAAGTGAGTAACGAGTGGCACGGCTCCTGGAACACCTATCTGAATGCCCCTGAACACGATGAAGAGGGCTCCACCAAACGCACCAACTTCAGCCTGAATGGCCCGCTGGGCGGAGATTTCAGCTTCCGCCTGTACGGCAACCTGGATAAAACCCAGGCCGATGCCTGGGACATCAACCAGGGGCATCAGTCTGAGCGCACCGGCGCCTACGCCGATACCCTGCCAGCCGGGCGCGAAGGGGTGGAGAATAAAGACGTCAACGGCGTGCTGCGCTGGGACTTTGCCCCGATGCAGGCCCTGCAGTTTGAAGCCGGTTACAGCCGTCAGAACAACCTCTACGCGGGCGATACCCAGAACACCAACAACGACAACAGCAGCAACGGGCTGGTGAAGAAGAACTACGGCAAAGAGACCAACCGTCTCTATCGCCAGAACTTCGCGGTCACCTGGACCGGCGGCTGGGATAACGGCATCACCACCAACAACTGGGCGCAGTACGAACATACCCGTAACTCCCGTCTGGGCGAAGGGCTGGCGGGCGGTCTGGAAGGGCTGTTCAACAGCAATAAGTTCACCGATACCGACCTGTCCGACGTGATGCTGCACAGCGAGATCAGCCTGCCAATCGACTTTATCGTCAACCAGAACCTGACCCTGGGCACCGAATGGGATCAGCAGCGGATGAAGGATATGTCCTCCAACGGCCAGGCCCTGCAGGGCGGCACCATTCCGGGCGTGAGCGACAGCCGCAGTCCGTACTCTGATGCCGAGATCTTCTCCCTGTTCGCCGAAAACAACATGGAGCTGACCGACAGCACCATGCTGACCCCGGCGCTGCGCTTCGATCACCACTCCATCGTGGGCAACAACTGGAGCCCGTCCCTGAACCTGTCGCAAGGTCTGGGAGATGACTTTACCCTGAAGATGGGCATCGCCCGGGCCTATAAAGCCCCGAGCCTGTACCAGACCAACCCGAACTACCTGCTCTACAGCAAGGGCCAGGGCTGCTACGCGAGTGCGGATGGCGTCGGCTGCTATATGCTGGGTAACGAGGATCTGAAAGCCGAGACCAGCATCAACAAAGAGATCGGCCTGGAGTGGAAACGCGACGGCTGGCTGGCGGGCGTGACCTGGTTCCGTAACGACTACCGCGACAAGATTGAAGCGGGCTATGCCCCGGTGGGTCAGACCTCCCTCGGCAAGACCAAAACGGATATCTACCAGTGGGAAAACGTGCCGAAAGCGGTAGTGGAAGGGCTGGAAGGCACCCTGAACGTGCCGGTCAGCGACACCATCAACTGGACCAACAACATCACCTACATGCTGCAAAGCAAGAACAAGGAGACCGGCGACCGTCTGTCGATCATCCCGGAGTACACGCTGAACTCCACCCTGAGCTGGCAGGTCCAGCAGGATGTCTCCCTGCAGTCGACCTTCACCTGGTACGGCAAGCAGCAGCCGAAGAAGTACAACTACAAAGGGCAGCCAGCGACCGGTTCTGAGCTGGACGAAGTGAGTCCGTACAGCATCGTTGGCCTGAGCGCGACCTGGGACGTGACCAAATACGTCAGCCTGACCGGCGGCGTGGATAACGTCTTCGATAAACGCCAGTGGCGTGCGGGGAATGCCCAGACCACCGGCAATACCACCACCGGGGCCTATATGTATGGCGCGGGTGCCTATACCTATAACGAGCCGGGCCGCACCTGGTATATGAGTGTGAATACCCAGTTCTGATAAGGTCTTACCCCTCTCCCTTAAGGGAGAGGGAACCGGCCGGTGCATGTGCTACCATAAAAGCCCTTTTATCCGCGGTGAGAAGAACATGCGCACTCTCCACACAACGTTTCTTCTGGCCGGACATACCGTTCACCGCATCACCTTCGATCCTGCGAGCTTTACCGAGGCCGATCTACTTTGGCTGCCGCATCATCAGCAACTGACTGAAGCCGGGCGCAAGCGCAAAGCCGATCACCTGGCCGGGCGCATCGCCGCGTTTCACGCAGTAAACCGCAAAACTATCCCCGGTATCGGCAGTAGCGGCGAGCCGCTGTGGTCTGCGGAGGTGAGCGGCAGTATTTCCCATAGCGGCACCCAGGCTGTTGCCATCTGCAATGAAAAGGGTCTGGTAGGTATCGATTGTGAAGCCATCATCGACGAACGTGAAGCCCGTGAAATCCAGGATGGCGTAATTGATGCCCGGGAAGCTCAGGTGCTGGCTGCGTGCGGCCTGCCCTTCGATCTGGCCTTCACCCTCACCTTCAGCGCCAAAGAGAGTCTGTTCAAAGCCCTGTTCCCCCGGGTGCAGGCGTGGATGGGCTTTGAGAGTGCACGCGTAACGGCACTTACTGCCGATACCCTGACCTTAACCCTCACCTGCCCTCTCCCGCCCTTCGCACAAAATCAGGCATTTACCCTTCACTGGTGCCGCCTCGACAGCCTGATCATCACCCTTATCTGTGAAGCATAACGCCTCAGGATCGTGATCCTTTTCTCCTTTTAAACAAATTAGCTGCCTGAACCGTAGACAGTTTAATCAGGCAGACTTATCGTTACATTGAATAATAAATCATTATTGAATAAATA
Source organism: Leclercia sp. AS011 (assembly GCF_037152535.1). Classification (NCBI taxonomy): domain Bacteria; kingdom Pseudomonadati; phylum Pseudomonadota; class Gammaproteobacteria; order Enterobacterales; family Enterobacteriaceae; genus Leclercia; species Leclercia sp. AS011. The sequence continues at coordinate 2,336,948 of NZ_JBBCMA010000001.1, forward strand.
TTCAATGTGGAGAAAAAGAATGAACACGACCTTTGTTAAATCCGCTCTACTGGCCTCAATGATCGCCGCGTCCGGCTCCCTGTTTGCCGCCGATAACGGACTCATTGCGATTATTACCCCCTCACACGACAACCCGTTCTTCAAGGCAGAAGCCGACGGCGCGGCGGCGAAGGCGAAAGAGCTGGGGTATACCACCCTTGTCGCCTCCCATGACGATGACGTGAACAAACAAAACCAGCTGATTGAGACCGCTATCGCCCGTAAAGCGAAAGCGATCATTCTGGATAACGCCGGGGCGGATGCCACCGTCGGTCCGCTGGAGAAGGCCAAAGCGGCAGGCGTCCCTGCTTTCCTGATTGATCGTGAAATCAACAAAACCGGCGTGGCGGTGGCGCAGATTGTCTCGAACAACTATCAGGGGGCGCAGCTGGGTGCGGAGAAGTTCGCGAAGCTGCTGGACGGCAAAGGCAAATACGTTGAGCTGCTGGGTCGTCCGTCGGACACCAACGCCCACGTGCGTTCCCAGGGCTACCACGACGTGCTGGATGACTACCCGGATATGAAGATGGTGGCACAGCAGACCGCCAACTGGAGCCAGACCGAAGCCTTCACCCGTATGGAAGCCATCCTGCAAACCAACCCGGATATCGTCGGGGTGATCTCCGGTAACGACACCATGGCGCTGGGTGCCGAAGCGGCGCTAAAGGCTGCCGGGAAAAACAACGTGATTGTGGTCGGCTTTGACGGCAGCGATTACACCCGCGACTCGATCCTGAAAAAGGGCAACATTAAAGCCACGGTTCTGCAGCCGGGCTGGGAACAAGCGCAGATGGCCGTTGAGCAGGCGGACTACTACCTGAAAAACGGTAAAGCGCAAAAAGACGAGAAACAGCTGATGGACTGCGTGCTGATCGATGAGTCCAACGCCAGCAAGCTGAATGTGTTCAACCTCAGCAAATAAGCGGAGGCAGTATGCGGTTAAACCAATGGGGCGTCGCGCTGACAGGCGTCGCCGCCCTGTTGCTGACGGCCTGCACCGTGGTGGATCTGGATGAGAACGGCAAACCGATTATGCCTGCCGATCCCAACGCCAAAGCGAGCTTTGACAACCAGACCCCACAGCAGATCGCGCAACAAACCTGGCAGCCACGGATCCTCGATGCCGCCAAAAGCCATGCGCTGGACGCCAGCGCCCTCTCCACCCAGCTGAAAACGCCCTCTGAAAATGCGCAGAGTGTGTTCGTGCGCCTCAGCGGCAAAGTGGAGCGCGTGGAGGCCAGCAACGCCAACGAGCAGAAACTGGTGATGACGGTGAACGGCCAGCCGCTGGCCATTCAGGTCGGGCCGGTGATGCGCGGCAACGCCATCCGCGACGCGGCGGGCTTCCGCTTCGATGAATTTACCAACCAGGTCCAGTACGCCCAGCTCTCCCGGGCGTTAAACCGCGAGGCGGTGAAGCATCTGCCGAAAGTGGATGACAGCTGGAGCGGTAAAAATGCCACCCTGCTATTCGCCACCACCCTGACGGGCGGCAAGGTGGGGGATGCAGCAGCGCTGGACCTGAAACAGGAGACGCCGTGATGAATGATAGCCCGGCAGAGGACATTATCCTCAGCACCCGCGGGATCTCGATGCTGTTTCCCGGCACCGTGGCGCTGGATAAGGTCGATTACCGCGTCTGGCGCGGCAAAGTGAACGTCATTATCGGTGAGAACGGCGCCGGGAAATCGACGCTGATGAAAATCCTCGCCGGGGTGCAGCAGCCCAGCCTCGGCGAGATGTGGCTCAACGGCAAACAGGTGACGTTCTCCAGCACCCGGGACGCCGCCGCCCACGGCATCGGCATGGTGCATCAGGAGCTGAACCTGTTTGAAAACCTCAGCGTGGCGGAGAACGTCTTTCTTGGCCGCGAGCTGCAAAAAGGGGTAACGCCGATTAACGAGGCGGAGCAAGAGTCCCGCACCGCGGCGCTGCTGAAACGCCTCGATCAGCCTCTCTCCCCACGCGAGCTGGTGGGTAACCTGAAGGTCGGGCAGCAGCAGCTGATTGAGATCGCCAAGGCGCTGGCCGAGGACGCCGACATTCTGATCCTCGACGAGCCCACCTCGGCGCTGAGTAAAACCGAGGTGGAGATCCTGTTTCGGGTGATCCGCGAGCTGACCCGCCAGGGGGTGACCATCATCTATATCTCCCACCGGCTGGAAGAGCTGATGGCGATAGGCGATGTGATCACCATCCTGCGCGACGGCAAATTCCAGGCCGAGGCGAAGGTGCAGGATATCGACGTGCCCTGGATCGTGCGCGAGATGCTCGGCAGCGATCCGGTGAGCAACTTTCTCGAGCCGGGCCGCACCTTCGGCGCGCCGGTACTGGAGGCGGAACATATTACCTGCGTCAATGCCGCGGGCAATACGGTGGTTAACGACGTCAGCTTTCGGGTGAACGCCGGGGAGATCGTCGGCATCTACGGCCTGATGGGTGCCGGGCGCACCGAGCTGTTCGAGTGCATGCTCGGCACCGAGCGCAACTATCTGGGCAAGCTGTGGCTCGACAGCAAACCGGTCCCGCAGCGGCTCACCACCGCCGAACGCATCCGCATGGGGATGAGCCTGGTGCCGGAGGACCGCAAGCGCACCGGGATATTTCCAGGGTCGTCGGTGGCCAACAACCTGACCATCGCCAGCCTGTGGCGTCGTCTGCAGCGCGGTTTCACCATCGCCCGGAAAGCGGAGCAGGCGGTGGTAGCCAGCACCATCGGCAATCTGTCGATCAAGGTCTCGACCCCGGAGGTGGAGATCCAGGCGCTCAGCGGCGGCAATCAGCAAAAGGTGGTGATTGGCCGCTCGCTGCTGACCAACCCGAAGGTGCTGTTCCTCGATGAACCGACGCGCGGCATTGACGTGGGTGCCAAAGCGGACGTGTTCCGCATGATGGTGCAGCTGTCGCAGCAGGGGATCGCGGTGGTGTTCTCCACCTCGGATTTGAAAGAGATTATGGCGGTATCGGACCGCATTCTGGTGATGTCCGGCGGCAAACTGACCGCCGATATTGTTCGCGATCGGGCCGACGAATCGGCGCTGGTCACCGCAAGTGCTCAGGGGTTCTAAGATGAAAACGACACAGTCTGTCGCGCTGACGCCGCAAAAAGGGGCCGCGCCTTCCCGGGAAAAATTACTTCTGCTGCTGCTGAAGATGCGCACCTTTATTGCGCTGTTTCTGATTGTCGGCTTTTTCACCATGACCGTGCCGGGCTTTCTCTCCGCCGGCAGCCTGGTGATCATGATTAAGCATATCGCCATTAACGCCTTCCTGGCGCTGGGGATCACCTTTGTGATCATCACCGCCGGGATCGACCTGTCAATCGGTGCCACCCTGGGGCTATGCGGGATGATCGCCGGGTGGATGATCACCAAGGGGATCGTGCTGCCGATGTTTGGCATTGCTATCTTCCCGAGCGTGTGGGTGATTGTGCCCATTGTGCTGCTGATTGGTGCGCTCATAGGCGCGATGAATGGCTGGATCATCACCCGCTATAACGTCGCTCCCTTTATTTGCACTCTCGGCACCATGTACGTGCTGCGCGGCGGGGCGATGCTCACCTCCGACGGCCAGACCTTCCCGGGCCTGTCCGGCAACCCGCAGCTGGGCAACACCGGTTTCGATGAGATTGGTGCCGGGACGCTGCTCGGCATCCCGTGGGCCATCTGGATGATGATCGTCCTGGCGCTGGTGATCGCTTACATCGCCCGCCGCCTGCCGTTTGGCCGCCACGTCTACGCCATCGGCGATAACGAACGCGCCGCCGAACTCTCCGGGGTGCGGGTCAAGCAGGTAAAAGTGCTGGTCTATACCCTGTCGGGGTTCTGCGCCGCCATCGCCGGGATTGTGGTCTCCGCCCAGCTGCTGGCGAGCCATCCGGCCAACGGCACCGCGTTTGAGATGAACGCTATCGCCGCAGTGGTGCTGGGCGGCACCTCGCTGGCCGGGGGGCGCGGCACCATTCTCGGCACTCTGATTGGCGCCTTCGTGATCGGCTTTTTGGCCGACGGTCTGGTGATGATGGGGGTCAGCGAGTTCTGGCAGATGGTGATCAAAGGGATCGTGATTATCGTGGCGGTGATCATCGATCAGATGCAAAACCGCATGCAGCAAAAAGCGGCCGTGGTGGCGCAAAAGGCGGTGATGGAAGGGAAGTAGCGGTAGTCATGCCGGGTGGCGGCTTCGCCTTACCCGGCCTACAAAACCCTGTAGGCCCGGCAAGCGCAGCGCCGCCGGGCAAAACTACGCTTTCAATAAACTCCGTGCCGTCGGGTAATCGGTGATCAGCACGTCGATATACTTCCCGACCAGCGCCCCGTGGATGGCATTACGTTTCTCTGCCCCGCCCGCCAGGGCAATCACCTGCGGACAGGCGCGGATCTGTGCCAGCTCCATGCCAATCACCGGATCCTCTTCCGGGCTCAGCACCGGCTCGCCGTTGGCATCATAGTAATGCAGGCAAATATCCCCTACCGCCCCGCGTTCAGCCAGCAGTTTGAGCATATCTTCGTTGTAGTAGTTACCGGAGTTTTTCAGCAGCTGCGACGGCTCCAGCTCGCCGATGCCGACAATCGCCACGTCCACTTCGGCAAATTTGCCCACCACTGCCGCCACGTCTGGGCTGCTCACCAGCCGGGCGCGCTCCTCCACCGAGTGCTCAATGCTCTGGGAAGGCAGCAGCCCTGCCGGGCAGCCGAGGTGCGCCGCCAGCTGCTGGGTGAGGATGGTCGCCTGCACGTTGCCGTTGGGGCCGACGCCGCCTAACAGCTGGATCACCCCGGCGGCGCGGATATTCTGCGGGTGCATCTCATCCACCATGCAGCGGATGGTGCTGCTCCAGGAGGAGATCCCGACCAGGTCTTCCGGGCGCAGGCGGGTTTCGACATAGTGCGCCGCCGCGCTGCCGATGGCGTGCTTGATCTGGGCGCTGGAGGGCTCCTCCCCCACGTCCACCACGATGGCCTGGCGGATGCCGTACTGCTCTTCCAGCGCCTTTTCCAGCGAGACAAAAATGTTGGTCGGCTGGACGACGGTGATTTTTACCAGCCCCTCTTTCTGGCAGCGCGTCAGCGCCCGGGACACAAAAGATTGCGAGAGGTGCAGCAGAGAGGCAATCTCGGACTGCTTTTTATTCTCGCTGTAGTAAAGTGTCGCGATCTTGACCAGTAATCGCTGTTCATCCTGCTTCGACATAACGTTCCCCTTAATCGGCTGCCGTTATTTTTATTCATCACTGAATATTTAACAAGCAAGCGCCGATCCGATCCGCCAGACAAATGTGATCCTTTTCTCTTTTCTTCGAAATTTGCCTGCGCAAAGCGTAGACAAACCCGTGCACCGGGCATATCTTACTATCATGAATAATAAATCAGCATTGAATATATATTCAAAGCGGTCATAAATCCCTGCTCTGACAGCGAGAACAGGGAAATAACTTACCCGGCTGGAATAATTATTCACAACAGATTATAAATTCAGGAGGTATGTTATGAATCCGTTTTCGCTCTCCATCGCGGAGCTTGAAACCCGGGCGCGCTCGATTCGTCGCCGGATCATCGTGCTGAATGCCGAAAGCCCGGCGGGTGGCCATACCGGTGCCGATCTCTCGCAGGTCGAACTGCTGACCGCCCTCTACTTTCGCATTCTGAACTGCTCCCCGCAGCTGAAGGAGAGCGATGAGCGCGACATCTATATCCAGTCGAAAGGCCACGCGGTGGGCGGGTATTACTGCGTGCTGGCCGAGGCCGGGTTTATCCCCGTCGAGTGGCTCTCCACCTATCAGCATGCCGATTCTCACCTGCCGGGCCATCCGGTGAAACATAAAACTCCGGGCATTGAACTGAACACCGGCGCGCTGGGCCATGGTCTGCCGGTGGCGGTGGGGATCGCCCTCGCCGCGAAACGCAACAACAGCAAGCGCCGGGTGTTTGTGGTCACCGGCGACGGTGAGCTGGCGGAAGGCAGCAACTGGGAAGCCGCGCTGGTGGCCGCCCACTATCAGCTGGATAACCTGTTTATTATCAACGACAAAAATAACCTTCAGCTGGCGGGCTCTACCAAAGAGATCCTCAATACCGACCCGCTGGATGCGAAATGGAAAGCCTTCGGCCTGGAAGTGACCGGCTGCAACGGCAACGACATGGCGGATGTGGTCGCCACGCTCGAAGGACTGCAGCCCAACGGCAAGCCCCATGTGGTGATCGCCCATACCACCAAAGGCGCGGGGATCTCGTTTATTCAGGGACGGCCGGAATGGCACCACCGGGTGCCGAAAGGGGAAGAAATTGAACTGGCGCTGGAGGAACTGAAAGATGAGTAATAGCGAACACCTCGCCACGGTGATGGTTAATGCCTTTATTGATGCCGTCGATCGCGGCGTGGATCTGGTCCCGGTGGTGGCAGACTCCACCTCCACGGCGAAAATCGCCCCCTTTATGCAACGTTTTCCGGGTCGGCTGGTCAACGTCGGCATCGCCGAGCAGACGCTGGTGGGTGCCGCGGCCGGGCTGGCGATTGGCGGCAAGATCGCCGTCACCTGTAACGCCGCGCCGTTTTTGATATCCCGCGCTAACGAGCAGATCAAAGTCGACGTCTGCTACAACAACACCAACGTCAAGCTGTTCGGCCTGAACGCGGGGGCCAGCTACGGCCCGCTCGCCAGCACCCACCACAGCATCGACGATATCGCCATCATGCGCGGCTTCGGCAATATCGAAATTTACGCCCCGTCGAGCCCCAACGAGTGCCGCCAGATCATCGACTACGCCCTCGACCACGTGGGCCCGGTCTATATCCGCCTCGACGGGAAAAACCTGCCGGAACTGCATGACGAAAGCTATCGCTTTGCCCCGGGCAACATTGACGTTCTGCGTACCGGCCATGACGTGGCGCTGGTGGCGATGGGATCAACGGTACATGAAATAGTGGAAGCCGCCGCACAACTCGCGGAAGAAGGTATTGACGCCACTGTTATCAGCGTTCCATCTATTCGTCCCTGTAATACCCAACAGCTGCTGGCGGCCATCGCCCCCTGCAAGGCGGTGGTGAGCGTCGAGGAGCATAACGTCAACGGCGGCGTCGGCAGCCTGGTAGCGGAAGTGCTGGCCGAAGCCGGATGCGCCGTGCCGCTGAAACGTCTGGGGATCCCGGATGGACAATACGCGATAGCCGCCGACAGAGCGTCAACGCGGGCACGTCATGAGATTGATGTCGCTGGGGTGGTGAAACACGCCCGGGAAATGGTGACGCGACAGGTTTGCTGAAAATAACAACAACATCTTACTGGAGAAAAAGCAATGTCCCGAATTCCTCAACAACTGACGATGGGCGTGGTCATCGGCAACCGCGGGTTTTTCCCGAGCTATCTGGTGGCAGAGGCGCGCGAGCAGGCCATCGCCCTGTTTGGCCGCCTCGGTATCAACACCATCATGCTCGATCCGAGCCAGACCGAACTCGGCGGCGTCGAAACCCGTCAGGATGCCAAAGCCTGTGCCGAGCTGTTTCGCGCCCATCGGGATCGCATTCATGGCGTGGTGGTGCTGCTGCCCAACTTCGGCGATGAAAAAGCCATCGCCGAAACCCTGCGTCTCTCCGGCCTGAACGTGCCGGTGCTGGTTCAGGCCGAGGAAGATAACCTCGATAAAATGGGGCTCGCCACCCGCCGCGACAGCTTCTGCGGCAAGATCTCCCTGTGCAACAACCTGCGTCAGTATGGCATTCCCTTTACCCTCACCACCCAGCACGTCTGCGCCCTCACCGGCGAGGTGTTTGCGCAGGATCTGCGGCGCTTCGAGCAGGTGTGCCGCGTGGTGAGCAGCATGCGCGGGGTGCGCGTGGGGGCGATCGGTGCCCGTCCGGCGGGCTTCAACACCGTGCGCTACAGCGAGAAGCTGCTGGAAAGACTGGGCATTGCCGTGGAAACCCTCGACCTGTCCGAAGTCTTTACCCGGATTAAAACCCTGCGCGATGACGATATTCGCGTGGATGAAAAGCGCCGGATCCTGATCGACAACGCCGACGCCAGCCGCATTCCGGCGGATAAACTGGTGACCATGGCGAAGCTGTTTGTGGTGATCAGCGAGTGGGTGGTCGCCAACGACATCGACACCACCGCCATTCAGTGCTGGACCTCCCTGCAGGAGAACCTCGGGATTAACGTCTGCTCGATCATGAGCGTGATGTCCGGCCAGCTGATGCCGAGCGCCTGTGAAGTGGACGTGATGGGAGCGCTCTCCATGTTCGCCCTGGCGAGCAGCAATATGAATCCCGCCTCGATTGCCGACTGGAACAACAACTTCGGCGACGATCGCGACAAATGCGTCCTGTTCCACTGCGGTAACTTCGCCGCCTCCAGCCTTGAGTCTCCGCACATGGGCACCGCCGACATCATCGGCACCACGGTGGGGAAAGAGAACACCTGCGGCGCGGTCCACGGTCGTCTGAAAAGCGGGCCGCTGACCTACTTCCGCCTGAGCACCGACGATCTGACCGGCGAGATCAAAGCCTACGTGGGCCAGGGCCAGTCGGTGGACGATCCGCTGGATACCGTGGGCTGCCGGGCGGTGATCCAGGTTCCGCATCTGGAGAACCTGCTGAACTGGATCTGCCGCAACGGCTTTGAGCATCACGTGGCGATGAACCACTCCGCCAGCGCGGAGATCCTGCATGAGGCCTTTACCCGCTACCTCGGCGTCTCAACCTATCTCCATCGTTAAGCCAGGAGGCCGCCATGTCGGTAAGCAAGGAGATCATTATTGCCCTCGATGAGGGCACGACCAACGCCAAAGCGGTGGCGCTGGACGCAGGCGGTCACGTGGTGGCGAGTTTCTCCCGGGCGCTGGCGATCCAGACTCCGCACGACGGCTGGGTAGAACAATCCGCCGAACTGCTGGTGGAGGCCTCCCTCGACGTGGTGGCCCGCGCGATCGCCACCGTCGGGGTGGAGAGGGTTGCCGCGCTGGCGATCGGCAATCAGCGTGAGACAGTCGTGGGCTGGGATCGGGTCACGGGTAAACCTGTTGCCCCGGCGCTCAGCTGGCAGTGTTCCCGCACCGCGGCCTTTTGCCATCAGCTGCGGGAGCACGGCCACGGGCCGAACATCAAGGCGGTGACGGGCCTGCCCATCGCGCCGCTGTTTTCAGCCTCCAAAATGCGCTGGCTGCTGGATAACACCCCCGATGGCGCAGAGCGCGCCGCCCGGGGTGAGATCTGCCTCGGCACCGTTGACAGCTGGCTGCTGTGGCAGCTGACTCAGGGCCAGGCCTTCAGCTGCGACTACGCCAATGCCGCCCGCACCCAGCTGATGAACCTGCATACCGCCGACTGGGATCCGCAGATGCTGGCGCTGTTTGGCATTCCGCGCGCGGCACTGCCGGAGATCAAGCCCTCCAGCGGGCTGTTTGGTTATACCCGCGGCTGCCCGTCCATTCCTGACGGCCTGCCGGTGATGGCGATGATCGGCGACTCCCACGCCGCGCTTTTTGCTCACGGTCTGGGTGCCGAAGGCTGCGTGAAAGCGACCTACGGCACCGGTTCGTCGGTGATGGCCCCGGTCGCTTCCGCCCGCTGCGACGTCAGCGCGCTGGCGACCACCGTGGCGTGGCATGACGGCGACACGCTGGTCTACGGGCTGGAGGGCAATATTCCCCATACCGGCGACGCGGTGGCCTGGATGGCAGACAGCACCGGCCTCAGCGAGCTGCCCCAGGTGGAGCTTGCCCATGCGCTGAACACCCTGCCCCGCTCGGTGGACTCGACTCTCGGCGTCTACTTTGTTCCGGCGCTTACCGGTCTTGGCGCACCCTGGTGGGATGAAAACGCCCGCGGCATGATCCACGGCCTGAGCCGGGGAGTAACGCGAGCGCACCTGATCCGCGCGGCGCTGGAGTCCATCGCCTATCAGATAGCCGACGTGGTGCAGGCGATGCACACCCATCCGGGCTTTACCCTCAACGCACTGATGGTGGACGGCGGGCCGACAAAAAACGACTGGCTGATGCAGTATCAGGCCGATCTCCTCGGCTGCCCGGTGCTGCGCAGCGACGTGCCGGAACTCTCAGCCATCGGGGCCGCCCTGCTGGCGCGTAAGGCGCTGTTTAACCTCACCACCGCGCAGCTGCGCCAGTATCTGCCGGAACACGTCACCTTTACACCGGACATGGCGCGTCACGCCCGACTACAGAGCCGCTGGCAAGCCTGGCAGGAGGCGGTTGAGCGGGTAAGAACGTAAAAATGCCCCGTCCGGCTCATCACCAGACGGGGCAAATAAACGGGTGCCCGAACCAAACCGACAACCGGATAAGCGGGGATTGCTCCCCGCGTACCGCTACTTCTTCGTTTCGTAAGCGAGAACAGCTTTCACTTCCATATCACGCTCCTTAAAGCTCAGTTCGCATAACTGCTCGTGAACCAGAAACGTGACTCCCAGCACTGTTAAACTCAGAACCAGGATCGCCGCAAGGGCGTACTTGTTAAGCATGTCATTGCCTCCTTGCCAAGAAGGGGCTACCATCCAAATTGTTCAGGTTTGGTGTGGTAGCCCCGGTTGATGGAAACATCTCCGGGGCTTTTGCTTTCTGCCTCACCACACCTGCCTGAGCTCAGAAAGCATCAGGCACCCGCTGCAATACTACTCTCGTATTGCCGAAAAAATCGCTCTTTAACTGTATATTTAACCAGTTGAATAGCCTTTTCAGAATACGTTCAGATTACCGGGAAATCAGGCCGTTTCCGGACGCACATGAAACGTCTCAAGGCGTCTGATTTGTCGCCCTTCACTATCAAAATTGTCCGCCGCCAGCCAGGCGCGGATGGCCGCGTCCCGCTCTGACCATTCGCTGTCGATGATCGACAGCATATCGCTGTCGCGGTTACGGCCTTTACGCACCAGTTTCTGCCGCAGCCGCCCTTCCCAGCTAAAGCCGAGCCGCTCGGCGGCACGGCGCGAGGCAATGTTCATCGAATCGCACTTCCACTCCAGCCGACGGTAGCCCCGCTCAAATCCGTATTTCAGCAGCAGCCAGACCGCTTCGGTGCCGAGCGGGGTGTTTTTCATTTTTCGCGACCAGGTGACATGACCGATCTCCACCGAGCCCAGCTGCTGTTCGATCGCCATATAACAGACCAGCCCGACGGCGCGTTCGCTGTGACAATCGATCACCGCAAAGGGCACCAGCGCCTCGTCCTGCACTTTGCCCTGCAACCAGTCAACGGTCTCCTCTACGCTGGCGGGCTGATTGCTGGCAAGCCAGGTCCAGTCGCTGTCGTCGCCCAGCGCGTACGCCTCGAACAGATCTACCGCGTGTTCTACCGCATCCAGCGGTTCAAGGCGGCAAAAGCGTCCTTCCAGTACGCCACGCTCTAATACGTTGGCACCCTGCCAGCCGGGAACAGGATCGTTAACGGTCTGCCCCCATTTATTGATTTCCGGCACGCTACTACCTCTTTTTTTTGTTAAAAAATTGTTATTTCACAATACAGGATTGTTGGCTTAACGGTAACGCTGACCGCGCTAATAACCATAAATAATTCGTTATGCGCGACAGGAATAAGCTAAGCAGAATTAAGACTTTCCTAATTTCTGTCGGCCCCCCTAACGTAACGGTCTATAAAACAATCAAAAACAAGAATTTCAGGGATCGCTATGAACAAAAAACTCCTGCCGTTACTGGTGCTGGCTGCACTGTCAGCTACCGCACATGCCGCTACGCCGCCTGATACGCTGGTTGTTGCTCAGGGTCTGGATGATATCGTGAGCCTCGATCCGGCCGAAGCTAACGAGCTCTCCAGCATTCAGACCGTGCCCAGCCTGTATCAACGTCTGGTCCAGCCGGACCGCGATAACCCGGAAAAAATCACCCCGATTCTGGCCGAGAGCTGGGAAGCGGATGCGGTAGCAAAAACCCTGACCATCAAGCTGAAACCGGACGCGAAATTTGCCTCCGGCAACCCGCTGCGCCCGGAAGACGTGATTTTCTCGTATACCCGCGCCGTCACGCTGAACAAATCCCCGGCCTTTATCCTCAACGTGCTGGGCTGGGACGCCAGTAACATCGCCAGCAAGCTGAAAAAGGTGGATGACCACACCCTGCAGCTGCACTGGACGGCAGACGTCAGCCCGTCCGTGGCGCTGAACATTCTCTCCACGCCGATTGCCTCTATCGTGGACGAGAAGCTGGTCGCCGCCAACGTGAAGGGCGATGATCAGGGTAACGCGTGGCTGAAGATGCACTCGGCGGGCAGCGGCGCGTATAAAATGCGCGTCTATCAGCCGCATCAGGCTATCGTGCTGGAAGCCAACGCCAGCGCGCCGGGCGGTGCGCCAAAGCTGAAGAACATTATTATTAAAAACGTCCCGGATCCGGCCTCACGTCGTCTGCTGATTGAGCAGGGTGATGCGGACGTCGCCCGCGATCTCGGTGCCGACCAGGTCGGTGCCCTTAACGGCAAGCCGGGCGTCACCGTGCTGAGCATCCCCTCTGCGGAGCAGAACTACCTGGTCTTTAACGCGGGTAACAGCGCCAATCCGCTGCTGAATAACCCGGCCTTCTGGGAAGCGGCACGCTGGCTGGTGGATTATGAAGGCATCACCAAAGATCTGCTGAAAGGCCAGTATTTTGTTCACCAGAGCTTCCTGCCGGTCGGCCTGCCTGGCGCACTGGAGAACAATCCGTTCAAATTTGATCCGGCCAAAGCGAAAGCGATTCTGGCGAAAGCGGGTATCAAAGATGCGCACTTCACGCTGGACGTAGAGAACAAACCGCCGTTTATCACCCTCGCTCAGTCGATGCAGGCGAGCTTCGCCCAGGGTGGCGTGAAGATCGACCTGCTGCCCGCCGCCGGGAGCCAGGTGTATGCCCGCGTGCGGGCTAAACAACACCAGGCCGCTATCCGCCTGTGGATTCCGGACTACTTCGACGCCCACTCCAACGCCAGCGCCTTCGCCTGGAACGACGGTAAATCCAGCACCGTGGCCGGGCTAAACGGCTGGCAGATCCCGGAGCTGAATAAAGCCACGCTGGCGGCGGTCGCCGAGCCGGATCCGGCCAAACGCCTTGACCTGTATAAGCAGATGCAGGAGCAATTGCAGCAGACCTCGCCGTATGTGTTTGTCGATCAGGGCAAAACCCAGATTGTGGTGCGCAATAACGTGAAGGGTTATCAGCAGGGGCTGAATGCGGATATGGTCTGGTACGACCGCGTAACCAAGTAAGTTTTGTAGGCCGGGTAAGGCGTAGCCGCCACCCGGCATCTGGCCGCACAGACAGCCATTGCCCGGCGGCGCTGCGCTTGCACGGGCCTACGTCCCCTGGAACCACCCGGCAACAAGAGATTCCCATGCCTCATCTATCCACCCACGTGGCGCGCGTTTTACAGGGTCTGCTGACCCTGTTCCTTACGCTGCTCGGGCTTTTACTCGTGACCTTTGCGCTCTCCGCGCTCTCGCCGGTCGATCGCGTTTTGCAGATCGTCGGCGATCATGCCAGTCAGTCCACCTACAATCAGGTTCGCCACCAGCTCGGGCTGGATCGGCCGCTGCCGGTGCAGTTCTGGCACTATCTGGTTAATCTTGCGCAGGGCGATCTCGGCACCGCCAGCGCCACCGGGCAGCCGGTATTGCAGGATCTGCTCCACGCCTTCCCCGCCACCCTCGAGCTGGCTACCCTGGCACTGATTGTCGGGGCCGTACTGGGGGTGATCGCTGGGGTGCTGTGCGCCCGCTATGCCGGTTCGCCGCTCGACCTGGTTATCCGCACCCTCACCCTGCTCGGTAATTCGGTACCCATTTTCTGGCTCGGGCTGCTGATGCTGGCGCTGTTCTACGCGAAGCTACAGTGGAGCGCCGGGCCCGGTCGACTGGACGATATCTGGCAGTACACCGTTGAGCCGCGCAGCGGATTTGCGCTGATCGACACCTGGCTTTCCGGCGACATGGCGGCCTTTAAAAACGCCGTCAGCCATCTGGTTTTGCCGGTGCTGCTGCTGGCTTACTATTCGCTGGCGAGCATCACCCGCCTGACCCGCTCGGCATGTCTGAGCGAGATGAACAAAGAGTACATCCTGCTGGCGCGGGCCAAAGGGGCGGGCGAGATGACCATCCTGCTGCGCCACGTGCTGCCCAATATTCGCAGCACCCTGCTGACGGTAATTGCGCTGGCGTACACCACCATGCTGGAAGGGGCGGTATTAACCGAAACGGTCTTCTCATGGCCGGGAATTGGTCGCTACCTCACCACCGCGCTGTTCGCCGGGGATACCACCGCCATCATGGGCGGGACGCTGCTTATCGGCGTCTGTTTTGTGCTGATCAATAACCTGACCGACCTGCTGGTGCGGTTCACTGACCCAAGGGTGCGCTGATGCCGTTTTATCTGTTTTTACGTCGGCTGCGCCGCTCGCCAGCGGCATTTTGCGGGCTGGTCATCATTACCCTGCTGCTGCTGGTAGCGCTGTTTGCGCCGTGGCTGGCACCGCTGGATCCGAACTGGCAGGATGCTGCCGCCCGTCTGCAGCCGCCTGGTGCCCAACACTGGCTCGGCACTGACAGCTACGGGCGCGACCTGCTCTCAAGGCTGATCTACGGCAGCCGTCCGGCGCTGGGGCTGGTAGCCTTAGTAACGGTGATTACCTTGCCCGCGGGGCTGCTGGTGGGGATTTTATCCGGCTACTACGGCGGCTGGCTGGAGCGGGTGTTGATGCGCTTTACCGACGTGGTGATGTCGATGCCGCGCCTGATCCTCGCCTTTGCCTTTGTCGCCATGCTCGGTCCGGGGCTGGTCAACGGCGCGCTGGCGCTGGCCTTAACCACCTGGCCGGCTTACGCCCGTCAGGCGCGCAGCGAGATCCAGCGTCTGCGCCACAGCGACTATCTGGCGGCGGCCGAGATGATGGGCATCCGCGGTTTTCGCCTGCTGCTGGGGCATATTCTGCCGCTGTGTCTGCCCTCGGCTATCGTGCGTCTGGCGCTGGATCTGGCCGGGATTATCCTCGCCGCAGCCGGACTGGGCTTTCTCGGCCTCGGCGCGCGTCCGCCGATGGCGGAATGGGGGGCGATGATCGCTGACGGGATGCAGGTCATTTTCGATCAGTGGTGGATTGCCGCCATTCCGGGCGGGGCGATCCTGATCGCCAGCCTGGCCTTTAATCTGCTGGGCGACGGCCTGCGCGACGTGCTGGAGCCACAACATGACTGAACCCCGCATTATTGTCGATTCCCTGACGATTGATTATCCCGCCGCGCGGGTGGTCAACAACGTCAGCTTTACCCTGGGCAATGAACGCCTGGCCCTGGTCGGGGAGTCCGGCTCGGGCAAGTCGATGACCGCCCGGGCGCTGATGGGTCTGGTGCGCAAGCCAGGCCGGGTCAGCGCACAGACGCTCAACGTGCTGGGGCACGACCTTACCAGCCTGTCGCCGCGCGGCTGGCGGCAGTTGCGCGGCAACGAGATTGCGATGGTGCTTCAGGATCCGCGCTACGCCCTCAACCCGGTGAAGAACGTGCAGGCGCAGCTGGATGAGGCGTTAACCCTGCACCAGTCGCTGCCGCGCCGGGAGCGTCTGGACCGTATTCGGGAGCTGATCCACGCCGTGGGTCTGACCGACGCGGTGCTTGGTCGCTATCCGGGAGAACTCTCTGGCGGCATGGGCCAGCGGGTGATGATCGCCATTGCGCTGATCAACAACCCGCGGGTGCTAATTGCTGATGAACCCACCTCAGCCCTCGACGCCCGCCTGCGCAACCAGATCCTTGAGCTGCTGGTGGAGCAGTGCGCGCAACGCCAGATGGCGATGCTGCTGATTAGCCACGATCTGCCGCTGGTGGCGGAACATTGCGACCGCGTGCTGGTAATGTACCAGGGCGAAAAGGTGGATGAGATGGCGGCAAGCCAGCTTTCTCAGGCCACCCACCCCTACACGCAGACGCTGTGGACCTGCCGCCCTGATGCCAGCACCTACGGACAGATGCTGCCGACGCTTGATCGTACTCAGCCCTGGAAGGAGGCACCTCATGGCACTCGTTAATGTGGATCAACTGCAGGTGACCTTCGGGGAGAAAACGGCGGTCTCTGCCGCCAGCTTTGCCATTGAGCAAGGGGAAACCTTCAGCCTGATCGGTGAATCGGGCTGCGGAAAATCGACCATTCTGCGGGTGCTGGCCGGGCTGCAGCGCCAGTGGCACGGCAACGTTCAGGTGCTTGGCGACCGGCTCCAGCCCGGCGCGCGCTTTACCGGCGCGCTGCGGCGCAACGTGCAGATGGTGTTTCAGGATCCCTGGGCCTCGCTGCATCCGAATCACACCATCTCGCGCACCCTGGCGGAGCCGTTACAGATCCACGGCGAAACGCGGATCGCCGAAAAGGTGGCGGAGGCGCTGCAGCAGGTGGGGCTGGGTGTCGATGCGGGCAAGCGTTATCCCCACCAGCTCTCCGGCGGGCAGCGTCAGCGCGTGGCGATTGCCCGGGCGCTGCTGTTACGCCCCCAGCTTCTGCTGCTGGATGAACCCACTTCGGCGCTGGACATGTCGGTGCAGGCGGAGATCCTTAATTTGCTCAATCGCCTGAAACAGCAGCACGGGATGACCTATCTGCTGGTGAGCCATGATGCGGACGTGATCGCCCATATGTCAGACCGGGCGGCGTTTATGGCGCACGGAGAAATCCAGCACGTGTTCGATCGGGAGGCCATGCTCAGAGGTGAGCATCGGATGGGGTAGTGTCGTGCGGCGGTTTTGTAGGCCGGGTAAGGCGTAGTCGCCACCCGGCCCTGCAGATTACATCAGGTTCTTAAGCTGTTTCACCGTGGCATCAATATCGATTTCATCTTCGGAGAAAATGAAGGTTTTGCCCTGGAAGGTGGTGATCGCCAGTTTCTTCAACGTGCGCAGCTCGCCTGATTTCGCCGTGGATTTCGGGGCGATATTCCCCATCAGGCTCTTCACCGACAGCACCTCTTTATCAACTTTGGCGTCAGCAGACTCTTCTTCGCTGTAAACCAGATAAGACTTGATGGAGGTGATCTTATGTCGTTCGCCATCAATGAAGATGTATTTGCTTTCCGGGATAACTTTTACCGCAAACGCTGACAAACCCTTGTTGTTGGTGGTGGGTTCAAACGTCACTGCGGCATCTTTCTTAATCAGATCGGGGTTGGAGACCTTAATCACGTGAAAATAGCGGTTATCGCCGTTTTCATCTTTGATAAATCCAAAACCCTTATCTGCAAACCACGTTGTGATTGTTCCGTTCATCGCCTTTACCGCCTGATTAATCGTTTACCAACTCAATTTTTTGCCGCGCGCAGTGTAAAGCACATCGCCTGCCCAGACTACGTCTTTCGCGCAGGAACTACTCATTACCCCACTGATTGAGGAAATTGGCGATATCGTCAATGCGCTGGGTGTTGATGCCCGCTTCCACCGCCATCTCGGTCTGGGCCTCTTCGCTGATCTCTTCGTTATTCATTAAACGGGTGATCAGCAGCTGGAAATAGAGCGCCAGGGGATCGCGTTCGGCTTCACTCACCGGCGTTGCGGCTTCCGTCGTGTACTCATCCACGATGTCATAATATTTAATCGGTACGTCGTTGCTCATTCGTTATCCTCTGGGTGTCGGTTGCTGCCTGGATAATAGCATCCTCAGCTCTTTTTTTCCGCGAGCTCCACAATAGACTTGCTCATGTTGACCCCCGTAATCCCAAAACCGCTGGTCTCGTAGAGATGCCGGGCACGGGCATTATTACCCGCCACACGGAGTCTGATCTCTTTAAAACCCTTCTCACGTAGATGCGCTTCTAAATTGCGGAGAGTCTGTTTACCCAGCCCCTGCCCCTGACAAGCTGTGAAAATATGAAAATCATAGATAAACACTGAACGCATCATCGTATCGGGTTTGTACCAGAGATAGCCGACATGCCTGTTGATTTGATCTATCGGCGCAACAAGAGAGAGTAAAACGTGCCCATGCGTATTAACGCCCTCAGGAAGCATTTCGGCGATTTCCTGCTTTGCTCTGGCAAGAGAATCATGTTGAGAGAGCCCGTAGTTTGAGGCGATCTCCCCGGCATAATCATGAATAAAATAATCCAGATAAGCAGGATACTCATCTTCTGTCAGCGGACGAAATGAGACCATTGCTTACTCCTTAGTGTTAATAATCAGGACACTATTAATAACGATAAGGGCTCTGAAACGTCAAGGCAGACGGGTCTCTCCCACAGAGAGAGGGCGATTATCATCCGTTGTCTATACTCAACGCATTACAGACAACGGAGTGCGCTATGCCTTTACCCGACTTTCATTCCTCTGAACCCTACACCCTGGGCATCGAACTGGAGCTGCAGGTGGTTAACCCGCCGGGCTACGATCTGAGCCAGGACTCCTCTGCCCTGATCGACGCCGTTAAAAACGACATCAAAGCCGGTGAAGTGAAGCACGACATCACCGAAAGCATGCTCGAAATCGCCACCGGCGTGTGCCAGAACATCGACCAGGCAGCAGCGCAGTTTTCCGCCATGCAGCAGAGCATCCTGCGCGCGGCGGCGGTGCACCATGTCCAGATCTGCGGCGGCGGCACGCATCCGTTTCAGAAATGGCAGCGTCAGGAGGTGTGCGAAGACGAGCGTTATAACGCCACGCTGGAGCGCTTTGGCTATCTGATTTTGCAGGCCACGGTGTTCGGTCAGCACGTGCACGTGGGGTGTCGAACCGGCGATGACGCCATCTACCTGCTGCACGGCCTGTCGCGCTTTGTCCCGCACTTTATCGCCCTGGCGGCCTCCTCTCCCTATATGCAGGGCACCGACACGAAGTTCTCTTCATCGCGGCTCAATATCTTCTCGGGGTTCCCGGATAACGGCCTGATGCCGTGGGTCAACAACTGGCAGGCGTTCGAGGGGCTGTTCCGCCGCCTGAGTTCGACCAGCATGATCGACAGCATTAAAGATTTGCACTGGGACATCCGCCCCAGCCCGCATTTTGGCACCGTGGAGGTGCGGGTGATGGATACACCGCTCACCCTCGCCCACGCCATTAATATCGCCGGGCTGATCCAGGCCACCTCGCACTGGCTGCTGACCACCCGGCCTTATAAACATCAGGAACAGGATTTTCTGCTGTACCGCTTCAACCGTTTTCAGGCCTGCCGCTATGGGCTGGAAGGGATCCTGACCGACGTGCATACCGGCGAGCACAAAACCATCCAGGAAGATCTCGCCTGGCTGCTGGAGCGCGTTGCACCGTCAGCGGAGAAGCTGGGCGCAACCAGTGCGATTCAGGAAATTGCCCTGATGCTGAAACAGGGCAAGAGCGAGGCCCAGCGCATGCGGGACTTTATCGCAGACGGTGGCTCGCTCATCTCCTTAGTGCAAAAACATGCCGAGCTGTGGGCTACGAGTCCGTAAGCCGATGCCCCCACTCGCGCAGGCGCTGGAACACCACGAACAGCGCGGGGATGAAGATAATCCCCACCACCGTGGCCACCAGCATACCGCTGAACACCGTGGTGCCGATGATGCGGCGGCTCTGGGCTCCCGCCCCGGTCGCCAGCATCATCGGCAATACGCCGATAATGAACGACACGGCGGTCATCATCACCGCGCGGAAGCGGCGCGATGCCCCTTCCCGCGCCGCATCGACAATCGCCATCCCCTCCATGCGCCGCGCGCGGGCAAACTCCACGATCAGGATCGCGTTCTTGGCGGCGAGGGCTATCAATAGCACCAGACCAATCTGCACGTACACGTCATTGGCGTATCCCGCCAACCACAGCCAGACCAGCGCCCCGCCGATGGCGAACAGCACCGAGAGCATCACGCTCGCCGGGAGCGTCCAGCTCTCGTACTGGGCGACGAGGAACAGCCACGCCATGACCACCGCCGCCAGCACGATCCACATCGCCTGGTTGCCGGTCTGCTGCTCCTGATACGACATGCCGCTCCAGGCGTAGTCGTACCCGGCTGGCAGGTTTTCCGCCAGAATCTCTCCCATCGCCGCCATCGCGGTGCTGCTGCTCACTCCTTCCGCTGCCGAACCGCTTACCGAGACCGACGTGAACTGGTTGTACTGCTGCAGGAACGGGGCGCCGACCGTCGGCGTAATGGTGACGAGGTTGCTCAGGCGCACCCGCTCGCCGTTATTACTGCGGACAAACAGCTCGCTGATTTGCCCGGCGCGCTCGCGCCACTGCATCTCGTTTTGCATGACGACGTGGTAAACGCGGTTATTCACGCTGAAATCCCCGGCGCGCGTGCCGCCAAAGGCGGTCTGCAGGCTGCTGAAGATGCGCGACACCGGCACGTCGAGACGGGCAGCGCGCTCGCGGTCAACGGTCAGCGTCAGCTGCGGCACGTTGCTGCTCCAGGTGGTAAACACGCGGTTCAGCTGCGGGTGCTGGTTGGCTTTCGCCAGCACCTCACGCGTCACGCGCTCCAGCTCCGCCGGGCTCTGCCCCGCCTGCGCCTGAATGCGCAGGTCAAAGCCGGAGGCGTTGCCCAGCCCCGGCAGCGTCGGCGGCGCGAAGGTCATAATGGTCGCTTCCGGCAGGGCCAGCAGCTGGCGCTGCAGGGTGCCCATCACCTCATCCAGCGGCGGCCGCTCGCTCCAGTCCTTCAGCATGATGGAGATAAACCCACCATTGGAGGCGCTGGTGCCGTTGAGAATGTTAAACCCGGAGACCTGAATCACGTCCTCCACCGCCGGGTTTTTGGCGATTAATTCGCGCGCCGTAGCCATCACCGCCTCGGTGCGCTCCAGCGAGGCCGCTTCCGGCAGCTGAACGCTGGCGAAGAAGTAGCCCTGATCCTCCTGGGGCAGGAAGCCTTTAGGCATCGACATAAAGCTGAACGCCACCACGGCCGCCGCGCCTGCGGTGGCCAGCAGCGCCAGCCACGGGTGCAGGTTTAAAACGTTCACGATGCGGGTGTAGAAACCGCGCGTGGCGTCCAGCCCGCGGTTAAAGGCGCGATAGAGTGCCGCAGGTTTCTCCGGACGCGGACGCAGCAGCATCGCGCACAGCGCGGGCGTCAGGGTCAGTGCCAACAGGCTTGAAAGCGTCACGGCGGTGGAGAGCGTCACCGCGAACTGGCGATAAAGCTCGCCAACAATCCCCGGCAGCAGCGCCACCGGCACAAACACCGCCAGCAGCACCAGCGTCGTCGCAATCACCGGCCCGGCAATCTGGCGCAGCGCCAGCGCGGTGGCCGCCGTGCGGCTCTGCCCTTCCGCCATCAGCGTTTCGACGCTCTCCACCACCACGATGGCGTCATCCACCACCATGGTCAGCGCCAGAATAATGGCGAACAGGCTGAGGGTGTTGGCGGAGTAGCCGAGCGTGTAGAGCACCGCAAAGGTGCCTACCAGAGACACCGGGATGGCAAGCGCGACAATCAGCGTCGCGCGCCAGCTTTGCAGGAACAGGGAAACGACCACCACTACCGCCAGCATGGTCAACGCCAGCGAAACGCCGATCTCCTTGATGGTGGCGGCAACAAAGGAGGTGGTGTCGAATTTCACCTCATACATCAGGTCGTCCGGGAAGCGCGTCGAGAGGCGCTCCAGCTCCGCGCGCACAGCGTCGGCCACGCGCAGGGCGTTGGCGGACGGCGTCGGGTAGATGCCGAGGTAGGCGGAATCATGCCCGTTCAGCTGCGCGCCGGAGCTGTAGCTGCGCGAGCCAAGCTCGATACTTGCGACGTCCTTCAGGCGCACCAGCTGGCCCATCTCACCCGCGCGGATGATGATGTCGGCAAAGTCTTCGGCCTGGTTTAAACGTCCCAGCCCGTTGATGGTGAGGGTCTGCTGCTGGCCGTTAAACACCGGCGGCGTACCGACCTGGCCCGCCGCGCCCTGCACGTTCTGCTCGCGCAGCGCCTGCGCCACGTCGTCGGTGGTGACGTTCAGGGCATTCATGCGGTCCGGACGCAGCCAGATGCGCATGCTGTAGTTGCGCGCGCCGAACATCTGTACCTGCCCGACGCCCGGCAAGCGAGACAGCGCCTCGCGCACCTGGGTGCTGGCGTAGTTGCTGACGAACAGCGGCGTGTGGGTGTTATTCGGTGAGTAAAGACTTACCCCCATCATCAGGTTGGTGGCCCGCTTGCGTACCTGCACGCCATTTTGCTGCGCCTCGGTCGGCAGTTGCGCCACGGCCTGCGCCACGCGGTTTTGCACGTCGATGGCGGCAAGATCCGGATCGGTACCCGCCGCAAAGGTAATGTTCAGGCTGTACGAGCCTTCGTCCGAGCTCGTGGACTCCATATAGAGCATGTGGTCCACGCCGTTCAGCTGGGTCTCCAGTGGCGTGGCGATGGCCTCCGCCACGTCAGCCGAGCTGGCGCCGGGCCATGACGCTGACACATTCACGACCGGCGGCGTGATCTGCGGGTACTGCTCTACCGGAATAATCCTCAGCGCGATGGCCCCCAGCAGGGTGATGACCAGCGCAATCACCATCGCAAAGCGCGGGCGTTTGATGAAAAACGTCAGCATGATGGCTCCTTAATTCAGTATCTGAACGGTAGCGCCTGGCTGCACGCGCTGCGCGCCGTCAGTAATCGCTCGCTCACCGGGCTTCACGCCGGATGCAATCTGGAACTGCTGGCCAATCTGTCCGGCGACCTTCAGCGGGCGCATTTCGGCTTTGCCGTCGGCATTAATCACCCAGGCAAAGAACCCGTCGCCGTTCTGCTGGACCGCGGCGGCGGGCAGCGTAAGCACCGCCTTCTCGCTCATTGGGCGCAAAGTCACATTCACATTTCCGCCGGGCAGAAGCTGATGGCGCGGGTTAGCGAACTCGGCGCGCAGCATCACGCTGGCAGTGCGCGGGTCGATTCGGTTATCCACGGACGTCAGTTCACCGGGGATACGCTGACCGTTGCTGTCGATTAACGCCTGCCAGGCCTGCTTCATGGCGCTGATATCCGCATGCTGTCCGGCTTTGGTCGCAAACGCCCCCTCTTCCAGCGCAAAGGCGATGCGGATCGGATCGAGCTGGACCACCTCCACCAAAACGCCGCTCGCAGGGTTGACCAGGCTGCCGACGTGGAACTGGCTGTGCCCCACGCGTCCGTCAATCGGAGAGGCGATGCGGGTGTAGTTCAGGGTGACGCTGCGGGTGTCGAGACGGGCTTTCGCCTGCTCCAGCGCGGCGCTGGCGACGTCCCGCTGCATGCGGGCGTTATCCACGTCGTGACGGCTGATGGCGTTACTGCTGCCCAGGCTTTCAAAGCGGGAAAGCTGCTGCTGCGCCTGACGCAGCGTGGCTTCGGCGCTTTTCACCTCGGCCTGCGCCAGGCGCAGGGCGGCGCGCGGCTCGGCGTCGTCCAGCTCGAACAGCACGTCGCCCTTTTTCACGTACTGCCCGTCGCGGAAGTGGATTTTGGTAATCACGCCTTCCGTGCGGGCGCGCAACTCAACGGTGTGAATCGCTTCGATGCGACCCGGGATCTGACGCTCGGCGGCGTGGGCGGTCTGCTCCACGGCGGCGACGCGGACGGGAATGGCGGCAGCGAATGCGGGTTGCAGGGTGCAGGCGAGGAGCGCGAACAGGAGTGGGAATTTCATGGGAGTACCTCAGATGTGTTCCCCTCACCCCGCCCCTCTCCCGCAGGGAGAGGGAGGTCTGAGTACCCTCTCCCTGCGGGAGAGGGTTAGGGTGAGGGCAAAAAGTTATGCAGCCTTACGGAACCTGCGGGTCAGTCGCTTCTCGATTTCAACGACGAAGAACATCACGCCCGCCACCGCCAGAGTCACGAACCAGTAGCGCAGCGGCAGCGCTTCGGTGCCGAACAGCATCTGCATAAACGGCAGGTAGATAATCGCCGCCTGCAGCAGGAACAGCACGCCCGTCACCAGCCAGATACCTTTGTTTGCCAGCAGGCCACGGTTCAGGGAGAACCCTTCGGTGTTGCGGCAGTTAATCATGTACACCCACTGGGCGCAGACCAGCATCTGCAGCAGCACGGTGCGGATGAACTCCGCGCTGTGGCCGCGCGGGGCCAGCCAGGCTTCCAGCGCAAAGGCGGCAACGGCAATCAGGGTGCCGACGAAGGCCACGCGCCAGACGGCGTAGGCGTCCATCACGTGCTGCCCGGTCTGGCGCGGCGGACGGCGCATGATGTTGCGCTCGGCGGCCTCAAAGGCCAGGCCGAAGGAGAGCGTGGCGGAGGTCGCCATGTTCATCCACAGAATCAGCACCGGCGTCAGCGGAATGATGTTCCCCGCCAGCAGCGCAATCACAATCAGCAGCCCCTGCGCAAGGTTGGTCGGCATGATGAAGAGGATGGTCTTCTTCAGGTTGTCGTAAACGCGACGCCCCTCTTTCACCGCGCTGGCGATGGTAGCGAAGTTATCGTCCGTCAGGACCATGTCCGCCGCTTCTTTGGTCACTTCCGTCCCTTTGATGCCCATCGCGATGCCCACGTCCGCCTGACGCAGCGCCGGCGCATCGTTCACGCCGTCGCCGGTCATGCCGACTATCTCGCCTTTATCCTGCAGCGCTTTCACCAGGCGCAGCTTATGCTCCGGGCTGGTGCGGGCGAAGATGTCATACTTCACCGCCGCGTCCGCCAGCTCGGCGTCGTCCATTTTCTCCAGCTCGTAGCCGGTCACCGCCTGCTCGCTGTTGGCGATCCCCAGCATCTGGCCGATGCTCATGGCCGTCTGCGGGTGATCCCCGGTGATCATCTTCACGCGGATCTCCGCCTGCTGGCAGGCGCGAATGGCGTCGATCGCCTCCGGGCGTGGCGGATCCATCATCCCGGCGATGCCGAGGAAGATCAGGCCGTGGCTGAGAGTATCGTGGGTCAGCTCCTGCTCACCGTTCGCTGGCTTAAACGCGGCGGCCACCATGCGCAGCCCCTGACGGGCATAGCGCTCCATCTCCGCTTCCCAGTACGCGCGGTTGAAGGCTTCGGCACCGTGGCGGGTCTGCTGCTGTGCGCAGAGGGCGAAAATCACGTCCGGCGCGCCGGTGATTAAAATCTGCTCCTCACCGCCGATCTGGTAGTGGGTGCTCATGTACTTGTACTGCGAGTCGAACGGGATCTTGCTGATAAGCGTGGTCATGACCGGCTCAAGATGCGCCTTCGCCGCCAGCACCTTCAGCGCGCCCTCGGTCGGGCCACCGGTGATGCTCCACAGGCCGCGCTCGTCCTGGATCATCTGGCTGTCGTTACACAGGTCGATGGTGCGCAGGTACTGCTCCAGCACGGTGCCCGGCTGGATCTGCACCGGCTCGTCACTGCCCTCAAGGCAGATGTTACCTTCCGGGGCATAGCTGTCACCCCCGACGCGATAGCAGCTGTCGGCGGTGATGATCGCTTTGACGGTCATCTCGTTCATGGTCAGGGTGCCGGTTTTATCCGAGCAGACCACGGTCATTGCCCCTAAGGTCTCTACGGTAGGCAGCTTGCGGATGATGGCCCGCTTATGCGCCATCGCCTGCACGCCCAGGGAGAGGATAATCGAGATAATGGCTGGCAGACCTTCCGGTACCGACGCCACCGCCAGGCTAATCAGGGAGAGCAGCAGCTCGCCCATCGGGATCTCGCGGAACGCCAGGCTGAAGATAAACAGCGCGGTCATCATGGCGAGGATAATGGCGAAGATCGCCTTGCCGAGCTTGTCCATCTGCACCAGCAGCGGCGTGCGGTGCTTTTCAATCCCGGCCATCATCTGGTTGATGTAGCCCAGTTCAGTCTCTTGACCGGTAGCGATGACCACACCCATTCCGCCGCCCGCGCTGACGGTGGTACCGGAAAACAGCAGATTGGTGCGATCGCCGAGGGTTAATTCCCCGGTTAAGGGCTGAATATGTTTATCGACCACCGTGGATTCGCCGGTAAGAATCGCCTCTTCCACGCGTAAATTATGTGCCTCAATCACCCGCATATCCGCAGGAATACGATCCCCGGCGCGCAGGACAATAATATCCCCCGGAACTATTTCAGTGGTCGGTATAGTTTCATGAGCGCCGTCACGAATAACGCGCGCATCGCTGGCGAGCATATTTCGGATGCTGCTCAATGATTTCTCGGCGTTGCTCTCCTGAACATGACCAATTAAGGCATTAATCACCGCCACACCCAGAATCACCAGGGTATCGACCCAGTGGCCCATCACTGCTGTTAATACCGCTGCGGCCAGCAGGACGTAAATTAAGACATCGTTAAAATGGGCCAGAAAACGCAGCCACGCCGGTCGGGCTTTTTTTTCTGGCAGTGCGTTGGGGCCATGCTGCTGCAGGCGCGCCTGGGCTTCGGCACGGCTCAGGCCGGAGGTGGTGCTGCTTTGTGCGGCCAGAGTCTGTTCGACGGTCTGCTGATAAGCCTCTGTCGGCTTGTGGTGGTGATGCATTTTAGTCATGTTTCAGCTCCTTTAATTCGCAGTGAGCAAAAGCCAGAATTCCATTCCTGCTTTATGAATCGTCTGGCGATAATTTAATGGCTTGTCACGGCAATTAATTTATCGCACTATTATTTCTGTCGACGGCATTAAACAGATTACGTTTCATTTCAATACGACGATTTTTACAAATTATTTCTAAACCTAAACTAAACGAGGGGTCAGCATGTTTGGAATTTATCGCGGGCGTCGTCTGGCGTTATATATTATCGCTGCCATTGTTATTGCGACGTTAATTGGATATAGCACTTATACCTTTGTAAAACTATTAACCGGAGGGTGACAATAATTTACATTAGTGCAGATTAATTGAATTAGTGGCTATCGGGCGGGAAAATATTAGCGAATTAATGGGCGATTATTTATCGCCCGCACGTTTTACGGTTGAGATTGCTTTACGAAGCCCTATCCGTGACAATGTTATTTTTAACTGACGATTAACATAAATATGAAGCACCCACTGGAATCGCTCTTAACGGCAGGCGGCATCCTGCTGATGGCCTTTCTCTCCGTTTTGCTGCTGCCTGCACCTTCCCTGGGGCTGGTGGTGGCGCAAAAGCTGATGAGCACCTTCCATCTGATGGATCTCAACCAACTCTATACCATTATCTTCTGCCTGTGGTTTTTACTGCTCGGCGCCGTTGAGTTCTTTGTCCTGCGCTTCCTCTGGCGCCGCTGGTTTTCACGGGCGGCGTAAGCCGGTGAAATCGCGCATTTCGTGGATTAGCGCTTCACACCAGGCCGCATAGTCGTGGCCGCTGGACCGGTGGTTTCGAACTTCCCGGCCTGCAGCCAGAAGCGTACCGGATACGGGTGCCGTAAGCCGTTTTTTGTAGGCCCGGTAAGCGCAGCGCCACCGGGCAATGTGCGGGCACCGTGCCAACAAAAAAGCCGGGTGGCGGCTACGCCTTACCCGGCCTACGTTCGATGCGCTTAGTGCGCCCGGCTGTGGTTATCCTTGCGATACGCCCCAGGCGGCTGATTAAAGGTGCGGGTAAAGACGCGGGTAAAGGTCTGCTGGGAGTCAAAGCCGTAGCGCAGACAGATGTCGTAGACCTTTTCATCCGATTCAACCAGATCGCGCGCCGCCAGCCGTAGCTTGCGTTCACGAATATAGCGCCCCAGACTCTCGCCTTTATACTGCATAAACAGCCGCTGTAGATGCCATTTGGAATAGCCCGCGTGACGGGCAATATCCTCGATCCGCAACGGCTGATGAAGGTTGTCGTCGATCCACTCGACAATGGTGTCGATAACCTGAGCGGAAATAGTCATGCTGCTCTCCCCCTCTGCTCTTCGATTAAACATTATTCCCACCACGCGCGAAATTGTTGCGTGGCATCATCCACTCTGACCGGCTCACCCAGCTCAGGGGTCAGCAGGCGATAGGGCTTGTCCTCGCTGGCCTGTGAAAGCTTGATCAGCGGGTCGTTCCAGGTATGTTTTGCCAGCACAAAGCGGCCGGAGTGGCCCGGCACCACCGCCCTGGCATTCAGATCCACGGCGGCCTGCGCCGTTTCGGCAGGCTGCATATGGATGTATTTCCAGTCCTGGTCGTACTGCCCGTTCTCCATGATCGCCAGATCGACGCTGCCGAACCGCTCCCCGATAGCGCTAAAGTGCGGGCCGTAACCCGAATCTCCGCTGTAGAACACCTTCTGCTGCGGAGTAACAAACATAAAGCTGGCCCACAGCGTCTGGTTGCGCTTCAGCCCGCGCCCGGAGAAATGGCGCGCCGGCAGAACGTGAACTATCAGCTCATCGCTGATGCGCACCGACCGATCCCAGTCCCGCTCCTCAATGATGGCCGGATCCATGCCCCAGTAGCGCAGGTGTGACCCGACCCCGAGCGGAGTAACCACGCGTTTGACTTTCGGCATCAGCGCCTTGATGGTGGCGTAATCGAGATGATCGTAGTGATCGTGCGAAATAATCAGCAGATCGATGTCGGGCATCTCATCGGCATGCCAGGGGTACTCCCCGGCAAAGGCTTTATTGAGGAAGGAGAACGGCGCGGCGTAACTGCTGAAAACCGGGTCGATCAGAATGCGTTTGCCCGCAAGTTGCAGATACCACGAGGAGTGGCCGAGCCAGACCAGGGTGTCCTGATCCGGTGGCAGCGTTGCCAGATCGGTTTTTACCAGCGGCAGCGGCTGGGCCGGACGTGCGTTTTCACGCTTTGTCACCAGAAAATCCCACCATGCTGCCAGCATATTTTTGTTGCCGGTAAATCCCGGTGTCGGGAGGGTGTTATGGAACTGCCCGTCGCGATACTGCGGCGAAGCGGCAAACTCGCTCAGCTGCTCGCCCTGTGGCGGCTGGCCGAATCCGGCATTCAGTACAAACGGCAAACTCGCCGCGGATGCAATAATCATCACTACCACCAGGCTAATAATAAAACGCTTTTTCATATCCCGACCCGAATTCGCGCCCCTTCCGATGGCTTGCGCGGGCAAAACTTGATTATGAGTGAGTAAGCACTCATTATAGAAGTGATGCGAAAGTCGTCAAGACGTTTTAAGATCTTTGACATTCCGCGTTGCAGCCCCGCAAAGAGCATGATTCAATCAGGGTTTTTGCACATAAACTGGAGGAAATGCAGTGGCTCGTCCGAAAAGTGAAGATAAAAAACTGGCGTTGCTGGACGCGGCAACCACCGCTTTTGCCCAGTCGGGCATTGCGGCCTCTACCGCGTTAATCGCCCGCGGCGCAGGAGTGGCTGAAGGCACTCTGTTTCGCTATTTCGCCACCAAAGACGATCTGCTCAATGCCCTCTACCTGCACCTGAAACAGGATCTGTGCCAGACCATGCTGGCAAATATGGATCGTGCCCTCACCCAGCCGAAAGAGCATACCCGCAATATCTGGAACAGCTACGTCGACTGGGGGATCCGCAACCCGGTGGCCCACGGCGCGATCCGCCAGCTCGGGGTGAGCGAGAAGATCAACGCCGAAACCGAACAGGCAGTTCATGAGATGTTCCCGGAACTGCACGAACTCTGTCGTCGCCATATCCGCCCGGTGTTTATGTCAGAAGAGTTTCGTCTGTTTGGCGATGCCCTGTTCCTGTCGCTGGCGGAGACAACGATGGCCTTCGCCACCCGCGAACCGGCGCGCGCCGCCGAATTCAAGGCGCTGGGTTTTGAAGCCATGTGGCGTGCACTGGCGGAAGAGGATAACCATGGACAGTAAAACGCTCGCGGCCTGCGCTAAGCAGGTGGCGCTGGATCTGCCCTTTACCGAGCACTGCTGGCCGTTTGGCCCGGAATATGACGTGTTTAAGGTGGGCGGTAAAATTTTTATGCTGATGGGCGTGGCGCACGGGCGTCAGCACGTCAGCCTGAAGTCCGATCCGCAAAAATCACTGCTCAACCAGCAGATCTACCGGGGGATCGAGCCCGGTTATCATCTCAATAAAAAGCACTGGATCTCGATTTACGCGGCGGAGGATATCACCCCGGCGCTGATAGCCGATCTGGTGAACGATTCGTGGCATCTGGTGGTGGATAAGCTGCCGAAAAAAGAGCAAAAAAAGTTACGCCCCGACGGTTAAGCGCTCTGAATGCCCTTACCATTTTCCCCTTCCCTTTGTATTCTTTTCCCTTTTGCACTGAATCCCAGGAGTCGTTATGGATATCATTTCTGTTGCCTTAAAGCGCCACTCAACCAAGGCCTTTGATCCGAGCAAAAAACTGACTGCCGACCAGGCGGAACAGATTAAAACCCTGCTGCAGTACAGCCCGTCCAGCACCAACTCGCAGCCGTGGCACTTTATCGTTGCCAGCACCGAAGAAGGCAAAGCGCGCGTGGCGAAGTCCGCGGCCGGTGGCTTTGTCTTTAACGAGCGCAAAATGCTGGATGCCTCTCACGTGGTGGTGTTCTGCGCCAAAACCGCGATGGACGATGCCTGGCTTACCCGCGTTGTGGATCAGGAAGAGGCCGATGGCCGTTTCGCCACCCCGGAAGCGAAAGCCGCTAACCACAAGGGCCGCACCTTCTTCGCCGATATGCACCGTGTCGATCTGAAAGATGACGATCAGTGGATGGCGAAACAGGTGTATCTCAACGTCGGTAACTTCCTGCTGGGCGTGGGCGCCATGGGCCTGGACGCGGTGCCCATTGAAGGTTTCGACGCGGCGGTTCTCGATGAAGAGTTTGGCCTGAAAGAGAAAGGCTTCACCAGCCTGGTGGTAGTGCCAGTTGGGCATCACAGCGTGGAAGATTTCAACGCCACGCTGCCAAAATCGCGCCTGCCGCTGAGCACGATTGTGACAGAGTGCTAATACAAACGGGCCGCAGATAGCGGCCCGTTACTTTTTACTGATAACCAGTCTGCGATGCGGATGCACGTCGCGATCGTGTCCCCAGGCGAACGTAATCCAGCGCTCTTCCAGCTCAGCGTAAGAATTAACCGGCGTTAAGTGCCACTCCTCCCCCACCGTGCCGTCCGCCACGCTAATCTGATAATTCATGCTAAACGCCCAGTCGATCATCCGTAGCCAAAAACGCTGTCCATCACCGGTTTGTTCGCTGTCCGACACCACAATGTCGTATTCGCTCAGCACCCACTGAAAGAATAATTGCGGTAATCCGCTTATCACGCGTTGATGGACAGCCCGTGGGGTACGCCAGACCATCACCTGCGTAGCGGCACCCTGTGGAAAGGTAATTTCTTTATGAAATGTTAGCTTAACGGCATAGGCCGTATAAGGCTTGCCGTCGTCGGTGGTCACGAGACGGTATTCATCGCCATAGCGCGATTTCAGGAGCTGATACCCGGCAGGAAGCAAAAAACCCGGCAGGTGAAAATCCATCGTGCCCCGAGCCAGAAACGCTTCGGTATGTTCGACGTTTCGGGAGATAAGCCCGAGTTTTTGGCTGAAATCTGCGGAATCAATCATCAGTGGCGACATGGGTGGTTTCTCATCGCGTGAGTATAGACGACTTAACACCTCATCGAAATCATGACGATTAAGTCGGTTGGTTTAATCTGAACCTCACCTTACACCAGCCTCAGCCACTTAGCAGATTTGGCTATAACTCCCTGAAAGCAACTCGCAAAAAACTTATTTCCCCTGCTCCGCCAGCCACGCCAGGGCGCGCTCGCCCTCGTCATCCACCGGTAAATAGACCAGCAGGCGCGAGCCGTTGCGCGGGGCGGAGTACCAGTACATCTGCTGGAGATGAATATCCCCCAGTTCGGGATGGGTAAAGAGCTTGAGCTGGTTTTCCACGCCGCGCACGTCGTTTCGCTGGTGCCACAGAGACTTAAACTCCTCTGAGACGGCAAAGAAGCGCGCCAGTCTGGATTCCCACTGCGGGTCGCCCCGGTGCTCGGCCATCGCCGCGCGGAAGTAGGAGACAAAAATCGCCAGCACATCATCACGTCGGCCAAGACGGGCGCGCCACGCCGGATGCGTGAGATAGAGGTAGATGCAGTTGCGGTCTTCCGGCGGGATATCGTTAAAGTCGACGCCCATCAGATGGCAGAAGCTGTCGTTCCACGCCACGATATCGAAATTTGGCTTCTGAATGCTGGCGGGTTTTGGCATCAGGGTATCCAGCAGACGACGGGTGCCTTCGCTGATCCCCTCGCAGCAGACCGCCTGCGGCGCTTCGCCCGGCGGCAACCCCGCCAGCACAAACAGGTGGCGGGCTTCGGTCGGAGTGCACTGCAGCGCTTTCGCCACCGCCGCCATCACCGCGCTCGACGGGTTGACGTCCCTGCCCTGCTCCAGCCAGGTGTACCAGGTCACGCCCACGTCGGCCAGCAGGGCCACCTCTTCCCGGCGCAGACCCGGGGTGCGACGGCGACCGCTGCGCGGTAAACCCAAGCGCTGCGGATCGAGACTCTCTCGCCGGGCGCGTAAAAATGCGCCCAGCTGTTTACGGGTGTCATCCTGGAGTGAGGTGACGGGTTCAGACATCTGCGCCATAGTTGCCCCCTGCATGGTAGTGCCAGTACCAGTATAAGTAAGAACTGGTACCCGTTTATAAGATGGTTGATGCTACGACGCTACGCTGTTTGACGCAATGGAGTCACCATGAATACGTCAGTTGTTTCACCGGGCCGGGCAGGCCTGATATTGCTGTTAACCGGCCAGATGCTGCCGCTGATTGATACCTCAATCACCAACGTGGCGCTGGACGCCATCACCCACTCGCTGCACGCCACCGCCACCGAGCTGGAGCTGATTGTCGCCCTCTACGGCGTGGCCTTTGCCGTCTGCCTGGCGCTCGGCAGCAAGCTGGGGGATAACCTTGGCCGCCGTCGTCTG
Organism: Leclercia sp. AS011; assembly: GCF_037152535.1. Taxonomy (NCBI): domain Bacteria; kingdom Pseudomonadati; phylum Pseudomonadota; class Gammaproteobacteria; order Enterobacterales; family Enterobacteriaceae; genus Leclercia; species Leclercia sp. AS011. The sequence goes on from NZ_JBBCMA010000001.1 coordinate 2,369,660, forward strand.
TTTATGTGGGGCGTAGCGAGCTTTGGCCTGGCTTCGCTGCTGTGCGGCATGGCGGGCAGTATCGAGCAGCTGCTGGCCGCCCGCATCGTTCAGGGCGCAGGCGCGGCGCTGATCATGCCGCAGATTCTTGCAACCCTGCATGTCACCCTGAAAGGCCCCGCCCACGCCAAAGCCATCAGCCTGTTTGGCGGCATCGGCGGGATTGCGTTTATCGTCGGGCAGATGGGCGGCGGCTGGCTGGTATCGGCGGATATCGCCGGGCTGGGCTGGCGTAACGCCTTTTTTATCAACGTGCCGATCTGCCTGCTGGTGCTGGCCCTCAGCCGTCGCTTTGTGCCGGAAACCCGCCGCGACACCCCGTCACGCATCGACTGGCCGGGCACCGCCCTGCTGGCGGCGATCCTCTGCTGCCTGCTGTTCCCGATGGCACTGGGGCCGCAGTGGCACTGGTCGTGGCCGCTGAAGGCCGCATTGATCGCCATTATCCCGCTGGCATACTTAATGGCGCTGAATGCGCGTAAAAAAGAGCGCGAAGGGGCTCACCCGCTGATCCCGCCGCGTCTGATGCAGCTCGGCAGCATCCGCTTTGGGGTGCTGATTGCGCTGCTCTTCTTCAGCGTCTGGTCTGGGTTTATGTTCTGCATGGCGCTGACCATGCAAACCGGCCTGGGGATGGCTCCATGGCAGTCCGGCAACAGCTTTATCGCCCTCGGCGTGACCTACTTTGTCTCGGCGTGGTTTGCCCCGCGGCTGATTGCCCGCTATCGCTCGAGCACGATTTTGCTCACCGGGCTGGCGATCCAGATAACCGGCCTGCTGGCGCTGATCGCCACCTTCCGCTACTGGGGAATGGAGAATACCGCCCTGACCCTTGCCCCGGCCACCGGGCTGGTGGGCTACGGCCAGGCGCTGATTGTCAACAGCTTCTACCGGATCGGGATGCGCGATATTCAGCCTGACGATGCCGGAGCCGCCAGCGCCATTCTCAGCACCCTGCAACAGGCGGCGCTCGGCCTCGGCCCGGCGATCTTCGGTGCGATTTTGCTCCACGCCCTGCACGACCATCAGGGAGATTACGCCCGGGCGATAAACGTCTTCCTGGTGGTGGAAACCCTGATGATGATCGTCCTGGCGCTGACCACCCTGCGATTGCGCCATCGCCTGTGCCTGCCGGTGGTGAAAACCTGTCAGGCGGTAAAATAGGCCTGGCGAATTTGCATAATAGATCCTCAGCCGCCATTATGGCGGCTGCTTTAATACAGGAGACGTTATGCAGGAGTTCATTTCTCTGGTCGAAGAGACAGGTATTGAAATTAATCACACCACCTCCCTCGCGATCATTTTTGGCATTATTTTTCTTACTGCCCTGATTATTCATTTTATTCTGCACAAAGTAGTGCTGCGGGCGTTCGAGAAACGCGCCCGGGCCAGCAGCCATTTATGGCTGCAGATCATTACCGAGAATAAGTTATTTCACCGTCTGGCCTTTACCCTGCAGGGGATAATCGTCAACGTTCAGGCGGTATTGTGGCTGCAAAAAGGCAGCGACGCGGCGGAAATACTCACCACCTGCGCCAGGCTGTGGGTGATGGTTTACGCCCTGCTGGCCTTCTTCTCGCTGCTGGACGTGATTTTCAACCTGTCGCAAAAGATGGCTACCGCCTCCCAGCTGCCGCTGAAGGGAATCTTCCAGGGGATCAAGCTGGTGAGCGCCATTCTGGTGGGTATCCTGATTATCTCCCTGCTGATCGGCCAGTCCCCCGCTATTCTGATTAGCGGTCTGGGCGCGATGGCCGCGGTACTGATGCTGGTGTTCAAAGACCCGATTTTAGGCCTGGTGGCAGGCATTCAGCTCTCGGCCAACGATATGCTCAAGCTCGGCGACTGGCTGGAGATGCCGAAATACGGCGCCAACGGCACGGTGACCGACATCGGCCTGACCACCGTCAAGGTGCGCAATTTCGATAATACCATCACCACCATTCCCACCTGGGCGCTGGTCTCGGACGCCTTTATCAACTGGAGCGGCATGTCAGCCTCCGGCGGGCGGCGGATTAAACGCAGCCTGAATATTGATACCACCAGCATCCATTTTCTCGACGAGCAAGAGCAGCAGCAGCTGGTTCAGGCGAAGCTGCTGAAGCCCTATATGGCTACACGTCACGAGGAAATTACCCTGTGGAATCAGGAGAACGGCGAAGGCGATTCGGTACTTAATATGCGCAAGATGACCAATATTGGCACCTTCCGCGCGTATCTGAATGAATATCTGCGCAACCATCCGCGTATTCGTCAGGATATGACCCTGATGGTGCGGCAATTAGCGCCGGACGCCAACGGCCTGCCGATAGAAATATATGCGTTTACCAACACCGTGATCTGGGCGGAATATGAGGCGATTCAGGCCGATATTTTCGACCATATTTTCGCGGTGATTGATGAATTTGGTCTGCGTATTCACCAGACCCCGACCGGGAACGATATTCGCTCCCTGGCGGGCGTACTGGCGAAATAATTCAGGCGCTGGCGCGGGAAATAAAGCGCCAGTTCATCATCACCCGCTCGGTGGCGGCGTCGGGGTTGTCGATTTTGTTCAGCAGCAGATCCACCGCCTTGCGCCCGATATCCCGCGACGGCTGTTCGATGGTGGTCAGCGAGACCATCTCCGACAATTCGGTGCCGTCGAAACCCACCACGGCGATATCCTGCGGCACGCGCAGCCCCGCCTTTTCGATAGCGCGGAGCGCCCCCGCGGCCAGGGTATCGGAGACGGCAAACACCGCATCCGGGCGCGGCTCTGTCGCCAGCAGCTTGCTCATCGCCGCCATCCCGGCTGCGGCGCTGAGATCGCTGGCGTACTCCACCGCCTGATACGCTAAATCGCGCAGATGCAGCACGCTTTTATACCCGCGCTCGCGCAGGCGGGCATATTTGTAGCTCAGGTCGTGGTTGATAAGCGCAATGCGCTGACGCCCACCGTCGGCCAGGCGACTGACCACATGCTGGGCGGCATCCACATCGTTGATCCCGACGCAGGAGACCGCCCCGGCATCGGCGTATTCGGCGCACTGCACCCAAGGGGCATCGCCAATCAGCGCCGCCAGTTCGGTCAGGCGGGTAAAGGCATCCATGGTGATAATGCCGTCGACCATTTTGCCGGTCAGCAGGCTCAGGCCCGAGCGGGAGCGTTCAATATCGGAGCCGGAGTTGCACAGCAGAATGCGGTAGCCGTTTTTCTCCGCCTGCTCCTCAATGCCCTTCACCACTTCGGCGCAGAACGGGTTGGCAATGTTGGAGACCATCACCAGGATCATGTAGCTGCGTGAGGTGCGCAGCTGACGAGCAAGAAGATTGGGCTGGTAGTTAGCCTCTTTAATCGCCTGCAAGACGCGATCGCGGTTTTTGGCTTTGACGGTATCGCTGTTGTTGAGCACGCGCGATACCGTCGCCACCGATACGCCCGCCAGTTGGGCGATTTTCTGAATTGACATAGCGACGAGTGATCCTGCAGTTAGCGTTAGCAGCAGGCTACCATAAATTTGTTGCCCGGCGTACCGGGCAAGGCGTTAGTGCGCGACGCTGATCCAGCGCTGCTGTTGATGGCTTTTCACAATTGCGTCAATGATATACATCACGTTCGCCCCGTCGTGGAAGGTGGCAAACAGCGGTTGCTCCGGCATCCTGCCCGCCTGCACCGCGCGATAAAACTGCGCCATCATATTCTTAAAGGCGTCCGGCCAGCCTTCGATGTGGCCACCGGGGAAGTGGGCGCTGTCGGCCACGTCGCGGTTCATCAGGCCCGGATCGTCCGTCAGGGTCTGGTTGGCCTGCGCGCGATGGCCCACCCACAGCTGCTGGGGCACCTCCTGATCCCAGGCCACGGAACCCTCGCTGCCGTTGACCTCGAGGCTGAGGCGGTTTTTGCGCCCGGCGCTCACCTGCGAGACGGTAAAGCTGCCTTTGCTGCCATCGTCGAAGCGGAACAGCACCGAGCCGAAATCCTCGGTGGTGACGGGTTTATCTTCATAGACCGCATCGCCCGCCTGGCTGAAGGTCTGGTTTCCGGCCACGTTGGCCTTGCGCGTCGGCCAGACGATGGACAGGTCGGCCATCACCTCGGTGATACGTCGTCCGGTCAGGAACTGAATGGTGTCGCACCAGTGGGAACCGATGTCCGCCACCGCCCGCGATGCCCCGCCGAGCGCCGCATCGACCCGCCAGTTGTAGTCGGTTTCCAGCAGCATCCAGTCCTGCAGATAGCTGCCGTGGGCGGCAAACAGCCGTCCGAGCGACCCTGCGGCCACCATGCTCGCCGCCTGGCGCACCATGGCAAACTGGCGATAGACAAAGCTCACGCCGTGTATCACCCCCGCCTGCTCGGCCAGGGCCACCAGCTCCCGCGCCTCGTCCGGGGTCATGCACAGCGGTTTTTCGGAGAAAACATGCTTTCCGGCGCGCAGGATCTGGCGGTTAATCTCCGCATGCAGATGGTTGGGCGTGCAGTTGTGCACCACGTGCAGATCCGGGTGGGCCAGCAGTGCGTCTACGCTGCCGTAGGCGTGGGGAATATTCAGCGCCCGGGCCTTCTCCTGCGCCTGCCCCAGCGAGCCATCGCCCAGGGCGACGACCTGCACGAAGCCAAGACGGCGCAGGGCTTCGATGTGAGCCGGGCCGATAAAGCCGCTGCCGATAATGCCGACGTTAATCATGAAGTTCTCCTGCGGCGAAATCGTCAAATGCCCGATCGGAAACCGGAATAATGTGACGGGAGATAAACTCGCGCCCTTCCCGCGCCCCGGTGTCACCATCCTTCAGGCAGCACTCCCACTCCAGCACCGCCCAGCCGTCGTAGTCGTACTGGGTCAGCTTGCTGAAGATGCCCTTAAAGTCGATCTGGCCGTCGCCCGGGGAGCGGAAGCGCCCGGCGCGGTTGATCCAGCTCTGATACCCGCCGTATACCCCGCTGCGCCCGTTGGGGCGGTACTCGGCATCCTTGACGTGGAACGCCTTAATGCGGGTGTGGTAGTGGTCGATAAAGGCCAGATAATCCATCTGCTGCAACAGCAGGTGGCTGGGATCGTAAAGAATGTTGCAGCGCGGGTGGTTGTCCACCAGAGCCAGGAAACGCTCGAAGGTGACGCCGTCGTGCAGATCTTCCCCGGGGTGGATCTCGTAGCAGACATTCACCCCCTGCTCGTCGAAGGCATCCAGAACCGGCCGCCAGCGGCGGGCCAGCTCGCTGAACGCCTCCTGGAAACGCGCCTCGTTATGCGGCGGCCAGGGGTACATAAACGGCCAGGCCAGCGATCCCGAAAAGGTGGCGTGGGCGGTTAACCCGAGCCGGGCCGAGGCCAGCGCCGCCTTAGTGACGATATCGGTCGCCCAGGCCTGGCGGGCGGCCGCGTTGCCGCGCACCGCCTGCGGGGCGAAGTTATCGAACGCCTCGTCATAGACCGGGTTAACGGCGATCAGCTGCCCTTCCAGATGGGTGGAGAGCTCGCTGATGACCAGCCCGTGGTTCGCCAGTTTGCCGCTGATCTCGTCGCAGTAGGTCTGGCTCTCTGCCGCCAGCTCTACGTCAAAAATCGCTTTGTGATTGCAGGGAATTTGCAGCGCCTTGTAGCCCTTTTCCGCTGCCCAGCCTGCCAGCCCGTCGAGGGTGTTAAACGGCGGTTGCCCGCCGATAAACTGCGACAGAAAAATTCCCGGGCCTTTAATTGTCCTCATACCACCTCCTGAACATTACGCCTTGTCATCGTCATATTTGAACGTGACAAGGAAAATCAGCGCGATGACCGCAGCCGCCACTGCCGGGATCCACCAGAAGGTGACCCAGGCCTGTGGCACGGTCTGCCCCGCCACCAGGCGGTTGTACAGCGCGCCGGAAATCTGAGAGCCGAGCAGCATGCCGATACCGTAAGTGAACATCACGATCATGCTCTGCGCCTGGCCTTTTACCTTTTCGCCCGCCACGCGGTCGGTGTAGATAAAGCCCACCACAAAGAAGAAGTCATAGCAGACGCCGTGCAGCAGGATGCCGAGATAGAGCAGGAAACGCCCTTCCTCGCTGACGCCGAGGGCAAACATGGCGTAACGAACGAACCACGCCAGCATGCCGATCAGCAGCATGTATTTGACGCCCAGACGGCGGAACAGCAGCGGGATCACCAGCATGAAGAAGATTTCAGACATCTGGCCGAAGGACATGGCGGTACTGACGTCGGCGATCCCCGCATCCGCCAGGTACGACGCAGTGTAGGCGTAGTAGGTGCCCAACGGGACGGAGATCAGCATTGCGCACAGGCAGAAGATAAAGAAGTGACGGGTTTTCAGCAGTGCGAAAGCGTCGGCGCAGAACAGATCCCGCATTTTGACCGGCATCCCTTTAGCCGGGGCCGGCGTATGCGGCAGGGTCAGGCTGTAGAGCGCCAGCAGGACGGAGCTGGCCGCCGCCACCTGGAAGATGGTGACGCTTGCGGCCACGCCGGTCACGCCGATAAAGATCCCGGCGACAATCCAGCCGATGGTGCCAAACACGCGGACCACCGGGAAGGTCTTGTCGACGTTCGCCAGGCTGTGGAAGGCGATGTTGTTGGTCAACGCCAGGGTCGGCATGTAGCAGAGCGTATAGCCAAACAGCAGGCCGATCAGCAGCGCACCATTTTCCGCAATCAGTGCCCCCGGCACGAACCACAGGATCGCCGCGCCGGCCAGGTGCATCACCGCCATCACCTTTTGCGAGGCGAAGAAGCGGTCCACCAGCATCCCGAGGACGAACGGCGACAGAATCGAGGCAATCGGCCCGGCGGAGAAGGCATCGCCGATCAGCAATGACATGTTGTACTGGGTCATCACCAGACCGAGGGTGACCGACCAGCTACCCCAGATAAAAAATTGCAGGAACATCATCAGCGACAGGCGCGGCACCAGCATCCGGTGCTGCCCTATCACCTTTCCACTACTTTCAGTTGTTGACACCATGATCTGCCCCACCCTTAAAAAGTAATCGATTACAAAACCGTATCACATGAAAAGTAATCGATTACAAAACAAAGATCCTGTGGATCGATTAAGAAGTGGGAGGGGGGTCACGATAAAGGTGTGGATCGGTGTGGGAGGTGCCGGGTGGCGGCTTCGCCTTACCCGGCCTACGGGTCCTGACGCTTTTGTAGGCCCGGTAAGCGTAGCGCCACCGGGCAAAGGCGTATTACTTCTTGCGTGACAGCTTAAACGCCACAAACAGGAACACGACCCACACCGGCAGCAGGATTGCCGAGGTGCGCATCCCGTCCATGGTGCACATCAGGACCAGGATCATCGCCAGGAAGGCGATACAGATGTAGTTCCCTGCCGGATAGAGCAGCGCCTTGAACTGGGTCTCGCGCCCTTTGCGGCGCATCGCCGCGCGGAAGCGCAGGTGCGCCAGGCAGATCATGATCCAGTTCAGCAGCAGGGTCGCGACCACCAGCGCCATCAGCAGGCCAAAGGCTTCGTGCGGCAGCAGGTAGTTGACCAGCACCACCAGCGAGGTGATGGCTCCGGAGAGCAGCAGCGAGTTGACCGGTACGCCGCGACGGCTGACGCGGGTCAGGAACTTCGGCGCGTTGCCCTGTACGGAGAGGCCAAACAGCATCCGGCTGTTGGAGTAGACGCCGCTGTTGTAGACCGACAGCGAGGCCACCAGAATCACAAAGTTGAGCGCCGATGCCACCACGTTGCTGTTCAGATCGTGGAAAATCATCACAAACGGACTGCTGTCGGACTTCACTTCCACCCACGGATAGAGCGCCAGCAGCACCACCAGCGAACCGATATAGAACAGCAGAATACGGTACACCACCTGGTTGACCGCTTTCGGAATGCTTTTATGCGGATCCTGGGCTTCGGCGGCGGTAATGCCGATCAGCTCCAGCCCGCCAAAGGAGAACATGATCACCGCCAGGGAGAGCACCAGCCCTTTCCAGCCGGTAGCGAGGAAGCCGCCGTGCTGCCAAAGATTATCGATGGTCGCCCGCTCGCCGCCGTGTCCGGAGAAGAGCAGCCACAGGCCAAAGCCGATCATGCCGATGATGGCCAACACCTTGATTAAGGCGAACCAGAACTCGGTCTCACCGTACAGGCGCACGTTCACCAGGTTAACGGCGTTAATGATGATGAAGAACACCGCCGCCCAGATCCAGGTTGGCACGTCCGGCAGCCAGTACTGCATATAGATGCCCGCGGCGGTCAGCTCCGCCATGCCCACCAGCACGAACATCACCCAGTAGTTCCAGCCGGAGAGGAACCCCGCAAACGGGCCCCAGTATTTGTAGGCAAAATGGGCGAAGGAGCCGGATACGGGTTCTTCCACCACCATCTCGCCGAGCTGGCGCATGATCAGAAAAGCGATAATACCCGCGATGGCATAACCCAGCAGCACCGCAGGGCCAGCCATCTGAATGGCGGGACCGATGCCGAGGAACAGCCCGGTGCCGATAGCGCCACCGAGGGCGATAAGTTGAATATGTCGGTTCTGTAAACCACGATGCAGCGTCGGTGTCTGTTCCGACGAGGCTTCAGCAACACCATTGCCTGAAGCGGATGACGCGTTTTTCACGTCTGACCCCTGTCTCTTTTTATGGAAGGGGCACCTTTTAACACTTCGGACAGACGGGAGCAAGTTAAACGCCGGGCAACGGTTGCTGCCCGGCGGGAGGCGATCACGAACCGATAATGCCGCCATCCGCTCTGGTGATGACCACCGTCGAGGCGCGGGGGCGCCCCTGCGGATTATTGTCCGGCCAGTTAGAAACGGCGCGCGGGTTTGCCGGATCGGTAATGTCGTCCCCGCCCTCGCCTGGATGCTGAATATTAATAAACAGCGTACGGTTGTCCGGGGTGAACGCAATGCCGGTGATTTCGCAGCCGCGCGGGCCGGTCAGGAAGCGGCGATATTCATTGGTGCCCGGAATGGTCGCCACCATCTGGTTATTGCCCATCCCCTCATACGATTTCTTGTTAATGGTGCTGGAGGAGACGTCGGTCTGGATCCAGAGCACGCCCTGATGGTCAAACGACAGGCCGTCCGGGCTGCCAAATTCGGCCCCCTTCATGCTGCCCTTCGCCTTTTCATCCGCGGTATCCGTTCGCCCGGCCAGCACCAGAATGTCCCATTTGAAGCGTAACGCAGCAGGATCGCCGCCCTCTTCGTACCAGTGCATAATGTGACCGAAGGCGTTATTGGCCCGGGGATTGGCCGCATCTACTGGCGCTTTGCCCTCTTTGCCACGATCGCTATTGTTGGTGAGCGTGCAGTAGACGCTGCCACTGCTGTGTGGATCCACCGCGATCCACTCCGGGCGATCCATTTTGGTCGCCCCCACGGCATCGGCCGCCAGACGGGTTTTAATCAACAAATCTCCCTGGTTTTCGAACCCTTTGCTCTTATCCAGGCCGTTCTGACCAAAGACCAGCGGCAGCCACTCGCCGGAGCCGTCGTCGTTGAATCTGGCGACGTAGAGCGTGCCGGCGGTCAGCAGCTGCAGATTGGCTTCGCGATCCGCCGGACTGTATTTATTGTCGGAAACAAATTTGTAGATGTACTCAAACTTCTGGTCATCGCCCATATAGGTGACCACGCGCTTATCTGCGGCCAGGGAGACGGCGGCACCTTCATGCTTGAAGCGCCCCAGCGCAGTGTGCTTGCGCGGCGTGGAATCGGGATTGTAGGGATCGATCTCGACCACCCAGCCAAAGCGATTCGGCTCGTTAGGCGTTTTATCCACGTTGAACCTGTCATCCACTTCACTCCAGCGGTAGGACTCATCGCTGTCGCTGATGCCGTAGCGTTTCTCCAGGGCGTTACGCTCGCCTTTCTTGACGAAAATATCCGACCAGTTCTCTTCGCAGGTGAGGTAGGTTCCCCAGGGGGTGTAACCGTTAGCGCAGTTTTGCATGGTGCCGAGCACCTGCTCGCCCTGAGGATCGACGGCGGTTTTCATTAACTCTTGCTGACGCGCCGGGCCGGTGAGCTGCATAGGGGTGTTCACCGTGATGCGGCGGGCAAAGCCGGAGGGGCGCACCACTTCCCAGTCGCTACCGTTCTTTTTCACTTCGATAATCGATACGCCCATGGCGTTCTGGCCTTTGCGCGCCTTCTCCAGGCTCCAGCTGGCAGTGCCGTCACTAAAGAGCATGCCGTTGTCGATGTACTCGTGGTTCATCGCCAGCAGGCCGTGGCCGGGACTCTCCTCCCCTTGCGGCAGGCTAAACCACGCCATACCGTCATGGTGCATGCCCGCCTGCGCCGCCTGCTCGTCTGCCGTGTTGCTGGCGTCGAATTTGAATGCCGGCATATTCCCCTTGATGCCGGTGGCGTCGCCCCAGCGGTAGAAAGGACGCGCGATGTAGCCCTCGGGCACCCTGACCCTATCCTCGGTCGAGACCGGAATGCTGGTAAAGCCGAGCGACACCGCTTTGCTCAGGGCTGAAGGCTGTGAAACCGCAGCCAGAGCGTTTTCAGGCTTGAGTAAAAAGGGGAAGGAGGCGGCGGCACCGGCAACGGCACCCATCTGCAGGAAACGGCGGCGGGAGAGGAACATCTCCGCCACGCTGGAAAATACCGGATTAGCGCTGGGATTACTGACATCGTCGCGATGTTCTTTTTTGAATACGGACTTAAGAGGTTTACCCACGATGGCTTCCTTTCTTTAGGCTAAGAAATGACAAAGTGGGAACACTATAAGAACAATTGATTACATTTTTATAACAGTCAGAAGGAGGGGCATCCCTGCCCCGGATAACGAGGGTCGAACTCAGAACTCGTAGCCGACGGAAACCTTAAAGGTGCGCGGCTCGCCCTGGAACAGGTAGGTGCCGCCGTCGTCCACGCTTGACCAGTAGTTCTCGTCGGTGACGTTTTCGATCCCGGCGCGAACGGTCATCTGGTTCTGGTCATTGTTGACCGCGAAGCGGTAACGCATGCCCAGATCCAGGGTGGTGTAGCTGTCCAGCTTTTTGCTGTTCGCCAGATCCGCATACTGCGATCCGGAGTGGTTCACGCGGGCGGTGGCGGTCAGGCCGTCGATGGGCTTGATGTCATACTCCGCGCCCAGCACGCCGTAGAACGACGGAACGCCGATGGCGTCGTTGCCCTGGTTCACCCCATTGTTGGTTTTGGTCAGCTCCGCCTGCAGCCAGGTGGCGCTGGCGTTCAGACGCAGGCCCAGCATCGGCTCGCCAAAGACGTTCAGCTCCACGCCGCGGTTACGCTGCTCGGCATCCAGACCGTAGTGTTTGGTCTGGCTGTCGAGAATGGCGGACGGCATTTTGATCTCAAACAGCGCCAGCGAGCCGCCAATGCGACCGAAATCGGCCTTCACGCCCACCTCATTCTGCTTAGAGTGGACGATCCCGGTGCTCTGGCCGTAGTTGGTGGCGGTGTTGGGCGCGGTTTTACCCGGCTGCAGCGCCTCGGTGTGGTTGGCATACAGCGATACCGTCTCCCACGGCTTGTAGACCACGCCGTAGGTCGGCATCCAGCGGTCGCCATCGAAGCTGTCACCGGCGTTTTCCATGCCGGTCACTTTGTTATAGCCGCGGATCACCACTTTCTGATGACGCGCGCCGACGGTGAAGAGCAGTTTGTCATCCAGCACGCCGAGGGTGTCGCTCAGCAGCCAGCCCTGGGTGCGGGTGCGGCCGCTGGTCAGCGGATCGCTGTAGTTACCGCCTGCCCCATTGGAGTTGGTGCTTGGTGGCGCATCCACGCCGGTATTGTGGTAGATGTTGGTGACCGGGTTGTTCGCCGCCGCCGACATCTTCCAGGCGATTTTCTCGTTTTTGGTCATCGCCGAGTAGCCGACGTTGACCTTGTGGGTCACAAAGCCGGTAGCAAAGTTGCCGCGGATGCCCGCCATGCCACTCACGCTGTCGCTGATACGGTTGGTATCGAGGCGGGTTGCCGTCGCTTTGCCGCTCTTGTCCGCCAGCTTCGCGCCGCTGTACAGCCCCTCTTCATGGGCGTGCTGGGCCCCCAGACCGGTATAAGCGGTCCAGCTGTCGGTGATGTCGTACTCGCTGCGCCACATGCCGAATTCGTTTTCGATATTGCTGTAGGCCCATTTCTGCGAGTAGTTGCGATCGTTTTTCGGCGGCTCGGGCACGAAGTTCACCCCAGCCACGTTGACGCCGGTTTCCGAGCCGTGGAAGGTTTTCTTCTGATAGCCCAGGTCCAGGGCGCTGCGGAACGAGTCGCCCGCATAGTCCAGACCGGTGGAGAGCAGCGTGGTGCGGCGACGATCGTTCGCCACCGGCGCTTCGCCTTCACGGTGAACGACGTTAACGCGGGCACCAAACTGGTCGCTGTCGCCAAAGCGACGCCCGGCATCGAGGGTGGTGCCAATCTGCGAATCGGAGGTATAGTCGACCCCCACTTTCGCCTGCGGGGTTGCCCCGGCATGTTTCGGCTCGAGGTTGATCATCCCGCCGACGCCGGAGCTGGCCGCGCCGTTCATTAGCGAGTTAGCGCCTTTGAAGATCTCAATGCGATCCACCATCTGGGCATCCACCACCTGACGCGGCAGCACGCCGGAGAGGCCGCCGAAGGTCATGTCATCTCCGTCGAACTTCAGGCCGCGAATGCGGTAGCTCTCCGCGCTGTTGCCGTAGCCCTGCACGGACTGGACGCCCGCATCGTTCGCCACCACATCGGCAATGGTGCGCGCCTGCTGATCTTCCACCAGCTTTGAGGTGTAGCTGATGATGTTAAAGGGCACGTCCATGGCATTTTGCTGACCGAGCATCCCCATGCGCCCGCCGTTCGCCACCTGCCCGTCGAGGAAGGCCGGTACCAGCTGGTCGCCGCCGGGCTTGAAGTCGCTGGCGGCGGACTGGACCACAATGGTCTCTTCTTTTTTGCTGTCGGCGGCAAACGCCGTGTGTGAGGCGGCACTGATAGCGATCGCCAGCAGCGTTTTATTCATTTTTCTGGTGTGGTTCATGATTAATCCGTTCAAAGTTCGCGCAAAATGGCCCGTTACCGGGCCTTAATCGTTATGAGAAAGATTATTTCAAGGCGATACGCACCACGCTGTCCGGCCCGTTGGTGGAGTGGTCTTTGTTAAAGGCCTGCTTCACGGTGACGTACAGGGTTTGCCCATCCGCCGACAGCAGCAGGCTGTTCGGGTTCGGCGGCAGATCCCAGCGCTGCTTCACGGCATAGGTGGTGGCATCCAGGCTCAGCAGCTTGCCGCTTTCGCGCTGGGTGATGTACAGCTCGTTGCGCGCCGGGTTGAACTTCACCGCCAGCGAATCGCCCACGTCGAGCTGCTTGATGACTTCACCGGTACGGATATCCAGCACCAGAGTGGTTTTCGCTTTGGAGTTGTCGGTCACGAACAGGCGGCCAGTGGCTTTGTCTTCCGCCAGGTTGAGCAGCAGGGCCGGTTTGTCGCCGAGCGGCTTCCAGCGTTTTTCGATCTGGTTGCGCTTGGGATCGAGGATCAGGATCTCACCGCCGCCGTTGGCCACATAGATGCGCTGGGTCTGTTCAGACCACATCAGGCCAGTGACCCACTGTCCTGCGTTTTTGATGGTCTTTTTCAGCTTCAGCGTTTTGGCATCCACCACCCAGATCACCGCCGGATCGGCCACGCCGCCGATGTACAGCAGGTTGTTATGCAGCAGCACCTGGCGCGCGCCGTAGGGGTAGCCCTCTTTATTGCGCTCGGTAAACAGCAGGCGCTGTTTCACCTTGCCGTCGGCGGTGCTGATGGCGCTGATCCCGCCGTCCAGCGAGTTGGTGGCATAGAGGATCTGACCGTCTTCAGAGATGGCCAGTGCGAAGTTTTTCAGGTCGGTATGGCTACGCCCGAGAGTTTTCAGGGTCGTCGGATCGAGCTTGTACACCACCCCACCCTGCACATCCTTGAAGCCCTCCGAGCTGGCAACGTACAGCGCATCGCCCTTTGGATTGAGGACCATCTCGTACAGGCCGTCGGCGAGATCGCGTTTGACGACGTTGGTCTGCGCCGGGGCAGCAGGTTTCGGGGTTTCAGCGGTGGTCGCAGGGTGCTGAGCGGCGCAGCCACTGAGTGAGACAGCCACCAACAGCGTCAGGGCGGACAATTTTTTTGACATCAGGGACATCCTTTACCGTGCAAATCAAATTTGAGGAGGACGCCTGCGTCGCATAATGGTTGCGATTATGGTTAGGGTTTCAGGCCGTCAGGCCAGTGCAGCGTCCACCGATAACACTCAGTGTTCCGTGTGAGATCTGCACTCACTGTTAATGCAGGATAGTCCCTACGCGCCCGCAAACACTAAAGAGAATGAGAACTATACTCATTATCCATCTGTAATCAAGTGTAAACAGGGGCAACAAAGTAAAAAAACGATGAGAAAACAACCCAGAGGGGGCGAGACTATCCTTTGGTACTGCGCAACGGCGCCGGGAGCGGTGCCCCCACTACTGGCGTTGGGCTCTCCGACAGCGCCGCCATCCCCAGCGCCGAGGCTATCCCGCTCGCGATCGTCTCATCGCTAAAGGGTACCTTCCCGTTCTCCTGATGAATAATGGCCTTGCTCAGCGCGGTTAATATCGCGGGGGAAGCCACATCCAGCCGGGTGGTCGGTGAGACCCCCAGGGCCAGACTGACGTTCTGAATATAGGCGGTCGTATTGTTATTATCCTGCGGCGGTGCCCAGCGGGAGATAATTTTGCTGACGGTATCCAGCCCGCGCCGCTGGTAGGCAAGCAGGTTAACGCCCAGGGCGCGGATCCCGTGTTCCGGGGACGCAAAGGTGGCAAAACGCCCGTCGGTGCCATTCTGTCCCTGCCAGGTGAAGGCCCAGCTGGCCTCGAGGTTACCGGGATTGTTGTTGCGGATCCCGCGCAGGCCGCCCACCGGGGACCACGCAGGCCCGGTATGGCTGTTCCGGTACTGAGGTAAACGCTTCATCAGCGCGAGCTGATTTTCACTCCAGCCCTGCAGGCTGGCGTACTGCCCAAGCTGTTCAAAAGAGGCGGGCGTGACGGTAACCGATGCCTGGCGGCGGTCGGCGGATTGCGGTGCGCTCATCGCCGGCTGGGCGATAATCGGCTGCGAAGAATGGGTTAACTGCGAAAAAGAGGCGGGTACGCTGGTCTGCGTCATCCCGGCAGAGGACGTCTGGGCCGATAGCGTGGCCACTTGCTGCGGGCTGCTTATCTGCTGGTGTTCATAGTAATGCGCAATACCGGACATCATTCCCTCTTAATACTTACCCGACATCCATGCGGATGCTGCCAGCGCGTTCGCCGGTATTATACAGATGCGGGTCAGGGTAGCGAGCAGGATCAATGACGCGCCTGTCAGTAGCTAGCTGATGAGACTCCTCGCGACGCGGTACACCGTTTTCTGGTCGTTGACGCTGGCTTCCTCCACCAGCCCTTCTCGCACCAGCGCACGCAGATCTTTACGGGCCGTGTTATCCGACATACCCAGCGCATCGCTAACGTCAGCGGCGGTATATAACGTCGCAGGCGTGGCCAGCATAATATTTAACAGCGTCACCTGGCGGGAGGTCAGTCGCGATAATGCACGGGACTCAAATAAGATCCTGTCGATATTTGCCGCTCTGACAACCAGATCGTCAACATGCTGAAGCAGGTTGTCCAGGGCGCGGCGGATCACACCGGTTTGATACTCCAGAAAGTAGGTCAGATCCATACCGTCAGTTTCCGTGTACTGATAACTCTGGGCATAGTTAACCGGTGCGGCGTGTAACAGGCTGCTGATAGAAATGTATTTAAATGCCTCATACCCCGATTTCAGCATAAACCAGTAAAACAGCGCCCGGCTGGTGCGTCCGTTTCCATCCCGGAAAGGATGTTCATGGGCGATCATAAAATGCAGAGTACAGGCCTTTACCAGCGGATGAACGTACCCGGAGTTGCTGTTTACCCAGTCACATACCCATTGCAGGCGGGCAGTTAACTGTTCTGCCGCTGGCGGCTGGTGAACAACGTTCCCGTCGTAATCGGCAATCACAATATCGTTTGTCGTGCGAAATTCACCAGGCTGGTATTTGTCATCATTGATCCCTTCCATGCCAATGGCATGAAAATGGCGAATGAGGTCTGTTGTCAGAGATTCATTCAGCATCTGCGGAATTTCTGCCATCAGCCGTGCGTTACCCACGATCATATGTTCGTCTTCAGTACGCGGTGCCCGACCCGATTCCAGCATGCTTCTCGCTACCAGCGTAGTGGTATTTGCGCCTTCCAGTTGTGAGCTGGTGATCGGCTCATCGAGCTGGAGCTGAATCAGCGCTGCGCCTGCGCCACGCAGCCTGGCGATAAGGTCGTTGAGCGCCAGACGTGTGGCCTCTTTATCGACCCGTTCACAGGTAGCGGAAATAGCGGGTGTATGAATAAATCCTGCCTGTTCCCCTGCTGCGTTCCAGTAATCGATCCGCTGCAGGGCAGCATCACGGGTGCGGCGGGTCAGCGTCCAGGCAAGGGTTACGTTTTCATGTTGAGGTAAGCGGTGTCTGAACGTATCAAAAGGCAGATAGCGCCCTTTATCGTCCGTTATGCGCAAATAGCGTTGATAGGCGGCTATCTCTGCCCCCGAAAGGGATTCCAGTGGTATCAGTCTGGGAGGATGTTTAATCGCCACGGTGTCACTATCTCAAAATAACGCGAATTTGAGATAGTTTAACTGACTCGCGAGAAAAGGCCTACCGCAGAGCAAGATTCTCAGCTGGAAAGAGGAAACAAGGGGATGTGGGTTTGAATGGTACGCCCTAAAGGATTCGAACCTTTGACCTACGGCTTAGAAGGCCGTTGCTCTATCCAACTGAGCTAAGGGCGCACAGAGAAGAATATCTTCGCAGTGGTGAAGCGCGTGGAATTATACGGTCAATGACCGTTGAGTCAATGCATTTTAGTACAATCCTCTTGCAGTTCATACCGATGGCTGACAACCGACCTGCTTAACAGGAAAATCCGCAAAGTGTGACTGACAGCAGCGCGCGCTTCTGACAAAATATGCGCATCCCCCCTTTCACTCCTTACAGATGGAATCTTCTCTCTGATGGCAGCAAAGATTATTGACGGTAAAACGATTGCGCAGCAGGTGCGCTCTGAGGTTGCGGAAAAAGTGGCAGCACGTCGGGCCGCTGGAAAACGCGCTCCCGGGCTGGCTGTTGTACTGGTCGGCAGTAACCCGGCTTCACAAATTTATGTCGGCAGCAAACGCAAAGCGTGCGAAGAGGTGGGCTTTCTCTCCCGCTCTTACGATCTGCCGGAAACCACCTCCGAAGCAGAGCTGCTTGAGCTGATTGATACCCTGAACGCCGATAAAGAGATCGACGGCATTCTGGTCCAGCTGCCGCTGCCTGCGGGCATCGACAACGTGAAAGTGCTGGAACGTATTGCGCCAGACAAAGACGTGGACGGCTTCCACCCGTATAACGTTGGCCGTCTGTGCCAGCGTGCGCCGCGTCTGCGTCCATGTACGCCGCGCGGTATCGTCACCCTGCTGGAGCGCTATAACATTGATACCTACGGCCTGAACGCCGTGGTGATTGGCGCGTCCAATATCGTTGGCCGTCCGATGAGCATGGAGCTGCTGCTGGCTGGCTGCACCACCACCGTCACCCACCGCTTTACCAAAAACCTGCGTCAGCACGTCGAAAATGCCGACCTGCTGATCGTGGCCGTAGGTAAACCGGGCTTTATTCCGGGCGAATGGATCAAGGAAGGCGCGATTGTCGTGGACGTGGGGATTAACCGTCTGGAGAGCGGCAAAGTAGTGGGCGACGTGGTTTATGAAGATGCTGCCGCCCGCGCCTCTTACATCACCCCGGTTCCGGGTGGCGTAGGGCCGATGACCGTAGCAACATTAATTCAGAATACCTTGCAGGCGTGCGAGGAGTATCACGACGTAGAGGAAGCGTAAGATGGCCACTTTTTCATTAGGTAAACACCCGCACGTCGAGCTGTGCGATCTGCTGAAGCTCGAAGGCTGGAGCGAGAGCGGCGCGCAGGCCAAGATCGTCATTGCTGACGGACTGGTCAAAGTGGATGGCGTGGTAGAGACCCGCAAGCGTTGCAAGATTGTCGCCGGTCAGACCGTCAGTTTTGAAGGTCAGAGCGTAACAGTTACCGCCTGAGCTGGCTGATGCCCGGTGGCGCTTCGCTTACCGGGCCCAGGTACTGGCTCCGTTTGTAGGCCGGGTAAGGCGCAGCCGCCACCCGGCTTTTTTCTGCAACATTCCCCCACACCCATCACGGCTAATTATCGATCAACTTCAAATAATCACTATTTCATCTGTTGAAAAGTGAAAATCTGGTTGCGCGAATTTCAGGCTTTCATCACGATAAGTAGAACGTTCTACTAAAACGTTCTACTCACTATAACAGCGCTCACAGAGTGCACTCGGGGGAAATCAGAATGGGTCTGATATCAGGTTTTGTTAAATCGCTGTCGAAATTATCGATGATTGGTCGCGCCTTAATGCTGCCAATCTCACTGCTTCCCGCTGCGGGCCTGCTGTTGGCCTTCGGGGATAAGTTCCACCTGCCGCTGATGATGAACGCGGGCGGGGTCATTTTTGATAACCTGCCGATGCTGTTCGCTATCGGCTCGGCCGTCGGCCTGGCATCCGAATCCGGGATCGCGGCGCTGTCGGCGGCGGTGGCGGTGTTTGTCACCAACATCACCATCGGCACCGTGCTCGGCATTACGCCGGAGATGGCCTCCCAGGGCGGGAAGTACGCCATGGTGGTGGGCATTCCGACATTGCAGATGGGCGTCTTTGGCGGCCTGCTGTGCGGTATTATCGCCGCCTGGTGTTATAACCGCTTCCACACCATGCAGCTGCCGGAATTCCTCGGCTTCTTCTCCGGGAAGCGTTTTGTCGCCATTGCTACAGCGTTCCTGTCCTTCGTGATGGGCCTGCTGCTGCCTTATATCTGGCAACATATCCAGGCCGGTATCGACGCCCTGTCGATAGTGGTCAACGGCGATAACCAGGCGGCATCGACCTTTATCTTTGGTCTGGTGGAACGCGCCCTGATCCCGCTGGGTCTGCACCACATCTGGTATCCGTCGTTCTGGTACTCCTTCGGGGATTACACCACCCAGGCGGGCCAGGTGATCCATGGCGACCAGACCATCTGGTTCAAGATGCTGGAAGAAGGCACCAAATCCTTCAGCAGCGATACCTACCAGAACGCCGGTAAGTTCATGCAGGGCGAATTCCCGCTGATGCTGTTCGCGCTGCCGGCGGCCTGTCTGGCGATGTATCACGAAGCCCACACCAAAAACAAAAAGATCGCCGCCGGTATTCTGTTCTCTGCGGCCCTGACCTGCTTCCTGACGGGGATCACCGAGCCGGTAGAGTTCACCTTTATCTTCGTGGCACCGATCCTCTACGTCTTTAACGCCATCATGGCGGGCCTGGCGTACATGACCATGTATCTGATGCATGCGCATATCGCCAAATCCTTCTCTGCGGGCTTTATCGACTACCTGTCGTTCGGGATCCTGCCGTCGTTTAACGGCTACCAGACCAACTTCCTCAACGCCATTATCATCGGTATTCCGATGGCGCTGATCTACTACTTCACCTTCCGCTTCGTGATCCGTCGTTTCGACGTGAAAACGCCGGGCCGCACCGAAGTGACCGCCAATGCGGATGACAAAACCGATACCGAAATCGCCACCGAAATCATCAGCCTGCTGGGCGGCGCGCAGAACATCGACTCCGTCGGCTCCTGCATCACCCGTCTGCGTCTGGAAGTGGCCAAGAGCGATATGGTGGATAAAGACGGTCTGAACGGCCTCGGCGCACGCGGCGTAGTCTTCGTCGGTGACTCCGGCATTCAGGTTATCTTCGGCGCCCGGGCGCAGTTTATCGCCCAGACGATGTCCACTATGATCGGTAAATAATAAGCTGCCTGTCCGACACGTCTCCTGTACTCTTACGGGAGACGTGGTTTTATCAGGCATTTCAGGGAGAAGATGTGAAGAAGGTCAGCATCATTGATGTCGCCAGAGAGGCAGGGGTCTCCGTCTCCACCGTCTCGCTGGTTCTGCGTCAGAAAGGAAAGATCTCCGAGGCGACGATCGACAAAGTTAACGCCGCCATCACCGCCCTGGGTTACGTGCATAACGTGGCCGCCGCCAACCTTCGCGCCAACACCTCCAATCTGATCGGCCTGATCCTGCGTGATTTCAGCGACAGCTTTTCCATCAAGGTGATGGCGAGCATCGTCCAGGAGCTGGAGAAGCAGGGTTATATGGTGTTTCTCGGCCAGCCGCTGAACGACGGTGAGCACCTCGAGCGCTGCCTGCTCTCCTTCAAACAGCAGGGCGTCGCCGGGGTGATCTACCTGGCTTCCAGTACCCGCCGTGCAACCCTCCCGGCGCTGATCCGTGAATGTCCGCTGCCGCTGGTGGCGGTATCGCAGTCGCTGCTGGATGAGAGCTGCAATCTGGTGATGCGCGATAACCGCCAGGCGGCGCATCTGGCGACCCGCTATCTGATTGAGCGCGGACACCGCAATATCGCCTATATCGGCGGCATGGAAGGCGATCTGATCCGCGAGCAGCGCCTGCTCGGTTTTCGCAGCGCGATGACGCAAAACGGGCTGGTGTTCCGGGAGGAATCCGCCCCGGCCTGCAGCGACGACACCCAGGCGGTGAGCTTCGCCACCCGGCAGCTGCTGGAGAAGAACAACACCATTACCGCCCTGCTCTGCCACTCCCCGGATGCGATGCTTGGCTCCATCTCCGGCATTCATCATGTCGGGCGCACGGTAGGAAAAGACGTATTTCTCACCCAGCAGGTAGCGCTGGTGGGGTTTGAGGATATGCTGCACGTTAACCTCACCTCCCCCTCCTTTACCTATGTCTCCTCCGCCAGCGAAGAGACGGGGCGGCAGGCGGCGGGGCTGATGATTCGCAAGCTGAAAGAGCCTGAGCTGCAAACCCAGCGCATTACCCTGTCGGGGCAGCTGATCGCCCGGGAATCGGCATAATTCAGATTTGCGCCCGGCACGGGGTTCAGCCGCGCTCTGCTATATTTCCATGATTTGCCATGGATCCTTATTATGCCAACCATCATTACCCACGCCGCGGTGCCGATTTGCCTGGGCTTAGGGCTGGGCACCCGGGTTATTCCCCCTCGCCTGCTGTTCGCCGGAGTTGTCCTCGCCATGCTGCCGGATGCCGACGTGCTGGCCTTTAAGTTTGGCGTCGCCTACGGCAATATTTTCGGCCATCGCGGTTTTACCCACTCCCTCATGTTTGCCTTTGTGGTGCCATTACTCTGCGTGTTAATCGGACGACGATGGTTCAGGGCCGGGCTGGTGCGCTGCTGGCTGTTTTTAACGGTGTCGCTGCTGTCCCATAGCCTGCTGGATTCGGTGACGACGGGCGGAAAAGGGGTCGGCTGGCTGTGGCCGTGGTCGGATGAACGCTTCTTTGCGCCGTGGCAGGTGATCAAGGTCGCGCCCTTTGCGCTGTCGCGCTACATGACGCCCTACGGGCACCAGGTCATTCTCTCTGAGCTGATGTGGGTGTGGCTGCCGGGGGTGATTGTGATAGGGATGTTATGGTGGCGACGGCGGTAAAAAAGCCGGGTGGCGGCTGCGCCTTACCCGGCCTACAAAACCGTAGGCCCGGCAAGCGAAGCGCCGCCGGGTGTTACGGACTTACTTACGGCGCCAGGTGGTCCCCTGCGGGCCATCTTCCAGAATGATCCCCATCTCGGTCAGACGGTTACGCGCGGCGTCGGCTGCGGCCCAGTCTTTCGCCTGACGGGCTTCCAGGCGGGCTTTGATCAAGGCTTCAATCTCCGCCACTTCGCCGTCGTCCGACTGAGCACCGCTCTGCAGGAACACTTCCGGTGCCTGCTCCAGCAGACCCAGCACGCCAGCCAGCTTGCGCATATGGGAGGCCAGCGCGTTAGCGGCTTCCATATCTTCCCCTTTCAGGCGGTTCACTTCACGGGCCATGTCAAACAGCGCCGAGTAGGCTTCCGGGGTGTTGAAGTCGTCGTTCATCGCTTCGATAAAGCGGGCTTCAAACGCCTCACCACCAGCCGCGGCGACTGAGGTGTCGGTCCCGCGCAGGGCGGTATAGAGACGCTCCAGCGCGGAACGCGCCTGCTTGAGGTTCTCTTCGCTGTAGTTCAGCTGGCTGCGATAGTGGCCGGACATCAGGAAGTAGCGGATGGTTTCGGCATCGTAATACTTCAGCACGTCGCGCACGGTGAAGAAGTTGCCCAGCGATTTCGACATTTTCTCGCGGTCAATCATCACCATCCCGGAGTGCATCCAGTAGTTCACATACTCGCCGTCGTGGGCGCAGGTGGACTGGGCGATTTCGTTTTCATGGTGCGGGAACATCAGATCGGAACCGCCGCCGTGAATATCGAAGTGGTTACCCAGCTGCTTGCAGTTCATTGCCGAACATTCGATATGCCAGCCCGGGCGGCCCGCACCCCACGGTGATGGCCAGCTCGGCTCGCCCTCTTTGGACATCTTCCACAGCACGAAGTCCATCGGGTTACGCTTCACGTCAACCACGTCAACGCGGGCCCCGGCCTGGAGCTGATCCAGATCCTGACGGGAGAGCTGACCATAATGTGGATCGGTCGGCACGTCGAACATCACGTCGCCGTTGTCCGCCACGTAGGCGTGACCTTTGGCAATCAGCTGTTCGGTGATCTCAATGATCTCAGGGATATGGTGCGTGGCACGCGGCTCGAGGTCCGGGCGCAGGATATTCAGCGCATCAAAATCCTTGTGCATTTCGGCGATCATGCGATCGACTAACGCGACGAAGTTTTCGCCGTTCTCGTTAGCGCGCTTGATAATTTTGTCGTCGATATCGGTGATATTGCGTACATACTTAAGGTTATACCCGAGGAAACGCAGGTAGCGTGACACCACGTCGAAGGCGACAAAGGTACGGCCATGGCCGATATGACAGAGATCGTAAACGGTAATACCACACACGTACATGCCGACTTCCCCGGCATGAATAGGTTTGAATTCCTCTTTTTGGCGCGTCAGTGTGTTGAAGATTTTTAACATCGAAGATTCCATGTGAGACGTGTGTGGACGAAAACGGCGTATTCTACCTGTAATTCAAACCTGAAGCAGCACACAATGCAAGGTGATCGCGCCGTGAGGTTATGCTATAACAAGCGCTTATTGTGGCCCCCCACGGGGTCGAAGCACCACTATAACGGAACAGGATGCAAAAATGGTTACTTTCCACACTAATCATGGCGATATCGTAATCAAAACCTTTGATGACAAAGCGCCTGAAACAGTTAAAAACTTCCTGGACTACTGCCGCGAAGGTTTCTACAACAACACCATTTTCCACCGTGTGATCAACGGCTTTATGATCCAGGGCGGCGGTTTTGAACCTGGTATGAACCAGAAAGAGACCAAAGAAGCGATCAAAAACGAAGCGAACAACGGTCTGAAAAACACCCGCGGTACCCTGGCAATGGCCCGTACTCAGGCACCGCACTCTGCCACCGCGCAGTTCTTCATCAACGTGGCTGACAACGACTTCCTGAACTTCTCCGGCGAAAGCCTGCAGGGTTGGGGCTACTGCGTGTTCGCAGAAGTGGTTGAAGGTATGGACGTCGTTGACAAGATCAAAGCCGTTTCTACCGGTCGCAGCGGTATGCACCAGGACGTTCCAAAAGAAGACGTCATCATCACAAGCGTGACCGTCAGCGAATAATTGGTGGCGACACTCTTTATTGCAGATCTGCATCTGCAAACAGAAGAACCGGCGATCACCGCCGGTTTTCTGCGTTTTTTACAGGGTGAAGCCCGACACGCCGATGCGCTTTACATCCTGGGGGATCTGTTTGAAGCCTGGATTGGCGACGACGACCCGAACCCGCTGCACCGCGAGATAGCGAGTGCGCTTAAAACGCTGGTTGATTCCGGCGTCCCCTGCTTCTTTATCCACGGCAACCGCGACTTTCTGCTCGGCAAACGCTACGCCCGCGCGTGCGGCATGACCCTGCTGGCGGAAGAGACCGTTCTCGACCTGTACGGTCGCCGCGTACTGATTATGCATGGCGACACGCTCTGCACTGACGATACCGGCTATCTGGCGTTTCGCGCCAAAGTGCATACCCCCTGGATCCAGACCCTGTTTCTCGCCCTGCCGCTGTTTATCCGCAGCCGCATTGCGGCGAAGATGCGCGCCGGCAGTAAAGCCGCCAACAGCAGCAAATCGATGACCATCATGGACGTCAACCCGCAGGCGGTCGTCAGCGTGATGGAAAACCATCAGGTGCAGTGGCTGATGCACGGCCATACCCACCGCCCGGACGTGCATGACCTGACCGTCAACGGCGAACCCGCTCACCGCGTGGTGTTGGGAGCCTGGCATACCGAAGGCTCCATGGTAAAAGTCACGCCCGATGGCGTGGAGCTGATCGCTTTCCCGTTCTGAAATCCCGCCTGAAATTCATTCAATTTTTTTGAATGCTACGCGCAAATTGTTTTGATTTTAATCACACTCTGGTCGGCCTATGATTACTCACATCAGGGCAACAACGCCCTATCCCAAACAAAATCGCTTAAGGAATACGACCATGAAATCCATCAAAACTTTCGTTGCAGTTGCCGCTCTTTCTCTGATCTCTTTCGGTTCTTTTGCGCAGAGCGTTAGCGCTACCGCCTCTACCCTGGACCGTGCCGAAGCCAAAATTGCCGCTCAGGCCGCGAAAGAAGGCGCAGCGTACAAAATCACCAGCGCTCAGTTCGACAACCGCGTGCACATGACCGCTGAACTGACTAAATAATTTTACTGATTGCCGTGCCGCCAGATAACAGACCCGCGACAGCGACAATACGATGAAGAAGGAAAAGAGAATGAAAAATATCAGCATCGTCAGCGCCCTGCTGCTGGCCGCAACACTCTCCTCTGGCGCAATGGCAGCAGCACATCACGTCTCCACCCCGGAGGCGGGCTCGAATATCGACACGGCGCTGCATCAGAACCATATTGATGTGAACCATGCCTTCGACAAAGAGAACCTGACCGCAGGCAATCTCCTGTAGCAAGGGATAAGCATCCTGTGAAAGACCGCCGAAAGGCGGTTTTTTTGTTGCCGCTCCAGACCGACGTTGGCAGAAGTTTTAGCCGCGCAACCGTTTTCCTTGCCTGTAGATCGTGCTATTCTCTGTCACCTCAAAAGCCGAGAGTTGTGCACCACAGGAGTTTTAAGACGCATGTCTTCCAGCAATAATCCGGCGCGTGTCGCCATCGTGATGGGGTCCAAAAGCGACTGGGCTACCATGCAGTTCGCCGCCGAAATCTTTGACATCCTGAACGTTCCTCACCACGTTGAAGTGGTCTCCGCACACCGCACCCCCGATAAACTGTTCAGCTTCGCCGAAGGCGCGGAAGAGAACGGCTATCAGGTGATTATTGCCGGTGCCGGCGGGGCCGCACATCTGCCCGGCATGATTGCCGCCAAAACCCTGGTGCCGGTGCTCGGCGTCCCGGTTCAAAGCGCAGCCCTGAGCGGCGTCGACAGCCTCTACTCCATCGTGCAGATGCCGCGCGGCATTCCGGTGGGGACGCTGGCGATTGGTAAAGCGGGTGCCGCTAACGCCGCCCTGCTGGCCGCGCAGATCCTCGCAACCCACGATAAAGAGCTGCACCAGCGCCTGGTCGCGTGGCGTAACGCCCAGACCGACGAGGTACTGGAGAACCCGGACCCGCGAGGTGCGGCATGAAACAGGTTTGCGTCCTCGGTAACGGTCAGTTAGGCCGCATGCTGCGTCAGGCGGGTGAACCGCTGGGGATCGCCGTCTGGCCGGTCGGGCTGGACGATGAACCGGAAGCCGTACCCTTCCAGCAGAGCGTCATTACCGCAGAGATTGAACGCTGGCCGGAAACCGCCCTGACCCGCGAGCTGGCGCGTCATAACGCCTTCGTTAACCGCGACGTCTTCCCGATCATTGCCGACCGTCTGACGCAGAAGCAGCTGTTCGACGATCTGCACCTCGCCACCGCGCCGTGGCAGCTGCTGACCGAGAAAGGCCAGTGGTCCGGCGTGTTTGCTACCCTGGGCGAGCTGGCGATCGTCAAACGCCGCGTGGGCGGCTACGACGGCCGCGGCCAGTGGCGTCTGCGCGCCGGTGAAACCGATCAGCTGCCGGATGAGTGCTACGGCGAGTGCATCGTTGAGCAGGGCATTAACTTCAGCGGCGAAGTGTCGCTGGTGGGTGCCCGCGCCCACGACGGCAGCACCGTCTTCTATCCCCTGACCCACAACCTGCATCAGGACGGCATTCTGCGCACCAGCGTGGTCTTCCCGCAGGCCAATGCAGCTCAGCAGGCGCAGGCTGAAAGCATGCTCTCCGCCATTATGCAGGAGCTGGGCTACGTCGGCGTAATGGCGATGGAGTGCTTCATCACCCCGGATGGCCTGCTGATCAACGAGCTGGCCCCGCGCGTGCACAACAGCGGCCACTGGACGCAAAACGGTGCCTCCATCAGCCAGTTTGAGCTGCACCTGCGCGCCATTACCGGCCTGCCGCTGCCGCCACCGGTGGTCAACAGCCCGTCGGTGATGATCAACCTGATCGGCACCGATCTGAACTACGACTGGCTGAAACTGCCCCTGGTGCATCTGCACTGGTACGACAAAGAGGTTCGTCCGGGGCGCAAGGTCGGCCACCTGAACCTGAACGACAGCGATATCCCCCGCCTGAGCGCCACGCTCGAAGCCATTATGCCCCTGCTGCCGCCAGAGTATGCCAGCGGCATCGCCTGGGCGCAGGCAACACTGAGCTAAGTCATACCGCCGGGGAGTTGATCTTCCCCTTCCCCGGCGTAAAATCCTGCCCATCGCTGTTTTGAGGGATCCTTATGAACGATGGGACGGACTACCGCGCCATACTTGCTGCCGACACGCCGATAATCGACGTGCGCGCCCCGGTTGAATTTGCCCAGGGTGCCATGCCTGCGGCAGTTAACCTGCCACTAATGAATGACGACGAACGCGCCGCCGTGGGCACCTGCTATAAACGCCAGGGGCCGGAGGCAGCGCTTGCGCTCGGCCACCGTCTGGTGAGTGGCGAAACCCGCGACCAGCGCCTCGAGGCCTGGCGCGCCGCCTGCCTTGCGCAACCCCAGGGTTATCTCTGCTGCGCCCGGGGCGGGCAGCGCTCGCATATCGCGCAGGCCTGGTTGAAAGAGGCAGGCGTAAATTATCCGCTGATCCGCGGCGGCTATAAGGCGCTGCGCCAGGCGGCGATGCAGGCCACCGTTGAACAGGTGCAAAAGCCGACCGTGCTGATTGGCGGATGTACCGGTAGCGGCAAAACGCTGCTGGTGAAGGCGCGTCCTGACGGGATCGATCTTGAAGGGCTGGCGCACCATCGCGGCTCGTCGTTTGGCCGCACGCTGACGCCGCAGCTTTCGCAGGCCAGCTTTGAAAATCATCTCGCGGTGGAGCTGCTGAAAAAGGACGCCGCGCGCTGGGTGCTGGAAGACGAAGGAAGGATGATTGGCTCTAACCATCTGCCGGAGTGCCTGCGGGATCGCATGGTGCAATCGCCGATTGCGGTGGTGGAAGATCCCTTTGACGTGCGCCTTGAGCGCTTGCGGGAAGAGTATTTCGAGCAGATGTGGCAGGCCTTTCGCGCCGCGCGCGGGGAAGAGGCAGGCTGGCTGGAGTACGGCGAGTACCTGCACCACGGCCTGTTTGCCATCCGCCGTCGGCTGGGGTTGCAGCGTTTTGCGGAGTTTACTGCTCTGCTGGATAGCGCCCTCGTTGAACAACAGCGCACCGGCCGCACCGAGGCCCACTTTAGCTGGCTTGCGCCGTTGCTCAATGACTATTACGACCCGATGTACAACTATCAGCTGGAGAAAAAGGCGGACAAGATTGTTTATCGGGGCGTATTTAACGACGTAGCCGCCTGGCTGGCGGCCTGAAGGTCAGCGGCGATCGCGCTTATCGGCGCGTTTCGCCAGCCAGTCACCGAGCACCTGGACAATTTGCACCAGCACTATCAGGGCAATCACTGTCACCACCATCACCTGGGTTTCGTAGCGGTAATAACCGTAGCGGATCGCCAGATCCCCGACGCCACCGCCACCGACAATCCCGGCCATAGCGGAGTAGCCGATCAGGCTGACCAGGGTGATAGTCAGACCGCGCAGCAGGCCGGCGCTCGCCTCCGGCAGCAGCACGGTGCAGATAATGCGCATCGGGCTGGCACCAAAGGCTTCGGCCGCTTCAATAATCCCTTTATCCACTTCGCGCAGGGCGCTATCCACCAGCCGGGCATAGAATGCGATGGCCGCCACCGAGAGCGGCACCGAGGCGGCAATGGGCCCAATGGTGTTGCCCAACAGGAACTGGGTTAACGGCAGCAGCAGCACCAGCAAAATCACAAAGGGCACCGAACGGATGATGTTCACCAGTACGGAGCTGAAGAGGTAGACAACACGGTTTTGCCAGAACAGATGGCGGTCGGTGACGAAAATCAGAAAGCCCAGCGGCAGACCGCCGAGGATCGCCAGCACCGTTGAGATAGCCAGCATCTGGAAAGTTTCATTAAACGCCAGACTGAGATCGAGCAGTAAATCATCCACGGATCACCTCCACCTGGGCAGTGCGTTGACGGATATGTTCCACGGCTAAGGCCACGGCAGGCAGATTGTCTGGTGCAGTAAGCTGCACCACCAGGATCCCCAGCGCGCGCTCGCCGATATACTCAATTTTGCCGTGCAGGATGTTCACTGCCACACCAAATTTCACCGCAACCTCTGACAGCACCGGCTGTTCGGCAGAGTCGCCGATAAACAGGATCTTCAGCAGTTGTCCTGGCAGATGCTGGCGCAGACGCTCCGGCAGGGTCAGGTTCAGGGTGTGCGACACCAGCTGCTGCGTAAAGGCATGCTGCGGATGGGCAAAGATATCAAAGACCTCCCCCAGCTCCACCACTTCACCGCCAGACATCACCGCCACGCGATCGCAGATGGATTTAATGACGTTCATTTCGTGGGTGATCAGCACGATAGTGATCCCCATCTGCGCGTTGATCTGCTTTAACAGCGCCAGAATGGTGGCGGAGGTTTCCAGATCCAGCGCCGAGGTCGGTTCATCGCACAGCAAGACATCGGGATGGTTGGCAATGGCGCGGGCAATGCCAACCCGCTGTTTTTGCCCACCGCTGAGCTGCACCGGGTAGCGATTGGCTTTATCGCTCAACCCGACCAGAGCAAGGATTTCACTGACGCGCGGAGCAATTTTGCTGCGCTCCCAGCCGGCAGCCTTCAGGCTAAAGGCCACGTTCTGTGCCACGGTGCGGGTGTGCATTAAGTTGAAATGCTGAAAAATCATGCCAATACGCTGGCGGGCCTGCCGCAAGTTCACGCCCTCAAGGGCAGAAATTTCCACACCGTTGATGTTAACGCTCCCTGACGCCGGGCGCTGGAGCGCGTTCAGGGTGCGTAGCAGCGTGCTCTTGCCTGCACCGCTGGTGCCGACAATGCCGAATATTTCCCCGGCGGCGATACGCAGGCTGACGTCTGACACCGCCCGGGTGGCAGGGCCGCGCCCGGTCTGGAAATCGACGCAGACCTTATCTAACTCAATCATGACTACCTCAGAAATGCGAAAAGGGCAGCCGCTGCTGCCCTGGTGTATGCCCATTGCTATCAGGGTTTCGCGGCCGTCATCCAGTCTGGTTTCTGGAACGCGTTATAGACATTTTTCGGATCGTCGATGACCGCGCGATAGGCCGGGGACTGCACTACGGTGACGATATCTTTGGCAAAAGGCTTATCCGCATCTTCCGTGCGTACCGCAATAATATTTTTCAGGTTCTCGTCCAGTTGCTCCTGGGCAAGCGCGCTGGAGAGATCAAGCCCGGCAGCAATGGCAAAGTTACCGTTAACCAGCGAGGCGGTGACGCTGTCCAGGGTACGAGGCAGCTGGGCCGCTTCCAGCGGTTTAAACACCAGCCCCTTCGGATTACTGGCAATATCACGCTCAGAGGCTTTGGTTGGATCGATATTCTCTTTGATGGTAATCAGCTTGAGCGACGCGAGGAAACGCAGGCCACGCGCAAGGTTAGTTGGATCGTTGGAGAGGGTAACAATATCGCCTTGTTTCAGTTCATCCAGGCTCTTCACCTTGCGGGAGTAAAAACCCATCCCGGCAGTAGGTACGGTGAGTAATTTGCTGAGCTTCAGATTTTTATCGGCGGTGAACTTGGTGAAATAGAGCGTGTGCTGGAACAGGTTGGCATCAATGCTGCCGTTCGCCAGCGCCATATTAGGCTGCACGTAGTCGCTGAATTCGCGCACCACGACCTTGTAGCCTTTCTCTTGCAGCGACGGGGCAATGGCCTGTTTGACCATATCGCCATACGGACCCGGCGCAACGCCGAAGACGATAGTGTGTGGATCGCTGTTCGCGTGGGCAGCCTGCAAACCGCAGACCAGCAAAAGCGCGCCAGCGGCAGCGCGAAGCGTATGACGTAATCCCATGAGATCTCCATTTCAAAGCGGTGATGCGTGATGTGGATGCGCCGTACGATGCGACGCAGCTCCCGTTAACATGACACAGATCACAGGCCGCGTCCTTGAAATTATTTCATGATGTTGCGAATTATGTCGTTGAATGTACTACAGATGCTTATGCGATTTTTGGGATAACTTTCCCGGCGGGGTAATAAATACCCCCGGCAGCGACGCGCCGCCGGGGAGAGACGACTTAGAAGTCGTAGCGCAGACGCACCAGGTTCATATCGCCCAGATCGTCGGTGCTGGAGGTGAACACGTGCTCGTAATCCACACGGAAACCGTAATCCAGCTGGAAACTGATCCCCACGCCGTTGTCGATGCGCTGGTAGTTACGGCCATTCATGGTCTCGATGCGGTCGCCCATGAAGTAAGGCTGGATGGATTTCACCGCATACTGACTAATCGGGAATTTATAGCCCGCGAAGTACTCAATACCCCACGCATCGCCCGCGAAGTAGTCGTTTACCGACACTTTTTTGCTGGTCATAAAGTTCTGATACCAGCCGCCGCCTGCGGAGAAGGTCCAGTTGTCCGGGGTCCAGCTCAGCGCGGTACCGAGGATGTTCTGATCCCAGGACTTGCTGTCGCCGTTATCCGGGTTACGCATGTCGGCACGGGTGTAGTTCCAGGCCGCGCCCCAGGTCAGATCGGTGGTCAGACGATAATCCAGACCCAGTGAACCGCCGCCTTTACGCTTGTAGCGCAGGCCATTGCCCGGCAGGTATTCGCTGTCTTCGAACAGGTAAGAGGCGTAGATGTCAGCATCGCCGAGGGTTTTCTTGTACTTCAGCATCTGGCGTGAACGGTATGAGCCGTCGTAGTCGCCGTTGATGCCGTTACCCGGTGCCTGGCCGATCATGTCGTAGTCCCAGATATCGGTTTTCGCGCCCACCACATCGTAATAAACGCTGTTCTGCTGGCCGAAGGTCAGGGTGCCCCAGGTGTCGCTCTTCAGGCCGGTGTAGAGCATACGGCGGGAGGTGTCGTGCGCGCCGTCAGCATGGTGATTGTCCCAGTCGAACTGGGCCGGAATGTTCACACCCAGCTCGTAGTAGCTGATCCAGCTGATGTCATCAAAGAGGTAGTAATCGGCTGCGAAACGGAAGCGGGTGCCGCCATCAAAGCCGTTACGCTTGTAGCTGTTCTTGCCGTCGTCGCCGGTCATGTTCTGGAACTGCGGACGGATGCTGCCGCCAACGGTGAAGTTCAGACGGCTCAGCGGGTTACCCGCCTGCGGATCCTGTTTCAGGACGGTGATTTC
The DNA here is from genome assembly GCF_037152535.1 of Leclercia sp. AS011. Taxonomy (NCBI): domain Bacteria; kingdom Pseudomonadati; phylum Pseudomonadota; class Gammaproteobacteria; order Enterobacterales; family Enterobacteriaceae; genus Leclercia; species Leclercia sp. AS011. Next base: position 2,401,487 of record NZ_JBBCMA010000001.1, read on the forward strand.
AGCCTGGGATGCAAAAGACGCCAATGCCACTGCTGCGCCGATCGATACCGCCAGCGCTTTTTTAGTTATGGTCATTATTTTTCCTTAATAGACACACTGCCACTTATTTAGCAGGTGAATATTAACCAGGATTTATCTGCTCGTGTTGTCCGGTTTTTAATGATTTGTGCTACTAAAACGCAGTGTTTTATCTTTTTATGCTACTTAGACATCACGTGCCGGTATAAAAACCGGCACGTGATGGTTACGGAGGGGGATTAACCGGAGAACTGACGGAACAGCGCTTTGCCTTTCAGCAGACGGGCACCCAGCCAGCCGCCGCACAGGGAGAGCATCACCGCCCCGCTGAGCGGTAGGATCGCCCACAGCCGCCAGTCCGGCTCCCACGGGAAGTCGAACACCCGGGTTTGCAGCACCGCCAGCGCGGTTTCTGCACCAATGGCCGCCACCAGGCCCGCCACCAGCCCCAGCAGGGCAAACTCGCTCCACAAGGTGGTGCGCAGCAGCTTTTTGCCCGCCCCCAGGGTGCGGTAGACCACCAGCTCCTGATGACGCTGGCGCATCCCGACCTGCACCTGAGCCAGCAGTAACAGCACGCCGCAAATCGTTACCAGCACCACCATCACCTCCAGCGCCCGACTCACCTGCTCCAGCACCTGGCCGACCTGTCTGAGGATCGCCCCGATATCCAGCAGGCTGACGGTCGGGAACTCGCGGTTAAGCTGGGTGAGCATGCCGTTGCCATTCTCCCAGCGGAAGCTGGTCAGCCAGCTCTGGGGCTGCCCGTCCAGCGCCCCGGAGGGGAAGATAAAGAAGAAGTTCGGCCGCAGGCTCTCCCAGTCCACCTTGCGCAGGCTGGTCACTTTGGCGCTGAAGTCCTGAGTATCGCCGGTAAAGGTCACCGTATCCCCCAGCCCGACGTTAAGGCGCTTTGCCAGCCCCTCCTCCATCGAGACCTCACCCGCTTTCGGCGGCCAGCTGCCGGCGACGATCGGGTTATGATCCGGGCGTTTATCCTGCCAGGTGAGGTTCAGCTCGCGGTTAAGCGACTCATCCTTATTGCCCTCGGTGGACTGGCCGTTAATCTGCGTCAGACGCGCCCGCACGATGGGGTAGAAAGACTCCGGGATAATCTGGTGCTCAGAGAGGAACCCCTTCAGCGGCGTCACCTGCTCCGGGGCGATGTTGATGAGGAAATAGTTCGGGCTCTCCGGCGGGAGCTGCTGTTGCCAGCGATCCAGCAGGTCGCCGCGTAGCACCAGCAGCAGCGCCAGCAGCATAAACGACAGCGAAAACGCCGACAGCTGGCTGAGGGTCGACCACGGCTGGCGCAGCAGGCGGTTCACCGCCAGACGCACCGGGAGCGATTTCACCGTCAGCCCTTTCAGCACGCTGAGCAGCATCCAGCCCAGCACGCCGCAGAGCAGCGCCAGTACCACCGCCCCGGCCAGCACCGCCCACAGCAGCATGCTGCCGCCCATCAGCCAGGCGAGCAGCGCCACGACCACCGCCACGATAACCGGCAGATAAAATTTCAGCGGCCAGACGCTGGCGACCACGTCACGACGCAGGACGCGCAGCGGCTGGGTCGCCAGCAGGAGGCGGTACGGACGCAGCCCCACCAGCAGCGAGATGACGATCATCGCGCCAATCGCCCACAGCCACGGCCAGAGGCTGGCAGGCGGCAGCGCCGCAGGCAGGACCGGCTTGAGCAGCACCATCAGCACCTTTTCAAACAGCAGCCCCATCGCCCCGCCGGTAATGGCGGAGAGCGCCAGCACCGCCAGCCACTGGCCGACAATCAGCTTACGCAGCTGCGCCCTGCCCGCCCCCAGGGTTTTGAGGATCGCCACCAGGTCGTAGCGGCTGCGGCAGTAGTGGCTCATCGCCACCGCCACTGCGGCGACCGCCAGCAACAGCGTCAGCAGCGCCGAGAGCAGCAGGAACTGCTGGGAACGCTCCAGCGATTTGCCAAGTGCCCCGTCTTCCTGCTCCATCCCGGACCAGCGGTGCTCCGGCTTCAGCTGCGGCAGCAGCCACTTCTCGTAACTGGCTAATTGTGCAGGGGTGCCGCCAAACTTAATGCGCCAGGTCACGCGGCTGCCGGGCTGTACCGCCCCGGTTTTGGCTACGTCCGCGGTATTCATCAGCAGACGCGGCGCCATCTGGAAGGGGTTGAAGCCGGAGTCGGGCTCCTGGAGCACCTCCCCGGCAATTTTCAGGGTCGCATCCCCGACATCGATGCTGTCGCCGGTTTTTAAATTCAGCAGCGCCATCAGACGCGAGGCCAGCAGCACCGTGCCCGGAGCCGGTTTCAGCCCCGGCGGGTTGGTCTGTAGCGCGCCGTACATCGGATAGATATCATCCACGGCCTTTACGCTCGCCAGCTGCGGCGTGTCGGCGGCAAAGGTCATGGTCTGGAAGCTCAGCTGCTCGCTGACCTTCAGCCCCGCTTTTCTCGCCTCCTCAAGCCACGCCTGCGGCACCTCGCGGGAGCTGCGCAGCGTTCGGTCGCCGGCCATAAACTCGCGGCTTTGCTGGCTAAGCCCCTTTTCCATCCGATCGCTGACGCTGCCCAGCGCCAGCACGCAGGCTACCGCCAGGCTTAACGCCAGCCAGACGATCAGCAGCGAGGGGGAGCGCCATTCGCGCCAGAACCAGCGGGCAATCATGCTTCCTCCCGCAATTCGCCATTCACCAGGCGCAGGCGGCGATCGCAGCGGGCCGCCAGCTGCGGATCGTGAGTAACGAGGATCAGCGTGGTGCCGTGCTCGCGGTTCAGGGAAAACAGCAGATCGGCGATTTTATCCCCGGTCTGGCGATCGAGGTTGCCGGTGGGTTCATCGGCAAAGAGCACTTCCGGCCGGCCGTTAAATGCCCGGGCCAGAGCCACGCGCTGCTGCTCGCCGCCGGAGAGCTGCGCCGGAAGGTGATCGAGACGCTTGCCGAGCCCCAGCTGCTCCAGCAGGGCTTTGGCGCTTTCGCGGCTGTGGGCGCTATTCTCGCCGCGCAGCAGGCCCGGCAGCTCGACATTCTCCAGCGCATTGAGGGTCGGGATTAACATAAACGACTGGAAAACAAAGCCGATGTGCTTTGCGCGCAGGGCGGCGCGCGCCTCTTCATCCAGGTTGTGCAGCGGTTGCCCGACGAGGTGAACCTCACCGCTGCTGCCGTCATCCAGACCGGCAAGGATCGCCAGCAGCGTCGACTTTCCGGAGCCCGACTCCCCAATCAGGGCGATGCTCTGCCCGCGTTTGACAATGAGTTCAACTCCGGTAAGGATGGAAAGCTCGTGCTCACCCTGACCCACGGACTTCTTAAGATGATGAACTTCAACAATGTTTTCCGCTGGCATTTGCCCTTCCTGTTTCTGATTCTGATGACATTTCGCGCCGCGGCGGCGGACACGTTATTAATTCTGGGCGATAGCCTCAGCGCGGGCTACCGGATGGCGGCCAGTGCCGCCTGGCCTGCCCTGCTGAACGATAAATGGCAGACTAAAACGTCGGTGATCAACGGCAGCATCAGCGGTGATACCTCCCAACAGGGGCTTTCGCGCCTGCCGGCCCTGCTGAAGCAGCATCAGCCGCGCTGGGTGTTGGTTGAGCTCGGCGGCAATGACGGCCTGCGCGGCTTCCAGCCTCAGCAGACCGAGCAGACCCTGCGCAAAATTTTGCAGGATATCCGCGCCGCCAATGCCCAACCGCTATTGATGCAAATTCGCCTGCCCGCCAACTACGGTCGTCGGTATAATGAAGCCTTCAGCGCGATCTATCCGAAGCTTGCCAAAGAGTTCGATGTGCCGCTGCTGCCCTTTTTTATGGAAGAGGTCTACCTGAAGCCGCAGTGGATGCAGGATGACGGTATTCACCCCAATCGGGACGCACAGCCGTTTATTGCCGACTGGATGGCAACCCGGCTGGCTCCTTTAGTTAAACATGACTCGTAATTCAGCGGAGATCCTGACAGGTAAAGTTATGCAAAAATCGGTCTTAATAACAGGATGTTCCAGTGGTATTGGCCTTGAAAGTGCCCTTGAACTGAAGCGCCAGGGATTCTGGGTACTGGCCGCCTGCCGTAAACCCGAAGACGTTGAAAGGATGAACGGGATGGGGTTGACCGGCGTGCTGTTGGATCTGGATTGTGCCGACAGCATTGAGCGCGCCGCCGACGAGGTGATCGCGCTCACCAATAATCGTCTGTACGGGCTGTTTAACAATGCCGGTTTCGGCGTTTACGGCCCGCTGCAGAGCGTCTCCCGCCAGCAGCTTGAGCAGCAATTTTCCGCCAACTTTTTTGGCGTCCACCAGCTCACCATGCGCCTGCTGCCCGCCATGCTGCCGCACGGCGAAGGGCGAATTGTCATGACCTCCTCGGTGATGGGGCTGATCTCCACCCCGGGCCGCGGGGCCTACGCCGCCAGCAAATATGCGCTGGAGGCCTGGTCCGATGCGCTGCGTATGGAGTTGCGCCACAGCGGCATTAAGGTGAGCCTGATTGAACCTGGCCCCATCCGCACCCGCTTTACCGACAACGTCAACCAGACCGCCGATAAACCGGTAGAAAATCCCGGCATTGCCGCGCGTTTTACGCTGGGGCCGGAGGCGGTGGTCGCCAAAGTGCGCCATGCTTTTGAGAGCAAAAACCCCAAAATGCGTTATCCGGTCACGCTGGTGACTCACGCCGTCGGCCTGCTGAAGCGCCTGCTGCCTGGCCGGATGATGGACAAAATTTTACAGGGCTGAGTTGAAGCCACGCGCCACGCCCCCATGTAAATACAAACTCATAACAGAGAATGCCGCATGTCCGTACAGAATATTGTCAACATTACCGAAGCCAACCTGCACCAGATCCTTGAACAGTCGATGACCAAACCGGTGCTGTTCTACTTCTGGTCTGAACGGAGTCAGCACTGTCTGGAGCTGACGCCGGTGCTCGAGAAGCTTGCGGCCCAGTACAACGGTCAGTTTATTCTGGCGAAACTGGACTGCGACGCCGAGCAGATGATCGCCTCCCAGTTTGGCCTGCGCGCCATCCCAACGGTGTATCTGTTCCAGAACGGTCAGCCGGTTGATGGCTTCCAGGGACCGCAGCCGGAAGAGGCGATCCGCGCCCTGCTGGATAAAGTGCTGCCGCGCGAAGATGAACTGAAAGCGCAGCAGGCAGCGGCCCTGATGGCCGAAGGCAAGCACGACGAAGCCCTGCCGCTGCTGAAAGAGGCCTGGCAGCTCTCCGGTCAGAACAGCGAAACCGGCCTGCTGCTGGCGGAAACGCTGATTATCCTCAAGCGCTCCGACGATGCCGAAGTCGTGCTGAAGACCATCCCTCTGCAGGATCAGGATACCCGTTATCAGGGTCTGGTGGCGCAGATTGAACTGCTGAAGCAGGCCGCGGATACGCCGGAGATTCAGCAGCTGCAGCAGCAGGTCGCCGCCAACCCAACCGACGCCGCGCTGGCCAGCCAGCTGGCACTGCAACTGCATCAGGTAGGTCGTAACGAAGAGGCGCTGGAACTGCTGTTCGGTCATCTGAAAACCGATCTGGCGGCCGCTGACGGCCAGGCGCGTAAAACGCTCCAGGATATTCTGGCGGCGCTCGGAACGGGTGATTCCCTGGCCTCGACCTATCGCCGTAAGCTTTACGCCCTGCTGTACTGATCTTCTGGTCGCATTATTCATCAGGCCCCGCCATTTTTAGCGGGGCTTTTTTATGTCTGGATCCTGCCCGCACCGTTGATTCGGCGCGAATTCGTCCCTGTTTGTCGGTATACTTATGGACAACAAACGAACAGTTGTTATCGCAACATGGAAGACAAAACAGGAGGTTTTATATGTTCATCGTTATCCCCATTCTGATCTTCGTCGCGCTGGTTATTGTTGCCGCCGGGGTGAAAATCGTTCCCCAGGGCTATCAGTGGACGGTTGAACGTTTTGGCCGTTACACCAACACCCTGCAGCCGGGCTTAAGCCTTGTGGTGCCGTTCATGGATCGCATTGGTCGCAAGATCAATATGATGGAGCAGGTGCTCGATATTCCTTCCCAGGAGGTTATCTCCAGGGATAACGCCAACGTTACTATCGACGCGGTCTGTTTTATTCAGGTGATCGACGCGCCGAAAGCGGCCTACGAGGTGAGTAACCTTGAGCTGGCGATCATCAATCTGACGATGACCAACATCCGTACCGTTCTGGGCTCTATGGAGCTGGACGAGATGCTCTCCCAGCGCGACAGCATCAATACCCGCCTGCTGCACATCGTCGATGAAGCCACGAACCCGTGGGGCATCAAAGTCACCCGAATTGAGATTCGCGACGTGCGTCCGCCCGCCGAGTTGATCACCTCCATGAACGCCCAGATGAAGGCCGAACGAACCAAACGCGCCTACATTCTGGAGGCCGAAGGGGTGCGCCAGGCCGAGATCCTGAAGGCCGAAGGGGAGAAACAGTCGCAGATCCTCAAAGCCGAGGGGGAACGCCAGTCTGCGTTTTTACAGGCGGAGGCACGGGAACGCTCCGCCGAAGCGGAAGCCCGCGCCACGCAAATGGTCTCAGAGGCCATCGCGGCCGGGGATATCCAGGCGATTAACTACTTTGTGGCGCAGAAATATACCGAAGCGCTGCAGCAGATCGGTTCGGCGGACAACAGCAAAGTGGTGATGATGCCGCTGGATGCCAGCAGCCTGATGGGCGCCATCGGCGGCATCGCGGAACTGATCAAAACCAGCGGCAACGAGCGCAAATCATGATCGAGACAATCGCGGCACATCCGCATGTCTTCTGGCTGAGCCTCGGCGGCCTGTTGCTGGCGGCTGAAATGCTCGGCGGTAACGGCTACCTGCTGTGGAGCGGCGTGGCGGCGGTGATCGTCGGCCTGCTGGTGTGGGTACTGCCGTTCGACTGGGCGTGGCAGGGGGCGCTGTTTGCGGTGCTGACCCTGACCGCCGCCTGGCTGTGGTGGCGCTGGCTCTCAAGGCAGGTGCGCCGGCAAAAGCCCGCCGATGCCCGGCTCAACCAGCGCGGACAGCAGCTGGTGGGGATGCAGTTTACTCTGGATACCGCCCTGGTTAACGGGCGCGGTCATATGCGTGTCGGCGACAGTTCGTGGCCGGTTATTGCCGACGATGATTTAAGCGCCGGCACCAAAGTTGAGGTAGTGGCCGTCGAGGGGATCACCCTTCGCGTCCGGGCCCTTTCCCGATAAAGACAGGATGAGATGATGGTCAGGAAGACAACGCTGGCATTCAGCGTTAGCGCATTACTGGCGAGCGCCGCCCCGGCATTCGCCTCCTTTGATATGGAAGACTGCAACTGGAGCGATACGCACTGTCTGCTGAAGGGCGACCCGGTGCTGACGCCCGGCAACGACTCCCGCGACAACCTGCTGCGTCTGCTGAGCGAAGCCAAATCCTTCCCTCTGCCGGTTCAGGCGATGCCTGCGGATATTACCCGCTCCCGGGATTTCTACTTTGCTTATCATCCGGAGTGGGATGACCTGGAAGCACCGACCCGCGCAGCGACGGATAAACCGGCTGAAGAGTCCCCTCTCAACCAGCAGCTGGCCGTGTTGCAGCTTGAACCGGTCGATACCCATCAGGACGGCGAGCAGGAAAACCGCTTCGTCTCGAACAGTGCCGACAGCATGAGTCAGTTTTTTGCCGCGCTGCTGGCCGACGACTCGCTGACGGCGGAACAGCGCCATGCGCTGGGTCAGGCGCGTCTGGGTCTCTACTCGGGTGCCACCGACGAGCAGATTTCCGCTGCCCTCGCGTCTCTCCCGGCAGGCTCCTCTGCCCTGCTGTATAAAACCTATCTGACCGGGGCGGCCCTTTTTTATGCCGGCGATTACACCGGCGCGGATGGGGCCTTTACCTCGCTTATCGACAGCGATCGTCCGTGGCTGGCAGAAACCGCCAGCTATATGCTGATGCGCACGGCGCTGAACAAAAGCAGCCAGAACAGCACCGGCGAGTACGGCGATTTTGATATCGCCCGCATCGACCGCCCGGCCGCTGAACAGGCGCAGAAAGCGGCCCAGGCCTACCTCCAGCGCTGGCCGGAGGGGCGTTACGCTGATTCGGCGCGCGGCATGCTGCGTCGCATTAACTGGTATCTGCAGGCGTGGCCACAGCTGGCGGGGCTGTACGAGCAGCGATTCCAGCAGGCGGAGAACGCTGAGTCGCTGCACGCCCTGGTGACCGAATATGACAATGTCTACGGCATGCAGTTTTACGGTCGCGCCGTGCGGGAGGCCTTCCCCGACGCGCCGCAGGTCAGCTATATCGAACTGCTGCGCGCCCTGCGCCTGAACAGCGACGAGAAACCGACCCTGACGCAGGAAGATCTCAACGGCAGCAAACCGGCGTTTGAACAGAGCGGCAAGCTGGCGCTGTGGCGCAATTTACAGTTGAACCTGTGGCAGGCGACCGATAACGCTGCCGCCATTCTTCAGGACGTTAAACCAGCGGACAAACTTCCGCCGCACGATATTCTCGCCTTCAGCGAGCAGGTACTCTACGGCCAGGCGCTGATGGCGCAAAAGCAGTGGCCCGCCGCGCGCGATTTCTGGCTGAAGCTGCTGAAACTCAGCCAGGATCCTGAGCAGCAGCAGTACGTACAGTCCAGACTGGCGGCGACTCAGGTCTTTAGCGGCAATGCGGAGGCGATGTTTGCCGCCGACAGCGCCGTCACCAGCCTGCGTTTTCGCTCTCAGGTGCTGAAGACGGTGGCCTCGCCCGAGCGGTTGCGCCAGCAGGCCAGCCAGGGGCCCAACAACGAAGAGCGCACCATTGCGCTGCATACCCTGCTGGTGCGCGACTTAACGGAGCACCGCTTCAGCGACTGGTTAAGCGACAGAAAACTCGTCAGCGCCATTACGCCACCCGTGGTGGGCAAGGCGTTTGACGATGTGAATCTCAGCACCTTCGACTGGAACGGCGATACGGCCGAAGCCGGTTACGTCTGCCGTAGTCTGGATAAAACCGTGCAGGTACTCAGCCAGAACGCCAAAGACGCCCATGCCCTGAACTGCCTGGGCGAGTTTTTCCGCACCACCAACACCCATGTTGATATCTGGAAGGACAGCGCGGGCAACGGCGTGCTGGAGACGGCGGTCCACCGCAAAGAGCCTTACGGACAGTTCAACAGACAGGCTTACTACCAGCAGGTCATCGCCTCACCGAAGGCGGAACCGGAAGATAAAAGCTACGCGCTCTATCGGGCCATCATGTGTTATGCCCCGTCCGGCTATAACGAATGTGGCGGAGCTGAGGTGGACAAAGCCCAGCGCAAAGGCTGGTTCTCGCAGTTAAAAAGTCAGTATCCGGGCAGCCCGTGGGCGCAAAAGCTCAAATACTACTGGTAGCCGCGCTGCTGGCCGGACAGGCGCATGCGGCGGAAACCGTCACCGCCCGCGAGCATCCGGCCTTCTGGCTCTGGTCGGGCGTGAAAGCCAGCGACGCCCTGAAGGGGGCGCACACCGTCTATCTTCATCAGGGGGAAGTGCTGGCCCGACCGAATGAGGTGGTGTTTCAGCGCCTCGGGCTGCCGGTCAGCCGCCTGACGTTTCCCACCCTCTGGCTGACCGTGCGCTTTACCAGCCTCGACGTGCCGCCGACCATCGTGCCGAAAATTGTCCGCCTGATGCAGCGCTGGCAGGCCGCCGGTAATCAGGTGGTGGGTTTGCAGGTCGATTTCGATGCGGCCACCCACCAGCTGGCGGACTATGCTCGCTTTCTGCGGGAATTACGCCAGCAGCTGCCGCCGGAATTTGCGCTGGGGGTGACCGGGCTGCTGGACTGGGCGAAAACCGGAGATGTCGCCACGCTGAACGCACTGGCGGTGGATGAGCTGGTGATCCAGAGCTATCAGGGCCGCCATACGGTGGACAACTATCAGGCTTATCTGCCCGCCCTTACCCGGCTGCGCATTCCGTTTAAGCTCGGGCTGGTTCAGGGCGGCAAGCGGGATGTTCAGGCCGAAGCGCAGCTCCAGCGCTCTCCCTGGTATCGCGGGACGGTGGTGTTTATGCTCAACCCGCCGCGCGGTCAGGACGTCGCCTTGCGGTGACAGCAGCCGGAGAGGTTATCGATGATCGGGCAGTCGGCGCTCTCATCCCCCGGGCAGCTCTCGGCCAGCGCCAGCAGCTGGTCGCGCATCGCCTGTAACTCCAGGATATGGCGTTCAATTTCGGCCACCTTCTCCAGGGTCCGGCTTTTGACATCGGCGCTGTGGCGGGCGGGATCGTTAAACAGGTTCACCAGGTCGCCGCACTCGTCCAGATTGAACCCCACCTGACGGGCCTGGCGCAGCAGCGTCAGTTCATCGAGGTGCTTTTGGGTGTAGCTCCGGTAGCCGTTCTCGCTGCGCAGCGGCGGCGTCACCAGCCCCTTCTCTTCGTAAAAGCGGATAGCTTTGCTGGTTAACCCGGTTTTTTTGGCAACATCACTGATATTCACGTTTCCCCCTTGACCTTCCCCTTGATGGAAGGTTTAACCTTCATAACAGTTAGATGAAAGTGTCCCTCCGGTCAATATCTGGCTGGAGATTTATAAGGAGTATTCGTATGTCTCACACCATCGATCTGACACTGGACGGCCTCTCCTGCGGCCACTGTGTCAAACGCGTTAAAGAGAGTCTGGAGCAACGCCCGGACGTTGAAACCGCAGACGTCACCATCGACCACGCCGCCGTCACCGGCAGCGCCAGCGCCGATGCCCTGATCGACACCATTAAACAGGCCGGTTACGGTGCGGCGTTAAGCCACCCAAAGGCTGATCCGCTGACAGCGTCAACAACGCCGTCGGAAGCACTGACAGCGGACCCCTCTGAGCTTCCGGCAGCTCACGACGGTGATGACAGCCAGCAGCTGTTGATCAACGGCATGAGCTGCGCCAGCTGCGTCACCCGGGTCCAGAACGCTTTGCAGGCGGTTCCGGGCGTGGCACAGGCACGGGTCAACCTGGCGGAACGCACTGCGCTGATTATGGGCAGTGCCTCCGCCGCTGATTTAGTGCAGGCCGTCGAAAAAGCTGGCTATGGTGCCGAGGCGATTGAAGACGACCTTAAACGTCGTGAACGCCAGCAGGAGACCGCCATCGCCACCATGAAGCGTTTTCGCTGGCAGGCGATTGTTGCCCTGCTGGTGGGGATCCCGGTGATGGGCTGGGGAATGCTCGGCGACAACATGATGGTCACCGACGACAACCGCACGCTGTGGCTGGCCATCGGCGTTCTTACCCTCGGGGTGATGATCTTCGCTGGCGGCCATTTTTATACCAGCGCCTGGAAGAGCCTGAAAAACCGCACCGCCACCATGGACACGCTGGTGGCGCTGGGTACCGGCGCGGCGTGGCTCTACTCAATGAGCGTCAACGTCTGGCCGCAGTGGTTCCCGATGGAAGCACGCCACCTCTATTATGAAGCCAGCGCGATGATTATCGGCCTGATTAACCTCGGCCATATGCTGGAGGCGCGGGCCCGTCAGCGCTCATCGAAAGCGCTGGAGAGATTGCTCGATTTAACCCCGCCGACCGCCCGGGTCGTCACAGAAAGCGGCGAACAGAGCGTTCCGCTGGCGGAGGTCCAGGCGGGGATGATCCTGCGCCTGACCACCGGAGACCGCGTCCCGGTGGACGGGGAGATCACCCAGGGCGAGGCCTGGTTTGACGAAGCCATGCTTACCGGCGAGCCGGTACCGCAGCAGAAAAGCGACGGGGAGAGCGTTCACGCCGGTACGGTGGTGCAGGATGGCAGCGTGCTGTTCCGCGCCAGCGCCGTCGGCAGCCACACTACTCTGTCGCGCATCATCCGCATGGTGCGTCAGGCCCAGAGCAGCAAGCCGGAGATCGGCAAGCTGGCGGATAAAATTTCGGCCATCTTCGTGCCGGTGGTGGTGGGGATTGCCCTGTTCAGCGCCGCTATCTGGTATTTCTTTGGCCCCGCGCCGCAGATTGTCTACACCCTGGTGATCGCCACCACGGTGCTGATCATCGCCTGTCCGTGCGCCCTGGGGCTGGCGACGCCGATGTCGATTATTTCCGGCGTTGGCCGGGCCGCAGAGTCCGGCGTACTGGTACGCGACGCCGATGCCCTGCAGCGTGCCAGCACGCTGGATACGCTGGTGTTTGATAAAACCGGCACCCTCACCGAGGGTAAACCGCAGGTGGTCGCTGTCGATACCACAGGCGGGATCGGTGAAGCCGAGGCCCTGCGGCTGGCGGCTGCGCTCGAACAGGGTTCCAGCCACCCGCTGGCGCGGGCGATTCTGGAGAAAGCCGACAGCGCCCTGCCGCAGGTGAATAACTTCCGCACCCTGCGCGGGCTGGGAGTCAGCGGCGAGGTGGATGGCCGCAGGCTGCTGTTGGGCAACCAGGCCCTGCTGGCCGAAAACGGCATTGATACCGGAGCGCTGGATGCGCAGCTTCAGGCCCATGCCGCTCAGGGCGCCACCCCGGTGTTGCTGGCGGTAGAGGGTCAGATTGCGGCGCTGTTTGCCGTTCGCGATCCGCTGCGCGCTGACAGCGTAAGTGCGCTGCAACGTCTGCACCGCGCGGGCTATCGTCTGGTGATGCTCACCGGGGATAACGCCGTCACCGCCCAGGCTATCGCCCGCGAGGCCGGTATTGATGAGGTGATTGCAGGCGTCCTGCCGGATGGCAAAGCGGACGCGATTATCAAACTGCAGGGCCAGGGCCGCCGGGTGGCGATGATTGGTGACGGTATCAACGACGCCCCGGCGCTGGCTCAGGCGGATGTCGGGATTGCGATGGGCGGCGGCAGCGATGTCGCTATCGAAACAGCGGCTATCACCCTGATGCGCCACAGCCTGATGGGGGTGGCCGACGCGCTCGCCATCTCGAAAGCGACCCTGCGCAACATGAAGCAGAACCTGCTGGGGGCCTTTGTCTATAACGCCCTGGGCATTCCGATCGCCGCCGGGATCCTCTGGCCGCTGACCGGGACGCTGCTCAACCCGGTGGTGGCAGGTGCCGCGATGGCGCTCTCCTCGATTACCGTGGTGAGCAATGCCAACCGCCTGCTGCGCTTTAAACCCAAAGCGTAACGAGGTGCATAAGACAAGGACGTCTTGCACCGCCCCTCCCCACGCGCTAGCATGAATTTTTCCCTTCCTGGAGCGCGTATGAGTCTGTTTCAACGTATAAAAGCATCGTTTCGCGCCCTGTTCCCCCGTCGTTACCGCTGGCCGGGCCTCGATATCTCCCTGCCCGGCGGCCAGCATCTGCATCTGGTTGGCAGTATTCATATGGGTACCCGGGATATGTCTCCTCTGCCCGAGGGGCTGATTGCCAGGCTGCATCACGCCGATGCGCTGATCGTGGAAGCGGATATCTCCGGGAATGAGTCGCCCTTCGCCGATCTGGCGATCCCGCCGCCGCTGGATGAGCGTCTCAGCCCTGACCAGCTGGCCGAGCTGGAGCGGCTTGCCGACGAGCTCGGGTTATCGCTCTCCATGCTTGAGAGCCAGCCTTTATGGCAGATCGCGATGGTATTGCAGGCTACCCAGGCCCAGCGTCTGGGGCTGCGGGGCGATTACGGCATCGATTATCAGCTGTTGCACGCCGCACGGGCGCAGCAGTTGCCCATTATCGAGCTGGAGGGTGCCGCCAGCCAGATTGCCCTGCTGCGCCAGATGCCGAACGACGGGCTGCTGCTGCTGGAAGATACCTTGACCCACTGGCACACCAACGCGCGGTTGCTACAGACCATGGTGAGCTGGTGGCTGGATTCGCCCCCCATCGTCGACAGACTGGCGCTGCCGGCAACCTTCAGCGAATCGCTGTATGACGTGCTGATGCACGAGCGTAATCAGGCCTGGTGCGAGAAGCTGAACGGACTGCCTGCGGGGCGGTATGTGGTGGCGGTTGGGGCGCTGCATCTGTACGGCGAGGGAAATTTGCCGTCGTTGCTGAGATAAAAAAGTGGCCAATATTTCTATTGGCCCGTCAAAGAGGAATTTCATCGTTGTTATTATGCCGGAGGAGACCCCCGGTTGAGCCGATTGTCGCTCAAAGTGACCATCACTGCCAACACTATATGCGCAAGATGGTGCTATTTTTTAGCCTCTTCTGAGGCGTATGCTTAGGGCGTTTATTGTCCGGGCTAAGAAGGATTGCTATGACTCCCGCCGTTAAATTACTCGAAAAAAACAAGATTAGTTTCCGGATCCATACCTACGACCACGATCCCAGCGAAACCAATTTTGGTGATGAAGTGGTGCGTAAGCTGGGGCTGAACGCCGACCAGGTCTATAAAACCCTGCTGGTGGCGGTCAACGGTGATATGAAGCACCTCGCCGTGGCGGTGACGCCGGTTGCCGGACAGCTGGATCTCAAGAAGGTGGCGAAGGCTCTGGGCGCGAAAAAAGTGGATATGGCTGACCCGATGGTGGCGCAGCGCACCACGGGATATCTGGTGGGCGGTATCAGTCCGCTGGGGCAGAAAAAGCGCCTGCCGACGCTGATTGATGCGCCCTCTCAGGCTTTTGAGACGATCTATATCTCGGGCGGCAAGCGCGGGCTGGATATTGAGCTGGCGGCCAGCGATCTGGCCAAAATGCTGGACGCGCAGTTTGCGGATATTGCGCGCCGGGATTAAAACATTGCCCGGTGGCGCTTCGCTTACCGGGCCTACAAAACCCCGAACGTAGGCCGGGTAAGCGAAGCGCCACCCGGCACAGCAGCACGGTTACTGCCAGCTCACTTCACCTTTCGGTTCATAGGCATTCACATCCAGCGGAGAGTTCTGCTGGATGTACTGCTTCAGCACCTCGGCGTCGATAAAGCCGGTATTCACATAGCCCGGTTTATTATCGATCTGCGGATAGCCATCGCCGCCGGTGGCATTAAAGCTCAAGGTCGCCATCCGGTAGGTTTTCGCTGGATCCACAGGTTCACCTTTGATCTTCAGGTCGTTGAGCACCCCATCCTTCGCCACAAAGCTCACGTTGGCGAACTGCGGATAGGCTCCGGAGTCAGGCTTCATCTGCGCTACCGCGGTCAGGTAGTCCGTCACCTCTTTGCCGCTCATATCGACATACACCACCACGTTGCCGAACGGCTGCACTTTCAGCACATCTTTGTAGGTGATATCGCCGCCTTCAATGGAGTCGCGGATCCCGCCGCCGCTCATCACCGCAAAATCGGCATTGGTGCGCGCCATCTGCGCCGCCAGCACCAGATGGCCCATATTGGTCTGCACGAAGCGGACTTTGCTGCGATCCCCTTCCAGACGACCATTCAGCGTGCCAATCTTCACCTCCAGCTGCGCTTTACCTTTGTTCTGGAAAGGCGTCAGCAGGGAGAGCATCTGCGGGTTCTCTGCGATTTCCGGGGTGTAGAGGACGCGCTCGCTCTGGCCGTTATCGTAGGTCACCTTCTTCTTCAGGTTGACCGGGATCAGCTGGTAATGCACCAGCTTCATCTCGCCGTTGCGGAATTCAAAATCGGCGCGACCAACGTATTTGCCCCACTCATGGGCCTGCACAATCCAGATGCCGTTCTGTTTGTCCGGCGCGCACGGCGTGCCTGGCACATAGTCCACCTGCTTTTTATTCTCTGAGGCCATGCAGACCGGATCCTGGGAGTGACCGCCCACAATCATCGCCAGCGAACCCGCCGGCAGGCTGCGCGCCATCTCCACATCGCCCGGGGCATTCGACCCGTGCTCGCCATTATCGTAATGACCCATATGGGTGGTAGCGATAATCACGTCCGGTTTTTCGTTCTGCTGTAGCTCCTGGATCACCAGCTTCGCTTCGTCGGCCGGTTTACGGAATTCGATGTCAGTGAAATATTCCGGGTTGCCAATTTTTGCCGTGTCGTCGGTGGTCAGCCCCACCACGGCAATTTTAAGATCCTGACGTTTGAAGATGGCCCAGGGTTTAAATAAACGCTCTCCGGTGCTTTTCTGATAAATATTGGCGGAGAGGAACGGGAATTTGGCCCACTTCTCCTGCTGGCGTAATACTTCGATTGGGTTATCAAATTCGTGGTTACCGACGGCCATCGCATCGTAGCCAATCAAATTCATGCCGCGGAAATCGGGCTCCGCATCCTGTAAATCCGATTCCGGCACGCCGGTATTAATGTCGCCGCCGGAGAGTAACAGCACGCTCCCCCCCTTGGCCGCTACCTCTTTGCGGATCCCGTCCACCAGCGTCTTCTGCGCCGAGAGGCCATATTCACCGTATTCACTGCGCCAGAAGTGGCCGTGATGATCGTTGGTATGCAGGATGGTGATGTTATAGGTTTTATCCTGTTCCCAGGCCTGGGCCGGCAGGCTTAACAGACCGCATGCCGCGATTATTGCCAGCGCTACGCCTCGCTTCATTAACTTCATCTCTTCACTCCCTGACTCATAGACAAACGCAAAAATTACAATGAGTAATCAGAATAGACAAATATGTTTTCAGAATTGCGACTTTCCTCAAATGTCGGGGACAGGTATGTTAGCGGGATAATAATGACTCCCTGCACTTCCTATAACAATCGACGTGGTATTTATGGCAATCAGTGAATCTACTCCTCCGGTGTCGACCGCTAAGGCGCGCACCTCCTTTGGTATTCTCGGTGCAATCAGTCTTTCACATCTGCTGAACGATATGATCCAGTCGCTTATTCTGGCGATCTATCCGCTTTTACAGTCCGAGTTCTCTCTCACCTTCGTGCAGATCGGCATGATCACCCTCACCTTCCAGCTGGCGTCGTCGCTGCTGCAACCGGTGGTAGGCTACTGGACGGATAAATATCCGATGCCCTGGTCGCTGCCGATTGGCATGTGCTTTACCCTCAGCGGCCTGATCCTGCTGGCGATGGCGGGCAGCTTTGAGGGCGTACTGGTGGCCGCCGCGCTGGTGGGTACCGGCTCGTCGGTCTTCCACCCGGAGTCGTCCCGCGTGGCGCGCATGGCTTCCGGTGGCCGTCACGGGCTGGCGCAGTCGCTGTTCCAGGTGGGCGGTAACTTCGGCAGCTCCCTCGGCCCCCTGCTGGCGGCGGTGATCATCGCCCCGTACGGTAAAGGCAACGTGGCCTGGTTCGTGCTGGCCGCCCTGCTGGCGATTGTGGTTCTGGCGCAAATCAGCCGCTGGTATGCTGCCCAGCACCAGGTGAATAAGGGCAAACCCAAAGCGCCGGTGGTTAATCCCCTGCCGCGCAACAAGGTGATTCTGGCCGTCAGCATCCTGCTGATGCTGATTTTCTCCAAATACTTCTATATGGCGAGCATCAGCAGCTACTACACCTTTTATCTGATGGAAAAATTCGGATTATCGGTACAAAACGCCCAGTTCCACCTCTTCGCCTTCCTGTTTGCGGTTGCTGCCGGGACGTTTATTGGCGGGCCATTGGGGGATAAGATCGGGCGTAAATATGTCATTTGGGGCTCTATCCTCGGCGTTGCGCCCTTCACGCTTATTTTGCCCTATGCCACCCTGTGGTGGACGGGGGTTTTAACCGTAATCATTGGTTTTATCCTCGCCTCGGCCTTTTCGGCCATTCTGGTGTATGCCCAGGAGCTGCTTCCGGGGCGTATCGGCATGGTTTCCGGGCTGTTTTTTGGATTTGCCTTTGGCATGGGTGGCCTTGGCGCCGCGGTGTTAGGGCTGATTGCAGACCATACCAGCATCTTTTTGGTCTATAAAATCTGTGCTTTCCTGCCTCTTCTCGGGATGTTGACTATATTCTTGCCTGATAACCGGCATAAAGCCTGATTTATCTGCGGCCAAACTCCTGATTTGGCCGCAACCTTCCCTACTGCCATAAGCCTTTCTTAGCACAGCCTCTTAAAAATCGTCCTGTTCTCCTTTTGTTTAACCCTTATTGCTGTTTTACTCAAATTTCAACAATTATTCATAAACATAATCATTAAATTTGTCATAAACTATTACTCGGCTTTTTGGTTTTTGGACCAAAAATGGAGTAACTCAGCAACGAAAGGAGACGGAATGCATCACGCCACACCGCTTATCACCACCATTGTCGGTGGACTTGTACTCGCATTTATACTCGGCATGATTGCCAACAAACTTCGCATTTCTCCTCTGGTGGGCTATTTGTTAGCGGGCGTGTTAGCCGGCCCTTTTACCCCAGGTTTTGTTGCTGATACGAAACTTGCCCCGGAACTGGCGGAGCTTGGCGTGATCCTGCTGATGTTCGGTGTTGGTTTGCATTTCTCCCTGAAGGATCTGATGGCGGTAAAGTCGATCGCCATTCCCGGCGCGATCGCCCAGATAGCCGTGGCGACGTTGCTGGGTATGGCGCTTTCAGCGATGCTGGGCTGGCCGCTGATGACCGGCATTGTATTTGGTCTCTGTCTTTCCACCGCCAGTACCGTGGTGCTGCTGCGCGCGCTTGAAGAGAGACAGCTGATTGACAGCCAGCGAGGGCAGATCGCCATTGGCTGGCTGATTGTTGAAGATCTGGTGATGGTATTAACCCTGGTGCTGCTGCCCGCGGTCGCCGGGATGCTGGAAAAAGACAACGTCGGCTTTGCCTCGCTGGCGCTGGATATGAGTATCACCATCGGTAAAGTGGTGGCCTTTATCGCCATTATGATGCTTGTGGGCCGTCGCCTGGTGCCGTGGATCCTCTCCCGCAGCGCCGCCACCGGTTCACGCGAGCTGTTTACCCTTGCGGTGCTGGCCCTGGCGCTGGGCATCGCCTTTGGAGCCGTGGAGCTGTTTGATGTCTCCTTCGCTCTGGGCGCTTTCTTCGCCGGGATGGTGCTGAACGAATCGGAACTGAGCCACCGTGCTGCCCACGATACCCTGCCCCTGCGCGACGCTTTTGCGGTGCTGTTCTTCGTCTCCGTGGGGATGCTGTTCGACCCGCTGGTGCTGATTGATCAGCCGCTGGCGGTGCTGGGCACCCTGGCGATCATCATCTTTGGTAAGTCGGTAGCCGCGTTCTTCCTGGTGCGCCTGTTCGGCCACTCGCCGCGTACCGCGCTGACCATCGCCGCCAGCCTGGCGCAGATCGGTGAGTTTGCCTTTATCCTCGCAGGCCTGGGCATGGCGCTGGATCTGCTGCCGCAGGCTGGACAGAACCTGGTGCTGGCGGGGGCGATCCTCTCGATTATGCTCAACCCGGTGCTGTTCGCCCTGCTGGAAAAATACCTCGAGAAAACCGAAACCCTCGAAGAGCAGACCCTGGAAGAGGCAACGGAAGAGGAGAAGCAGATCCCGGTGGATATCTGCAACCACGCCCTGCTGGTCGGCTTTGGCCGCGTCGGCAGCCTGCTGGGTGAGAAGCTGATGGCCCAGGGCATTCCGCTGGTGGTGATTGAGACCTCCCGCACCCGGGTGGACGAGCTGCGCGAGCGCGGGGTTCGTGCGGTACTGGGTAATGCGGCCAACGAAGAGATCATGAATCTGGCGCATCTGGACTGCGCGCGCTGGCTGCTGCTGACCATTCCTAACGGTTACGAAGCCGGTGAGATTGTGGTCTCCGCCCGCGAGAAATACCCGCACCTGGAGATCATCGCCCGGGCGCATTACGACGATGAAGTGGAATACATTATGGAGCGCGGCGCCAATCAGGTGGTGATGGGCGAGCGTGAAATTGCTAATACCATGCTGTCGCTGCTGGAGAAACCGTCGGTTGAAGTGGTGGTGACGGGGTAAAAAAAAGCCTGCTGGCGCTTCGCTTAGCAGGCCTACGTTGTAGCCCCGGCAAGCGCAGCGCCGCCGGGGAATTCTGCTATCGATCCCAATAAGACTCTTCCAGGCTATCTTCCCTTTCCGGCAGGCCGCGTGTCAGACGCGGTGAATGCTGGTTCAGCACCTGATAACTCACGCGGTTCGCGTACTTACACACCTGGGCCAGCGACGAGTAGGTCAGCCAGTTAAACTTGTGTTTGCTGGAGTTCGGCACGTTGGTGCGGTGGAAGGCGTTAGCGGTGATATCGTGTAGCAGCGCTGCCAGCGCGCCGTCGCCTGCGCCGTTGGTGTTCATGATCTTCTCCGGCCCGCCCATGTACGGGGCGATGTGCGAGAAGATACGCAGCGGGTTGACGCAATCCTTGTGGCGCATCGCGCGGCTGAATTCGAACTGGTTGAACTCGGCAATCGCCCCCGGCAGCAGCGGATGCTGGGTTTTGCGCTTCGCCTCTTCTTCGGTGAAACCGGCCATATACAGGCCTACCGGTCCGGCGGTGCAGAGCACCAGATCGACCCAGTCCAGCGCCTTGTCGGACGCCAGCAGCGGATCGCTCTCCCCGGTCAGGGCTTCAGCTTCTTCCTCGTTCATCGCCAGAATCGAGACGTGCTGTTTCAGGAACGCCTGCCACCACTCGGGATTATCGGCGATAACGAATTTGGTGCCCAGGGTCAGGACCACCGGCACGTTGTACTTCTTCGCGTACTCCACCGCCTTCATGGTCGCTTCCGGCATCGGCTCGCCCGGCTTGCAGCGTACCAGATAGGAGGTCAGCACCAGCGCCGACGCCCCGGCAATCACCTCTTCCGGGATGCTCTCGGCCCGCAGCTTGTTCATGTGCCCCGGGCTGATGGCGAAGGTCCGCTCGCCGGATTCCCCGATCAGCGTAAAACAGCGGCCAATCGCCCCGTCCACGCCCTGCAGGTAGTTCAGATCGGTACGGCTGGAGGTGTTACAGAGATAGCGATAGGCGTAACTGCCAATCTGGATGTTGCTGCACATCACCCCCAGCAGCACGGAGCGGTCATCAGCCAGCACGGAGTAGTTGTGCATGGTGTTACCGATGGTACCACCGGCAAACTGATGGGTGATCAGGTTATCCCGCACCAGCTCCTGGTACAGCGCCTCCGCCACATCGTCTTCGATGACCAGCGAGTGCCCGGCGCTCAGGCCGTAACGCGCGACAAACGCATCGTCCACTTTTGCTTCAATATCCACCAGCGTCTGATCGATACCCACCACCCAGGCGGCGTTGGTCTCATTTTCCGGCTGAATTTGCTGCAGCAGCGGATCGCGGGCGTTGACGGGAAAGTAGTGTTTGGATTTGCGTTTACCGGGAAATTTCATGTTCTGAGCTACGAGTGACGATTGGGCCGGAAATGGTAGCACAAACCCGGCCCGGAGTGCGATTAGCGGCTGTTGGTCACCAGGGAGACCATCATCTCGATGTGCTCAGGATCGTCGTTCAGCGCCGGAATGTACTCGTACTTCTCTCCGCCCGCTTCGAGGAAGAACTCCCGGTTTTGCACCGCGATCTCCTCCAGCGTCTCCAGACAGTCTGCCGCAAAGCCCGGCGACATCACCTGGATATGCTTCACCCCCTTCTCGCCCAGCATTTTGAGGGTTTCGTCGGTATAAGGCGTCAGCCACGGCTCGCGGCCAAAGCGCGACTGGAAGGTCATCATCACCTTCTCCGGCGGCAGGCCGAGCGCGGAGACCAGCTCACGGGTGGTATCGCGGCAGCGCTGAGGGTAGTCGTCCCCTTCGTCGGCAAATCGCTGGGGGATACCGTGATAGGAGAGCAACAGCAGATCCGGCTCGCCGTGCTTCGCAAAGGATGCGCGTGCGCTGCTGGCAAGGGCATTGATATACATGTCGTTATCCGCGTAGTCGCGAATAAAGGTCACGGAAGGAATACGGCGTCGGGTCGCCAGAATGCGCGCCAGCTCGTCCCAGACGGCGGCCACGGTGGAGCAGGAGTATTGCGGATAGAGTGCCAGCACCACGATGTGGTCCACGCCCTGCGCCAGCAGTTCCGTGACGGCGCTTTCCAGCGACGGTTTACCGTAGCTCATCCCCAGCGCGACGGGGGTATCCGGCAGACGGGCAGCGAGGGCTTTCTCCTGACGACGGCTGTAGACCATTAGCGGTGAGCCCTCTTCCATCCAGACGGACTGATAGAGTTTTGCCACGCGCGGCGAACGGATCGGCAGGATCACGCCGCGCAGCAAGGGCCACCACAGCAGACGCGGGGTATCCACAACGCGCGTATCGCTCAGAAACTGGCGCAGATAACGGCTGACCGCTGCGGGGGTTGGGGCTTCGGGGGTACCTAAATTGGCAAGCAGGATGCCGGTTTTCGCCTGACTCATTCACGCCTCATAACCTTTTAACAGGCTGATAAGTGTATCTGAAAAGTGCGTAAACGGAACCAATTGCAGTAAGAGGTGAGATGAGAATTTTTCTCACCCGGGGACCCGGGTGAGAGAGGTGCGATTAGCCGAGGATTTTTTCCAGCTCTGCACGAACTTCCGCGACAGGCTTAGTGCCGTCGACTTTAGCGTATTGGGTATTACCCGCCTGCGCTTCTTTAGAGTAGTAGCCGATCAGCGGCGCGGTCATCTGATGGTATTCCACCAGGCGCTTACGCACGGTCTCTTCCTGATCGTCTTTACGGGTGGTCAGCTCTTCGCCGGTCACGTCGTCTTTACCTTCAACCTGCGGCGGGTTGAACTTAACGTGGTAAACGCGGCCGGAAGCAGCGTGTACGCGACGACCGATGATACGGTCAACGATCAGCTCGTCCGGTACGTCGAACTCCAGCACGTAATCTACGTTGATGCCCGCTTCTTTCATGGCATCAGCCTGAGGAATGGTACGTGGGAAGCCGTCCAGCAGGAAACCGTTGCGGCAATCTTCCTGAGTAATGCGTTCTTTAACCAGCGCGATCACCAGCTCGTCGGTCACCAGCTTGCCGGCGTCCATAATATCTTTCGCCTGTTTGCCCAGCTCGGAGCCAGATTTAACAGCGGCACGCAGCATGTCACCGGTAGAGATTTGCGGAATACCGTATTTCTCCATGATGAACTGAGCCTGAGTTCCTTTACCCGCGCCCGGAGCGCCAAGCAGAATAATACGCATTGCGAAAATCCCCTCAAAAGTTGGTTCAATTTTTCAAAAGCGCTAAACAATACCATCAGAACGGATGTGGCTCAAGAAAGGCGGGAAGGCTGAAACGGTTAATGAGGGGAATTTATTAGAAGCTACGGTGATGACCCCTCTCCCCACGGGGGAGAGGGATTTGAGGAACTTAGCTCAGCAGCAGCGCATTCACGCGCTTGATGAACTGGTTCGGATCTTCCAGCGTGCCGCGCTCGGCCAGCAGGGATTGATCCAGCAGCAGCTCAACCCACTCGGCAAAGCGGGCTTCGTCCTGCGTCTCGGCCGCACGTTTCACCAGGGCGTGATCCGGATTGAGTTCAAAGATGTACTTCACTTCCGGTACCGCCTGGCCCGCAGCGGCGAACAGCTTCGCCATCTGGGTGCTCATCTCGTCGGCTTCGGTGGTGACGATGGCCGGGGTATCCGTCAGACGGTGGGTGAAACGCACCTCTTTCACGCGGTCGCCCAGATGGGTTTTCACGCGCTCAACAAACGGCTCCAGCGCCTTTTCCGCCTCTTTCGCGGTTTCGTCCACTTCATCCGCCAGCTTGTCGATGGACTCATCGGCTTTGGCAACGGACTGGAACGCTTTACCGCTGAACTCGGTCAGGTAGTTCATCATCCACTCATCGATGCGATCGGAAAGCAGCAGCACTTCGATGCCTTTCTTACGCAGCAGCTCCAGGTGCGGGCTGCTCTTCGCCGCGGCATAGCTGTCGGCGGTGATGTAGTAGATCTTCTCCTGCCCTTCCTTCATGCGGGAGATGTACTCTTCCAGCGACACGGTCTGCTCAGAAGAGTCAGTGTGCGTGGAGGCAAAGCGCAGCAGCTTAGCAATGGCTTCAACGTTAGACGCATCTTCCGCCGGGCCCTCTTTCAGCACCAGGCCGAACTGTTTCCAGAAGGTCTGGTATTTTTCCGCGTCGTCTTTTGCCAGCTTGTCCAGCATCTGCAGGGCGCGTTTGCTCAGGGCGGTACGCAGGTTGCGGGTCACGGTGCTGTCCTGCAGGATCTCACGGGAGACGTTCAGCGGCAGGTCGTTGGAGTCGATCAGGCCACGCACAAAGCGCAGGTAGTTCGGCATGAACTGCTCAGCTTCGTCCATGATGAACACGCGCTGAACGTACAGCTTCAGGCCGTGCTTGTGATCGCGGTTCCACATATCCCACGGCGCCTGTGCCGGGATATACAGCAGGCTGGTGTACTCCTGCTTACCTTCAACACGGTTGTGGCTCCAGGTCAGCGGGTCGGTAAAGTCGTGGGCGATGTGTTTGTAGAACTCGGTGTACTCTTCGTCTTTGATCTCAGACTTGTTGCGCGTCCACAGCGCCTGGGCCTTGTTGATCTTTTCCCAGGAGATGACGGTTTCGCCGTCCTGCTCTTCCTGTTTTTCGATCTCGACCGGCAGGGCGATATGGTCAGAATATTTGCTGATGATAGAGCGCACGCGCCAGTCGTTGAGGAAATCGTCTTCCCCTTCGCGCAGGTGCAGGGTGATCTCGGTACCGCGATCGGCTTTGGTAATGCCCGCTACGGTGTATTCACCTTCGCCGTGGGATTCCCAGAACACGCCGCTTTCGGCGCTTTCGCCTGCCGCACGGGTGCGCACGGTGACTTTATCCGCCACGATGAATGCCGAATAGAAGCCCACGCCGAACTGGCCGATCAGCTGGCTGTCTTTCGCCTGATCGGAACCCATCGACTGCAGGAAGGCTTTGGTGCCTGATTTGGCGATGGTACCGAGGTGGTCAATGGCTTCATCACGGGTCATGCCGATGCCGTTGTCGGCGATGGTCAGGGTGCGGTTCTCTTTATCAAAGGAGACGCGCACGCGCAGTTCACCGTCACCTTCATACAGCTCTGGCTTCGACAGCGCGCGGAAACGCAGCTTGTCTGCCGCATCAGAGGCGTTAGAGATAAGCTCGCGCAGGAAGATTTCTTTATTGGAATAAAGAGAATGGATCATCAGGTGCAGAAGTTGTTTTACCTCTGACTGGAAACCACGGGTTTCTTGTCCTTTCATACTAAGTCGACCTCAACAATGCCATTTAATGGGGTTTAAAAGCGTTGAGGGAGAGATGGGGATAAGGGGAAAGGTTTTCAAGCGGAGGCCACGGCTGCAGCCTCCGTTTGGTCAGAAAATAATCTTGTGACGCCCGGCCAGAGAGTGTGACAGCGTGGTGCCGTCCACCATCTCCAGCTCGCCGCCCACCGGAACGCCGTGGGCGATACGGCTGGCATCGACGCCGGACTCCGCGCACAGCTCGGCGATGTAGTTGGCCGTCGCCTCCCCTTCCACCGTTGGGTTGGTGGCGAGGATCACCTCGCTGATCGTTTCCGATTTCAGACGCTGTTCAAGACGGTCCAGACCGATATCATCCGGCCCGATGCCGTCCAGCGGCGACAGGTGGCCCATCAGCACAAAGTAGCAGCCGGAAAACTGCCCGGTCTGTTCGATGGCGTAGATGTCCGCAGGACTCTCCACCACACAGATCTGACCATTTTCCTGACGGCGCGGATTGGCGCAGATGTTACACACCTCCTGCTCGGTAAAGGTGCGGCAGTCCGCACAGTGACCGATTTCTGACATGGCGCGGGTCAGGGCCTGCGCCAGACGCATGCCGCCGCTGCGATCGCGCTGCAGCAGGGTAAACGCCATGCGCTGCGCCGACTTCGGGCCTACGCCCGGCAGGCAGCGTAGCGCTTCCATTAACTGCGTGAGCAGCGGACTGGTTTGCATCAGAATGGCATCTTAAAGCCCGGTGGCAGCTGCATTCCGGAGGATACAGAGGCCATTTTTTCTTTCTGGGTTTCGTCGATACGGCGCGCAGCATCGTTAAATGCAGCGGCGACCAGATCTTCCAGCATATCTTTGTCGTCTTCGAGCAGGCTTGGGTCGATCTCCACGCGACGGCAGTTATGTGCGCCGTTGATGGTCACTTTGACCAGGCCAGCGCCTGATTCGCCAGTGACTTCCATCTGCGCGATCTCTTCCTGCATCTTCTGCATTTTTTCCTGCATCTGCTGGGCCTGCTTCATCAGACCACCCAGACCGCCTTTACCACCAAACATAGGCTTCTCTCTTCTTTCACGTTAAAGATAACAACCGTAAGTCAGACTCACGATCAAATGGGTCGAATACTCTCTTCATCCAGTTCTGCATCAAAGTAACGCTGCAGGGTCTGAATGTTATTATCCGCGATAATCGACTCACGCGCCTGCGCGAGTTTCTCTTCATAGATGGCCTGTCGCCACTCCAGCGGCGTTCGCACCGCCGGATTATCATCTTCAATGATGGTCAATTCAACAGGCGCACCCTGTAATGTGGAGAGCGCCTCCGTCAGTACCTGCTGCGCACTCGCCGAGTTCAGATGACGCTGACCCGGACGCAGATGCAGGCAGATGCGGTTGCCGTCCTGTTCACGCCAGGCGTTCAGGGCGACCTGCTCCACCAGCTTCGGCAGCTTGAGTTTACTGACCTCAGCCGCCCAGGCGTCACGCTCCAGCGCCTCCCCGGCCAGCTTGGCGGCCAGCTCCGGCGTCTTCTCATGCTCCAGCGCCTTTTTCAGCGCCTTCGGCGTGGCGACCTCCACCTTCACCTCTTCGACGACGGTGGTGGCTTTCCAGCGATAGGCCTCTTTCTTTGCCGGAGCCTGGGGCTCAGACGTGGCCGAGGCGGAACGTGACTGGACGCGGTCCGTGACCGAGGCCAGACGTTCAAGCGCGGCGTTATTTACCGGCCGCGCTCTTGCAGGCGCTGCCGGTTCACTCTTTTTTGGCTTGGTTGCTCCCTGCGCGCGTTGCAACTGACTGCGGGCGGCGAGCACCGAACTGGTGGCATCCGACAGCGGTGCATCCTGGCGCGGCGGCGGTGGCGCACTCTGCTGCGCGGGCACCTGCGGCGGCGTCAGCACGGCCGTGGGTGCGACCGGGGCAAACGATGGCTGCTGAACCTCGGGCTCCGGCAGCGGCATGCGCGGATGGAACGCCAGCGCGCGCAGCAGGGTCATTTCGACCCCCATACGTCTGTCGGGAGCGAAAGGCAGCTCTTTGCGACCAATTAACAGGGTTTGATAGTAGAGCTGCACGTCCGTTGGCGGAATGGTTCGCGCCAGCTCGCGCATCCGCTGTTCAATGGCGGCCATATCCGGGCCCAGCGCCGCCGGGGAGAGCTGCACCATCGCAATGCGGTGCAGCAGGCTGAGCATCTCCACCAGCAGGGCTTCCCACTCGATGCCGCGTGACGCCGAGGCGTTAACCAGCTCCATCACCCGCTCACCGTTGGCCTCGACTACCGCCTCAATCAGCGACAGGGCCTGATCGTCGTCCAGGGTGCCGAGCATGGTGCTCACCGCCTGGGTGGTGAGCTGCCCGTCGCCGCTGGCAATCGCCTGATCGGTCAGGCTGAGGGCATCGCGCAGGCTGCCGTCGGCGGCACGCGCCAACAGCTGCAGGGCACGCGGTTCGTGCGTCACCTGCTCTTCGTTCAGGATATGTTCGAGCTGATCGCGGATCTGCCCGACGTCCAGCGCCTTCAGATGGAACTGCAGGCAGCGGGATAAGATGGTCACCGGCAGCTTTTGCGGATCGGTGGTCGCCAGCAGGAATTTAACGTGTGCTGGCGGCTCTTCCAGGGTTTTCAGCAGAGCGTTGAAGCTGTGGCGCGACAGCATGTGCACTTCATCGATCAGATAGACCTTGAAGCGGCCACGCGCCGGGGCGTACTGGACGTTATCCAGCAGATCGCGGGTATCTTCAACTTTGGTGCGCGAGGCGGCATCGATCTCAATCAGATCGACAAAGCGCCCCTGCTCGATTTCACGGCAGTTATCGCAGACGCCGCACGGCGTGGCGGTGATCCCGCTTTCGCAGTTGAGGCCTTTCGCCAGCAAACGGGCGATAGAGGTTTTACCGACGCCGCGGGTGCCGGAAAAAAGATAGGCGTGATGGATACGTCCTAGCGATAAGCCGTTCGCCAGGGCGGTCAGCACATGTTCCTGGCCGACAACGTCAGCAAAGGTTTGGGGTCGCCATTTACGGGCTAACACCTGATAACTCATGGGCAGGCTCTGCAACGCTGGAAGGTGGATATTCAGGGGGGTAATGCTAACACAACCTCACCCGTTGGGCGAGGTTGCGGGCGGGCGGATTAATGTCCCGGGAATGGCACGAGGCTGTAGCTGGTGATGCCCTGTTTTTCCAGGCGCTGTTCGCCACCCAGATCGAACAGGTTGATGATGAAGGCCGCATCGGTCACTTCGCCACCCAGACGACGGATCAGCTTCACGGTCGCCTCGATGGTGCCACCGGTTGCCAGCAGATCGTCCACTACCAGCACTTTGTCGCCAGGCTTGATCGCATCTACGTGGATCTCAAGCTGGTCGGTGCCGTACTCGAGCTCGTAGCTTTCGGCAATGGTTTCGCGTGGCAGTTTGCGCGGCTTACGCACCGGCACAAAACCGACGCCCATCGCCAGCGCTACCGGGGCGCCAAACAGGAAGCCACGGGCTTCGGTGCCGACAACTTTGGTGATCCCGGCGTTTTTGTAACGCTCGACCAGCAGTTCAATGCTGAGCGCGTACGCTTTCGGGTCTTCCAGCAAGCTGGTGACATCACGGAAAAGAATGCCAGGTTTCGGATAGTCCTGGATGCTTTTGATGCTGTTTTTAAGGTATTCAAGCTGCTGCGCAGTTGCGGTCATAAATGGATGCCTGATGAAAACGGTGTTACTCACGGAGCGGATCGATGGTTGGTCAAAGTAACAATTGTTTAACCTTTAACCAGGCCTGCCCGTGCTCGAAAACGGTCGAATTTACTGGCTGCGCACAAGAATTGCAACAGCCATCCTGAGGATTATTGCTTTTCATCAACCACCGGGATCCGCCACATGAAAATCAGCAGGCAGGAGAGGATCGCCAGCAGCAGGATCCGCACCCACATGATTTTTACCATCCATAATGAAAAGGCGAAGGTCACAAGGATCACCGCAATGGCTCGCGGCTTCGCCCCGGGCGGCATGGCGCGGTATTGTTGCCAGTGGCGCAGATAGCCGCCAAACCAGGAGCGGTAGAGCAGCCAGTGGTGAAAACGCGGCGAGGAGCGGGCGAAGCACCAGGCCGCCAGTAATATAAAGGGCGTGGTCGGCAGAAGAGGTAAAACAACGCCCAGCGTGCCGAGCACTACCGCAAGCCAGCCAATGATGATTAGAATAGTACGCTGCATAATGCGAATCGTTATCAAACTGAACGGCTACTGTACCACTGGAGAGCGGATTGAAAACAGCCTTGCTTTTACAGACGCTGCAAAATCAGCTGACGGCCCTGCGTACCCAGGCCGCCCCTCTGATGCAGCACGCTACCCTGAAGCCGCGTTTTGACCGGCAGCTGTTCCGCACCCGCAGCACCCTCATTAAAGATTATCTGGAGGAAGCCCAGCACAATCTGGATGAGCTGGGCCACGCGGTGGAGAAAGCGCAGACGGAGCAGGTCAACTGGCTGGCCACCCATCTGGCGGAGCAGATCGCTGCCCTGCATCGGGAGATTGCCGCCTGGCCTTTGCGCGTCTGGGACAGCCCTGCTGCCGGGGCGACGAAGTGGCAGCGCAAGCGCCTGGAGCATCAGGAGTTTGAGCGGCGGCTGTGTGAGATGAAGTCTGAACGCGAGACGCGGCTGAACCAGGCCGAAACGCTGGAAGAGCAGCAGATGCTGATGCGCGAAATTACCGCGCTGGAGGGGCGGCTGGAACGCTGTCGTAAGGCTCTGGATGATATTGAACGCGTGATTGCGCGTCTGACCCGTTAACAGGAGTAGTGTGTGTCACTGGAAAACGCCCCCGATGAAGTGAAGCTGGCCGTGGATCTGATTATGTTGCTGGAGAATCATGCTATTCCGGCCGAGACGGTGCTGAAGGCGCTGGAGATTGTGAAGCGGGATTTTGAGGGGAAAATACCCTCACCCCTGCCCTCTCCCTGAAAGGGAGAGGGAGCCAACCATTCCCTCGCCCCTTTGGGGAGAGGGTCAGGGTGAGGGGTAAGGTTACGCTGGCGTCGGGTCATCACCCTTCACGTCACGTTTCACTTCCGTATGCTCGTCGCCCTTCTCATTGCGCAGATGCACTTCAAGCTGGTTGAACGCAATGTTGATATTGTTCTCGCGGCACAGGCGCTCAATAGTGCGGTTCAGCTCATCCACCGTGTAGCTGCGATCGCGCAGTTCACGCACGTACAGACGCAGCTCATGATCCAGCGTGCTCGGCCCGAAGGTGGTGAAGAACACCGACGGTTCCGGATCGTGCATCACTTTGGGATGATCCATCGCCGCTTTCAGCAGCACTTTTTTCACCATATCCAGATCGGAGCCGTAGGCCACGCCCAGACGGATCACCACGCGGGTGATGGTGTCGGAGAGCGACCAGTTAATCAACCGTTCGGTCACGAAGGCTTTGTTCGGGATGATCACCTCTTTCCGGTCGAAGTCGGTGATGGTGGTGGCACGAATACGGATCTTGCTGACGGTCCCGGAGAAGGTGCCGATGGTGACGGTATCGCCGATACGCACCGGACGTTCGAACAGGATAATCAGGCCTGAAACGAAGTTACCGAAGATCTCCTGCAAACCAAAACCAAGACCGACCGACAGGGCCGCCGCCAGCCACTGCAGTTTATCCCACGAGACGCCGAGCGAGCCGAAGACGGTCATTGCCCCCGCCACCAGAATCACATAGTTGAGAATGGTGGTGATGGCATACGACGCCCCCTGGCGCATATTCAGGCGCGAAAGAACCAGCACCTCCAGCAGACCCGGCAGGTTGCGGATCAAGGCCCAGGCCACCATCGACGACACCAGGGCAAACAGCAGGCTGCCCATGGTGACATTTTTCACCACCGCCGCACCCGCTTCGGTGCCGTTGTAGTGCCACAGGGTAATGCTGTCGAGATAGGCAAAGACGGTGATTAAATCAGACCAGATAGCCCAGAACATTACGCCGAACAGGGCGATCATCACCAGCATGGTGATACGCAGCGTCTGCTGGTTGACCTGCTCCAGGGCGATGGTCGGCTCCTCCTGCGGCTCAGCGCCTTCGGCCCCCTCTTTCACCATATTCTGCCGACGCGCCAGGGCGCGGCGATAGGCGATACGACGGGCGGCCACGCTCAGCCCGCGCAGGACGGTCTGGTACAGCAGGTTCCAGAGGATCACCAGATAGACGGTTTCAATCCAGCGGCCCGACAGGCGCAGAGTGGTATAGAAATAGCCGGTGGCCGTCAGCACCATCAGGGCCAGCGGAACAATGGACAGCACGGTGACTGTCGCCAGGCGAATGGTATGGGACTCTTTATCGCGCCAGCTGTCGCGGCACATCGGCCACATCAGAACGCTGATGAGCACCAGGTTCAGCAGGATCACGAACTGCCCCAGCACGTCGTCCATCAGGTGCAGCGGAGAGAGTTCCGCCACCACCGACCAGAAGTGCAGCGGCAGCAGCGCCAGGCTGATGCGCACAATCTGGCGTCGCCAGTGGCTGGTCAGCTGGGCAGGCATATTGAAGTGGCTCACCGCCACGCCGTCTTTCTCAAGCACTTTCCAGCACAGGCCAAACACCAGCCAGAACAGCGCCAGTTTTTTACTGAAGGCCCACAGCAGATCGCTGACGTTGAGCTGCATGGTGAGCAGGATCAGCCCCGCCGCCAGAATTAACAGGCAGACCGGCAGGGCGCGGATCAGATCGATCAGAATGGCTTTGGGGGTATGAAGCTGACTGTCATTACGCAGTTGCCCCACTTCATTTGCCAGCTTCGCCTGGTACTTTTTCAGCCAGCCGAGACGCCAGCGGATTAACCCGGCAATCAGCAGCAGCGGCAGGCCCGCCAGGAAGGCGAAGGCCACCGCCGGACCGGCTTTTTCCCAGTTAACGGTGATTTTCATCCCTTTAATCTGGTCTTTCAGCATGCCCGGGAAGGATTTGATCCAGTCCCAGTCCATCGGTTTGTTGCTGTTTACCCAGAAGATTTGCTGGGTGAGGATCTCCTGCAGGCTTTTGGAGACGCTTACCAACTGCTGCTGGTTGATCTGCAGGTTGATAGCCATCATCAGCTGATTGCCCAGCTGTTTATTCAGCTGATCGAGCAGCTCGCGGCGCATATCCACCACCTGCAGCAGCGCATCGTGGACTTCATCATTGACGTCGCTGCTGTGGCCCTCTTCCACTTTGGCAACATATGCATCGCTCTGGAACAGGGCGTCGCGCTGCTGGTTGACCTCGAACTGCTCCAGACGCAGATCCGCAATGCGGTTGGTCATGTCTTCCAGTTCATCAGCGGAGGGTAAGGTCTGCTGTTGCTGATACAGGATACGCGACAGCAGCAGGCTGCCTTTCAGAACGGCGATCTGCTCTTTAATGTTGCGTTCAGATTGCAGGGCACGATCCAGCCAGTTTTTAACTTTGATGTTCTGCTGAACCAGCGAGTTGCCGTTTTCGGTGGCGGTAATCAAACGCTGGCTGAGCTGATGGTTGGCATCCAGCTCCTGCTTCACCAGCGGGTTTTCCTGAATACGCGCAGTTTCGTCCGGGTTAACGGCCTCCTGGGCGGTTTTCTCCGTCAGGGTCAGGCGCTTGCTGTTGACCGCCTCCTGCAACAGCTGCAGTTGATGCTCCAGACGGTTGATGTTGGCGGTAACGTAGTCGCGCTGTTTTTGCAGGGTATCCTGCAGGACGGTGTTGCCTTCCAGGCTCTTACGCTGTTGTTCGATCTGCGCATTGAGCAGCTGCTGCTGCGCCAGCAGTAAGGTTTGCTGGGTGGGACGTAACGCCGCCTCGCCCGCAGAGGTGCCGTTCAGGCGATTGCGGATCTGCTGCAGCTGCTGAGACGCGGTGTACATCGCATTCTGTACGCGCTCCGGCTGGGTTTGCAGGGAGACCAGCTGGCTGTTGTAGGTGGCGAGATCGCTTTGCGCGGTTTGTAAGTCGTCGAGGAGCTGCGCCACGCGCAGCTCCAGCTGACGCAGGGACAAGGTCGCCAGCGTTTTGCGGGTCTCCGCATCATTATCGACATCGCTTAGCGCGTTAAGGCTCTCGGTCGCCTTACGCATCGTTTCCGGTGCCTGGGCTACCTTCTGGCGTAGCTGCGTGGTTTCAGCTTTGACCCGCTCGAGCTTGTCGACGGTCTCCAGGGTTTCCGTCAGATCCTGCTGGACCAGCTTGTCCTGCGGGGTAAGCTCTTTCTGTTTACTCAGGGCGTCAAGCTGGCTCTGGATATCTGCCCGCGTTGGCGTGTCACTGGTATTATCGGCACGCGCCAACGCAGCCGGTGAAGCCGTCAATGCGAGAAAGAAAACCAGAATAAAAGCCAGGAGAGGATGCTGTTTGCGTGTGTAGTGCAACATAGTTATATGTAATTCGTGTGATGAATGACAAAAAAAGACCGGCGTGAAGAATATCACGGCAATCGGGTGCAAAATAGCGTCAACTGTCGGCTCCCGGACAATTCCTGGCCGTCAGGCAGGGAGCGACTCCGGCTGCGCGCGCAGCGTTGGGCAGAACTGAAACATCTCCAGCAGGATCGCCACATAATTACGGGCTTCCCGTTGTAGATCAAAAGACTGGGGGGCAAAAAGCCAGTTTTCCATAATGCCGGAAATATAGCTGCGCGTCAGAATAGCGGCGCGGCGGGTCAGCAAATTGGCGGGCAGCATTTTCGCTTTAATACAGTGCGTCAGGGTCTGTTCAATACGATCGTAACTTTCCAGGCATAAACTGCGCTGTGCCTGTTGCACAACGGCCATTTCCCCGACAAACTCGCATTTGTGGAAAATGATCTCCATCATCAGGCGGCGACGCTCTTCAATAACAGTCGCCTCAAGGATATAGACCAGAATCTCTCTTAAAACTGAGAGTGGATCGTCGGGGAATTTTGCCCGATACTCAGTTTCGAGATCCCCAAGACTGGATTCTGAAAGCTCCCAAATTTCACCAAATAAATCTGACTTATTTTTGAAATGCCAGTAAATCGCTCCCCGGGTTACCCCCGCCGCCTGAGCAATCTGTGCCAGCGAAGTGGATGAGACCCCCTGTTGCGAGAACAAGCGCAGAGCAACATCAAGGATGTGCTGGCGTGTCGCAAGTGCTTGTTGTTTGGTTTTTCGTGCCATACGTTGGTGAATTTACAGGAGTCAGATTTACATACATTTATGAATGTATGTACCATAGCACGACGATAATATAAACGCAGCAATGGGTTTGTGGACGCGTGATCCATTGATCAATTTGAAATCGGAAACTCGAGGTTTACATATGAACAAAAACAGAGGGTTAACGCCTCTGGCGATCGTTCTGATGCTCTCAGGCAGCTTAGCGCTTACAGGATGTGACGAAAAACAGGCTCAACAAGGGGCTCAGCAGGTGCCAGAAGTTGGCGTCGTGACGCTCAAATCCGAACCTCTCCAGATAACAACAGAATTACCCGGCCGAACCAGCGCTTACCGCATTGCTGAAGTGCGTCCACAGGTGAGTGGCATCATCCTGAAACGTAATTTTACGGAAGGTGGTGATGTTAAAGCAGGTGATTCTCTGTATCAGATTGATCCCGCTACCTACCAGGCGAATTACGAAAGTGCAAAAGGCGATCTGGCTAAAGCCCAGGCTGCGGCGAAAATTGCTCAGCTGACCGTCAGCCGTTATCAGAAACTGTTGGGTACTCAGTACATCAGCCAACAGGAATACGATAGCGCCCAGGCCGATGCTCAGCAGGCTAACGCTGCGGTTACCGCTGCGAAAGCCGCCGTCGAAACCGCACGTATCAACCTGGCTTATACCAAAGTGACCTCGCCTATCAGCGGTCGCATTGGTAAATCGTCCGTGACCGAAGGTGCCCTGGTGCAGAGCGGCCAGACCAACGCGCTGGCTACCGTGCAGCAGCTTGACCCGATCTATGTCGATGTCACTCAGTCGAGCAATGATTTCCTGCGTCTGAAACAGGAGCTCGAAAACGGCACCCTGAAGCAGGAAAATGGCAAAGCGAAAGTGGAGCTGGTCACCAGCGACGGCATTAAGTTCCCCCAGGCCGGCAGCCTCGAGTTCTCTGACGTAACGGTCGATCAGACCACCGGTTCCATCACCCTGCGCGCCATCTTCCCGAACCCGAACCATACGCTGTTACCAGGTATGTTCGTTCGCGCAAGCCTGGAAGAAGGGACTAACCCAACCGCACTGCTGGTTCCTCAGCAGGGTGTAACCCGTACGCCGCGCGGCGATGCCAGTGCCATGGTCATTGGCGCTGAAGACAAAGTCGAAGTCCGTCAGATCACCGCCACCCAGGCGATTGGTGACAAATGGCTGGTCACCGACGGTCTGAAAGATGGCGATCGTGTCATCATTACCGGTTTACAAAAAGTTCGCCCGGGCGCCCAGGTTAAAGCGCAAGAGGTCACGTCTGACAATCAACAACAAGCCTCCGCAGGCGGCCAGTCAGAACAACCTAAGTCTTAACTTAAACAGGAGCCGTTAAGACATGCCTAATTTCTTTATCGATCGCCCCATTTTTGCGTGGGTGATCGCCATTATCATCATGCTAGCCGGGGGACTTGCGATCCTGAAGCTGCCAGTCGCGCAATATCCAACCATTGCGCCACCAGCAATTTCAATCGCTGCAACCTACCCAGGGGCTGATGCCAAAACGGTGCAGGACACCGTAACCCAGGTTATCGAACAGAACATGAACGGTATCGATAACCTGATGTACATGTCCTCCAACAGTGACTCCACCGGTACGGTGCAGATCACGCTGACCTTCGAATCCGGTACGGATGCGGATATCGCGCAGGTTCAGGTGCAGAACAAACTGCAGCTGGCGATGCCGTTACTGCCGCAGGAAGTTCAACAGCAGGGTGTGAGCGTGGAGAAATCCTCCAGTAGCTTCCTGATGGTTGTCGGCGTTATCAACACCAACGGCACTATGACGCAGGAGGATATTTCCGACTACGTGGGTGCCAACATGAAGGACGCCATCAGCCGTACTTCAGGCGTGGGTGACGTGCAGCTGTTCGGTTCCCAGTACGCGATGCGTATCTGGATGGATCCGAACAAACTGAACAACTTCCAGCTGACGCCGGTAGACGTGATCACCGCGATTAAAGCGCAGAACGCCCAGGTGGCGGCCGGTCAGTTAGGCGGTACGCCGCCGGTGAAAGGCCAGCAGCTGAACGCCTCGATCATCGCACAGACCCGTCTGACCTCGGCCGATGAATTCAGCAAAATTCTGCTGAAAGTGAATCCGGACGGTTCTCAGGTTCGCCTGCGTGACGTGGCGAAGGTAGAGCTGGGCGGTGAAAACTACGACGTCATCGCCAAGTTTAACGGCCAGCCGGCTTCCGGTCTGGGGATTAAACTGGCAACCGGTGCTAACGCCCTGGATACCGCGGAAGCGATCCGTGCTGAACTGAAGAAAATGGAACCTTTCTTCCCGTCAGGCCTGAAAATCGTTTACCCGTATGACACCACGCCGTTCGTGAAAATCTCGATTCACGAGGTAATCAAAACGCTGGTGGAAGCGATCATCCTGGTGTTCCTGGTGATGTATCTGTTCCTGCAAAACTTCCGTGCGACGTTGATTCCAACCATCGCCGTGCCGGTCGTTCTGTTGGGGACGTTCGCAATCCTCTCGGCCTTCGGCTTCTCGATAAACACCCTGACGATGTTCGGGATGGTGCTGGCGATAGGCCTGCTCGTGGATGACGCCATCGTGGTGGTGGAAAACGTCGAGCGTGTGATGTCTGAAGAGGGGCTACCGCCGAAGGAAGCGACCCGTAAATCAATGGGTCAGATCCAGGGCGCACTGGTGGGTATCGCCATGGTGCTGTCGGCGGTATTTATCCCGATGGCCTTCTTCGGTGGCTCTACCGGTGCGATCTATCGTCAGTTCTCCATCACTATCGTCTCGGCAATGGCCCTGTCGGTGCTGGTGGCGTTGATCCTGACCCCGGCACTGTGCGCCACCATGCTGAAACCGGTGGCAAAAGGCGATCACGGCGAAAACAAAAAAGGCTTCTTCGGCTGGTTTAACCGCATGTTCGATAAGAGCACGCACCACTACACCGACAGCGTGGGCAACATCCTGCGCAGCACCGGTCGTTATCTGCTGCTCTATATCATCATCGTGGTCGGCATGGCGTATCTGTTCGTTCGTCTGCCAACCTCCTTCCTGCCGGACGAAGACCAGGGCGTATTCCTGACTATGGCGCAGCTGCCAGCAGGTGCATCCCAGGAACGTACCCAGAAAGTGCTGGATGAGGTGACGGATTACTACCTCACCAAAGAGAAAGCCAACGTTGAATCGGTGTTTGCGGTTAACGGCTTCGGCTTTGCGGGTCGTGGCCAGAACACCGGTATTGCCTTCGTTTCTCTGAAAGACTGGGCCGAGCGTCCGGGCGAAGAGAACAAGGTTGAAGCCATTACTGGCCGTGCGATGGGTACTTTCTCCCAGATCAAAGATGCGATGGTCTTTGCCTTTAACCTGCCAGCGATCGTCGAGCTGGGTACGGCAACCGGCTTTGACTTCCAGCTTATCGACCAGGGCGGTCTGGGCCATGAAAAACTGACTCAGGCGCGTAACCAGCTGTTTGGTGAAGTTGCGAAGCACCCTGAGCTGCTGGTGGGCGTGCGTCCTAACGGCCTGGAAGATACGCCACAGTTCAAAGTGGATATCGATCAGGAAAAAGCCCAGGCGCTGGGCGTCTCTATCAGTGACATCAATACCACGCTGGGCGCGGCCTGGGGCGGTAGCTACGTCAACGACTTCATCGACCGCGGTCGTGTGAAGAAGGTGTACGTGATGTCTGAGGCGCAGTACCGTATGTTGCCGAACGATATCAATAACTGGTACGTACGCGGCAGCAACGGACAGATGGTGCCATTCGCCGCCTTCTCTACCTCACGTTGGGAATACGGCTCGCCACGTCTGGAGCGTTACAACGGTCTGCCATCGATGGAAATCCTTGGTCAGGCGGCACCGGGCAGAAGTACCGGTGAAGCCATGGACCTGATGGAACAGCTGGCACAGAAACTGCCGGCGGGTATCGGCTATGACTGGACGGGGATGTCCTATCAGGAACGTCTGTCCGGCAACCAGGCCCCTGCCCTGTATGCCATCTCGCTGATCGTGGTATTCCTCTGTCTGGCGGCGCTGTACGAGAGCTGGTCGATTCCGTTCTCTGTTATGCTGGTTGTGCCACTGGGGGTCATTGGTGCCCTGTTGGCGGCCACGTTCCGTGGGCTGGGTAATGACGTGTACTTCCAGGTGGGCCTGCTGACAACCATTGGCTTGTCGGCGAAGAACGCGATACTTATCGTGGAATTCGCCAAAGATCTGATGGATAAAGAGGGCAAAGGGCTTATCGAAGCTACGCTGGAAGCGGTTCGTATGCGTCTGCGTCCAATTCTGATGACCTCCCTGGCGTTTATCCTCGGGGTTATGCCGCTGGTCATCAGCTCGGGTGCAGGCTCCGGTTCGCAGAACGCCGTAGGTACTGGCGTAATGGGCGGGATGGTCACCGCCACCATCCTGGCGATCTTCTTCGTTCCGGTCTTCTTTGTGGTGGTACGTCGTCGTTTCAGCCGTAAAAACGAAGACCTCGAACACAAACATCCGGTGTAACAGACCAGGATCCTCCTGTTAACCGTTAAAAAGGCCGCAAATGCGGCCTTTTTTTTAGCAATTGAAAATCATAAAATAAGCTTATTGGCGGATTATATATTTTATGTCAGCTTTAAATGACTTATCATATTTAACCTAATCCTCTTACACAAATTCTCAAATTCTTGCGTTGCTTCTTAGTTATTAAGAGTTTTCCTGGTGTTTTTTTGTATATGATCGCGCCTGGTAGCGATTATAGAAACAGCTAAGAATTGGTGTCAGTGGATTAGAGAAGTTCACATCCGGATAAAACAATATATAACATAGTGTCCGTAACAACCTCTCACTGGCGCGTAATTGTAATTTTTCGTAATAGCGCGGTGAAATCCTGATTAGAGTAGATTATAGTTAAAGCTAAGACGCATTACAGTAGTCGTTGACGCTAAGTCAGTTGTACCCTTCCCGACAACGATGTTCGGTGAGTAAAAAATCACTCAAAAAGGGGATGCGCTATGGACGAATACTCGCCCAAAAGGCAAGATATTGCACAGTTGAAATTCCTTTGTGAATCCCTGTACCATGACTGCCTTTCCAATCTCGATGAAAGCAACCATGGCTGGGTTAATGACCCTACTTCTGCCATAAATTTGCAGTTAAACGAGTTGATTGAGCATATAGCAACCTTCGCCCTTAATTATAAAATTAAGTATAACGAAGATAATAAGTTGATTGAGCAAATTGACGAATACCTGGATGACACTTTTATGTTATTCAGCAGCTACGGCATTAACGCGCAAGATTTGCAAAAATGGCGTAAATCGGGCAACCGGCTTTTTCGTTGTTTCGTCAATGCAAGCAGGGCTAACCCGTTAGCTTCTCCGGTTAAAACTATTACAAACAATTAGGTGAATTTATGTCTGATAAGCCCTTAACCAAGACTGATTATTTGATGCGTTTACGACGTTGTCAGTCAATTGACACCCTTGAGCGCGTCATTGAGAAAAATAAATACGAGCTTTCTGATAATGAGTTAGCGGTTTTCTATTCCGCAGCGGATCATCGCCTGGCTGAACTTACGATGAATAAGCTCTACGATAAAATTCCTACTGCGGTATGGAAATTTGTACGCTGATTGGGTGACGCACCTTGAGGGCATCACCCCCGCATTAGTTTATGCTTAACAGAATCACCGCATCATCTGGCTCGCCCTTTCCCTGCAACTGTTATGTTTTTTCTTAGCGTAACTGTTACTTTCCACAAACATTGTGGTCACTTAAAATACACGGATCCCCCGTTTTAAGTTGATTTGAGAAAGGGCAGAAGATGACCGAGATACAACGCCTGCTAACCGAAACCATTGATGATCTCAATGTACGTGAAAAGCGTGACAACAAACCGCGCTTTAGCATCAGCTTTATTCGCAAACAT
Organism: Leclercia sp. AS011; assembly: GCF_037152535.1. Lineage (NCBI taxonomy): Bacteria > Pseudomonadati > Pseudomonadota > Gammaproteobacteria > Enterobacterales > Enterobacteriaceae > Leclercia > Leclercia sp. AS011. The sequence goes on from NZ_JBBCMA010000001.1 coordinate 2,441,371, forward strand.
CCGGGCCTGTTTGTCGCTATGTATGCTGCCTGGCTGGCAACGCTGGTGGTGATGCTGCAGTCGGAAACGCTGATCGGTTCCGTCTGGCTTCTGGTGGTGTTGTTCATCGTCTTTAACGCCTTCTTCTTCTTTGACGTTAATCCGCGCTACCGCTATGAAGATATTGATGTGCTCGATTTTCGCGTCTGTTACAACGGGGAGTGGTACAACACTCGCTATGTGCCCAACCAGTTGATCGACAGCATCCTGCACTCCCCGCAGGTTGAGTCGCAGCAAAAAGAGAAATTGCAAAAAATGATCGCCACCAAAGGCGAGCTCTCTTTCTACGACGTCTTCACCCTCTCCCGCGTGACCGCCTGACATCCGCACAGACCTGCCGCCGACAGCCTTGCTGTTAGCGGCAAGCCTTCTGTTGTGACCTAACGTTTTTTCTTACGCCCCTGCACCGCCTTGAAGCGCGGATTGGATTTGCAGATCACATACAGCCGCCCCTTACGTTTGACGATCTGGCAATCTGCATGACGTTGTTTTGCACTGCGCAATGAATTGAGAACCTGCATCGTTAACCCTTATTAACTGTTTTGTTATAACATAACAATTAGCATATCCGAGTCAGGGTGCAAAAACAACTCATACCGGATAAGCGGCTCCCCCTGCGTTTCCCGCTCCATAGAACCTGCCCGACATATTTTTTTATTTGCCCGCCTGATTGCTGAATGAAATCAATGCCAGCAACGCACTATAACGCTACACTTCAGCGTAGCTTTCCGTATTGATGTCATCGACTTGTGGGTCCCTCGCCCGGGGTTATAAAAAGGAAACAGGAGCATGACAACCCGACACCTGGTTAGTGTGGTGACCTGCGTACTGATTATTGCAGTGCTTGTTCCTGTGTGCCTGAGCGTCTGGCTGGCGCACCGTAGTGCGGAAGATAAATTTGTTGAGGATCTGAACGACTATACTGCGCGCGTCCAGATTCGTACCGACAAAGTGGTGACCCAGGCCAAATCCGCGCTCAACGAAATGGAGGCCTACAAAGGGATCCCCTGCAGTCGCGAACATGCGCTGGTGATGCGTCGCGCCTCTTTCTCCTGGCGCTATATCCAGGAAGTGATCTACGTTAACGATCTCAAACCGCTCTGCTCATCGCTGGAACAAGAGAGCCAGGCCGCCCCCTTTCCGCCGGCAATGCGGATCACTTCCGATGGCTTTCGGGCCTGGGTCACCTCGCACAACGATCTCAACCTGAAGCGCTATATGGCCGCCATCGGCACAGGCCACTATATCGTGATGATCGATCCGGGCTCGCTGATCGACGTGATCCCTTTTGGCTCCTGGCCGATTGACGTCGCGCTGGTTGGCACCCGTCGCAATATCGTTTTCGCCAGCAGTAACAGCCTGGATATGCAGGTGTTCAACAAGATGCAGCGGGATGGCAGCTCGCATTTTCAACATAACGGCGCGATGTACGATGTGCACAACGTGCCCGACCTGGGGTTTTCCATTGTGGCCTGGGCTTCCCTGAAGCCGCTTAAAGAGAGCTGGCACCACCAGCTCTATTTCTGGCTGCCTTTTGGCGTGCTGATCAGTTTGCTGACGGCCTGGTTTGTCTTGCGCGTGTTACGTCGCCTGCAATCACCCCGTCATCGTCTGCTGGACGCCATCAATGCCCGGGAGTTCCAGGTCCATTTCCAGCCCATTGTCGCGTTAAACAGCGGCAGACTGACCGGGGCAGAAGCGCTTGCCCGCTGGCCGCAGCAGGACGGTAGCTATCTCTCTCCCGATATTTTCGTCTCCCTGGCAGAGCAGACAGGCCTGATGAACCAGCTAACCACGCTGATCATTGAAAAAGTGTTTGAGGAGATGGGGGAGTGGCTGCGCCAGCATCCGGACCAGCATATCTCGATTAACCTTGCGCCTGAGGACCTGATCTCGGGTACCGTGCCCCCGCTGCTGAGCCGTCTTTTGAATCAATGGCGCATCCCGCCGTCGCAGATTGCGCTGGAGCTTACCGAGCGGGGATTTGCCGATCCTACCGTCAGTGCCCCCGCCATTGCCGGATTCCGGCGTGCCGGGCACTCAGTCTATATTGACGATTTCGGCACCGGATACTCCAGCCTCAGCTATCTGCAGGATCTTGACGTTGATACCCTGAAAATCGATAAGTCATTCGTCGACGCGCTGGAGTACAAAAACGTGACGCCGCATATCATTGAGATGGCCCGATCGCTCAATCTGGCGATGGTGGCGGAAGGAATCGAAACCGAAGGCCAGCTGACCTGGCTGCGCCGCCACGGGGTGCAATACGGTCAGGGATGGTTTTACAGCAAAGCGCTGCCAAAAGAGGCCTTTATCCGGTGGGCTGAAAACAATCTCGATCCGGAATCAAACGAGTAACACCCGGCGGAAAGCCCCGCCGGGCACCAGATTTACTCGTCCAGCAGCGGAGAGAAGCCGCCAAAAATCATCCGTTTACCGTCGAACGGCATCGATTCGCCGAATTCTTTCATCCGGGGATCGTTCATCATCTTCTGATTCGCCTCGTCGCGAACCGCTCTGGAAGGATATTCAATCCAGCTAAATACGACCTCTTCGTTCTCCTCCGCCTTCACTGCCAGGCGAAAGTCCGTTAATATGCCGTTGGGAACGTCATCAGCCCAACACTCTACAATACGAAGTGCGCCAAACTCCTTGAACAGCGGTGCGGCTTTCGCAGCCATCTCGCGGTAAGCTTCCTTATTCTCCGCGGGAACGGCAACCACAAAACCATCGACATACTTCATCAGATAAACCTCCGAAGTGAATGTGCGGCCATAGAATGTGACCGCATCAGCGATTAAGTTTAGTTCTGTTGCCAGCTAAAGGCGTAACGCACCTTTTTCCCCGGCAGGATAAACTCCGGCGACACGCTGGGGCTCCAGGAATCATCACCGCCCACGCCCATATGGAATGCATCCAGATTCAGCCAGCAGCCGGGCTCTTCCCGCAGCAGATGGTGATGGGAAGTCTCGCGCAGCTGCGTCTGGCTGTAACGGCTCACCCCGAAATGGAAGTCGCCGTCCAGCTGATGCTGCCCCAGCGTCAGCTGGCGGGTATCGCAGCGCAGGCCGTTTTCGGTCGGGAAAATGTAAGGCGTATGCAGCGCCGCCAGCGGCAACTCCCAGCGTCCCTGGCGGGCAGCAAGTTTGCGATCCGGGTAGTTCTCATACGGCCCGAGCCCGCTCCAGCGTACGGTTTGCGGCGCCTGCGCCAGCTGACAGCAGAGCCCGATACGCGCGGGCTCCGGTATGTCGCTCGCCACCTGCACCTCAACATCGCCATGCAGCACGCCGTGACTGTCGATGCGCCAGCATTTGCGGCTCAGGAACAGCACCTGGCTGTCGTACTCCCAGGCATGCAGGGTGGTGATGATCACCGCCTGTGCCAGCTGCTCGCCGTCGCACTCCAGCAGACGCGGCGTCAGGCTGTACATCCCCGCCGCCTTCCAGCGTTCCACCCAGGCATTCGGATCGATGCGGGTTGCTTCGCTGACCCCGATGTCGTTATCCAGCGGAGCGCGGGTAAAGTTGTCGGTCAGCGGCGCAAGCAGCGTCGCTTCTCCCTCCCGCCACCACTGGGTCAGGTCGCCGCTGGCGCGGTTAAACTGCCAGCGCTGCTGCTGATGGGTCACCACCAGCGCATCATCATCACGGGTGAGCTGAGGCGTTACCCCGGCAACCTTCGGCGGTGCAATAAACAACGGGGCGGGGAGCGGCCATTGCTCCCAGGCGCAAAGATGATTGTCCTCAGACCACGGGGTTGCCGCGGGCTGGAATACCTCGACGTTCAGCCACAGCTCGCCCGGTGCTGGTGTCCACTGCGGAAGGGCGATCTCCAGCCGCTGGGTACCCTGCGCCGGGATGTTAAGCGTCACCACCTCAGAGGCCAGCACCTCGCCATCACGTATCACCGACCAGCGCAGCTGCTCGTTGTCGGTCTGGCGGAAGAGATAGTCGCTGCGCACCTCCACCACCAGCGGCGAATGGCTGATTAGCGTAAAGGTGAAGAACTGCTGGGCGCGCTGGGCCTCATACAGGGCCGGATGCGGCGTACGGTCGGGGAAGACCAGCCCGTTCAGACAGAACTGGCGGTCGTTAGGCTTATCGCCAAAATCGCCGCCGTAGGCCCAGAAAGGGTGGCCCTGCGCGTCATGCTTCGTCAGCGCCTGGTCTACCCAGTCCCAGACGAAACCGCCCTGCAGACGAGGATGCTTGCGGAAGGCGTCCCAGTATTTCGCGAACCCGCCGAAGCTGTTGCCCATCGCGTGGGCGTATTCGCAAAGAATCAGCGGGCGCGTCTCATCCGGCATGCCGATCCACTTTTTAAGGGACCATTTCGGTACCGCCGGGAAGGGCTGATCCTGATCGACGCGGGCATACATCGGGCAGACGATGTCGGTGGCCGCGGTGTTGGCCCCGCCGCCCTCGTACTGCACCGGCCGGGTGGGATCCGTCGCCTTCACCCAGTGGTAAAGGGCATCGTGGTTGGCCCCGTGACCGGACTCATTGCCCAGGGACCAGATAATGATCGACGGGTGGTTGCGATCGCGCTGCACCATGCGGGTGACGCGTTCACTCATGGCCGGCAGCCAGCGCGGATCGTCGGCCAGACGGCTCATCGGTACCATGCCGTGGGTTTCGATGTTGGCCTCATCCACCACATACAGCCCATAGCGGTCGCACAGGCGATACCAGAGGGGGTGGTTAGGGTAGTGCGAGCAGCGCACGGCGTTAAAGTTGTGCTGCTTCATCAGCTCGATGTCGCGACGCATAGTGGCTTCGTCCATCACCTGCCCGCGCTCAGGGTGATGTTCATGGCGGTTCACGCCGCGGATCAGCAGCGGCTTGCCGTTGAGCTTCAGCAGCCCGTTGCTGATGTCGACCCGACGAAAACCGACGTCACAGGCTTCAACGTCCAGCACCTGCCCCTGCCCGTCGCGCAGCACAAGGGTTAAGCGATAAAGAGCGGGGATTTCCGCGCTCCACAGGGCCGGTTGATCCACCTTCAGGGAGACATTCACCCTCTCGTGCCAGGAGCCGCGCTCGTCGACAATAGCCGAGCCCGGCGTGCCGGTGGCGCTGGCGATACACTCCCCTGCCCGCCACAGATTGACGTTGACTTCGCAGCCCGCGTAGTCGGCTCCGCCGAGGGTCAGCGCCAGCTGGAGCTGGGCCCGATCGTAGTCGGCGTTCAGCTCAGTCACGACCTGGTAATCGGCAATATGGGTTTCAGGTTTGTGCAGCAGGGTGACATCCCGGAAGATGCCGCTCATCCGCCACATGTCCTGATCTTCAAGGTAGCTGCCGTCGCACCAGCGAAGCACCATCACCGCCAGGCGGTTGCTGCCCGGGCGCAGGAAGGGGGAAACATCAAACTCCGCAGGCAGACGGCTGTCCTGGGAGTAGCCGACCCACTCCCCGTTACACCACAGGTAAAACGCCGAGTTGACGCCCTCAAACACCAGCCGCGTCTGCCCGCTCTCCAACCAGCTGGCGTCCATATCGAATGTGAGCGAGTAACAACCGGTCGGGTTCTCGGCCGGCACAAACGGCGGATTGACCGGAATCGGATAGGTCACGTTGGTGTAGATCGGGGTGTCAAAGCCCTGCATCTGCCAGTTGGAGGGAACGGGCATCACCACCGCATCCGCACAATCCTCCTGCGTCCAGCTATCGGGCACCTGCTCCGGCGCGGCAAAGAAGCTGAACTGCCAGTCGCCGTTCAGCGAGCGAATGGAAGAGGAGCTCCCCTCCTCCCGCGCCGCCTGCTCGTCACGCCAGCCGCTGAGCGGCACGTGGGCAGGGAGTCGATTCCATTGGGTGACACCGGGGTTTTCCCAGTCACGACGGGCAAGAAGCGTGCTGAGAGTCAGGGGGGCAGGATGGAACATAATTACCTCTTTGCGAAGCGCTCACAATTTTTAACTACCATGCCCTGTCGGGATGACAGGGTAAAGCGGGAGAGCGTCATGAAGCGATGGCGATCACAAAAGCGTTAGCGACGCGCCAGCTGTTCGGCCAGCAGCGCCAGGGATTTTAGCTGCTGGGCCAGATCCTCACTGCCCTGAGGGATCCCTGCCCGGGCGGTAGAGTGACGCTCGATCAGGGTGACCGGGAGACAGGTTTGCGCAGGATCCTGCCCGACATGCCCCTGCTGCGCCAGTAGCCACTCCACGCTGCGCAGCCCGGCCTCGCGAAAGGCCTGGCGAACGGTGGTCAGCGGCGGGGTAAACCAGGCGCTGTCGGTGGTATCGTCAAACCCCACCACCGACAGCTGGCCTGGCACGGCAATGCCCTTTTCAGCACAGGCGCGCATCACGCCGAGCGCCATCTGATCGTTTGCCACCAGGATCGCCTGCGGAAGCGCAGCCCCGGCCAGCAGCTGGTGGCCTTTCTCATACCCCGAGGCGGCGCTCCAGTCACCCTCGGCGATGGCGCTGGGCTCCAGGCTCGCCGACTTCAGCGCGGACAGCCAGCCCGCCAGACGAGCCCGCGCCGAAACGGAACTTTGCGGCCCGCCGAGCAGGGCGATCCGCTGATGGCCCAGCGCCAGCAGAAGCTGCGCGCCAAGGGTTGCCCCCTGTTCGGCATCAAACACCAGACTGTGCACCCGGGCGGTGGGCGAGACATCAAGGAATAATACGGGCACCGGAACGGCCTGCGCCTGCAGGCTTTCCGCCTGCTCGTTCTCCAGCGGCACGTTGACCAGCAATCCTTCGACCCGCTGGGCCAGCAGCTCCTGCACGGCGGCCAGACACTGCTGCGGATTTTCGACCATCGAGATCAACACGCTCGCCCCGCGCTCGCCTGCCCGGGTCTTGACCGCCGAGGCAATTTGCGACGGGGCGTGCAGGGCCAGATCGGTGGTGATCAGCCCCAGCGTGCGGGTGCGTTTCCCGGCCAGCTGTTGGGCACCACGGTTAGGGACATAGTGCAGCTCGGCCATCGCCTGCAGCACTTTCTCCCGGGTCCGGGCGGAGACATGCGCCGCATCGTTAATGACCCGCGAGACGGTTTGATAGGAGACGCCCGCCAGGCGGGCAACATCGTAAAGGGTTATGGCTTTCATGCGCGCCGCATTACAGTGAGTGATGCGCCTATTCTGTCATAACCCTACATTTAAAGCATGTGAGCGCTTCGCAAAATCAGACAACCCGCTCAGGCTCAGGGGCTAAGATTCGTGGCTTCTGACGAAACCACGGCAAACAGATCTGGATCAGCGGGCCAATGCTTAACGCATACAACACAGTGCCTACGCCAAACGTCCCCCCCAGCACGCAGCCAGTCAGCAGGACAGTAATCTCAATTGCCGTGCGCACGCTGCGGACCGACCAGCCGGTGCGGGCGTTAATCCCGGTCATCAGGCCGTCGCGCGGCCCGGCACCAAACCCGGCGCCAATGTACATGCCGGTCGCCAGCGCATTGACGATCAGCGCGCTGACCAGCAACAGGCTGCGCGCTACCAGGGAGTCGATAGCCGGGATAAACGTCAGCGCCACGTCGGCAGCCAGGCCAATGACAATGACGTTACTGATGGTGCCCAGGCCCGGGCGCAGCCGCAGCGGGATCCACAGCAGCAGCACCAGCACACCGGTCAGAATGATGACGGTGCCAATATCCATTGCCAGCAGTTTTGCCACCCCAAGGTGGAAGACATTCCAGGGATCGGCCCCCAGATCCGAACGCACAAACATCGCCGTTGACAGGCCATACAGGCTTAATCCGACGTAAAGCTGAAGTAATCGACGCAACATGATCTTTCTCCGGTTATCTCTGCTTTCATCATGACCTGAAATGGCACTATGATTAATGTCCAGTTTTTGAAAAGTGGACTGCATATGTCATCGCGTCGTTTTGGAAGCCAGTCACTGGTGCGCCTGTTAGGCCACTGGCAGCAGGAGACCTCCCGTACCCCACTGTGGCGTCAGCTGGCCGATGCGCTACGCCTGCTGATCCTCGACGGCAGACTGGCGCTGGATACGCGCCTGCCGGGCGAGCGCGAGCTGGCCTTAGCCCTGGAAGTAAGCCGTACCACGGTCAGTAGCGCGCTTGCGCATCTGCGCGATGAAGGCTATCTCGAAAGTCGCCACGGCAGCGGATCCCGGGTGATCCTGCCCGACAGCCGCACGCCCCCGACCCGCGCCAACGCCAGTGCGGCGCTGGATCTCTCCACCGCGGCACTGGGGGCCGGGCCGGAGATCCATCAGGCCTACACCCATGCCCTGACCGCCATGACGCAGCATCTGACGCAAACCGGCTACGACCAGCTGGGGTTACTGGCGCTGCGCGAGGCCATTGCCGCACGCTATACGGCTCGGGGTCTGCCTACCCGGGCGGAAGAGGTGATGGTAGTTAACGGTGCGGTCAGCGGGCTGGCGCTGGTGCTGCGGATGTTTACCGGGCCCGGCGATCGGGTAGTGGTGGATCATCCCACCTACCCGCTGGCTATCGCCGCCATCCAGGGGGCCTCTTGTCGACCGGTCGGTGTATCGCTGCCGCACTCCGGCTGGGACATCGACGGTTTTGCGGCCACCCTCGCCCAGACCGCACCGCGGCTGGCTTACCTGATGCCGGACTTTCATAACCCCACCGGCCGCTGTATGGATGCGGCCAGCCGTGAGGCCATCGCCGCCATTGCTGCCCGGGCCCGCACCACGCTGGTGGTGGATGAGACCATGGCCGATCTCTGGTTCGATGCCCCTCCTCCACCGCCGCTGGCCGCCTTCTGCCCGAACGGCAATGTCATCACCCTCGGCTCGGCGGGAAAAAGTTTCTGGGGAGGCCTGCGTCTGGGCTGGATTCGTGCTCCGTCGCGCACTATCGCCACCCTGGCGCAAACCCGCGATACCCTCGATCTGGGCTCGCCGCTGCTGGAGCAGCTGGCCACCCTGTGGTTGATTGAGAATGGCGACACCTTTTTACCGGCGCGGCGGCAGATGCTGCGCGCACGACGCGATCGCTGTGCGGCGTTACTGCGGGAACATTTTCCAGAGTGGCGTTTCCAGATGCCTGAGGGTGGCCTCTCCTACTGGGTGGAGCTGCCGGATATGCTGGCTACCCAGCTGGCTACCCGCGCTGAAGCGGCTGGGATCCATCTGGGAACCGGGACGCGCTTTGGCCTGTCCGGGGCCTTTGACCGCTATCTGCGGATGCCCTTCTCGCTGGAACCTGCGGAGCTTGAAAGTGCGCTGGTGCGCATCAAGCCGCTGTGGCTGGCGCTGAATAAAAGCGGACAATTGTTAAAACGCACCCTTGTATAACTGCAACTGCGCTATTTATTATCAGGAAAAAGTGAGCGGGCGCACAAATAGCAGCGGAAAAAAGACGAGGTAAAAACGTCTGACTGTATTCGTTACAGTCAGACATTTTCTGCAGGAAGGAAGTCAGTGCTGAGCAGGGATAGGAAAACCTTTCAGGGAAATAACAAAACTATCGCCTTCTTTCTTTATTTTTGCGCCGGTATCACACCAGTCAGACGCAATTCGAAAGAACTCATCACTGCCAACATCCCAGCCCAGGCGGACATGTTTGACATAGCCAGAGCGCAGAAGCGTGCAGGCTTCCGAGTAGCTGCTGGCGGTTGATTGCTGATGTTGTTTCATTTTTTCTTCTTCAGAATTTTTCTTAATGCTTTGATTTCTTTAGGAGTAAAAGGTGCTACGCTCTCTTCTTCCGTATGTTGATTGTCAATATCCTCTTCCGTTACTCCCGCCTCGTCTGCTACAGCAAAGGCCATTTGCAGCAGTTTCTCTGTGGTAACGCTGAGATTCTCATTATTCACTTCTGCGTAATGACGAAGCTTCTCTTTTAGCGCTTCGTCAATTTTTACATTCAGCACGGCAGTGGTCATGGTGGCTACATCCTTGACATCAATTTGTTAAATTAATACACGAAGTTATCATTATTATCCAGATATATATTGCCTGCTTATATATCATCAAAATGTCACACTTACCCTGCACAACATTTATGACAAAATAATGACAACCACATTTCAGTATGATGACAATTAAGGAAATAAACAGGCCAGCCCAGAAATATATAATGTGCTGAATGTCGCGATGAGCAAGGGGCTGTGATGTCTGAAGAAGAAAATTTTGAAGGAGGCAGAAATGGGTGGGGGCCCTGCCAGCTACATCCCGGCACACACGTCGTCTGCCCTGGCTGCTTCCTTCCGGACCTGACCTGGTGAACAGAGTAGCGTTGCGGGAGAACCAACAGAGCCCCCATTGAGAGCGTTGTTAACCAACGCGCTGGCGCATTATCACTGTACCAGATAGCAATTGCAAGTTAACTGCGTCCGGGTGATGGTTTATTGCGCAAAGCGTTTACAGAGTGCGCACATTCTTCCTGTCCTGCCGCGTAATCTTTATGATGCTCTCAACACAGGAGCAAAAAAATGGACGAGCACGACTCATTTCCCCAGCGGGTCTGGCAGATAGTGGCCTCAATTCCAGAAGGGACAGTCACCACCTATGGCGAAGTGGCACGGCTGGCCGGTTCTCCGCGCGCGGCACGGCAGGTGGGCGGCGTGCTGAAACGGCTGCCGGAAGGAAGTACCCTGCCCTGGCATCGGGTGGTGAACCGCCACGGCGCGATCTCCTTAACCGGCCCTGATTTACAGCGTCAGCGTCAGGCCTTGCTCAGCGAAGGGGTGCAGGTATCAGGAAGTGGACAGATCGATTTGCAGCAGTACCGCTGGCGGTATTAAAAGCCCCTCTCAGGCGAGAGGGGCTGACGACATTAAAGCTGGGTCGGAGCCGGGGTAGCCGTAGACGGGCTGACCTGAGTTGGCGAGGTGGACGGAACGGTAGTAGGTGCACCGCCGCCAGGCTGTAACGGCAATGAGGTCTGCTGAACCGGTACCAGTACCAGATCGGCTTTGGTGCCGCCCTGGTTAATGACCGGTTTCACGATATCGGTCATCAGCACAACCTTGTCATTAATGGTGATCGCAGCGCTCAGCAGGATACGGGCATTAGGCTGCACATCCGCCGGGTTAAACGGCAGTTCAAACTTGAACGGCGCCTGTTTACCTTCGGTACGGGTCGCCTGCTGCGCCAGTACTTTCGACGGTGAATCGGCCAGCGAGGCATCAGACAGGGTGACGGTTAATACCGCATCCGGCGGCAAAGCCACTTTCTGACGGATCCAGATGGTCCCGGAAACATTAGGCTGCTGAATGGTCGGCTGAGCCGCCACGCCAGCAGTATTTGGGTTTGGCGCTGGCGTCTGGATGTCTGCACTTTTATCCGCGCAGGCAGAGAGAGCAACCGCTACCGCTAAACCACTTAACACGTGCACGAGTTTCATTGAGTTCTCCTTATCATCAATGCACCAGCGGGATCGATACCGCCAGATGAGTGGTTAATACCAGGTTAACGAGACTAAGTGTGGCACACATCACTTATTAATGCCTGGAATCTCCCTGTTATTCAGATTATTGCACCCATCGGACCACTTCCATTTCTGCGTTATACTCTGCCTATCTTTCGCCACGGCGTTTTAATTGAGGACGACTATGAGTCAGGCACTAGGCAATCTGCTGACATTATTAAACCTGGAAAAAATTGAAGAAGGACTCTTTCGGGGACAAAGCGAAGATCTGGGCTTGCGCCAGGTATTCGGCGGTCAGGTTGTGGGGCAGGCCCTCTACGCAGCTAAAGAGACAGTACCTGCAGAACGCTTTGTGCACTCCTTTCACAGCTACTTTTTGCGCCCTGGCGACAGCCAGAAACCGATCGTCTATGACGTGGAAGTCCTGCGCGACGGTAACAGCTTCAGCGCCCGTCGCGTGGCGGCCGTGCAGAACGGCAAACCAATCTTCTATATGACGGCGTCGTTCCAGGCCCCGGAGCCGGGCTATGAGCATCAGAAAACGATGCCCCCTGCTCCGGCACCGGATGACTTAAAGTCTGAAACGGACATTGCCCGCGCACTGGCGCATCTGCTGCCCCCTCAGGTGAAAGAGAAGTTTCTCTGCGACAAGCCGCTGGAGATCCGCCCGGTTGAGTTCCATAACCCGATGAAGGGCCATACCGCCGAGCCGGCGCGTCAGGTCTGGATCCGCGCTAACGGCACGGTGCCGGAAGATTTCCGCGTCCACCAGTATCTGCTGGGTTACGCATCCGATTTCAACTTCCTGCCGGTTGCCCTGCAACCGCACGGCGTGGGCTTCCTGGAGAAAGGGATGCAGGTTGCCACTATCGACCATTCGATGTGGTTCCACCGTCCGTTTGATATGAACGACTGGCTGCTGTACAGCGTGGAGAGTACCTCGGCGTCGAGCGCGCGCGGGTTTGTTCGCGGTGAGTTTTATACCCAGGACGGTGTGCTGGTAGCTTCTACGGTGCAGGAAGGGGTGATGCGCAACCGGGGATGATGTAAAAAAGCCGGGTGGCGGCTTCGCCTTACCCGGCCTACGGTACGCTTTTGTAGGCCCGGTAAACGTAGCGCCACCGGGCAAGACTCTCAACTCACGCGTTATACGCATTCTCGCCGTGGCTGTTGACGTCCAGACCTTCGCGCTCCTGCTCTTCCGGTACGCGCAGACCCACCGTCATGTCCGCCAGCTTGTAGCCGATAAAGGCCACCACGCCGGACCAGACCACGGTGATGCCGATACTTTCCAGCTGCACCAGGACCTGATGACCCATGGTCACGCCTTCTGCGTAGCCGACGCCGCCCAGGGAGGTCGAGGCGAAGATGCCGGTCATAATGCAGCCGACGATGCCGCACACGCCGTGCACGCCAAAGACATCACAAGGATCGTCCACACGCAGCACACGTTTCAGCGCCGTGACGCCCCACAGACCCGCCAGGCCTGCCACAATCCCGACGATCAGCGCACCGCCGACACCGACAAAACCACAGGCCGGGGTAATGCCAACCAGACCCGCAATGGCACCGGAACAGGCACCCAGCAGGGAAGGTTTACCGCGTACCGCCCACTCGCCAAAGATCCAGGAGAGAATCGCACCCGCCGTCGCAATCACGGTGTTCACGAAGGCCAGCGCCGCGATCTCGTTGGCTGCACTGGCGGAACCGGCGTTAAAGCCAAACCAGCCGAAGTAGAGGATCGCCGTACCGGTAAAGACCATCGGCAGGTTGTGCGGTTTGAAGGCCTCTTTGCCAAAACCAACGCGTTTGCCAATCAGGTATGCACCGACCAGGCCCGCCACCGCGGCGTTAATGTGAACCACGGTACCGCCCGCAAAGTCCAGCGCGCCATGGGAAGCTAACAGACCGCCGCCCCAGACCATATGCGCCACCGGCACGTAGGAGAGGGTCAGCCACACCACCACGAAGATCAGCACCGCGGAAAAGCGAATACGTTCCGCCAGCGCCCCGACAATCAGGCCGACGGTGATACAGGCGAATGAGCCCTGGAACGCCACGTGGATGTACTGATAGAAGCTGCCCATCACCGCGGTCAGCTCGATATTTTTCAGCATCGCCCAGTTGAAACTGCCGAAGAAGGCGTTGCCTTCACCGAAGGCCAATGAATAGCCGTAGACCACCCACAGGACGCACACCAGAGCGAAAGTTACCGTCACCTGCGTGAGCATGGAGAGGACGTTTTTACCGCGGATCAGGCCGCCGTAAAATAATGCAATCCCCGGAATGGTCATAAACAGCACCAGCGCGGTGCAAATCATCATAAAGGCGTTATCGGCTTTATCTGCGACCGCCGGTGCCGCCATTGCCAGCCCCGGCAGCAGTGCCAGAGACCCCAGACCTGCTTTGAGTGTTGTTGTGTTCATTTTCTCGCTCCCTATCACTGTGTGCCTGATGTTTTACAGTGCCGCTTCGTCGGCTTCGCCTGTACGAATGCGAATAACGCGTTGCAGCTCAGCAACGAAAATTTTGCCGTCGCCAATTTTGCCGGTGTAGGCGGCTTTACTAATTACGTCGATAACTTCATCCAGCTGATCGTCGGCGATTGCCACGTCAATCTTCACTTTTGGCAGGAAGTTGACGCTGTATTCCGCACCACGGTACAGCTCCGCATGACCTTTCTGTCGCCCAAAGCCTTTCACCTCGGTGACGGTCAGTCCCTGAATACCCATAGAAGAGAGTGCTTCACGCACGTCTTCGAGCTTGAATGGTTTGATGACCACGGTAACCAGCTTCATATATCTCTCCAGTCAGAATTCGGTAATGGCTCGCGAACTGATTAGTTATTGCAAGGGGTGTGCCAGAATTAAAAAGAGAGGAAAGATGAGGCGTGGCGCTGAGAGGACGAAAAAAAACGCACCATGACGGTGCATGATGCGTTTCATTTTTGCACCAACCGATTCAGCGGCTGGCAGGTTGCTTAATTTTAGTGCATCAGGCGCTGAGCGACTCTTCGCGCGTGCTGGCCGCCAGCTCTTCACCGGCCAGCTGCAGCTGATACATCTGCCAGTAACGCCCTTTCGCCTCAAGCAGTTGCTTGTGGGTGCCGCGCTCAACCGCCTGGCCACGATGAAGCACCAGAATGGTATCGGCCTCGACAATGGTCGACAGGCGGTGGGCGATAACCACCAGAGTGGTGTGTTCACGCACTGCGGCCAGCGCCTGCTGGATCGCCTGCTCGGTGCCGGAATCAATGCTGGCCGTGGCTTCATCAAGGATCAGCACCTGCGGCGTTTCAATCAGCACCCGGGCCAGGGCCAGCAGCTGTTTCTGCCCCACCGAGAGGTTATTCCCCTGCTCGCCCAGACGGGTTTGAATGCCGTCATGCAGGCCGCGGGCCAGCTCCGCCAGCTGAACTTTTTCCAGCACGTCCCATACCTGCTCCTCGCTGAACGGCCGCCCGAGCGTGACGTTGGCGAAGAAGGTATCGGCCAGCACCACCGGATCCTGCTGCACCATCGCCACCCCTTTACGCAGCGCGGCGTGGCTCAGGGTGGCGAGCGGACGCCCGTCGAGGCGAATCTCCCCTTCGGTGAGCGGGTAGTAGCCCATCAGCAGGCTGGCGAGAGTACTCTTACCGCTGCCGGTATGGCCCACCAGCGCGACAAAGCTCCGGGAGGGCACCTTCAGATCGATGTCCTGTAAAACCAGCCGGTCATCGCGATAGGCGAAGGAGACCTTATCAAACTCAATGGTGCCGCTTTGCAGGTCACGATTGTCATTGCCGTAGGCCTGACGCGGGCGATCCATCAGCTCGAAGACGCGCTCGCCGGCAACCACCGCCTGCTGCAGCATCGACTGCTGGGTGGTCAGCTCGATCAGCGGCTCGTTAAGACGGCCCAGATAGCTGATAAAGGCATACAGCACCCCGACCTCAATGGTGCCGCCAGCGGCAAAACCAAACTGCATCAGCAGCCCGCACAGCACCAGCGCCGAGAACAGGCTGAGCAGCGGGCGCAGGAGAAAACCATCCAACCGCAGGGTCTGCATGCGGGCCATATAGTGGGAGCGGCTGGCCTCGCCCATGCGCTCGCCAAAACGCTCCTGCTGGCGGAACTGCTGGATAACGCTCATGCCGTTGATCACTTCGTTGAAGCCATCGTTAATATCCGCCAGATAGGCCCGCACGCGGCGGACGATCGGCGTGCTGTAACGCTGGTAGATGATCATCACAATCATCACCGCCGGGAAGATGGCCATCGCCACCAGCGCCATGCGCCACTCGAGGCTGAACATCGCCACCAGCATGGCACCGACCAGGGCGGCGCTACGCAGCACCGTGGCTACCACCGTGACATAGAGATCGCGGATCACTTCCGTATCGTTGGTGACGCGGGAGATGATCTGCCCGACGGGCTGAGTATCGAAGGCGCTCAGGGGCTGGCGCAGGGCGGCATCCATCACGTCGGTACGTAACTGCTGCACCACCCCGACGGCCGCCTGGTTAAACAGCAGCGACTGGGCATAGTGCAGCCCGGCCGCCAGCAGCTGCAGGCCGATATAGGCCACCGCCAGCCCGGTCACCAGGCCGAGCGGAAGGTAGTTTTTAGCCACCATGTTGTCGATGAAATAGCTGATCAGCAGCGGGCCGGTCACTTCGGCAATCGCCGCAATCCACAGCAGTACCACCGCCAGCGACAGCGGTTTGCGCCACGGCGAGCCATACGCCAGCAGGCGTTTAAGGGTGGGCCACAGCTGGGAAAAACTACGCATCGGCGGCCTCCTCGTTCATTTCCGGCACCTCATCCAGCGCCGCTTCCAGTTGTTGATAGCGATACATATCGCGATACCAGCCCGGCTGCTCCGCCAGCTGTTCATGCTGTCCGCGCTGGGCAATATGCCCGTGCTGCATCACCAGAATTTCGCTCGCCTCGGTCAGGGCCGACAGACGGTGGGCACTGATGATCACCGTGCGCCCCTCTCCCCACTGGCGCAGGTTATGCAGGATCTGATGTTCGGTACGCCCATCCACGGCGGACAGGGCATCGTCGAGGATCAGGATCTCGGCATTGAGCAGCAGCGCCCGGGCAATGGAAATACGCTGCTTCTGGCCGCCCGAGAGCATCACCCCGCGCTCGCCCACTTCGGTTTCATAGCCCTGAGGCAGGCGCAGAATATCCTCATGCACGCTGGCAAGACGGGCGACGTGCTCGATGGCTTCCCGGGTCGCTTCCGGGCAACCCAGCGCAATATTGTTGGCGACGCTATCGGAGAAGAGGAACGGCGTCTGGCTCACCACCGCCAGCCGGCTACGCCAGCTGTCGAGTTGCAGTTGAGTGAGCGGAATATCGTGGAAACGGATCTCGCCCTGGTCAATATCAAAGTGGCGCTGGATCAGGGAGAGCACGGTACTTTTCCCCGCCCCGGTCGGGCCACAGATCCCCAACATTTGCCCGGGTTGCAGCGTGAAATGGACGTTTTCAAGCGTCGTTTTTTCCGTATGCGGATAGGCAAAGGCCCGCACTGAGAAGTTCAGCTCGCCGCGCCCGTCCGGCACGCGCTCGCTGCCGTCGTTGACCACCGGTGCTTCAGCGAGCATGGCGCGGATCCGGCTGTAGGCCGCGCTACCGCGCTCGACGATGTTGAACATCCAGGCCAGAGCCAGCATCGGCCAGATCATCAGCCCCAGATACATGGCAAAGCTGGTCAACTGGCCGAGGGTCAGCGAGCCGTTTATCACCATCCAGCTACCGCCGCCGATGGCCAGCAGATTAGCGGTGCCAATGGCGATATAAATGGTGGGATCAAAGCGGGCGTCGATCCGGGCAACGCGCAGGTTTTTGGCCCCGGTATCGGCAGCATCGGCAGCAAACAGCGCCGACTGGCGATCTTCCAGGCCGAAGGCTTTGATCATCCGGATACTGGTCAGGCTCTCCTGGGTCCGGTCGTTGAGCGAGGAAAACGCCGCCTGCGCCAGCTTGAAGCGCTGGTGCAACTGATCGCCGTAGCGTTTGATCGCCAGCGCCATAATGGGCATTGGCAGCAGCGCCAGCAGGGTCAACTGCCAGCTGATTTGGGTCGACATCACAATCAGTACCGCGCAGCCCATCACCAATGAGTCCACCAGGGTCAGTACCCCTTCCCCGGCGGCAAAGACCACGCGATCCACGTCGTTAGTGGCGCGGGCAATCAGATCCCCGGTGCGGTGACGCAGGTAAAATTCCGGATGCTGGCGGCTGAGCTGACGGTAAAAATCTTCCCGCAGCTCGACTGCCAGCTGGTAAGAGGCTCCGAACAGCAGCACGCGCCAGACATAGCGCAGCAGATAGACCACCACCGCTGTCAGCACCAGGGTGCCGATCCACATCATCACCCGTGCGGTGGTGTAATGCTGTTCCGTTACGCCATCCACGACATAGCCCACCACTTTTGGCGGGATGAGCTGCAGGACGGCAATGATAATAAGCAGGGCCACTGCACCGAGATAGCGTCGCCACTCCCGGCGGAAGTACCAGCTTAACTGAGCAAATAATCGCACGCGGTCTTTTCCTGAGGATCGTATTCCGGCGGGGCCGGGAAGTTATTCAATGGGTAAGGCGGTGGTGTATTTTATCTGTTCCATCGCAAAGCTGGAGGTGACATTCGACAGACCTGGCACGCTGTTGACCAGCCGTTTATAGAAATCATCATAGCGTTTCATGTCCGCCACCTGAACGCGCATCAGGTAGTCGTATTCGCCCGCCATGCGCCAGAAGCCCAGCACTTCCGGCATCTCGGATACCACGCTGACGAACCCGCAGTACCAGTCGCTGCTGTGGTGCTGCGTTTTTATCAGAACAAACGCGGTCAGTCCAAGCCCCAGTTTTTCAGGATCGAGCAGCGCCACGCGTCCCAGCAGGATGCCTTCATCTTCGAGTCGCTTGAGGCGTTTCCAGCAGGGCGTGGTGGTCAGATTAACGGCATCCGCCAGCGCCTGCAAAGAGAGGGTGCAGTCGCTTTGCAGTAAGGACAGCAGCTTACGGTCAATTTTATCTAGCATACCCACCCCCGCAGAGAAAATTTTTCTCCTTACATTCTATTTTAAAGGCCAGATAGCAACAATTTTTTCTGTGCTTTTCGCTATGCTGGGCACAAAATGACAAACGGATTACCGAGATGAACAGCTCCTGGGTTAAAAACGCCATCAGTGAAATTAACGCCGATTATCAGCGCTCGGCGGACACGCACCTTATTCGCCTGACCCTGCCGGGTTTTGCCGGTATTCAGCTCTATCTGAAAGACGAAAGCACCCACCCCACCGGCAGTCTGAAGCACCGTCTGGCGCGCTCGCTGTTCCTGTACGGGCTGTGTAACGGCTGGATCAATGAAGGCACCACCATCATTGAATCCTCTTCCGGCTCAACCGCCGTTTCGGAAGCTTATTTCGCCCGCCTGCTCGGCCTGCCGTTTATCGCCGTGATGCCCTCCTGCACCGCAAAACGCAAAATCGAACAGATCGAATTTTACGGTGGTCGCTGTCACTTTGTGGAAAGCGCCTGTGAAATTTATGCCGCTTCGGAGATGCTGGCCCGGGAGCTGAACGGCCACTATATGGATCAGTTTACCTTTGCCGAACGGGCCACGGACTGGCGCGGCAACAACAACATTGCCGACAGTATTTTCCGCCAGATGCAAAATGAGCCCCATCCGGTGCCGGCCCATATCGTGATGAGCGCCGGAACCGGCGGCACCTCGGCCACCATTGGCCGCTATATTCGTTGCCAGGGCTACGATACCCGTTTGATGGTGGTGGATCCGCAGAACTCGGTGTTCCTGGATTACTGGCAGCAGCGCGATCCGGCCCTGCGCAGCCCGGTGGGCAGCAAAATCGAAGGTATTGGCCGCCCACGCGTTGAACCGTCGTTTATCCCGGATGTGGTGGACGAGATGCTCCGCGTACCGGATGCCGCCAGCGTCGCCACCGCCCACTGGCTGGAGACTCAGCTTGGCCGCAAGGTCGGGGCCTCTACCGGGACCAATATGTGGGGCGCATTACAGCTGGCAGCGCGGATGCGCGACGCCGGGCAAACCGGCTCGATCGTCACCCTGCTGTGCGACAGCGGTGAACGCTATCTGGACACCTACTATAATGCCGGGTGGGTGAAAGCCAACATTGGCGACGTGACGCCGTGGCTGGCGGAGATTGCCCGGCTGGTGAAATAAAAAAAGCCAGACTTTCGTCTGGCTTGCTGGAAGGGTCTCACTATTCGGGGGAATAAGGAAGATCAGGTGTATCCAGCCAATGGGTTAAAAAGTGGGACACGGCCTCGTTGCGGCAGTGTCCGATAACCGGTAAATGCGAGAGCTCAGCGATCAGTTGCGGCATCGCATTACCCATAATCAGGCCGCGTCCCACGCTGCCCAGCATCTCGCGATCGTTCATCGCATCGCCAAACGCCATACACTCCTGCAAGGTTAAGCCCAGATGATCGCTCAGCACCGCCAGGGCGGAACCTTTGTTGCACCCGACCGGCAGCACCTCCAGGCAATCGATCGCCGAGAAGGTCAAATGGGCACGGTTACCCAGCGCCTCGTTGAGCTGAATGCGCAGGCGGCACAGATCGTCGTGATCGCCGCAGAAACAGACTTTAGTCACCGCATGCGCCGGGATACGACGCAGATCGGTCAGCTGATACTGGAAGCCACTGTAGACGTGCGCATCCAGTAGCGCCGGGAGCGCTTTTCCGGTCAGCCAGCCGGTGTCGTTAAACACGTGGATGCTGGCCTGGGTGTCCCAGGTGGTATGCAGTACCTGCTCCGCCACGTCCGGGGCCAAATCCTGACGATAAAGCACCTCCCCCTCCAGAGAGTGGATGCGCGTGCCGTTGCCGGTAATCAAAAAGGCATCGAGGGAGAGTGCCCCCATCAGGTGACGCATCTCCAGCACATGACGGCCCGTGGCGAAGGTGAGCGTAATGTCGCGCTCATGCAGTCGCTTCAGCGTGCTCAGCGTCTTGTCGCCTAAACGGTGGTCCGGCATTAACAAGGTGCCGTCCATATCAAATGCAGCCAGCCGCGCCATAGGAACTCCGAAAATGTGAGGGGGTTAACTTGTGCATCAGTATTGCGTGATATATACGGAAGTAATACTGAATAGATGGAAATTATTGTTCCGGGTTTACTATGCGCCAGCTTAATCGACTTAATCAGTACCAGCGGCTGTGGCAACCCTCAGCCGGTGCGCCGCAGCAGGTCAGCGTCGCCGAGCTGGCCAGCCGCTGTTTTTGCAGCGAACGGCATGTGCGCACGCTTTTGCGTCAGGCCCAGGAGGCCGGGTGGCTAAGCTGGCAGGCCCGGTCAGGGCGCGGTAAGCGCGGCGAATTGCGCTTTCACGTCACGCCGGAATCGCTGCGCAATACGATGATGGAACAGGCGCTGAAACGCGGCCAGCAGCACAACGCTCTGGAACTGGCGCAGCTGGCACCCCAGGCGCTGCGTGCTTTGCTGCACCCGTTTCTGGGCGGACAGTGGCAGAACAACACTCCGACGCTGCGCATTCCCTATTACCGTCCCCTCGATCCGCTCCATCCGGGCTTTTTGCCCGGCCGCGCCGAGCAGCATCTGGTCGGGCAGATCTTTTCCGGTCTGACAAGGTTCAACGACACCAGCAGCGAGCCGGGCGGCGATCTGGCGCATCACTGGGAGATCTCAGCCGACGGGCTTAGCTGGCACTTCTACATTCGCTCCACGCTGCACTGGCATAACGGTGACAAAGTCGAGGCGGCCCAGCTCCAGAACCAGCTGGCGCGGCTGCTGACCCTGCCCGCCCTGCGCAAACTGTTCAACAGCGTCAAGCAGATTGAGGTGACCCATCCCCAGTGTCTGACCTTCGTGTTACACCAGCCGGACTACTGGCTGGCGCACCGCCTGGCGAGCTACTGCAGCCGTCTTGCCCATCCGGATCAGCCCCTGACGGGGAGCGGACCCTTCCGGCTGGCAATCTTCGACGCGGATCTGGTCCGGCTGGAGAGCCACGAGCAGTACCATCTGGGGCATCCGCTGCTGAAAGCAATTGAGTACTGGATCACTCCTCAGCTTTTTGACCAGGATTTAGGCACCAGCTGCCGCCATCCGGTACAGATCGCCATTGGCGAGCCGGAGGAGCTGGCCAGTCTGCGGCTGGTCAGTAACAGTATCAGCCTCGGTTTTTGCTATCTCACGCTGAAGCAGAGCGGCAGGTTAAGCGAGGCGCAGGCCCGCAGGCTGATCGACATCATTCATCACACCTCCCTGCTGCATACCCTGCCGCTGGATGAGAACCTTATTACCCCGACCCAGGAGTTGCTGCCGGGGTGGTCAATTCCGCAGTGGCCGCAGGTGCACACTCCTGCCCTGCCGGAGGCGCTGACCCTGATCTATCACCTGCCGGTGGAGTTACACACCATGGCGGAGCAGCTTAAACGCTACCTGGCTCTGGAAGGCTGCCAGTTAACGGTGATTTTCCATGATGCCAAAACCTGGGATGGCTGCACCGCCCTTGCGGATGCCGATATGATGATGGGCGACAGGTTGATTGGCGAAGCGCCGGAATACACCCTGGAGCAGTGGCTGCGCTGCGATGCGCTCTGGCCGCACCTGCTCAGTGCCCCGCAGTTCGCGCACCTGATGGCGACCCTGGATGCGGTTCAGGTTCTGCCCGATCCCGCGGCGCGCCATCTGGCGTTGAAAGAGGTGTTCTCGCAGTTAATGGAGCGTGCCGTCCTGACGCCGCTGTTTAACTATCAGTACCAAATCAGCGCCCCGCCGGGCGTGAACGGCATCCGCCTGAATCCGCGCGGCTGGTTTGATTTTACCGAGGCCTGGCTGCCGGCCCCGAAAGCGTGAAGAAGCTGGTCGCCGCCACGGGCAGACGTTACCATAGGCCTTTAACCGTGAAAGTTGGGAAGATTAATGAAACGTGCCGTTGTCGTGTTCAGTGGAGGCCAGGACTCCACGACCTGTCTGGTTCAGGCTCTGCAGCAATATGATGAAGTCCACTGTGTGACTTTTGACTATGGTCAGCGCCATAGCGAAGAGATTGAGGTCGCGCAGAAACTGGCGGTGAAACTCGGCGCACGGGCGCATAAGGTACTGGATGTCACCCTGCTAAATGAACTTGCGGTGAGCAGCCTCACCCGCGACAGCATTCCGGTGCCGGACTACGAACCGGATGCCGAAGGGATCCCAAATACCTTCGTGCCGGGACGTAATATCCTCTTCCTGACCCTCACCGCCATCTACGCGTATCAGGTCCAGGCCGAGGCAATCATTACCGGCGTGTGCGAAACCGACTTCTCCGGCTACCCGGACTGCCGTGACGAGTTTGTGAAAGCCCTCAACCACGCCGTGAATCTGGGGATGGCCAAGGATATCCGCTTCGAAACGCCGCTAATGTGGCTCGATAAAGCCGAAACCTGGGCGCTGGCCGACTACTGGGGCAAGCTGGATCTGGTGCGTAACGAAACGTTGACCTGCTACAACGGCATTCAGGGCGATGGCTGCGGCCAGTGCGCCGCCTGTAACCTGCGTGCCAACGGCCTGAACCACTACCTGGCGGATAAAGTCGGAGTCATGGCGGCCCTGAAAAAGAAAACCGGTCTTAACTGATCCTGGCCCGTCTGCCGGGGAAGCCTCCGCTTCGCCCGGCATCAAATTCCGGATTTACTTGATTAACAGCTCCAGCTTCTCACGTAACTCCCCTTCCAGCGGCAGCGCTTTCTGGGTTTGCAGATCGATGCAGACAAATGTGATCAGCGCATCTGCCACCACCTGCCCTTCCGGTTCCAGCGTTACAACCTGGCTCAATACTCCGCTTTTACCGTTCAGCTGCTGTAACTGGCTGGTGACGGTGAGGAGATCGCTGAGTACCGCGGGACGGCGATAGTTAATGTTGATGTTCGCCACCACAAAGGCGATACGACGCGCGGTCATCCACTGAAAACTTTCGCTGTTTTCCAGCCCATCCCAGCGCGCCTCTTCAAGAAACTCAAGATAACGTGCGTTATTAACGTGTTGATAAACATCGAGGTGGTAACCGCGTACTTTGATTTGAGTCTGCATAGCGCAATAGCCTTCAGGGTTGTTATTTATAAGATTCAGAGGTCATACTGGTATGACCTCTTTATCCTGGCAAATTTTAGCCACTGTGCAAGTTATTACAGCGTCAGGAACGCAAGATTACGCTCCACCAGCGCCCCACCCATGCCGGGCACCTGCTTCAGGTCGTCGAGGGTTTCAAACGGGCCGTACTCTTCCCGGTAGCTGACGATCGCCTGGGCTTTCTTCAGCCCCACCCCGTTCATCACCCGCGCCAGCTCCTCCGCCGGGGCGGTATTGATGCTGATCCGCCCCTTCTCCGCCTCCGCCGCTTTCGACTGCTGGGGAGTGGTGGTGAGGGGCGGCGCATCGGGCCTGGCTTGTGCGGCCTGTGTTTTGGCGGCCGGTGTCGCCGCCAGCGCGCAGTGGCTCATCCCGGCAGACACAAAGGCAAGCGTAATCAAGAGGGCTTTGATTCCATATTTCATGCTGTTTTCTCCTTGTTTGTTGACAGCCCATTCACCATAGCCGGGTCATTTTTAAGGGACAAACAGCAGATTGCAGAAATGGAAAAGGCCGCGAAAGCGGCCTTTTGGTGTTGCAGTACGTTGCTTAAAGTTGCGAGCAGCTACGTAATTACTGCTGGGTAATGATATCGCCCAGCTTGATTTTGGCTTCTTTACGCAGGTTGCTCATCAGTGCTTCGAAGGCAATTTGCGCGTTGTTCTGGGTGATACCCTGAACCATCGCTTTCTTCTGCGCTTCCGGCATGGTGCCCGCTTTCACTTCGTCCAGCGCCAGAACCACCACGTTGCCCTGCATATCGTTGGCGATACCGAAGCTCGGCTTGTCTTTCGCCGGCAGGCTCAGACCGAATGCCGCCTGGCTGATCGGATCCTGACCGGTACGGCTCAGCGTTTTCGCCTCGCCAAAGCTCAGGCCAGCCGCTTTCAGCGCCTCATCACCTTTACCGGCTTTCAGCTCGGCCAGCAGCTTCTCAGCGTCCAGCTTCGCCTGTTGCACGGCTTTGTTATGTTTCACCAGCGCCGTGATTTGATCTTTCACCTCATCCAGCGGCTTGATGGCTTCCGGCTTGTGCTCGCTCACGCGCAGAACAAAGGCCCGGTCACCGTCGACGGTGATGATGTCAGAGTTGCTGCCCGGAGTGCCGTTTTCGCCGACCAGACCGCCATTGAAGATGGCATCCGCAACCGGTTTGAAGTTCAGCTCTTCCGGCAGATTGTCATGACCAAACCAGCCGGTAGTGACCGCTTTCGCACCTGCGGCCTGCTCTGCGCCCGCCAGCGACTCGTTGTCATTGCTCGCCGCGTCGCTCACTTTCTGCTGCAACGCATAGAAACCATCCAGCGCTTTCTCCTGCTTCACTTTCGCCGCGATGTCATCACGAACGTCAGCCAGCGGTTTGGTGGTCGCCGGGGTGATGTCATCCAGACGCACCACCAGGAAGCCGACGGAGGATTTGATCACACCAGAAAGTTGACCTTTCTCTTTCAGACCGGCATTTTTCAGCTCGTCCGGGGTGGTGCCCTCTTCCAGCCAGCCCATGTCACCGCCGTTTTTGGCGGAGATGATGTCGGTGGATTTCTCTTTCGCCACCGTCGCGAAGTCGGTGCCTTTGTTAAGCTCTTCCAGCGCCGCTTTGGCGTCGTCTTCAGTTTTGGTCTGAATCACGCTGAAACGGTTACGCTGTGGCTGAGTGAACTGTTCCTGATGCTGATCGTAGTAAGACTGGATCTCCGCATCGGTTGCGTTTTCCTGCATCGCAGCCGCATCCAGCTTGATGTAGCTTACGCGGAACTGCTCCGGGGCGGTGAAGTTGTTTTTGTTCTGCTCGTAGTAGCTCTTCACCTCTTCGTCGCTCGCCTGCTGCTTAGCGGCCAGAGCATTAACGTCGAAAGTGGCTTCGCGCACGACGCGCTGCTGTGAGACCAGCGTCGCCAGTTCATCCGCTTCGCCTTTGAGCATGAAGTCAGTGCCGACAACAGCGTTGATCAGCTGCTGAGTGGTCAGCTGGTTACGCAGCGCCTGAGCGTATTGATCCGGCGTCATCCCCATCTGATTCACGATAGCGTTATAGCGGGTGTTATCGAATTTGCCGTCATTCTGGAAAGCCGGGGTGGAGAAAATGGCTTTCTTAACCTGATCGTCGCTGATGCTCAGACCGAGGTCACGGGCGTACTGATCCAGCAGCGCTTCGTCGATAAGACGGTTCAGCGTCTGCTGACGCAGGTTTTTCATGTACCCTTCATTCGCCGCCAGTTCAGAGAACTGATCGCCCAGCTGTTGCTGCATGCGGTTACGTTCACCGGCGAATGCATTCTCAAACTGCCCACGGCTGATTTCCTGGTCGTTCACTTTTGCGGCGTAGTTTGCACTACCGCCAATCAGGTATCCGCTCACGCCGGTCAATATGAACGACACGATAATGATACCGAAAATAATCTTGAGCACGAGGCTGTTAGCAGCCGTGCGTAAGCTGTCCATCATGGTGTAACCACACTCCGCTGTAGGTGACTGGTGACCTGACGCTGGCGGAAATCCTGACCGCAGCGCGTAAAGACGTATTGTGACAAGAAACCGGGGCGATTGTCAGCCCACAACTCGCAGAAACTCACATAAATCAGGCCTGGACAAACAAAAAAGGCACATCAAACGATGCGCCCTTGTACTTTTCTACTTCCCTGACGTAAGAAAGCGATCAGTTTACTGCGTCTTTCAGCGCTTTGCCGGCGCGGAAGCCCGGAACTTTAGCAGCAGCGATGGTGATCTCTTTACCGGTCTGAGGGTTGCGGCCAGTACGGGCAGCACGCTCTTTAACAGCAAAAGTACCAAAACCTACCAGCGCCACGTCGTCCCCAGCCTGCAGAGATTCGGTAACAGAAGCAATCAAAGCATCTAACGCACGTCCAGCCGCAGCTTTGGAGATATCAGCACCCGCAGCAATTTTGTCAATCAGTTGAGATTTATTCACTCTTCTCTTCCTCTCTTTATAATTTATATCGCGCCTGAATCCTTCACAACGCGACCGCGCAGCAGTTATATCAGGCCTGCCATGACCTTACAACACCCGTTGTTGATGGCTGGCCCAATCAGCAATCTAAATTAGCTATACAAAAAAAGGCTGGCAAGCCCGAAATGGCTCACCAGCCTTGTTTTTATTGACGCTCTTTGCGCGAGGTCACTATTTTGCGGTCACAACCTGCATTCCGTAAGGCTCGTTCTGCAGTGCAAGGGTCAGAACTTCCTCAATACGTTTCACCGGATGGATATCCAGATCGGCGATAACGTTATCCGGAATCTCTTCCAGATCGCGCTTGTTCTCATACGGGATGAGGACCGTTTTAATGCCGCCACGGTGAGCTGCCAGCAGTTTTTCTTTCAAACCGCCAATCGGCAGAACCTGACCACGCAGGGTGATTTCACCGGTCATTGCCACATCGGCACGCACCGGGTTGCCGGTCAGACAGGACACCAGGGCACTGCACATGGCGATACCCGCGCTTGGGCCATCTTTCGGCGTTGCCCCTTCCGGCACGTGAACGTGAATGTCGCGTTTTTCGTAAAAGTCCGGATTGATACCCAGTTTTTCCGCACGCGCGCGCACCACGGTCAGCGCAGCCTGAATGGACTCCTGCATCACTTCACCCAGCGAGCCGGTGTAGGTCAGCTTGCCTTTACCCGGTACGCAGGCGGTTTCGATGGTCAGCAGATCGCCGCCCACTTCCGTCCACGCCAGGCCAGTCACCTGACCGACGCGGTTTTCGCTGTCCGCACGGCCATAATCGTAGCGCTGAACACCGAGGTATTCATGCAGGTTGTCGCCATTAATTTCAATGTGCTTCAACGACTTGTCGAGCAGCAGCTGTTTCACCGCCTTACGACACAGCTTGGAGATTTCACGCTCCAGGCTACGCACGCCCGCTTCACGAGTGTAGTAACGAATAATGCCGATAATCGCACTGTCATCAACGGTCAATTCGCTTTCTTTCAGTGCGTTACGTTCAATCTGCTTCGACAGCAGGTGACGACGGGCAATATTCAGTTTTTCGTCTTCGGTGTAGCCAGAAAGACGGATCACTTCCATACGATCCAGCAGCGGAGCCGGGATATTCATGGAGTTGGAGGTCGCCACGAACATCACATCGCTGAGGTCGTAGTCCACTTCCAGGTAGTGATCGCTAAACGCCACGTTCTGCTCTGGATCCAGCACTTCAAGCAGGGCTGAAGCCGGGTCGCCACGCATGTCAGAAGACATTTTGTCGATCTCATCCAGCAGGAACAGCGGGTTTTTAACGCCCACTTTCGCCATTTTCTGGATCAGTTTGCCTGGCATTGAACCAATATAGGTCCGACGGTGACCGCGGATTTCCGCTTCGTCACGCACGCCGCCCAGCGCCATACGGATGTATTTACGGCCGGTGGCTTTGGCAATCGACTGACCCAGAGAGGTTTTACCCACCCCCGGCGGCCCGACCAGGCACAGAATTGGGCCCTTGAGCTTGTTAACACGGCTCTGAACCGCGAGATACTCGAGGATGCGGTCTTTGACGCGTTCCAGACCGTAGTGGTCGGTATCCAGGATCTCCTGGGCCTGACGCAGGTCTTTTTTGACCTTGCTGCGGGCATTCCACGGAACCTGAACCATCCACTCGATATAGCCACGTACAACCGTCGCTTCTGCCGACATCGGAGACATCATTTTCAGCTTCTGCAGTTCTGCTTCGGCCTTCTCTTTTGCCTCTTTCGGCATTTTCGCCGCGTCGATCTTACGCTTCAGCGCTTCGTTTTCGTCCGGTGCGTCGTCCATCTCACCGAGCTCTTTCTGAATGGCCTTCATCTGCTCGTTCAGATAGTACTCGCGCTGAGATTTCTCCATCTGCTTTTTGACGCGGTTGCGAATGCGTTTCTCAACCTGCAGCAGATCGATTTCAGACTCCATCATCGCCATCAGATATTCCAGACGCTCGTTAACGTCGGACATCTCCAGCACGGACTGTTTGTCAGCCAGCTTCAGCGGCATGTGCGCAGCGATGGTGTCGGCCAGACGTGCAGGATCGTCAATGCTGTTCAGCGACGTCAGCACTTCTGGCGGGATTTTTTTATTCAGCTTGATATAGCCTTCAAACTGACTGATCGCGGTGCGAACCAGTACCTCTTGCTCACGCTCGTCGAGCTGAGGCGAGTCCAGGTATTCCGCTTTTGCTGCGAAGTGTTCACCATCATCAGATAGCGTGGTAATACGCGCACGCTGCAGCCCCTCGACCAGCACCTTCACGGTGCCATCAGGCAGCTTCAGCATTTGTAAAATAGAGGCCACGGTCCCGACGGTGAAAAGATCGTTTACACCCGGCTCATCCGTTGATGCTTCTTTCTGCGCAACCAGCATGATTTTTTTATCATGATCCATGGCGGCTTCAAGGCAACGGATAGATTTTTCCCGCCCTACAAATAAGGGTATGACCATGTGCGGATAAACCACCACATCGCGCAACGGCAATACGGGGATTTCAATGCGTTCAGAACGCTCAGGATTCATAGAGCTCTCTCTTAGTTTAGTGTCCGCCAGGTAATCAGGTTGCAGGACTGTGCTTCATGCAACCATTAACATGTAATCCAGTATATGGGGATGATTCCCACACATTCAACGCCATGTTTACGGAAAAATAAAAGGGGGGATTAAATCCCCCCTTTTTGATTAACTGCTTGTATGCTCTGGTTAATTATTCACCAGAGGCCTGCTGCGCTTCCGGCGTACCGTAAATCAGCAGCGGCTTGCTTTGGCCGGCAATGACCGACTCGTCGATAACCACTTTTTCAACCTCTTCCATGGAAGGAAGATCGTACATGGTATCCAGCAGGGCAGCTTCAACGATTGAACGCAGACCACGTGCACCGGTTTTACGAGCCATCGCTTTCTTGGCAATCGCATCCAGCGCTTCGTCGCGGAATTCCAGTTCAACGCCTTCCAGATTGAACAACGCCTGATACTGTTTGGTCAGGGCATTTTTCGGCTCTTTCAGGATCTGAATCAGCGCATCTTCACTCAGTTCTGTCAGGGTGGCGACAACCGGCAGACGACCAATGAACTCAGGGATCAGACCAAACTTAATCAGATCTTCTGGCTCAACCTGGGTCAGCAGTTCGCCCTCTTTCGCTTTTTCAGACTTCGCCTTCACCGTGGCGCCAAAGCCAATACCCGAGCCGGTTTCAACACGGTTAGCAATGACTTTATCCAGGCCGGCAAACGCACCGCCACAGATAAACAGGATTTTGGACGTATCAACCTGCAGGAACTCCTGCTGCGGATGCTTACGGCCTCCCTGCGGTGGAACAGCGGCAACCGTCCCTTCGATCAGTTTCAGTAATGCCTGCTGCACGCCTTCACCGGACACGTCACGAGTGATGGACGGGTTATCGGATTTACGTGAGATTTTGTCGATCTCATCGATATACACGATACCGCGCTGGGCTTTCTGTACGTCGTAATCGCACTTCTGCAGCAGTTTCTGGATGATGTTTTCCACATCCTCACCCACATAACCGGCTTCGGTCAGGGTGGTGGCATCCGCCATGGTAAACGGAACATCCAGCAGACGTGCCAGGGTTTCTGCCAGCAGGGTTTTACCGGAACCGGTTGGGCCGATCAGCAAAATGTTACTTTTGCCCAGCTCAACGCCGTTGCTGTTATCCCCGTTACGCAGACGTTTGTAGTGGTTGTACACCGCCACTGCCAGCACTTTCTTCGCCTGTTCCTGACCGATGACGTAGTCATCAAGGTGATGACGGATCTCATGCGGCGTCGGTAACGCGCTGCGCTCACGGTGTGGTGCGACTTCTTTAATCTCTTCGCGGATGATGTCGTTACATAAGTCGACACATTCGTCGCAGATATACACGGATGGCCCGGCAATCAGTTTGCGCACTTCATGCTGGCTTTTGCCGCAAAAAGAGCAGTACAACAGTTTGCCCGATCCATCTTTGCGTTTATCTGTCATGAGTCAAAACCTCTTTTTAAGTTCTTTGTGCCGCACATGACGACGCAAATGCCATTCTCAGACGCAGGCTGCTGGTAAGCCAGGTGCCGCCCTACCATAGTATAGCGGCACACCCGCGCCGTGGGCATCAATTACGGTGGGTCAAAATGGAGTCGACTAAGCCGTACTCTACTGCCTCTGGTGCGGACAGGAAGCGATCGCGCTCGGTATCACGCTCGATCTGCTCTAGTGATTGACCCGTATGGTGAGCCATAAGTTCATTCATGCGCCCTTTTACCTTCAGGATTTCACGGGCATGAATTTCAATATCTGTCGCCTGGCCCTGGTACCCGCCCAGCGGCTGGTGAATCATTACGCGCGAGTTTGGCAGGCAGAAACGCTTGCCCTTCGCCCCTGCGGTCAGCAGGAATGCGCCCATCGATGCCGCCTGGCCCATACAAATGGTGCTCACATCAGGCTTGATGAACTGCATGGTATCGTAAATGGACATCCCGGCAGTGATCACGCCACCTGGGGAGTTGATGTACAGGTAAATGTCTTTTTCCGGGTTTTCCGCTTCCAGAAACAGCATCTGCGCTACGATCAGGTTCGCCATGTGGTCTTCCACCTGGCCGGTCATGAAGATAACGCGTTCTTTAAGCAGACGGGAGTAGATATCAAAAGAACGTTCACCTCGAGAGGTCTGTTCAATAACCATTGGCACCAGCGCCATATGGGGTGCAAAGTTATCTCGTTCGCCACTGTATGACATTTCCGTCTCCTGGATAAAAAATGAAAATACCTGCTGTACTGATTGTAACCTTGCGGACGGATTATCAGCCAGTCTCTTTAATACTGCTTCCCCACTAATGGGGGCGGCTCAGCCCTATTTCAAGCATAACAATCTTTTGTTGTAACGCTAACACTGAAAAAGCGTTTTATCACGCTTTGGGATTTATAACTGTGATAAAAAAAACCCGCCGCCGGGAGGCAACGGGTTTTTTGCTCAAACTTTAAACGAAGCAGGCAGGATTAAGCCTGTTGGTTCATCAGTTCGTTGAAAGAAGTGGCTTTTTCGGACACTTTCGCTTTGGCCAGAACGGCTTCAACAGCCTGCTCTTCCAGAGCCACGTTGCGCATGTTTTCCATCAGCTCTTTGTTGCTGCCGTAGAAAGCAACTACTTCTGACGGATCTTCATAGGCAGAAGCCATCTCTTCGATCAGACCTTTAACGCGCTCTTCGTCAGCTTTCAGCTCGTGGGTACGAATCACTTCGCCCAGCAGCAGACCAACAACAACGCGGCGTTTAGCCTGCTCTTCGAACAGCTCACGAGGCAGTTCCAGAGCCTGTTTCTCGTTGCCACCGAAACGCTGTGCAGCCTGGCGACGCAGAACGTCGATTTCGCTGTCGATCAGGGCCGCAGGGATTTCGATTTCGTTAGCTTTAACCAGACCGTCGATCGCCTGAGACTTAACGCGGTTACGCACGGCGCCTTTCAGCTCGCGTTCCATGTTTTTACGCACTTCTGCACGCAGGCCTTCAACAGAACCATCTTCAACGCCGAAACGTTTGATGAAATCTGCAGTCAGTTCTGGCAGTTCGCGGTCTTCAACTTTCTTCAGGGTAATGGCGAATTTCGCCGCTTTACCTTTCAGGTTTTCAGCGTGGTACTCTTCCGGGAAGGTCACGTCGATGGTGAACTCTTCGCCAGCCTTGTGGCCTTTGATACCGTCTTCGAAGCCTGGGATCATACGACCCTGGCCCATCGCCAGTACGAAGTCAGACGCTTTGCCGCCTTCGAACTCTTCGCCGTCTACAGAGCCGGAGAAGTCGATGGTGACACGGTCTTCTGCATCCGCAGCGCCGTCTTTGTCTTTCCAGGTCGCCTGCTGCTTACGCAGGGTGTCCAGCATGCCGTCAACGTCGGCTTCAGTCACTTCTACGATTGGTTTTTCAACTTCGATCGCGTCCAGACCTTTCAGCTCAACTTCTGGGTACACTTCGAACTCTACCGCGTAGGTGAAGTCTTCGCCCAGTTTGTATTCGCCCGGAACATAGGTCGGGGAACCGGCTGGATTGATTTTTTCTTTGATGATCGCGTCAACGAAGTTACGGCTCATCAGGTCACCCAGCACGTCCTGGCGAACAGAAGCGCCATAACGCTGAGCAACGACATTCATCGGTACTTTGCCCTTGCGGAAGCCGTCAATACGGACTTTCTTTGCTACGTTGACCAGCTCGCTTTTTACAGCGTTTTCGATGCTGTCAGCAGCGATTGTAATCGTTACACGGCGGCCAAGGCCTTGAGTGGTTTCAACTGAAACTTGCATCTTGTTACCTCAAAAAAATCACAGTGCTCGGTCAACTCTGAATTTGCCTCGCAATACCGGGATGCTCTCTTAGCAGATTCACATTCCCTGTCGCCAGAATCATCCCGAAGACATTCATATTAAGACGCGGCATTATAGCGGCATCACTTTAGTGAGTCGAGAACGGTTGGCGCATGTTGCTGCGGCTTTTTTCACAATTTCAGGCTATTTTCACCCTTAAAATCGCGCCACCGGCTCAAAACCCGGACAAAACAAAACGGCCCGCAGGCCGTTTTGACGTAATCTTTATGCAACATACTGGAAAAGCTCCCGCTGTTGCAAACAGGATTTATTACGCGATCGTCCCGGCTCCCCGGCACGGTGGCGATGCGAAAATCGTATCCTGCAAGCCCTTCCACTCTTTTATCGTATAAGTGTGCAACGCCAGCGCATGGACCGTGGTCGAGAGTTCTTCCGTCAGGGTGCCGTAAATCATACGGTGCCGATTCAGAAAACGTTCACCAGCGAAACGATCGCTGACCAGCACCACTTTAAAGTGGCTCTCAGAGCCTGCCGGTACGTTATGACGATAGCTTTCGTCGACGACTTCAAGGAACACAGGTTCAAACGCCGCCCTTAACTTATCTTCAATCTGTTCACGTATCATCATGAAATTACTCCTCCGACAACGCTGAGATGTCACCCATCCCTTTAAATGTTAGCCGCTTTTACCGCTTGCATAACAAGAAGACAACAAAAATTTAGCTTTCATCTGATTTTCTCATTCAAGCGTATGAAGTCCTATAAGGGGAGAGTCGTTTTGTCGTCCGGATAACGGAAAAGCGTTTCAGGTGGTCAGTTTTCAGACAAGGCGATGAATTTACATGCGTTGACCACTTCCCCTTGCCGTTGGCGATGTTATGATGGCGGCAATTTTTTTCTATATACGCTTACGATTCGTTGAGAGCCTGAACATGTTAAAAAAACTCATTTTCCCTTTAGTCGCCCTGTTTATGCTGGCCGGCTGTGCTACCCCACCGACGACCATTGACGTTTCGCCGAAGATTTCTCTGCCGCAGCAGGATCCAAGCCTGATGGGCGTCACCGTCAGCATCAACGGCGCGGATCAGCGTAAAGACCAGGCGCTGGCGAAAGTCACCCGCGATAACCAACTGGTAACGCTGACCGCTTCCCGCGACCTTCGTTTCCTGCTGCAGGAAGTGCTTGAGAAGCAAATGACCGCACGCGGTTACATGGTTGGCCCAAGCGGCGCGGTTGATCTGCAGATTATCGTCAATAACCTGTACGCAGACGTCTCCCAGGGTAACGTGCGCTACAACATCGCGACCAAAGCGGATATCGCCATCATCGCCACCGCGAAGAACGGCAACAAGATGAACAAGAACTACCGTGCAAGCTACTCTGTTGAAGGTGCCTTCCAGGCCACCAACGCCAATATCGCTAATGCCGTGAACAGCGTGCTGACCGACACCATCGCCGATATGGCGCAAGACACCAGCATTCACGAATTTATCAAGCAGAACGCACGTTAATTCTGCCTGCTGACCCGACGCCCGGTCGGGTCAGCTAGCCTGCCTATGTCCAGTCAATACTTACGTATTTTCCAGCAGCCTAAATCAGCTATCCTGCTGATCCTCGGTTTCGCCTCCGGTTTACCCCTTGCGCTGACTTCGGGCACGCTGCAGGCGTGGATGACCGTCGAAAATATCGATCTCAAAACCATCGGCTTCTTCTCACTGGTCGGCCAGGCCTATGTCTTCAAGTTCTTATGGTCGCCGATGATGGACCGCTACACCCCGCCGTTCCTCGGCAGGCGTCGTGGCTGGTTGCTGATGACGCAGGCGATGCTGCTGCTGGCGATTGCCGCGATGGGCTTCCTCGAACCTGCGTCGCAGCTGCGCTGGATGGCCGCGCTCGCGGTGGTGATTGCCTTCTGCTCCGCGTCGCAGGATATCGTTTTTGATGCCTGGAAAACGGACGTGCTCTCGGCCGAAGAGCGTGGCACCGGGGCCGCTATCAGCGTGCTGGGTTACCGGCTGGGGATGCTGGTCTCCGGCGGGCTGGCATTATGGCTGGCAGACCGCTATCTCGGCTGGCAGGGTATGTACTGGCTGATGGCCGCCCTGCTGATCCCATGTATGATCGCCACCTTCCTTGCTCCGGAACCGAGCGATGTTATTCCCGTCCCCCGCTCCCTCGAGCAGGCGGTTGCGGAACCGCTGCGCGACTTCTTTGGCCGCAACAATGCCTGGCTCATTCTGCTGCTGATAGTGTTGTATAAGCTCGGCGATGCGTTTGCCATGAGCCTGACCACTACTTTTTTGATCCGCGGCGTGGGCTTTGATGCCGGCGAAGTGGGGGTAGTGAATAAGACGCTGGGGCTGATTGCCACTATTATTGGCGCGCTGTATGGCGGCGTCCTGATGCAGCGTTTGAGTCTGTTCCGCGCGCTGCTGATCTTCGGCATCCTGCAGGGGGTGTCGAACGCGGGTTACTGGCTGCTGTCGATTACCGATAAGCACATGCTCAGCATGGCGGCAGCGGTGTTCTTTGAAAACCTGTGTGGCGGGATGGGGACGGCTGCGTTTGTCGCCCTGCTGATGACCCTGTGCAACAAATCCTTCTCCGCGACGCAGTTCGCCCTGCTCTCTGCGCTCTCTGCCGTGGGTCGGGTCTACGTCGGCCCTATTGCGGGCTGGTTTGTGGAAGCGCACGGTTGGGCTGAGTTTTATCTCTTCTCCGTCTTTGCGGCTATCCCAGGATTGCTGCTGCTCTTAATATGTCGCCGCTCGCTGGAATATACCCAGCAGACGGCACACTTTATGGTCAGGAGTCGTTTCCCGTCAGCCTATCGACTGGCGTTAAGAATATTGATGGCGGGATCGCTGGCCCTGGCCCTGTGGCTTATCGTGACGATCGTCAATGCCACCACCTCCCTCGCCCTGCCGTTTAGCCTGCTGTTGCTGGATATTGGCGCGCTGCTGGCGCTGACCGGGATCCTCACGGGCGCGCTTCTTGACTATCTGGCTATGCGCGAGAGTCAGAAGGTGTAGAACCGGCGCAAAATGTTATTTTCCGTTGTAATCACCCATGTAAATTATAACGGTAAATAAATTTAGTCATGGAAAAATAATATTTGTTGTTTCGTGCCTCTTAGAATTCCGGAAATTATTGGAACGTGGAGGAGAAGGTATTTTCCGTTAACCGATTCAGCAAACGAAACATTAATTTTACGTTTTTTATTTGTCTTTTTATTGATAATTATTTGTTAATGATTTGTGTGTTTTTGGCAATGGTTATACCAATTGCCCTTTTTACCCCACCTACAGAGTCTGTTTCGTTATAACGCCCGTCTGGCGGTGCTTGCGTCTGAAAAGCGGTTATAATTTGCAACATCTGTGACTTCCCTGGCAGAACCTGGTAACACGTTCCTGACACAGGTCTAATGATGTTTACAGTAATGTAACGTTCCCGTAAAATGCCCCCACACTTTAAACGCCACCAGGTCCCCGTGGAATTGAGGTCGTTAAATGACACTTAGGAAATACAATAAAAGTTTGGGATGGTTGTCGTTATTTGCAGGCACTGTATTACTCAGTGGCTGTGATTCTGCGCTGCTAGACCCCAAAGGACAGATTGGACTGGAGCAACGTTCGCTCATTCTGACGGCCTTCGGCCTGATGATGATCGTCGTGATTCCCGCCATCTTGATGGCTGTTGGTTTCGCCTGGAAGTATCGTGCGAGCAATAAAGATGCGAAGTATAGCCCTAACTGGTCACACTCCAATAAAGTGGAAGCTGTGGTCTGGACGGTGCCGATTCTGATCATCCTGTTCCTTGCCGTACTGACATGGAAAACCACTCACGCGCTCGAACCTGCAAAACCGCTGGTTCACGATGAGAAACCGATCACGATCGAAGTCGTCTCCATGGACTGGAAATGGTTCTTCATCTACCCGGAACAGGGCATTGCTACCGTGAACGAAATCGCCTTCCCGGCGAACGTCCCGGTGCAGTTCAAAGTAACGTCTAACTCCGTGATGAACTCCTTCTTTATCCCTCGTCTGGGTAGCCAGATTTACGCGATGGCCGGTATGCAGACCAACCTGCACCTGATCGCGAATGAAGCAGGCACCTATGATGGTATCTCCGCCAGCTACAGTGGCCCGGGCTTCTCTGGTATGAAGTTCAAAGCCATTGCCACGCCTGACCGTGCCGCTTTCGACCAGTGGGTTGCTAAAGCGAAACAGTCTACGAACACCATGTCTGACATGGCGGCGTTCGACAAAGTGGCAACACCTAGCGAATACAACAAGGTGGAGTACTTCTCTGACGTGAAACCTGATTTGTTCAAAGATGTCATTGGCAAATTTATGGATCATGGCAAGAGCATGGACGTGACCCAACCGGAAGGTGAGCACAGCTCGCATGAAGGTATGGAAGGCATGGACATGAGCCACGCGGAAACCGCTCACTAAGGGGCCGAGGAAGAAAATGTTCGGAAAATTGACACTGGATTCAGTGCCGTACCATGAACCGATTATCATGGTTACGATCGCTGCAATTATCATTGGTGGCGCAGCCTTAGTTGGCTTGATCACTTACTTCGGTAAGTGGAGCTACCTGTGGAATGAGTGGCTGACTTCGGTTGACCACAAAAAACTCGGTATCATGTACTGCATCGTCGGTATCGTCATGTTAATTCGTGGCTTTGCTGATGCAATCATGATGCGTAGCCAGCAGGCGCTTGCGTCTGCGGGTGAAGCAGGCTTCCTGCCACCGCACCACTACGATCAGATCTTTACCGCCCACGGCGTTATCATGATCTTCTTCGTAGCGATGCCGCTGGTTATCGGTCTGATGAACGTGGTTGTGCCGCTGCAAATCGGCGCGCGCGACGTTGCGTTCCCGTTCCTGAACAACCTGAGCTTCTGGTTCACGGTTGTCGGTGTGATTCTGGTTAACCTCTCTCTGGGCGTCGGTGAGTTCGCGCAGACCGGTTGGCTGGCCTATCCGCCGCTGTCGGGAATTGAGTACAGTCCTGGCGTAGGTGTCGATTACTGGATTTGGGCGCTGCAGCTCTCCGGTGTTGGTACTACCCTGACCGGTATTAACTTCTTCGTGACCATTATCAAGATGCGTGCCCCTGGCATGACCATGTTCAAGATGCCGGTATTTACCTGGGCATCTCTGTGCGCCAACATCCTGATTATCGCGTCATTCCCAATCCTGACAGTCACCGTCGCGCTGCTGACCCTGGATCGCTATCTGGGCACCCATTTCTTCACCAATGATATGGGCGGCAACATGATGATGTACATCAACCTGATTTGGGCATGGGGTCACCCTGAAGTGTACATCCTGGTTCTCCCGGTCTTCGGTGTGTTCTCCGAAATCGCGGCAACCTTCTCGCGTAAACGTCTGTTTGGTTACACCTCGCTGGTGTGGGCAACCGTGTGTATTACCGTTCTGTCGTTCATCGTTTGGCTGCACCACTTCTTCACCATGGGTGCGGGCGCGAACGTAAACGCCTTCTTCGGTATCACCACCATGATTATCGCGATCCCAACCGGGGTTAAGATCTTCAACTGGCTGTTCACCATGTACCAGGGCCGCATCGTGTTCCACTCAGCAATGCTGTGGACCATCGGCTTCATCGTCACCTTCTCCGTGGGTGGGATGACCGGCGTACTGCTGGCCGTGCCGGGTGCTGACTTCGTTCTGCACAACAGCCTGTTCCTGATTGCGCACTTCCATAACGTTATTATCGGCGGTGTGGTGTTCGGTTGCTTCGCAGGCGTGACTTACTGGTGGCCAAAAGCCTTCGGTTACACGCTGAACGAAAAATGGGGCAAACGCGCGTTCTGGTTCTGGATCATCGGCTTCTTCGTGGCATTTATGCCGCTGTACGTGCTGGGCTTCATGGGTATGACCCGTCGTCTGAGCCAGCAGATCGATCCGCAGTTCCACCCAATGCTGATGGTTGCAGCGGGCGGGGCGGTGCTGATTGCCTGTGGTATCGCGTCTCAGCTGATTCAGTTCTACGTCTCTATTCGTGACCGCGATCAGAACCGTGACCTGACCGGTGACCCATGGGGTGGCCGTACGCTGGAGTGGGCAACCTCTTCTCCACCGCCGTTCTATAACTTTGCCGTTGTGCCGCACATTCATGAGCGTGATGCATTCTGGGAAATGAAAGAGAAAGGCGAAGCGTATAAGCAGCCGGCGCAGTACGAAGAGATCCACATGCCGAAAAACAGCGGTGCGGGCATTGTGATTGCCGCCTTCGCGACGGTATTTGGTTTCGCTATGATCTGGCACATCTGGTGGCTTGCGATCGTCGGCTTTGCTGGCATCGTTATCAGCTGGATTGTGAAGAGCTTTGATGAGGACGTGGACTACTACGTACCAGTCCGTGAAGTTGAAATTCTGGAAAAACAGCATTTCGACGAGATTGCTAAAGCGGGGCTGAAAAATGGCAACTGATACTTTAACCCACGCGACTGCCCATGCGCATGATCACGGGCACCACGATACAGGGCCGATGAAAGTCTTCGGCTTCTGGATCTACCTGATGAGCGACTGCATCCTGTTCTGCTGTCTGTTCGCGACCTATGCCGTTCTGGTGAACGGCACAGCGGGCGGCCCGACCGGCAAGGACATTTTCGAGCTGC
Source organism: Leclercia sp. AS011 (assembly GCF_037152535.1). NCBI lineage: Bacteria > Pseudomonadati > Pseudomonadota > Gammaproteobacteria > Enterobacterales > Enterobacteriaceae > Leclercia > Leclercia sp. AS011. Next base: position 2,480,800 of record NZ_JBBCMA010000001.1, read on the forward strand.
CGTTCGTTCTGGTTGAAACCGCACTGCTGTTATTCAGCTCCATCACCTACGGCATGGCGGCTATCGCCATGTACAAGAACAACAAGAGCCAGGTTGTCTCCTGGCTGGCGTTGACCTGGCTGTTTGGTGCTGGATTTATCGGGATGGAAATCTATGAATTCCACCACCTGATCATGGAAGGTTTCGGTCCGGATCGTAGTGGCTTCCTGTCCGCGTTCTTCGCGCTGGTAGGTACCCACGGTCTGCACGTGACTTCCGGTCTGATCTGGATGGCGGTACTGATGTTCCAGGTATCCCGTCGCGGCCTGACCAGCACTAACCGCACCCGTATTATGTGCCTGAGCCTGTTCTGGCACTTCCTGGATGTGGTCTGGATCTGTGTGTTCTCTGTAGTGTATCTGATGGGGGCGATGTAATGAGTCATTCAAACGATCATGGCGCTTCCCACGGTAGCGTAAAAACCTACATGACAGGTTTTATCCTGTCGATCATCCTGACGGTGATCCCGTTCTGGATGGTGATGAGCGGTACTGCTTCTCACGCGGCAATCCTGGGCACTGTCCTGGTAACTGCGGTAGTGCAGATTCTGGTGCATCTGGTTTGCTTCCTGCACATGAACACCAAATCTGATGAAGGCTGGAACATGACGGCATTCATCTTTACCGTGATTATCATCGCAATCCTGGTAGTCGGCTCCATCTGGATCATGTGGAACCTCAACTACAACATGATGGTTCACTAAGAGCGGCGAGTATGTTTAAGCAATACCTGCAAGTCACAAAACCTGGCATCATCTTTGGCAACCTGATCTCGGTGATCGGAGGGTTCCTGCTGGCCTCTAAGGGCAGCATCGATTACACCCTCTTTATCTACACGCTGGTTGGGGTGTCACTGGTTGTCGCGTCCGGTTGTGTATTTAATAACTACATCGACATGGATATCGACAGGAAGATGGAAAGGACGAAAAATCGGGTGCTGGTAAAAGGCCTGATGTCCCCTGCCGTCTCGCTGGTGTACGCCACCTTGCTGGGTATTGCTGGCTTTATGCTGCTGTGGTTCGGCGCCAACCCTCTGGCCTGCTGGCTGGGGGTGATGGGTTTCGTGGTGTATGTGGGCGTCTACAGCCTGTATATGAAACGTCACTCCGTCTACGGTACGCTGATTGGTTCACTCTCCGGCGCTGCGCCGCCGGTGATTGGCTACTGCGCGGTCACCAACGAGTTCGACAGCGGTGCGGCTATCCTGCTGGCTATCTTTAGCCTGTGGCAGATGCCGCACTCCTATGCCATTGCGATTTTCCGCTTTAAGGATTATCAGGCAGCGAATATTCCGGTACTGCCAGTGGTGAAAGGCATCTCCGTTGCCAAGAACCATATCACGCTCTACATCATTGCCTTTGCGGTTGCTACGCTGATGCTCTCACTGGGCGGTTACGCCGGGTACAAATATCTGGTGGTTGCTGCGGCGGTGAGCGTCTGGTGGCTCGGCATGGCGCTGCGGGGTTATAAAGTGGAAGACGACAAAGTCTGGGCACGCAAACTGTTTGTGTTCTCGATTGTCGCTATCACCTCCCTGTCGGTAATGATGTCCGTCGACTTTATGGTGCCGGATTCACATAATCTGCTGACCTACGTCTGGTAAGTTCGCCAGACGGCGTCACTCAACAGCCCGCCACCGTAATGGTCGCGGGCTGTTTTTTTGCATAATAAAAATAAATTACTTTAGCTAATTGATTCTCATAAAATATTAATTGAGTTGAAAAAACAACATATAAATCCTCTCTTTCAAATATTACTGTCTCAATCCTCTCTCCTGGTGATAACCTTCCGCCGTGAGTATTTCTCTCACAATCTCTTTTTCATTTAATAAGGAAATAAAAATGAAAGAATTATCAATGAATGAAATGCAGTATGTCTCTGGTGGATTTAATCTGATGGGCGCAGCAACCAGCTTCGTCAGTTTTGCCTGTAACTCCGGGATTGGCTTTGGCTCCTTCGTCCTGACCTCTGGCGCTGAGTTTGCTGAGTTCGTAATTAACAGCACCATCGCCTTTGGGTCCTTCGTGGTAGGGGCGTCCAACTGGGATACCTTCGTTAATACCAGTTCAAATAACTGGAACGGTTTTGTCGAAACGGCGGGAAACAGCTGGACATCTTTCACCAACAATGCCGCGACTGACTGGAATAAATTCCTCACCAGCGCTAATGCGTAAGTAGATATAAATAGGGGGGTCAGGATCTCAGTGTCGTTGTCCTGCCCCTTTTTCTGGTTAAACGACTTCTGCTACATTTATTTATTAACGCTATTATTTATTCCAGCATTTAATTTGCCTGAGTAATATTTAACGCGCCTGTTCCGCTCATTAGCCCCTCATTGTTCGTCAACCATTATCCCGATTTCTGTTTAATCGCACGAATCATTAACCACAGTAATAATTGTTTATCATCGCTCTGTTTACCCCACCCCTCACTCAGATTACACTGAACGCGCTTTTTAGACAGAGGTGGTAATGAACGATTATAAAATGACGCCAGGCGAGCTTCGCGCGACCTGGGGTTTGGGCACAGTTTTTTCGTTGCGTATGCTCGGCATGTTTATGGTCTTGCCCGTTCTGACCACATACGGCATGGCGTTACAGGGAGCAAGCGAGGCGTTAATTGGCCTGGCAATCGGCATTTATGGCCTGGCGCAGGCGGTCTTTCAGATCCCCTTTGGTCTGCTCTCCGATCGTGTTGGTCGCAAGCCGCTCATCGTCGGTGGGCTACTGGTGTTCGTCGCCGGTAGCGTGATCGCCGCCCTCTCCCACTCCATCTGGGGCATCATTCTTGGCCGCGCATTGCAGGGCTCCGGCGCTATTGCCGCCGCTGTGATGGCGCTGCTGTCCGATCTGACCCGCGAACAGAACCGCACCAAAGCGATGGCCTTTATTGGCGTCAGCTTCGGCGTGACCTTTGCTATCGCCATGGTGTTGGGCCCAATCATTACCCATGCGCTTGGGTTAAATGCCCTGTTCTGGATGATCGCCGTGCTGGCGACCCTTGGCATCGCGCTGACCATTTGGGTGGTTCCCGACAGTAAAAACCATGTCCTGAACCGTGAATCGGGAATGGTTAAAGGCTGCTTCAGCAAGGTGCTGGTTGAGCCGCGTCTGCTGAAGCTCAACTTCGGCATTATGTGTCTGCATATCCTGCTGATGTCCACCTTTGTCGCCCTACCCGGCCAGCTGGCCGCAGCCGGTTTTCCGGCGGCGGAGCACTGGAAAATCTATCTGGTCACCATGCTCATCTCGTTTGTTTCCGTGGTGCCCTTTATTATCTATGCCGAAGTGAAGCGCCGGATGAAGCGCGTCTTCCTGGCCTGCGTTGCCCTGTTGCTGATCGCTGAAATCGTGCTCTGGGGTTCCGGCCCGCACTTCTGGGAGCTGGTCGCGGGCGTGCAGTTGTTCTTCCTCGCCTTTAACCTGATGGAAGCCCTGCTGCCGTCGTTAATCAGTAAGGAATCTCCGGCAGGCTATAAAGGCACGGCGATGGGGATCTACTCCACCAGCCAGTTTATCGGCGTGGCAATCGGCGGGTCGCTGGGCGGCTGGGTCGATGGTCTGTTTGATTCACAAACCGTCTTCCTGGCAGGTGCGCTGCTGGCAACGCTCTGGCTGCTGGTAGCCAGCACCATGAAAGAGCCACGTTACGTCAGCAGTCTGCGCATCGAAATTCCGCAGGATGTTGAGATCGGTGATGCATTAAAACAGCGTCTTGAAGCAAAAGAGGGTGTCAGCGAGGTATTACTGGTACCGGAAGAGCGCAGTCTGTATGTCAAAATCGACAGTAAATTGACCAATCGCTTTGAAGTTGAGCAGGCGCTTAAAGCCTGAAAAAAAGCCCGGCATCGCCGGGCTTTTTCTTAATCGCGGAAGTTCTTGAACTGGAACGGCTGGCCGAGATCGCCGCCGCGCACCAGCGCCATCACACCCTGCAGATCGTCGCGGGATTTCCCGGTGACGCGGATCTCTTCGCCCTGAATCTGCGCCTGCACCTTCAGCTTGCTGTCTTTGATGAGCTTAACGATTTTCTTCTGCATCGCGCTCTCAATGCCCTGCTTCAGTTTGGCTTCAACAAACCAGGTTTTGCCGCTGTGAACGAAGGTTTCTGGCACGTCGAGGGAGGTCCCTTCGATGCCGCGCTTCAACAGCTTGGCGCGCAGAATATCCAGCAGCTGCGTGACCTGGAAATCGGACTCGCTGAGGATCTTAATGGTCTTATTTGCGTCGTTCAGCTCAAAACTGGCCTCAACGCCGCGAAAATCGAAGCGTGACTCAACTTCACGGCTGGCGTTGTCCACGCCGTTACGTACTTCCTGGATATCAACTTCGGAAACAATATCGAAAGATGGCATCTTTTCTTCTCCCTTCACTTTTGTTGCGTTGCATAATACCCGCTACGGGGCATAACTCAACAGAAGCTTAGTTGTCGACGCTATACTATATGTTGTAACACCTGGCGCAGGTGCAGGTGAGGAGGAACGATGAAAATTACCGTGCTCGGATGCGGGGCACTGGGACAACTCTGGCTGGCCGCACTTCGCAAACAGGGACACGAAGTCCAGGGCTGGCTGCGCGTGCCACAACCTTATTGCAGTGTAAACCTGATTGAAGAAGACGGGAGTATCTTTAACGAATCTCTGATCGCTAACGATCCTGACTTCCTGGCGCAAAGCGATTTGCTGCTGGTCACCCTGAAAGCCTGGCAGGTCTCCGACGCCGTGCGGGCGCTGGCATCCACGCTTCCCCCATCCTCACCGATTATGTTGCTTCACAACGGAATGGGCACGATTGAAGAGCTTAAAAGCGTTTCCCAGCCGCTGCTGATGGCCATCACCACCCATGCGGCTCGCCGTGACGGCAATGTGATTGTTCATGTCGCCAGTGGAATGACGCACATCGGCCCGGCCAGAGCGCAGGAGGGGGACTACAGTTATCTGGCGGATCGTTTCCAGCAGGTGCTGCCGGATGTCGCCTGGCACGATCACATCCGTCCGCAGATGTGGCGCAAGCTGGCGGTAAACTGCGTGATTAATCCGCTGACCGCCCTGCTGGATTGCCCGAACGGTGAGCTTAAAAACCATCCGCAGACCGTGGCAACCCTGTGCGCCGAGGTGGCTGCCGTGGTGGAGCGCGAGGGCATTCACTCCTCGGTGGATGACATTCGCTATTATGTTGAAGAGGTGATTGAGAGCACCGCCCAGAACATCTCTTCGATGCTGCAGGATATCCGCGGGCTACGGCATACCGAAATTGACTACATTACTGGTTACCTGTTAAAACGCGCCCGCGCGCACGGTATCAGCGTGCCGGAAAATGTCCGTCTGTATGAACAGGTTAAACGTAAGGAGAGTGAGTATGAGCGCGTCGGCACTGGTATGCCTCGCCCCTGGTAGCGAAGAGACCGAAGCGGTCACCACCATCGATCTGCTGGTTCGCGCCGGGATTAGCGTCACGACCGCAAGCGTCGCCAGCGATGGCAATCTGATTATCACCTGCTCACGCGGGGTGAAAATTGTCGCCGATGCCCCGCTGGTGGAGGTTGCCGACGGGGATTACGACGTCATCGTTCTGCCGGGTGGTATTAAGGGTGCGGAGTGCTTCCGCGACAGCCCGCTGCTGGTAGAGACGGTCAGGCAGTTCCACCATTCCGGGCGCATTGTCGCCGCCATCTGCGCGGCTGCGGCCACGGTGCTGGTTCCGCACAATATCTTCCCGATCGGTAATATGACCGGTTTCCCGACGCTAAAGGATAAGATCCCCGAGGAGCAGTGGGTGGATAAACGGATGGTCTGGGATCCGCGCGTCAACCTGTTAACCAGCCAGGGACCTGGCACGTCGATTGATTTTGCGCTGAAGATTATTGAGCTGCTGGTCGGACGGGCAAAAGCCTATGAAGTGGCCTCATCGCTGGTGATGGCGGCGGGGATTTATAACTATTACGAAGCGTAGGAATTGCCCGGCGGCGCTGCGCTTGCCGGGCCTGCAAGGTTAGACCAGGCCGGGTCAGGCGTAGCCGCCACCCGGCGCAACCACTACGGGCGATATACCTTCACATTGGTAAAGCCCTGCTCGCGCAGATAGAGCGCCTGCAGGCGACTCATCACTCCGCGCTCGCACCACAGCAGATAGGTTTTGCTCTTATCCAGATCGCCAAATTTGGTGCTCAGCTTGTAGAACGGCAGCGAGGCCACTTCCACACCCTCCGGCTCAAACGGCTTCGCATCCTGCTCATCCACAGAGCGAATATCCAGCAGCACGTCGTCAGGACCGAAACCGTTGACGGTCTCGACTTCAACTACCTCCTGCTCGGTCTGCTGGGCGATCTCGCGGATATCGATGTTAGAGGCTTCGGCCACCACTTTCTCAAGGATGCTGAAATCGAAGTTCTCTTCTTCCGCTTCGATCTTCGCCTTCACCGCTTTCACGGTCGGGCTTTTTGAGATCACACCGCAGTATTCCGGCATGGTGCGGGCGAAATCTTCAGTACCAATTTCACGCGCCAGATCGATGATGTGTTCTTTATCGTGGGAGATCAGCGGACGCAGGATCAGCGTATCCGACACGTTGTCGATCAGACGCAGGTTGGTCAGGGTCTGGCTGGAGACCTGGCCCAGCGCTTCGCCGGTGACCAGCGCCTGCACGCCGTAACGCTCAGCCACTTTCGACGCCGCACGCACCATCATGCGCTTCAGAATCACGCCCATCTGGCCGTCGTCGACTTTCTCAAGGATCTCACCCACCACCGGCTCAAAGTTGATCGCCACAAAACGCACGCGGTGGGAGCTGCCGAAGCGGTTCCACAGATAGTGAGCCACCTGACGCACGCCAATTTCGTGTGCCGCCCCGCCGAGGTTAAAGAAGCAGTAGTGCACGCGGCAGCCGCGACGCATCAGCATATAGCTGGAGACACCGGAGTCGAAACCACCGGAGATCAGCGACAGCACATCTTCCTGAGTCCCAATCGGGAAACCGCCGATACCTTCATAACGGCCTTTCACCAGCAGCAGACGGTCGTTTTCGATTTCCAGATTAACGGTCACTTCCGGGTTGGTGAGGCGCACGCGCGCAGACTCAACGTGCTGGTTCAGCCCGCCGCCGACGTAGCGCTCAACTTCAATGGAGCTAAACTCATGCTTACCGCGACGCTTGGCGCGCACGCAGAAGGTTTTGCCTTCGATCTGATCGCGGTACTGCGCCAGCGCTTTTTCGAAGATATCGTGCAGGGAAGTGAAAGGGACATCTTCCACTTCCAGAATATGGTGGATCCCCGGAATACGGGTTAAGGCATCACGAATATCCAGGCGCTTGTTTTCATCTTTAGCGCGGACTTCAACGTGATCCCAGTGACGCACGACGGCCAGCGTCTCGTCGTAGTGCTTCAGAACGTTACGAATGTTCCCGGTTAAAATTTTAATAAAGCGCAAACGCACAGATTGGCTTTTGATGGTGATTTCCGGGAACAATTTAATGATAAACTTCATGGCGGCAATGTTTCTTTGGCAAGCGATAAGGCTTGTAATGGAAAAGTACAGCAACCCCTATACCGAAGGCTGCATCCAGGCGCGGAAGTATACCACCATCACGTGGCTCCTGTGCACATTGCGCGTTATTTGATAATTACCCTGAGTCCGATACCATATCAGGGATAAAAAACTGAGAGTCAGACATTCACTATGCCGAAGAAAAACGATGCACCCGCCAGTTTCGAAACTGCGCTGAGTGAACTGGAGCAAATCGTTACCCGTCTGGAAAGCGGCGACCTGCCGTTAGAAGAGGCGCTTAATGAATTCGAACGCGGCGTGCAGCTCGCGCGCCAGGGCCAGGTTAAGCTGCAACAGGCGGAACAACGCGTGCAGATCCTGCTCTCCGATAACGAAAACGCTGCCACGACCCCCTTCACCCCGGATGCCGAGTAGATGGACTTTTCGAACCAGCTTCAGGCATGCGTCGGGCGTGCTGACGACGCACTGCGCCGTTTTATCGCTCCGCAGCCTTTTCAGAACACTCCACTGGTTGAGGCCATGCATTATGGCGCACTGTTAGGCGGCAAACGCCTGCGTCCTTTTCTGGTGTACGCCACCGGCGGGATGTTCGGCATCAGCGCCGATACGCTGGATGCGCCAGCAGCTGCGGTGGAGTGTATTCACGCCTACTCGCTGATCCACGACGATCTGCCGGCAATGGACGACGACGATCTGCGTCGCGGCCAGCCGACCTGCCACATTAAGTTTGGCGAAGCGAACGCCATCCTGGCAGGCGATGCCCTGCAAACTCTGGCGTTCTCGATTCTGAGCGATGCGCCGATGGTGGAAGTGGCGGATCGCGATCGTCTGGCGATGGTTTCTGAGCTGGCGATGGCCAGCGGCGTTGCCGGTATGTGCGGCGGTCAGGCACTGGATCTGGAGGCCGAAGGCCGTCAGGTTAATCTGGAACAGCTGGAGCGCATTCATCGTCACAAGACCGGGGCATTGATTCGCGCCGCCGTGCGTCTGGGCGCGCTGAGCGCGGGTGAGCAGGGTCGCAAAGCCCTGCCGGTTCTGGATCGTTACGCAGAAAGTATCGGTTTAGCCTTCCAGGTTCAGGATGACATTCTGGATGTCGTGGGCGATACTGCAACATTGGGTAAACGTCAGGGTGCCGATCAGCAGCTTGGCAAAAGTACCTACCCCGCCCTTCTGGGCCTTGAGCAAGCCCAACAAAAAGCCCGGGACCTGATTGCGGATGCCCGCCAGTCGCTTGAGCAACTGGCCGCGCAGTCGCTGGATACCTCGGCACTGGAAGCGCTAGCGGACTATATAATCCAGCGTGATAAATAACGAAAACACCACGATGAGTCTCTGATGAGTTTTGATATTGCCAAATACCCGACACTGGCGTTGGTTGACTCCACCCAGGAGTTACGTCTGTTGCCGAAAGAGAGCCTGCCGAAGCTGTGTGACGAGCTGCGTCGCTATCTGCTCGACAGCGTAAGCCGCTCCAGCGGCCATTTCGCCTCCGGGCTTGGCACGGTGGAACTCACCGTGGCGCTGCATTATGTCTATAACACGCCGTTCGATCAGCTGATCTGGGACGTGGGTCATCAGGCTTATCCGCACAAAATTCTCACCGGCCGTCGCGATAAAATTGACACCATTCGTCAGAAAGGCGGCCTGCATCCGTTCCCGTGGCGGGGCGAGAGCGAGTACGACGTACTGAGCGTCGGCCACTCCTCCACCTCCATTTCTGCCGGGATCGGTATTGCCGTAGCCGCCGAAAAAGAGAACAAACAGCGCCGTACCGTCTGCGTGATTGGCGACGGTGCCATCACCGCCGGGATGGCCTTTGAGGCGATGAACCACGCGGGCGATATCAAGCCCGACATGCTGGTGGTGCTCAATGACAACGAGATGTCGATTTCCGAAAACGTCGGAGCGCTGAACAACCACCTGGCGAATCTGCTCTCGGGCAAGCTCTACTCCAGCCTGCGCGAAGGCGGCAAAAAAGTCTTCTCCGGCGTACCGCCGATCAAAGAGCTGCTGCGCCGCACTGAAGAGCACATCAAAGGCATGGTAGTTCCCGGCACGCTGTTTGAAGAGCTGGGCTTTAACTACATCGGTCCGGTGGACGGGCACGACGTGCTGGGCCTGGTCTCGACGCTGAAAAACATGCGCGACCTGAAAGGCCCGCAGTTCCTGCACATCATGACCAAAAAAGGCCGGGGCTACGAACCGGCCGAAAAAGACCCTATCACCTTCCACGCGGTCCCCAAATTCGACCCGACCAGCGGCTGCCTGCCAAAAAGCAGCGGCGGGATGCCGAGCTACTCGAAAATTTTCGGTGACTGGCTGTGTGAAACCGCCGCCAAAGACAGCAAGCTGATGGCCGTGACCCCGGCGATGCGTGAAGGCTCCGGTATGGTGGAGTTTTCCCGCAAATACCCGACGCAATATTTTGATGTCGCCATTGCCGAACAACATGCGGTGACCTTTGCCGCGGGCCTGGCCATTGGTGGTTACAAGCCGGTGGTGGCGATCTACTCCACCTTCCTGCAGCGCGCTTACGATCAGGTGATCCACGACGTCGCCATCCAGAAGCTGCCGGTGCTGTTCGCCATCGATCGGGCGGGCATTGTCGGCGCCGACGGCCAGACGCACCAGGGGGCGTTCGATCTCTCCTTCTTGCGCTGCGTCCCGGACATGGTGGTCATGACCCCGAGCGACGAGAACGAGTGTCGGCAGATGCTGTTTACCGGCTATCACTATCAGGATGGCCCAACCGCCGTACGTTATCCGCGCGGTAACGCCGTAGGCGTCACCCTGGAGCCGCTGGCAAAACTGCCGATTGGCAAAGGCGTTGTCAAACGTCGTGGTGAAAAGCTGGCGATCCTGAACTTCGGTACCTTGATGCCGGAAGCGGCAAAAGTGGCAGAATCCCTCAACGCAACCCTGGTGGATATGCGCTTTGTGAAGCCGCTCGATGAGGCGCTGATTCTGGAGATGGCGTCACAGCACGAGGCGCTGGTCACTCTGGAAGAGAATGCCATCATGGGTGGCGCAGGCAGCGGCGTGAACGAAGTGTTGATGGCGAAGCGTAACGTCGTGCCGGTGCTGAACCTCGGCCTGCCGGATCGCTTTATCCCGCAGGGTACACAGGACGAAGCGCGCGCCGATATCGGCCTGGATGCCGCAGGCATCGAAGCCCACATCAGCGCCTGGCTGGCATAATCCCTCCCCTTTCCGCTCCTGCTATGCTTAACGGTACGTTTTAAGCAATCAGCAGGAGTGGAACCATGCAATACAATACATTAGGAAAAACGGATCTTAAGGTTTCCCGTCTTTGCCTGGGCTGCATGACCTTTGGCGAGCCGGACCGGGGTAAGCACGCCTGGACGTTGCCGGAAGAGAGCAGCCGTCCGATCATCAAACACGCCCTCGAGGGTGGCATTAACTTCTTTGATACCGCCAACAGTTACTCCGACGGCAGCAGCGAAGAGATCCTGGGCCGGGCGCTGCGCGACTTCGCCCGCCGCGACGAGGTGGTGGTTGCCACCAAGGTTTATCATCAGGTGGGCGATCTGGCGGAAGGCCTCTCCCGGGCGCAGATCCTGCGCTCCATTGATGACAGCCTGCGACGCCTGAACATGGATCACGTCGATCTGCTGCAGATCCACCGCTGGGATTACAACACCCCAATTGAAGAGACGCTGGAAGCGCTGAACGATGTCGTCCGGGCGGGCAAAGCGCGCTATATCGGTGCCTCGTCGATGCATGCCGCCCAGTTTGCCGAAGCGCTGGCGCTGCAGGAACAGCACGGCTGGGCACCCTTTGTAACCATGCAGGACCATTACAACCTGATCTACCGTGAAGAAGAGCGCGAGATGTTGCCCCTGTGCTATCAACACGGCGTGGCGGTGATCCCCTGGAGCCCGCTGGCGCGTGGACGCTTAACCCGCCCCTGGGGCGAAACCACTGCCCGCTCGGTATCGGATGAGTTTGGCAAAACGCTGTATGAAGAAACTGAAGCCAATAACGCGCAGATTGCCGAACGCTTAACGGGAATTGCTGAGGAGCTTGGCGTGACGCGCGCCCAGGTGGCGCTGGCATGGGTACTAAGCAAGCGGGGCGTTGCCGCTCCGATTATCGGCACCTCGCGCGAAGAGCAGCTCGACGAGCTGATTAACGCCGTGGATATCACCCTGACGCCGGAACAGATTGCCGAGCTTGAGACGCCGTACAAGCAGCACCCGGTGGTGGGATTTAAGTAATAAAAAAGCCCGGTGGCGGCTTTGCCTTACCGGGCCTACGACCGCACTTGTAGGCCGGGTAAGGCGAAGCCGCCACCCGGCAATACAGGCCGCACCAGATCAAGCAAAGTGGTCGTACCCTTTCCAGTCTAGCGTCACCGGCGCGCCGTTGTGCACAAACTGCATCCCTTCGCTTTCCGGCATGATCTGGCCGATACAGGTAAACCCGGCGCCCAGATTGGCTAACGCCACATCCAGCGTGCCGCGGTTCAGCTCGGGAACGGTAAAGCACAGCTCATAATCTTCGCCGCCGGAGAGTGCCCAGCGCAGCGCCTGCTCTGGCTCCACGTGCCGGCGCATCGCGTCAGAGAGCGGGAACAGATCCAGATCGATCCGTGCGCCCACGCCGCTGGCTTTCAGGATATGGCCCAGATCGGAGATCAGCCCATCCGAGAGATCGATAGCGGAACTGGCGCGGTCGCGCAGCGCCTGGCCGTGCAGAATACGCGGCGTCGGACGCAAATGGCGTTTCACAAAGTACGCCGCATCATCCGCATCCGGCACGGTTAACCTGTTCTGCAAAATAGCCAGCCCTGCTGCGCTGTCGCCCGGCGTACCGGTGACGTAAATCCAGTCGCCCGGTTTTGCGCCCGAGCGCTTCAACGCGCGCCCTACCGGCACATAGCCGTGGATCGCCAGCGTCATCGACAGCGGACCAGCAGTAGTATCACCGCCGATCAGCTGCATATCGTAATAGTTAAGCTGTTCAAACAGCGCGTCGCTAAAGGCTTCAAGCCAGCTTTCATCAATTTTTGGCAGGGTCAGCGCCAGCGTTAACCACGCAGGATCGGCGCCCATTGCCGCCAGATCGCTCACGTTCACCGCCAGCGCCTTATACGCCAGATCGGCAGGATCGATATCCGGCAGGAAATGATGCCCGGACACTAAGGTGTCGGTGCTGATCGCCAGCGTCTGTTTGTCGGGGATATTGAGAAGTGCACAGTCGTCGCCGATGCCGGTTTCCACATCGAGACGCGAGCTTCTGACTCGGTCAAAATAACGGGCAATCAGGGAAAATTCGCCACATGCCATACGTTATGCCTCAGCAAATAAAATAAAAAAACCGGAGCCCGCACCGCCCAAAGGCGATACGAAACTCCGGCTTGCGGATCACTTTTTACGGGGACGGATCGCAGGTGCAGCTTTATCCAGTACGCCATTCACAAATTTGTGGCTGTCTTCAGCACCGAAGGTTTTCGCCAGTTCGATCGCTTCGTTGATGGCCACTTTGTAAGGCACATCGTCACGTTTAGACAGTTCAAACAGTGCGATACGCAGCACCGCTTTTTCAACCTGGCCCAGCTCTTCGAGCAGACGGGACAGGTACGGCTTCATCAGACCGTCGAGATACGCGCTATTAGTCGCCACTCCCGACAGCAGTTCACGGAAGTACACGACGTCAACGTCTTTGACGTCTTGTTCCGCCAGGAACTGGTATTCAACATCAGCGATGTCGTTCTGGGACAACTGCCAGGAGTAAAGTGCCTGAACGGCACATTCACGGGCGCGGCGACGAGCAGCAGGTTTCACGGAATTCCCCTTACAAAAAAATCAGGCCTTGATGGCTTTCAATACGTTGATCATTTCAAGCGCGGTCAGTGCAGCTTCTGCACCTTTGTTACCGGCTTTGGTGCCAGCACGTTCGATGGCTTGTTCAATACTTTCAGTGGTGAGTACGCCGAAAGCGACAGGAATTTCTGCATCCTGTGCCACGTGCGCCAGACCGTTGCTTGCCCCACCCGCAACATATTCAAAATGGGCGGTACCGCCACGAATCACAGTACCCAGTGCGATAACCGCGTCGTACTTGCCGGTTTTCGCCAGTGCGCCCGCTGCCAGAGGCAGTTCGTAAGCACCCGGAACCCAGACAACGGTAATGTTTTCGTCTTTCACCTGGCCGATACGTTTCAGGGCGTCAATCGCGCCGTCCAGCAGGCTGTCGTTGATGAAGTTGTTGAAACGCGCAATGGTGATGGCGACGCGAGCGTCCGGGGTAGCAACGGCTGCTTCAATAATGTTCATACTCTTCCTTAACGGGTTCATTTGGTGGCCCCGCAGGGGGGCGGATTTTATCATAATATTTTGCGCACTGCTTCCCTATTTAGGCAAGCCTTACGCGGTGGTCAGGTGGAGACAGAGATCCGGGCCAACCGGGCGTATCTCGCTAAAGTTAAACGCAGGCGCATCAGCCAGTTTTTCCAGCCCTGGCAACACGCACAGGCCGCGGGCGTCGCTGCCTAAAAGTTTAGGCGCCAGATAGACAATCAGCTCATCCACCAGCCCGGCCTGCAACAGCGCCCCGGCCAGCGTGGGGCCCGCTTCGACCCAGATGCTGTTGATCTGCTGCTGTTTACCCAGCAGCATCATCAGCACCACGAGATCCAGATGCCCGTTGTGCTCCGGCACCATAATGCTGCGCACGCCTTCCGGCCAGCTGCGCGCATCTTCCTGCGTGCGGGCAAACCAGGTCTCGCCCGGCTGCTGCACAATGCGGTGCTCAGGGGTAACCTGGTTCTGCCGATCCACCACAATCCGCAGCGGCTGACGTAAATTCTCCTGCGGATAGTGCGCCTGGGTATCCGCGTTTAACTCATCCCAGCGCACGGTCAGCGCAGGATCGTCGGCCAGTACGGTGGCATGGCTGGTGAGAATAGCATGGCTTTGCGCGCGCAGACGTTGCACATCGCGCCTTGCCTGCGGGGAGGTGATCCACTGGCTTTCCCCGCTGGCCATCGCCGTGCGGCCATCCAGCGAAGCACCCAGCTTCAGCTGAATATAGGGAAAACCGGTCCGCATCCGCTTGAGGAAGCCTTTGTTCAGGCGTTCAGCTTCGCTCATCATCAGACCGTGGCTGACTTCAATACCGGCCTGCTGCAGGCGATAGAGGCCGCGACCGGCCACCTGCGGGTTGGGATCCTGCATCGCCGCAACAACCCGTGATACGCCCGCTGCGATAAGGGCATCACAGCACGGTGGGGTGCGGCCATGATGGCTGCAGGGCTCCAGCGTGACGTAGGCGGTAGCACCGCGCGCCTTCTCGCCGGCCATGCGCAGGGCATGGACTTCGGCATGCGGCTCACCGGCACGGTAGTGAAAACCTTCCCCGACGATCTCGCCATCTTTAACAATAACGCAGCCGACGTTGGGATTCGGGTGGGTGGTAAACCGACCGCGTTGCGCCAGCTTCAGCGCTCGCGCCATGTAAATCTCATCCTGCATGTGCTTAATCCTGTAGGCGGGCGATCTCTTCACCGAACTCTTTGATGTCTTCAAAGCTGCGGTAAACAGAAGCAAAGCGGATATAGGCTACTTTATCGAGCTTTTTAAGCTGTTCCATCACCAGGTTGCCGATCATTTTGCTCGGTACCTCGCGCTCGCCGGTGGCGCGCAGCTGGGTTTTGATGTGATTAAGCGCCATTTCGACGTCATCTGCGCTGACTGGCCGTTTTTCCAGTGCTTTTAGCATCCCGCTGCGCAGCTTTTCCTCGTTGAAAGGTTCGCGGACGTCGTTACTTTTCACGACGCGGGGCATCACCAGCTCCGCCACTTCAAAGGTGGTGAAGCGTTCGTTACACACCAGGCACTGACGGCGGCGGCGCACGGATGAGCCCTCTCCTACGAGTCGGGAGTCAATTACTTTGGTATCCACGGCGAGACAGAATGGGCAATGCATACGGTGTCCTGGCTATCGGGTTGACTGAACTCCATTTTACCCTGAACAGGGCTGACAACAAAGAAGGAGCGTTTTTGAGATAAAGGATCTATACGCAGGGCAGCTTCGTTGACTACCCTTAGCAGAATCCGTTATTTCAGGGAAATAATTGCCATGACAAGACGTTACCTTCATGTTCTGCTGCTGGGAAGCCTTTTTAGCCTCAGCGCCTGTGCACAGCAAAGCGAAGTGCGCCAGATGAATCAGAGCATCAGTTCACTGAATAGCACCATGAACAAGCTCAACCAGGAAACGGTCAAAATCACCCAGCAGAATGCGCTGAACGCCAAATCGACCAGCGGCGTCTATTTGCTGACCGGATCCAACACTCCTGCCCGACTGAACAGCCAGATTGGCACGCTGAAGATGTCGCTGGTAAACGTCGCGCCTAACGCCGACGGCACCCGCGCAACGCTGCGCATTCAGGGAGAATCAAACGATCCGCTGCCAGCCTTTAGCGCCACCGTTGAGTGGGGCCAGATCCAGGGCACAACCGACAGCTTCCAGGAGCTGAACGTCCAGACCCAGCTGATCAATGCCCCGGCCAGCGTGCTGGCACCCAGCGATGTCGACATTCCGCTTCAGCTGAATGGTCTGACGCCTGACCAGCTCGGTTTTATCCGCATCCACGATATTCAGCCCGTCGCGCAATAATCCCCCTGCGGAACGTGTTACACGTTCCGCACTCTTCTGAGCTTTGAAACATTGGCAACAGAAATGTTTGCCATTACAATCCGCTCCGTTAAAAATACGCAAACGTGAACGCAATCGATTACGTATGTGAGAGAACTGTGAAACAACACATATTTTTGTGAGCAAGGATTCCTATAATAGGCTCCCAGAAACACGAAATATTTAGAAACGCAATTCGCGCCTTTTTCACTCCCGTAAGGGATTTCAAATCAGTGGCATTATTATGAAAAAAACATTACTGGCAGCCGGTGCAGCGCTGGCACTCTCCTCTACTTTCGCTGTGCAGGCAGCCGAAAACGATAAACCCGAGTACGTTTCCGACTGGTGGCACCAGAGCGTTAACGTCGTCGGCAGCTACCACACCCGTTTTGGACCACAGATCCGCAACGATACCTACCTGGAATACGAAGCCTTCGCCAAGAAAGACTGGTTTGATTTCTATGGCTACATGGATGCACCGGTCTTCTTCGGCGGTAACACGGATGCGAAAGGTATCTGGAACCACGGTTCTCCACTGTTCATGGAGATCGAACCGCGCTTCTCCATCGATAAGCTGACCGGCACCAGCCTGGCGTTTGGTCCGTTCAAAGAGTGGTACTTCGCAAACAACTACATCTACGACATGGGCCGCAACAAGTCCGGTCGCCAGAGCACCTGGTACATGGGTCTGGGTACTGACATCGACACCGGTCTGCCGATGAGCCTGTCCATGAACGTGTATGCCAAATACCAGTGGCAGAACTATGGCGCAGCGAACGAAAACGAGTGGGATGGCTACCGTTTCAAAGTGAAATACTTTGTGCCAATCACCCAGCTGTGGGGCGGCAACCTGAGCTACATCGGGTTCACCAACTTTGACTGGGGTTCAGATCTGGGCGACAACGACTTCCGTGACCTGAACGGTAAGAAAGCGCGTACCAACGACTCCATCGCCTCCAGCCACATCCTGGCGCTGAACTACGATCACTGGCATTACTCTGTTGTGGCCCGTTACTGGCACAACGGTGGTCAGTGGAACGACGACGCCAGCCTGAACTTTGGCGATGGCAACTTCAGCGTCCGCTCTACCGGCTGGGGTGGTTACCTGGTTGTGGGTTACAACTTCTAATAAGTTGTGCCTGTATCGCCGGGTGGCGCTTCGCTTACCCGGCCTACGGTGTTGTAGGCCCGTGCAAGCGCAGCGCCGCCGGGCAAAAAAGCCAGCTCAGGAGCTGGCTTTTTTTATTGCTTAACCTTTCTCAAAAAATCCGCCAGTGAGCGATCCGCGCTCTCACTAAAGCGTCTGTCCGTGAGGGTGATATTCAGACATCTGTCGAGCCGGAAACAGCGATAGTCATCGCGCCGTTCACACCACGCCGCCAGCAGCCAGTGTTCCCCCCAGAAGAACAGCCCCAGCGGCTGCACATCGCGAGAAGACAACTGCCCGCTCTCATCACGATAGTGCAGCGCCAGCACGCGCTGGGCTGAAATCGCCTGATGGATCACGTCGAAGCCGCTGCGGGAGTGGGGTTGCATGGCGATATCCGGCGCGTAGATCCGGGTCTGCTCGGCCTTGCGTCGGCTCTCTTCCGGCAGGATCGCCAGCACCTTTTCCTGCGCCGACTCCAGCTCACGTGACAGCGACTCCCCGCCCCAGGTTTTGAGCAGGCGGATCGCCACCATCAAGGCTTCGGACTCCCTGTTGGTCAGCATCAGCGGCGGCAGGTCGAAGCCCGACATCAGACGATAGCCGCTCCCCGCCTCCCCTTCCACCGGCACGCCAGAGAGTGACAGATCCCGGATATCACGGTAGACCGTACGCTCGGAAACGCTCAGCCTCTCTGCCAGATGCGCTGCCGTTGTCAGACGCCTGCCCCGCAGGATCTGTACAATCTGGAACAAGCGGTCAGCGCGTCGGGTCATGTTATTTTTGCTCTCAGGCGGGTTGATGGAGGCCGACGCGATTACCTTCGCTGTCGGTAAACAGGGCAATAGTGCCAATACCGTTGGGTAACTCCAGCGGACCAAACACGCACTCACCGCCTGCAGAAGCTACGCGATCCAGCGTTGCCGCCAGGTTGTCAGTATGCAGGTAAATAATAGCGCCCTGGGGCGAGGGTGTAATGCCGTCAAATTTTGCCAGCGCGCCTCCGGTGGCCGGATCCTCATGAGGGAAAATGGCCAGCTCTGCAACATCCATTTTCTCGCGTCTCAGCGCCACCTGCATCACCGGCTCGTAAAATTTGATGGCACGATCCATATCCGCGACCGCAATTTCAAACCAGTTAATCACACTTTTCATACATCCTCCTGCCTGTTGTTTGAGTTCAGAAGGAGTCTACGCCAGGCCTCCTGACAGCATAGTGTCAGGAGTGTTTGTCAGGAGCAGGCAAAAAAAATCCCGGCCAATTGACCGGGATTCTGTTAACGCGAAAGACGGTGTCTTACGGCAGAATGGACGGCTGATCCGCCCCCTCTTTCTCGACTTTCTGCTGGAGCAGGTGCTCGCGCTTCATGCCCAGTTTCAACGCCAGCGCGGACGCGACGTAGATGGACGAGGCCGTACCGATGGAAACACCGATCAGCATGGTCAGCGAGAAGCCTTCCAGAATCGGGCCGCCGAAGAGATACAGCATCAGGATCACCATCAGGGTGGTCCCGGAGGTGATCAAGGTACGGTGCAGCGTCTGGGTCAACGACACGTTAAAGATTTCGTACGGCGTACCGCGACGGATCTTACGGAAGTTTTCACGGATACGGTCCGATACCACGATACTGTCGTTCAGCGAGTAACCGATAACCGACATCAACGAGGCCACAATGGTCAGGTCGATCTCGATATGGAACAGCGACAGAACGCCCATGGTGATCACCACGTCGTGCGCCAGGGCGATAACCACCCCGGCAGCCAGACGCCACTCGAAGCGGAAACCGACATACGCCAGGATACAAAGCAGCGCCACCAGCAGTGCCATCGCACCGGTCTGGGCCAGATCCGCACCCACGCTCGGGCCAACGAATTCGATACGTTTTACCGTCGCATTCTGGCTGGTCGTTTCGTTAATCACGGTCACGACCTTGCTGCCCAGCTCCTGGCTGCCGTTAGCATCTTTCACCGGCGGCATACGCACCATGATGTCGCGGCTGCTGCCAAAGTTCTGCAGCAGCGGCTCTTCAAAGCCCGCCTTCTCAAGCGACTGACGCATCTGGTCCATATCGACCGGTTTTTCCAGGGTGATCTCAATTACCGTACCACCGGTAAAATCGAGACCCCAGTTAAAACCCTTCACGCCGATGATGGCGATGGACAGGATCAGCAGAAAACCTGATATGCCAAAGGCCCAGTAGTCCCAGCGCATAAAGTCCCAGACTTTACGGCCGTAGTTCAATTGTTCAACAGTATATTCCTGTGCCACAACGCACTCCTCAGATAGACAGCTTTTTAACGCGCTTGCCGCCGTACAGCAGGTTCACGATGGCACGGGTGCCGACGATAGCGGTAAACATTGACGTTGCCACACCGATACCGGTGGTGATAGCAAAGCCCTTGATCGCGCCGGTACCCACTGCATACAGGATAATTACCTTAATCAGTGTTGTTACGTTCGCATCAAAGATGGAGCTGAAGGCACCACGGTAACCTTCGTCAATCGCCTGCTGGACTGAGCGACCGTTGCTCAGTTCTTCTTTGATACGTTCGTTGATCAGTACGTTGGCGTCGACCGCCACCGCAAGGGTCAGAACGATACCCGCAATGCCTGGCATGGTGAGCGTCGCCCCCGGCAGCAGGGACATAATGCCGACGATCAACACCAGGTTAGCGATCAGCGCACTGGTCGCAATCAGGCCGAACTTCTTATAGAAGAAGATCATAAAGATGATGGAGATGATCAGACCTGCCAGGCAGGCTTCCAGACCCTGAGTAATGTTCTGCATACCCAGTGTTGGACCGATCGTCCGCTCTTCAACAATCTGAATCGGCGCAATCAGCGCACCGGCACGCAGCAGCAGCGAGAGCTGACGGGCTTCGTTCGGGTTGTTGATGCCGGTGATACGGAAGCTGTTCCCCAGGCGAGACTGGATGTTGGCGATGTTAATCACCTCTTCCTCTTTCACCAGGATGGAGCGACCGTTCGCATCTTTTTTACCGCTGTCTTTGTACTCCACGAACAGGGTCGCCATCGGTTTACCGATGTTGTCCTTGGTGAAGTTAGACATGATGTTACCACCCGCGCTATCCAGCGAGATGTTAACCTGCGGCTGGTTGTATTCGTCCTGGCTGGAGGTCGAGTCGGTGATGTGGTCACCGGTCAGGATCACCCGCTTGTACATCACAACCGGCTGGCCTTCACGGGTCTGTTTCACTTCAGAGTCGCCCGGAACGCGGCCAGAAGTGACAGCAGACTGATCGACGCTGGTGTTCACCAGACGGAATTCCAGGGTCGCGGTCGCGCCCAGAATCTCTTTCGCACGTGCGGTATCCTGGATACCCGGCAGCTCAACCACGATACGGTCAGCACCCTGACGCTGTACCAGCGGTTCAGCAACGCCAAGCTGGTTTACACGGTTACGCAGGATGTTGATGTTCTGCTGAACCGCATATTCACGTGCCTCTTTCAGACGCGCATCGGTCATCACCGCGCGCAGCTGATTGCTGCCCTGAGAAGAGAGCACCAGATCACGATGACGCTGGGTCAGATAATCCATCGCCTGATCGCGGGCGCTGCTGTCGCGGAACGCGATGCTCATCCCGTAATTCTCTTCCTTACGCACGGTGGTGTAAGGAATGCCTTTGTCGCGCAGATCGCTACGCAGGCTGTCGATGTTTTGTTCCTGGAGTTTGCCCAGCGCGGTTTCCATATCCACTTCCATCAGGAAGTGCACGCCGCCACGCAGGTCGAGACCGAGTTTCATCGGCTCCGCGTTGATAGACGCTAACCAACGGGGCGTCGCAGGAGCAAGGTTTAGCGCCACGACATATTTATCACCCATCACGCCCATCAGCGCTTCACGAGCGCGGAGCTGCGTGTCGGTGGAGTCGAAGCGAGCAAGAATAGCGCCCTCTTCCAGTGCCACAGACTTAGCGGTAATTTTTTCTTCTTGTAACGTTTTCTGGACCTGGATCAGCGTTTGCTCACTGGCGGCGACACCGCGCGCGCCAGTGATTTGAACGGCCGGATCCTCACCATACAGGTTGGGAAGCGCATACAGCAGGCCGACGACAATGACGACGACCAGCATGACGTACTTCCACAAAGGATAACGGTTTAACACGGCAGTTCCCTTTGGGAAAAGTTAATTACAGCGCTTTCATGGTGCCTTTCGGCAGAACGGCAGCGACGAAGTCACGTTTAATCACTACTTCAGTAGTATCGTTCAGCGCGATAACGATATAGCCGTTATCTGCTACTTTGCTCACACGACCTACCAGACCACCGTTAGTCAGCACTTCATCGCCTTTTGCGATGGAGTCCATCAGCTTTTTGTGCTCTTTGGTGCGCTTCTGCTGTGGACGCAGGATCATGAAATAGAAGATCAGACCGAACACCACCAGCATCAGGATCAGAGACATCGGGCTGCCCTGCGCCGGTGCACCTGTTGCCGCTACCGCATCAGAAATAAAAAAGCTCATTAAAATTCCCTCATTAAATAAATTAATCAACGTTCAAAGGTGGGACATCCCGACCCTGTCGTTGGTAAAAATCGGTCACGAAGCTCTCTAATTTACCCTCTTCAATAGCCTTGCGTAAACCAGCCATTAAGCGCTGGTAATAGCGAAGGTTATGAATCGTGTTGAGACGCGCGCCCAGTATTTCATTACAACGATCAAGATGATGCAAATAGGCACGAGAATAATTGCGACAGGTATAGCAATCGCACTCGGCATCGAGCGTGCTGGTGTCGCTTTTATGCTTCGCATTACGGATTTTTACCACGCCGTCGGTCACGAACAGGTGACCATTACGGGCGTTGCGGGTCGGCATAACGCAGTCGAACATATCAATGCCGCGACGTACGCCTTCAACCAGATCTTCTGGCTTACCGACGCCCATCAGGTAGCGAGGCTTATCTGTTGGAATTTGCGGGCAAACATGCTCCAGAATACGGTGCATATCTTCCTTCGGCTCCCCGACAGCCAGACCGCCGACAGCGTAGCCATCAAAACCTATCTCTACCAGACCTTTAACAGAGATATCGCGTAAATCTTCGTAAACGCTTCCCTGAATAATACCGAAGAGCGCATTTTTGTTGCCGAGGCCATCAAAGCGGTCGCGGCTGCGCTTCGCCCAACGCAGGGACATCTCCATCGAGCGCTTGGCGTAGTCCCAGTCCGCCGGGTATGGCGTACATTCGTCGAAGATCATCACGATGTCGGAGCCGAGATCGTACTGAATCTCCATCGACTTTTCCGGATCGAGGAAGATCGGGTCGCCGTTGATAGGGTTACGGAAATGAACGCCTTTTTCGGTGATCTTACGGATATCGCCGAGGCTGAAGACCTGGAATCCGCCGGAGTCGGTCAGGATTGGGCCTTTCCACTGCATAAAGTCATGCAGATCGCCGTGCAGCTTCATCACTTCCTGGCCCGGGCGCAGCCACAGGTGGAAGGTGTTGCCGAGGATAATTTGCGCGCCTGTAGCTTCGACCTCTTCCGGCGTCATCCCTTTTACGGTGCCGTAGGTGCCCACAGGCATGAAAGCAGGCGTTTCAACGACGCCGCGATCGAACACCAGACGGCCACGGCGAGCGCGACCATCGGTGGTATCAAGTTCAAATTTCATTTTTTCTCCAGCGTCAGAAAAACAGTCCGGCGCGTTAGACCAGTGCCGCGGCGTTATTCCCCGACACGTTCATTCAAAGCCTGCGGATTGTACGTGATAAACATCGCGTCACCGTAGCTAAAAAACCGATATTTTTGTTCTACCGCAGTCTTGTAGGCATTCATGGTGTTTTGATAACCAGCAAAAGCCGACACCAGCATGATCAAGGTCGACTCCGGCAGGTGGAAGTTGGTCACCAGCGCATCGATTACCTGATACTGATAACCCGGGTAGATGAAGATTTGGGTGTCGCCAAAGAAGGGTTCGATCAGATCGTTTTTGGCGGCCTGCGCGGCGCTTTCCAGCGAGCGAACCGAGGTGGTGCCAACGGCAATCACGCGGTTACCGCGCGCTTTCGCCGCCAGAACCGCATCCACAACCTCCTGCGGCACTTCGGCATACTCGGAGTGCATGATGTGGTCTTCAATGCTATCCACTCGCACCGGCTGGAAGGTTCCCGCGCCGACGTGCAGCGTCACAAAGGCCATCTCAATGCCTTTTGTACGCAGTTTTTCCAGCAAAGGTTCATCAAAGTGCAGGCCCGCCGTCGGCGCAGCCACCGCGCCAGGCTTCTGGCTGTAGACGGTCTGATACAGCTCGCGGTCAGCCTCTTCATCCGGACGCTCAATGTACGGCGGCAGTGGCATATGGCCAATGGCGTTCAGGATGTCGAGCACCGTGCGATCGTCATTGAACTCCACTTCGAACAGCGCATCGTGACGCGCCACCATGGTGGCATTGATGCTTTCGTCGTCGCCCAGCAGCAGCTCTGCACCCGGCTTTGGTGCCTTGGAGGCGCGAATATGTGCCAGAATACGTTTATCATCGAGCATTCTTTCGACCAGCACTTCGATCTTGCCGCCGCTGGCTTTACGGCCAAACAGACGGGCCGGGATCACTCGGGTATTGTTGAACACCAGCAGGTCACCCGGGTTGAGCTTGTCGAGCAAATCGGTGAAAGTACCGTGCGTCAGCGCCCCCGTCGGCCCATCCAGCGACAATAAGCGGCAGCTACTGCGCTCTGGCATAGGATAGTGGGCAATCAGGGACTCGGGTAATTCAAAGGAGAAATCGGCGACGCGCATGGCATATACTCGTGACTTAAAAACAGGCGGCTTAGTCTAGTGCTCACACCTCTTTGCTGCAACAACTAGCCGACCCCGGATAACGAATCGCATGAATTTTCTCGCTCACCTGCACCTCGCCCACCTCGCTGACAGCTCCCTTTCCGGCAATTTGCTGGCCGATTTTGTGCGCGGCAATCCCGCCGGGGATTATCCCGCCGAGGTGGTGGAAGGTATTTTCCTGCACCGTCGGATCGACGTCATGACCGATAACCTGCCCGAAGTGAAAGAGGCCAAAGCCTGGTTTCGCCCGGAAACCCGCCGGGTCGCCCCCATTACGCTGGATGTGATGTGGGATCACTTTGTTTCCCGCCACTGGGAACAGCTCTCCCCGGAGATGCCGTTGCCAGCGTTTGTGCGCTATGCCCACGCCCAGGTTGCGATGATTCTCCCGGACGCTCCGCCGCGCTTTGTGAATCTGAATAACTACCTGTGGTCAGAGCGCTGGCTCGAGCGCTACAGCGAGATGGACTTCATTCAGCGGGTGCTTAACGGCATGGCCAGCCGCCGCCCGCGGCTCGACGCCCTGCGCGACTCCTGGCAGGATCTGGATGCCCATTACGATGCGCTGGAGACCCGCTTCTGGCAGTTCTATCCGCAGATGATGGCGCAGGCGAAATCTCAGCAGCTTTAATATAACTGTCATTGATAGGTAAAAGCTGGGTTAACGATTGTCAGCGCCTCTTTGTCTTTAGGACGAACACTCTCTATACTGGCCCGCGTTGCGTTCCAAATAACCTTAGTATCTACAGGAGAATCATATGGTTCTGGTAACTCGTCCGGCTCCGGATTTTACAGCTGCAGCAGTTCTGGGCAACGGTGAAATCGTTGAAAACTTCAACTTCAAACAGCACACCAACGGTAAAGCCACCGTTCTGTTCTTCTGGCCAATGGACTTCACCTTCGTTTGCCCGTCTGAACTGATCGCGTTCGACAAGCGTTACGAAGAATTCCAGAAGCGTGGCGTGGAAGTAGTTGGCGTCTCCTTCGACTCTGAATTTGTACACAACGCATGGCGTAACACCCCTGTCGACAACGGCGGCATCGGTCCAGTGAAATACGCAATGGTTGCGGACATCAAACGCGAAATCCAGCAGGCTTACGGTATCGAGCATCCGGACGCGGGCGTTGCCCTGCGTGGTTCTTTCCTGATCGACGCTAACGGCATCGTTCGTCACCAGGTTGTGAACGATCTGCCGCTGGGTCGTAACATCGACGAAATGCTGCGCATGGTTGACGCGCTGCAGTTCCACGAAGAGCACGGTGAAGTGTGCCCGGCTCAGTGGGAAAAAGGTAAAGAAGGCATGAACGCGTCTCCAGACGGCGTTGCTAAATACCTGTCTGAGAACGTATCCAGCCTGTAATCGGCACGGTTTACGAAAAAGGCCCGCTTATGCGGGCCTTTTTTTATGCCTTACGCTGCGTCTCCCGCCAGATGCGCCAGGCCATGCCCGCGAGCAGAATCACGCCCGCAATCAGCACGCCCCACACCAGCAGTGTGTTCATCCTGCTCTCCCGCTCGGCCGCGGAGGTAGCGGTCAGACGCTCCTCGCCGCCTAACGCGACATTATCCTGAATGTCAGCCTGCGGCAGGTTTGCCACATCATAGGTTTTACGCAGGTCGGCAGGGATCAGCATATCGGGCTCCACGCTGGCAGACTTTGCCGCCCCGTTGCCCCAGGCGAGCACGTACGGCGCTTTCCCCTGCGCGTTGAACACCAGATCGTAGCGGTCGCGATGCCCCGTGACGCCCGGCAGGTATTCTGGCAAACGCGCATTCAGCGTGGTGATTTTCACCGCCTGCACCGGGCCTCCGTTAAGCGAAACCGGTGGCGACGTTTTCCCCTCCAGACGGTAAAGGACCACTTTTTTCAGGGGGTGCCATGCGTCTTTTTCGGTACTCCGCCAGGCTATCTCCACGGGAAGGACGCCGTCGCCGTTCAGTGAAATGCTGACAGCACTCAGCGGTTGCGGTCGCGTCCAGTGCCATTGCACTTCACTTGTCGATAACTGTTCTCCTTCCCCTTCCACACTGATCTCTTCCGGGGCCGCCTGCGCAGGTGCACTAATTGCGTTTACGCCGGTCAGGGTTATCCCCTTGCTCTGCGAATTCAGCACCACCATGAGATAGCGATTCGCATCGGGAGACAATACGATGTCGGTGTCGATCCGATCGAGCTTAAGGCGATCCTGGCCGCTAACAACGTCCAGCAGGGGCATATCCTCGCGCAGGGTATACCAGCGCTTAAGATCCTCGCTGTAATAGACCGACGCCTTTCCCTGCCACGACGTCTGAGGGGTATTCCAGAGCAGCTGCAGTTGGGACAGGGTCATCTCGCCCGTAGCTTGCTCCGGCAAGGTCAGCAGATAATGTTGCCCGGCTGCGGCGGCTTTTTGCCCCTCCAGCACAATCTCCACGCCGTTTCGGGAACGGAGCAGGATTTTATCGCTATCCTCATCCCCTCGCGCAGGTGCAAGCGGCGAGGCGTCCAGAGGGAAGAGGCGCAGAGCCGTGGACTGCACTGACGCCTGCGGACGCGTGGCGGTGACCAGGCTGAAGGGAACCGGCTCGCCCGACTGATTAAAGACACGAACATCATGCAGATCGGGTGAAGTGCTCTGCTCATAGACGGCGAGCGGCAACGTGACCCGGTACCACTGGGAAGGGACGGACGTATCCAGGGAGCGACCAAAGGCATAATCCCGTGGCGATTCCGTTTGTCCCTCGTCGCTGAACGCCGGGCCGGAAAGCGCCAGCAGCGCGCTACAGGCTACCGCTTTCATCCATTTCATTTTTCATCTCCTGTTTTGGGCGGCAGCGGTGAGAAATAACCGACAATCAGCACCAGGATCGCCACGCCGATAAACGTCACCGCGCGCGACAGACCGCCTCCGCCCGCGCTGTCCACCAGCATCAGTTTAACCATCACTACCCCCAGCAGCACCGCGCCGCAGAGCCACGCCTGCCGGGAAGCCCGACGGGTGGCATGGATCATGACCACCAGCGCGCTCAGCATCCAGAACAGGGCAAAACAGGTCTGGATAAGCCGCGAATCCCACAGCGATGCCATATTCCAGGCCACATCGCCATACCAGGCTAGCGCGCGCATCAGCGCACCGTTCAGCCACCAGAAGCCAAACGCCATCAGCGCGACGGCAGGCCACGGGCGGGCTTGCGAAAGCTGCGCAGGATAGTAGCGATCCACCGCCCGATAAAAGACCACCAGCGCCAGCAGCGCGAACGCGGCACCTTCCTCAAGCGGGTTCATCAGCGGCAGCCAGGTCTGACGATAGACCACACCGTCCTGGAAATTGGTCACGACCAGCAGCGCCAGCAGCGCCACGACCACAGGGATCGGTGCCAGGCAGGCGTAAAGCGCAGGCCACTCCCGGAACGGCCAAACGCGACGCTTTACCGCCGCGGAGAGCGCCATAATCACCCCACCTCCGGCGGCCATCGCCAGTCCACTGCCCCAGGCCGCCATGCCCCACGGCAGTGACCGGGCAAACCAGTAAAGCTCCGCGGCCAGCGCCAGCAAAATCATCCAGAACAGCGACAAATGCAGCCCCATCGCGATGCGCGTCAGGAGTCTTTCACCGTCGCGCCGCAGCAGCATCAGCGCGGCAGGAAGCGCAACGCACCAGGCCAGATTTGCCCAGCCGGCGGCAACGATCTGCTGATGCCAGAACTGATACCCCACCATCAACAGCATAACCGGCCACAGCAGCCATTTGCTGGCATCCAGCTCCCGCCACGCTAAACGCGCAGCCACCTGCCGCCAGCCCCAGACCGAGGCCGCCGTCAGCGCCAGCACGCCCGCCAGAATCGGTAATTCCTGCGTCATCACCAGCCCCGATGCGCCCAAGAGCGCCACCAGCCAGAACAGCAGCCCACCGGCCAGCAGCGCCCAGCTGACCGGCATAAAGAGAGTCCGCCACAGCCAGGCCGCAGCCAGCCAGCAAAGGCTGAGGATGGTGAAGATCAGCAGCAGGCTCAGCGACGTAACGCCGTTGTTTTGCGCCCACAGCGCGCTCCCCAGCGCCAGCACCAGCAGCGCCGTCCCGCTATAGCTCATGCGTCGCTGCTGCTGTTGCACGCCCAGCCAGAGGATACCCAGTCCCTCCAGCGCCCAGGCCATCGCCGTCCAGCGCGCCGACAGCGCCAGCGGAATGGCGAGCGTGGCAAAGCCGCCGCCGATGGCCAGCGCCGCCATAACCAGCGGTCGTCCGATTGAGGGGTAGCGCCGCAGGGCGAGGAACGCGAGGGTAAGATAAAAGGCGCCATATCCGAGGGCACTCAGCGCCGGGCCGTAGGTCCAGTGCTGCGTCATGCCATACTGCATGCCAAAACCAACCAGCGGCGGGGCGAACAGCAGAACGCCGTCAATAACCTGCTTCCCTTTCTCCTGCGCCCGCAGTGACAGCGCCACGCTCAGCACGCCGAATATCAGCGTATTGGCTATCAGGAATAGCTGGCAGATCCAAAAGTCTTCAGGCCGGTAGTCGTTCAGCCCCCACAGGCCGCCCACGCCGAACGTAAACAGCAGCCCGAGCAGATTCAGCTCGCGCCAGTGCTGCCAGATGCTGATAGCGAGAATGCCAATGGAAAGCAGGAGATAGAAAGAGAACAGCGCCACAAAGCTGCCGCCTCCGGTAGACAACAGCAGCGGCGCAAGATAGCCACCGAGGCTTGCCAGCATGGCAAGGCTCAGCGCCTTCTGCAGCACCGCCAGCCCAACGCTCGCCGCGCAAATGACCACCAGCAGCGCAAAGGCCAGCGTCATCGGCAACATCTGCCAGAGCCGGAAGGCCCCAAAGACCGTCAGGTAGAGAATGCCTGTCGCGCCACCCTGAAGGATCAGCGAATAGACGCGCTGTCTGTGCCGTAGCCGCCACCCGAGGGCCAGCAGGACCATTGCAAACAGCGCCGTCGCGGCCAGGCGAAGTTCAAGCGGGAACAGGGAGTGCTCGACGGTATAGCGCAGGAGGAATGAAAGCCCGAGAAAGAGCAGCAGGATCCCCAGCTTCGCCAGCGGATTGCCCTGCATGAACCAGCGCACCAGCGACGTCAGTATGCCGCCAAAGGCAGAGGGCTGTTTTGCCGCTGGCGCAGAAACCGGAGCGGGTTCTGCCGCGGCAGCGGGGATCCTGGAGCGCCAGGGGTCGACAGGCGCGGGCGCCTCGTCAACCATCGGCTCAGCCATGACCACCGGCGCAGCGGCCTGTTCAGGCTCCGCCGCTTTCTCCGCCACACCGCGCTGCTCAAGGGCCTCAATGCGCTGGCGAAGCCGGGCGATCTCCTGTTTCGCCGCCGTACTTCGATTAAAGCCGATAACCGCAAGCACGGGCGCAACCACAAGCGCAAAAACCAGGAACAAACCGCCAAAGATGTAAAGCTCGTCCATGTTTCCACCTTCACCGTAAACAATTCGTTAAGATTGACACAAACTGTTGCATTTACGCCATCTTAAAAGGTGAAAACCGTTCCGCCCGCGGTTAACTGCCGATCCAGACCGCAGCCGAGATCGCAGGAAGCGTGAGCACGCCCTCATGGAACGTCGCTTTACCCTCTTTAACCATCCACGTTTTACCCGCCAGCAGCGGTGAATCTTCCAGCACCACTTCGCAGGCCTCGCCCCGGTTGATGGCCACCAGCACCCGCTGCTGATTATAGACACGGACAAAGACCACCACGTTGTCATGGGCGTAGACCACCTGGCAGCCACCGTAGCGCAGCGCCTGGCTCTGCTTGCGCAGTTTAATCAGCCGCTGATAGAGCGCCAGCAGCGCCGTATCCTGCTTCTCAGGTGCCCACGGGAAGGTCTTACGGCAGAAGGGATCGTTATTGCCGTCCAGCCCCACCTCATCCCCGTAGTAAATGCACGGCACACCCGGCCAGGTAAAGAGCCAGGTGACCGCCAGCGGCAGACGCGCCACGTCTTTGCCGAGCAGCGACTTAAAGCGGGCGGTGTCATGGCTGTCGAGCTGATTGAACATGCGGAGCTGTTGCTGATGCGAGAGGCTGGCGCGGTAGTTATCCATCCACTTCATGCAGGTTTCAGCGTCAATCAGCTGCGGATCGTAGGAGATATCGGTATTAGCCAGGAAGCCCCACAGCGGGAAGGTGAAGCCGCGGTAGTTCATCGCCGAATCTTCCGCGTCGGCCTGCAGCCACTGGCGGGCATCCCCAAAATGTTCGCCAAAGACGAAGGCATCGGGCCGGGCCTGCTTCGCGGAGCGGGTGATCCCGGCCACGTGCTGCAGGTTGTTACGCGCCCCGCCCCCTTCCCCGAGCATATGCACCACATCCAGCCGCCAGCCGTCCATATTCCACGGCGCTTTCAGCCAGTGGCGAACGATACTGTCCTCGCCGCCGTAGATCTCGTCCACCATCGTGGGTGACTGGTAATCCAGCTTCGGCAGGCTGGCGTAGCCCAGCCAGTCGAGGGCGCGGCCTTCGTCGTCAAAGCTGTACCAGTCCCGCTGGGACGAGTCCGGGTTATGGCAGGCACCGCCCGTTCCGCGATTGTGGCGATCAAACCAGGCGTGAGAATCGCCGCTGTGGTTAAACACGCCGTCGAGGATCAGGCGCATCCCTTCCCGGTGGGTGTTTTCCCGCAGGCGTAACAGGGCCTCGTCGCCGCCAAACTGCTCATCCACGTGGCGGTAATCTTCGGTGTCGTACTTATGCACGCTGGGAGCGACAAACACCGGATTGAGGTACAGCGCCGTGACGCCGAGTTTTTTCAGATACGGCAGCTTCTCGCTGATGCCGTCCAGATCGCCGCCGTAAAAGGTTGAGCCCCCCGCCTGAGCGGTAACCGGCTCGTCCCATTCATGGAAGATGGTCTCGTGACCGGCGGCATGGTGATAGTAGGTTTTGTCCCGCTCCGGGTTGCGCTGCTGGCTGCGGGCAAAGCGGTCCGGGAAGATTTGATAAAAGACCTGCTCGACCACCCACTCAGGCCCGGCATCCGGGTAATCGACGGCGAACTGCTCCAGCCGGGCGGGCGGAAAACGGCTAAACCCCTGCGGGGTAAACCACAGCTGGCGGTTATGCCAGAGCATCTTAAAGCTGTAGCGGTGCCGCGGCTGCCCTTTCGTGGTGTCGAGGGTTGCGCGCCAGGCGGTGACGCCGGGCTGCGGCTGGCTGCGCTGCTTGTGCATCGGCAGCGAGGTCTCTTCATTGTCGAATTCAGCGCGCATCGTCACCCGCTCAGGCAGGTGCTCACCCGTCAGCCACAGCGTGATGACGAGTTTATCTTTGTTTTGCTTAACAAATGGGGCAACCGGCAGGTGCCATGCATTCAACATCTTTTATCCCCTATCCCAGAAATGAGGTCACCTTGCCACAGGGTAGTTGATGTTCACTCATCACGAAGTGGTTTATTGGGGGAGGAGGCAGGGGGAGGAGAAAAATGCCCGGCGTTTGCCGGGCATTCTGCTTACTGTACTTCCGCTAACTGGCGCTCGCGGCGGCGTTTAAACACCCAGCCGACCAGCAGCAGGGCAATCCACGCGAAGCCGACATACAGCGAGATGCGGGTCTCCGGGTGGTAACCAATCAGGCCGATAATAAAGACCAGGAAGATCAGGCCGCCAACGGTACTTGCCACGCCGCCCGGCACTTTAAACTTCAGGGCTTTCACCTCTTCAGGCGACAGACGACGGCGGAAGCCAATCTGCGACATCAAAATCATGATCCACACCCAGACGGTGGCGAAGGTCGCCAGCGACGCAATCACCAGGAAGACGTTCTCCGGCATGATGTAGTTCAGATAGACCGACAGCAACAGCGCCACGGTCATCACCAGCACCGTCACCCACGGCGTACCGCGGCTGGAAGTTTTGGCGAAGGCCTTAGGCGCACTGCCCTGCTCTGCCATGCCGTGCAGCATACGCCCCACACCAAAGACGTCGGCGTTAATGGCGGAGAGCGACGCAGTCAGCACCACAAAGTTAAGGATACTGGCGGCAAAGGTGATCCCGAGATGCTGGAAGGTGAGCACAAACGGGCTGCCGTTAGTGCCGACCTGGTTCCACGGGTAGATGGACATGATCACAAACAGCGTCCCCACGTAGAAAACCAGAATACGCATCGGCACCGAGTTAATGGCGCGTGGGATAGACTTCTCAGGATCTTTCGCTTCACCGGCGGTGATGCCGATGATTTCGATCCCGCCATAGGCGAACATCACCATCTGCAGCGACATCACCATGCCAATCCAGCCGTTGCTGAAGAAGCCGCCGTTGCTCCACAGATTGTGGATCCCGGTCGGTTGTCCGCCGTTGCCAATCCCCCAGATGATGATGCCGATACCGGCTGCAATCATGATGATGATAGTGGCGACTTTAAAGAAGGAGAACCAGAACTCCAGTTCGCCAAACACCTTCACGCTCATCAGGTTGATGGCGCAGATGATCAGCACCACGCTGAGCACCCAGACCCAGTGCGGCACCGTCGGGAACCAGACGCCCATATAGATGCCGAATGCCGTCACGTCGGCAATGGCCACGATCAGGATTTCGAAGCAGTAGGTCCAGCCGGTGATATACCCGGCGAGCGGGCCTAAGTTTTCCTGGGCATAGCGGGAGAAGGAGCTGGCCGATGGGTTATGAACGGACATCTCCCCCAGCGCACGCATGATGATGTAGGCGGCAACACCGCCGATAAGATATGCCAGCAGAACGCTGGGACCGGCCATTTTGATGGCATCTGCCGAGCCATAAAAAAGACCGGTACCGATTGCAGAACCCAGCGCCATAAAGCGGATGTGGCGGGCGCTCAATCCACGCTTGAGTTTGTTAGTGCTTTCCATTTGTTGTCATGCCATTCAGACTAAAAAAAACAAAAAACCACGGGGCATTACGCCCCGTGGTTTAACATTCAGCCGTTGATTAGTGCGCGTTCGAAGTAACCTGACGCCCTGCAGCACGATCCCAGATAATAGCCAGTACCAGTGCAACAACGGTAGGCATCAGCCACGCCAGACCCTGTTCAGACAGCGGCAGACGCTGTGTCCAGGCGGGCAGGATGGCGCTGAATGCCGATGCCTTAATGCCGTCAAGCATACCAAAAAGCAGACTGATAAACATGGCCGGAGCGATAATTCGTGTGGAATTATTCCACCAGCCGCGGGTGAAGCTCAACACTACCAGCACGATACACGGCGGGTAGATGGTGGTCAGCACCGGAATAGAGACCTGAATCAGGTGGCTCAGACCCAGGTTCGACACCGCCATCGAGAAGCCGCCGAGGATAAACACCAGCGTACGATAGGAGAGCGGAACGTACTGAGCAAAGAACTCAGCACAGGCACAGGTCAGGCCAACCGCCGTTACCAGACAAGCCAGGAAGATCAGAATAGCCAGCATCATGCTGCCCGCACCACCAAAGGTGTGCTGTACGTAGGCATGCAGAATCGCCGCACCGTTCGCGCCCTGGTCAACCAGCACGCTGCTGTCGGAACCCAGACGGAACAGCGCCAGATAGAGCAGCGCCAGACCCGCACCCGCCATCAGGCCAGCCCAGACGGTGTAGCGGGTCAGCAGACGCGCTTCGGTCACGCCGCGGGAACGCGCCGCGTTAACGATCACGATACCGAACGCCATTGCGCCCAGCGTATCCATGGTCAGGTAGCCGTTCACGAAACCGTTAGAGAAGGCCGCGTTCTGATAGGCTTCGGTGGCGGAACTCAACGGGCCAGCAGGCCAGATAATCGCCGCGACCGCCAGCACCAGCAGGGCCAGAATCTTCATCGGCGCCAGGAAGTTGCCCACGGTATCCAGCAGCTTACCCGGATAGAGCGACACCAGGATCACGATAGCGAAGTAGACCAGGCTGTAGATAAACAGCGGCAGCGGGCCATCGCCGGTCAGCGGGGCAATCCCCACTTCGAAGGAGACGGTCGCGGTGCGCGGGGTCGCGAACAGCGGTCCGATCGCCAGATAGCAGACTACCGCCAGCATCACCCCGGCCACTTTACCGATGGGTGCGCTGAGGCTGTCGACGCCGCCGCCCACTTTCGCAAGCGCCACAACGGTGAGTACCGGCAGACCGACTGCGGTGATCAGAAAGCCGATCGCCGCGGTCCAGACATGTTCACCCGCCTGCAGGCCAACCATAGGTGGGAAGATGATGTTGCCAGCGCCGACGAACAGCGCAAATGTCATAAAGCCCAGTGCGATGATGTCACGCGATTTCAATTGATGGGTCATAAAACCTTACTGCCTGTGGATGTGGTGTTGAAAACGTTGAATTTTTCGCTATCCCATGCGGAACAAAACAGCGGAAAAAATGTGCAATTTCAGCGGGAAATGCTCCCCAACTGCCGTGGTCAGGAATATTTTTTCGATTTACCACGCAAATACAGTCTGTCCGACGATATCAGGGGGGCAATTTAAACGCTTATAACGTTTAAAGGCAATATGGGATCGTAAAACCAGAACAATATGCCAGGTTGAAAGTCAGACCTGAAACATTACACCAATTATAAGAAAAACCCATGGCTAATCATGCGAACAAAAAAGCATCAGGCGTATAAAATTTACCCGCGCTTCGGTTGACTGCAAAGCAAACAGGCCAGCTTACGCTGGCCTGTGGCAATATCTGATTACAGGGGGCTGATCAGGCGCTGTTACTGGCAATCAAACGTTCCGGGATCACGAAACTGAAACGCGTGCTTTTGCCCGGCGTGCTGACGATATCGAGACGGCTGTCGTGGTGATTGATAGCGTGTTTCACGATAGCCAGCCCCAGTCCGCTGCCGCCCGTCTGGCGGGAACGGGCTTTATCAACCCGATAAAAACGCTCGGTCAGGCGCGGAATATGCTCCGGGCCGATACCCGGGCCATCATCCTCCACGCTGAACTCCGCCCCGGTGGGGGCATGCTGCCAGCGCACGATAATGTGGGTCCCTGCGGGCGTGTGGTTCACCGCGTTATAGACCAGATTGGAGATGGCGCTGCGCAGCTCATCGTTACTGCCGCGCACTTTAAGGCTGTTATCCACCTCGAAGGTGATCTGGTGCTGCTGCTGGCTTAAGGTTTGCGCCTCACGCTCTAACATCCGCAGCATCATCGGCACATCGATAGTTTCATTGAGCGCAAGGGTTGGCGCGGCCTCAATGCGGGAGAGGGTCAGCAGCTGCTTCACCAGTCCTTCCATGCGTTGCGTCTGCTCGCGCATGGTCTGCAGCGCTTTTTCCCGTGGGGCGCCCTCGAGGGTCTGCTCCTGCATCATCTCCA
Organism: Leclercia sp. AS011; assembly: GCF_037152535.1. Taxonomy (NCBI): domain Bacteria; kingdom Pseudomonadati; phylum Pseudomonadota; class Gammaproteobacteria; order Enterobacterales; family Enterobacteriaceae; genus Leclercia; species Leclercia sp. AS011. The sequence continues at coordinate 2,516,198 of NZ_JBBCMA010000001.1, forward strand.
GATAGCCCTGTAAGACCGTCAGCGGGGTGCGTAACTCGTGACTGACGTTGGCAAAGAAGTTGCGCCGGGCCCCTTCCAGCTGGTGCATCTGCGTTACATCCCGCGCCACCATCAGCCACTGTTTGTCGCTGTAGGGCATGACGCGGATCTCCAGATGGCGACCATTGTTTAACACCAGATTATGCGGACGGGTAAAATCGCGTTTTTTCAGATACTGCGCGAACTCGGGGTAGCGCAGCAGGTTGAGGATGTTCTGTCCATTATCGTCCGGCCAGCGCAGGCCCAGCAGCTGTTGCGCCAGTCCGTTGCACCAGAACATTGCCCCCTCTTCGGTGGTAAGCACTACCGCATCAGGAAGGGATTCTGCGCCGCTGCGAAAGCGTTTGATCAGGCTGCCCAGCTCGCGTCGGCGTTTCTTATTACGCATCTGCATCTGGTGCAGGCCATACAGCAGAGGTTCCCAGCTCCCGCTTCCCGGCGGGGGCGTCATGCTTCGGTCAACCCACAGCCACCATGAGAGGCGGAGCAGATTCCAGAAGTGCCAGACCAGCAGCCCGGTGACGGCCGCCAGCAAAAACCAGGGTAAATAACCGAAAACGGCCCCGAGGATCAGGGCCGGAATACAGCACAATATCAGTTCAAAACAGAGCCTTTTCCATGACAGACGTTCCAGCACGCGTCACACTCCTGTCATTGTTCAGAAACGGGTTGAGAAACGGTAACCCGTGCCGCGGACGGTCTGCACCATGCGGTCGTGACCGCTGGTTTCGAGGGCCTTACGCAGACGACGAATATGCACATCCACCGTCCGGTCTTCAACATAGACGTTAGTGCCCCAGACATTATTGAGCAACTGCTCGCGGCTGTAGACACGTTCCGGGTGGGTCATGAAGAAGTGCAGCAGTTTGAATTCCGTCGGCCCCATATCGAGGGGATTTTCACCGGTCATCACGCGGTGTGAGGTGGGATCGAGGCTCAGACCCTGCATCTCAATTACCTCTTCCACCGCCATCGGTGAAATACGGCGCATCACCGCCTTGATACGCGCTACCAGCTCTTTCGGTGAGAAAGGCTTGGTGATGTAATCATCCGCCCCGGTCTCCAGACCGCGAACGCGATCTTCCTCTTCCCCACGGGCGGTCAACATCATCACCGGAATATCGCGGGTTAAGGCTTCACGTTTGATGTGTTTGATGAATTGCAGACCAGAGCCGCCGGGCAACATCCAGTCGAGCAGGATCAGATCGGGCCAGGGTTCGTTGAGCTGATTCACCGCGCTGTCGTAATCTTCAGCTTCCACCGGTTGAAAGCCATTTTGTTCGAGCACGAAACAGACCATTTCACGAATGGGTGCTTCATCTTCTACGACCAGAATACGTCTCGCCATACTTAGCCCTGTCTTATTTAGGTTACATGTTTGTAATACGGCGTCATTATGCGTCAGATTTATGACAGATTTATGAAAAACCTGCCCGCCAGTAAAGGCAAGCCGTTGTTTTCTGGCCGCCCTGATTGTAGCGGTTATCTTCCTCCCCCTGAATGTTTATAATCCCGCTTACTTTTTTTTGCCACGGATCTGTTATGCGCATACTTCACACCTCGGACTGGCATCTGGGACAGAACTTTTACAGTAAAAGCCGCGCCGCCGAACATGAAGCCTTCCTCAACTGGCTGCTTGAGATGGCGCAATCCCACCAGGTCGACGCCATCCTCGTGGCCGGGGATATCTTCGACACCGGATCGCCGCCGAGCTATGCGCGAGAGCTGTATAACCGTTTCGTGGTCAACCTGCAGAAGACCGGATGCCATCTGGTGATTGTGGCCGGCAATCATGATTCCGTGGCCACGCTGAATGAATCCCGTGAAATTCTGGCCTTTCTTAACACCACCGTGGTGGCCAGCGCCGGGCACGGGCCGCAAATTCTGCACAAACGCGACGGGACGCCCGGAGCGGTGCTTTGCCCCATCCCGTTCTTACGCCCGCGTGACGTGATGAAAAGCCAGGCGGGCCTCTCGGGGATCGAGAAGCAGCAGCAGCTGTTAGAGGCCATCACCCACTATTATGCCGATCAGTATACCGCCGCCTGCCAGCTGCGCGGTGACAGCCTCCTGCCGATTATCGCCACCGGCCATCTCACCACCGTCGGGGCCAGTAAAAGTGACGCGGTACGTGACATCTATATCGGCACGCTGGATGCCTTCCCCGCTCAGCATTTCCCGGCGGCCGACTATATCGCGCTGGGCCACATCCACCGGGCACAGAAGATTGGCGGCTGCGACCACATTCGCTACTGCGGCTCGCCTATCCCCCTCAGCTTTGATGAAACCGGCAAAAGCAAAAGCGTGCATCTGGTGAGTTTTGACCAGGGCAAGCTCAGCGCCGTTGACGCTCTGGAGGTGCCCATGACCCAACCGCTGGCGGTGCTGAAGGGCGATCTGGCGGCCATCGCTGCCCAACTGGAGCAGTGGCGTGGCGTGGAGCAGACGCCTCCCGTCTGGCTGGATATCGAAATTGCCACCGAGGAGTACCTGCACGACATGCAGCGTAAGATTCAGCAGCTGACGGACGATCTGCCGGTGGAGGTACTGCTGGTGCGGCGCAGCCGCGAACTGCGCGAGAAGCTCCTCGCCAACAGCCTGCGTGAAACCCTCAGCGAGCTGCGGGTGGAGGAGGTCTTTGAACGCCGCCTGGCGCAGGAGACTCTCGACGATGCACAGCGGGCGCGGTTAAACGAGCTGTTCAGCCATGCGCTGCACGCGCTGGATAACGACGAGGATAACGCATGAAAATTCTCAGCCTGCGTCTGAAAAACCTCAACTCGCTCAAGGGCGAATGGAAAATCGACTTTACCGCCGAGCCTTTCCTCAGCAACGGCCTGTTTGCCATCACCGGCCCGACCGGTGCCGGGAAAACCACCCTGCTGGATGCCATCTGCCTGGCGCTGTATCACGAGACGCCGCGCCTTAACACCGTATCGCAATCGCAAAACGATCTGATGACCCGCGACACCGCCGAATGTCTGGCGGAGGTGGAGTTTGAGGTAAAAGGGGTAGCCTGGCGCGCCTTCTGGAGTCAGAACCGGGCGCGCAATCAGCCGGACGGCAATCTGCAGGTGCCGCGGGTGGAGCTGGCCCGGTGCGAAGACGGCAAAATCCTCGCGGATAAAGTGAAGGATAAACTGGAGCTTGTCGCCTCGCTGACCGGGCTGGACTATGACCGCTTCACCCGCTCGATGCTGCTCTCCCAGGGGCAGTTTGCCGCCTTCCTCAACGCCAGGCCAAAAGAGCGCGCCGAGCTGCTGGAGGAGCTGACCGGCACCGAGATTTACGGTCAGATCTCGGCGATGGTGTTTGAAAAACACAAAGCGGCGCGCAGCGAGCTGGAACGGCGTGAAGCCCAGGCCGCCGGGGTGGTGTTGCTCAGCGACGAGCAACAACAGCAGCTCCAGCAAGGTTTGCAGGTACTTACTGACGAAGAACAACAGCTGCTGGCCCGGCAGCAGGCGCAGCAGAACGATTATCACTGGCTGACCCGCCACGATGAGCTGGTGCGCGAGCAGCAGCGATCGATGGCCGCACAGCAGCAGGCGCAGCAGGCCCTGATTGACGCCACCCCGGAGCTGGATAAGCTGCATCTGGCCCAGCCCGCTGCCCTGCTGCGCCCGCAGTGGGAGCGGCAGCAGGAGCAGATCGCCCGCCTGGCGCAAACCGAACAGCAGATGCTGGATGTGAATACTCGCTTACAGTCCAGCACGGCGCTGCGCGCGCGGATCCGTAACGGGGCGCTGCGCATCCAGGATCAATTGCAGACCGAGTTCACCGCCCTGACGCAGTGGCTGACCGATCAGGATCGCTTCCGCCAGTGGGGTCAGGAGATGGCAGGCTGGCGCGCACACTTCTCCCAGCTCAACCGGGATAAAACCCAGCTCGCCACGCTGACCCGGCGTATCACTGACTTACGCCAGAAGCTGGCGGGTCTGCCGGAAAATACCCTGACGCTTACGGCGGAACAGGTCACTGCCGAAATGGCGCAGCAAACCCAGGCCCGGACGGCGCGTCAGCGTCTGACTACCCTGCATGCCCGCTATCAGCCCCTGCAAAAGCGCTTCAGCCAGAATAATGAGAGCGTGCAAAAGGCGCAGATCGAGCTGGCAAAACTAAACGAAACGCTGACCCTGCGTCGCCAGCAGTACAAAGAGAAACAGCAGCACTACCTCGATCTGAAGGTCTTGTGTGAGCAGGAAGAGAAGATCAAAAAGCTCGAGAGCTACCGGGCCGAGCTGGAAGCCGGGAAACCCTGCCTGCTCTGCGGATCTACCGACCATCCGGCGATTGCGCAGTACCAGGCTTTAGCGCTTACGGAAAACCAGCGCCGCCGGGACGCGATGGAAAAAGAGGTCGCCGCCCTTAAAGAGGAAGGCCTGCTGGTGCTGGGCCAGGTGAATGCCCTTAACGCCCAGCTGCAGCGGGAAACCGACGAGGCGCAGACGCTGGCTCAGGAGGCGCAATCGCTCACCGCAGAGTGGCAGCAGGTTTGCGCGTCCCTGAAAGTTACCCTGAGTATTCAGGACGATATTGCCCCCTGGCTGAATCAGCAGGAGCAGTACGAACAGCAGCTCTACCAGCTTAGCCAGCGCCTGACCCTGCAAAGCCAGCTGAACGACGAGGAGGCCCAGCAACAAGGCTACCTCCGACAGCTGGCGGCCACGCGTTCCGCGATGGATAACGCGCTTCAGGCTCTGTCGCTGATGATGCCTGAGGACGGCGCGGAGTCGGCCTGGCTCGCTGAGCGTGAAAAAGAGGCGCAGCACTGGCAGGCGCAGCAGTCTCAGCACAGCGTCCTGCGGGAACGCCTCTCTGCCCTGACGCCGCTGCTGGAGACCCTTCCGGCCACGGAGTCCACGGAAGCAGAAAGCGTTATTCCCGAGAACTGGCGCGACATCCATACTGAATGCGTCTCCCTGCATAGCCAGCTTACCACCCTGCAACAGCAGTTCAGTCTGGAAAGCGAGCGCCTGCAGCAGGCCCAGGGGCAGTTTGACGCCGCGCTGGCCGCCAGCATCTTTAGCGATCGCGAGGCGTTTCTCGCGGCCCTGCTGGATGACGCGACCCTTCACCGTCTGGAGCAGCTGAAACAGACCCTCGAGAACCAGATCCAGCAGGCCACGGCGCTGCTCCAGCAGGCAGGCCAGCGGCTGAACGTGCATCTTGAACAGCGTCCGGACAATCTGACCGCAGATGTTCCACTTTTACAGGCGCAGCTACAGCAGCTCGCGCAGCAGCTGCGCGAAAACACCACCCGCCAGGGGGAGATCCGCCAGCAGCTCAGGCAGGACAGCGATAACCGCCTGCACCAGCAGGCGCTGATGCAGGAAATTGCGGCCGCGGCCCGGCTGGCGGATGACTGGGGATACCTCAACGCGCTGATCGGTTCTAAAGAGGGGGATCGCTTCCGTAAGTTTGCCCAGGGCTTAACTCTCGACAATCTGGTGTGGCTTGCCAACCAGCAGCTGACCCGCCTGCATGGCCGCTATCTGCTGCAACGCAAGGCCAGCGACGCGCTGGAGCTGGAGGTGGTGGACACCTGGCAGGCGGACGCGGTGCGCGATACCCGCACCCTTTCCGGCGGCGAAAGCTTCCTTGTGAGTCTGGCGCTGGCGCTGGCGCTCTCCGACCTGGTGAGCCATAAAACGCAGATTGACTCACTGTTCCTTGATGAGGGCTTCGGCACCCTCGACAGTGAAACCCTGGATACCGCCCTGGATGCGCTAGATGCACTGAACGCCAGCGGCAAAACCATAGGCGTGATCAGCCACGTCGAGGCGATGAAAGAGCGCATTCCGGTGCAGATCAAAGTGAAGAAAATTAACGGGCTGGGGTATAGCAGGCTGGATAAAGAATTTGCCGTTTCGTAGGCCGGGCAAGCGCAGCGCCGCCCGGCATTAGCACGATCAGTGCGGCCACAGCCACGCCGCGCCGCGCACTCCGCTGGAGTCGCCGTGCACCGCTTTGCGGATCGGCGTCTCGCATTCACCGCCAAACACCCACTGCTTCACCAGCTGCGGAACGGTGGTGTACAGGCGATCCACGTTGCTCATCCCGCCGCCCAGCACGATCACATCCGGGTCGAGAATATTCACCACGTGCGCCAGGGATTTGGCCAGCCGCAATTCGTAGCGGCTGAAGGCCAGTTCCGCAACCGCGTCCTGCTCTTCGACCAGGCGCATGATCTCATTGCCCTTCAGCGGATGCCCGCTCAGACGGCGATAATCGGTGGCGAAGCCGGTGCCGGAAATAAAGGTCTCGATACAGCCCTGTTTTCCGCAGTAGCACGGCACTTCAGCGCGGTACTTCAGCTCGTCCTCATCCATCCACGGCAGCGGGTTGTGTCCCCACTCGCCTGCGGTGCCGTTGCCGCCAATATGGGCCCGGCCATTAAAGGCCACGCCTGCCCCGCAGCCGGTACCGATGATCACCGCGAACACCGTCTGCGCGCCCGCCGCCGCGCCGTCGATCGCCTCAGACACTGCCAGACAGTTGGCGTCGTTCGCCAGCCGCACTTCCCGGTTCAGGCGCTGGCTTAAATCGCGGTCGAAGGGCTGGCCGTTAAGCCAGGTGGAGTTCGCATTTTTCACCACCCCGGTATAGGGCGAAATCGAGCCCGGAATACCCATGCCCACCGTACCCGTCTGGCCGGTGGCCTGTTCGGCCATCTCCACCAGGCTGGCGATGGTTTCAATGGTCTGCCGGTAGTCATCGCGCGGGGTCGGCAGGCGATGGCGGAACAGCTGTTCCCCCTGCTCGCCCAGGGCGATAACTTCTGTTTTGGTGCCGCCGAGATCAATACCAATTCGCACAGGACGTTCCTCATTTTTTTGATTATCAACAGAGTAGAAGCCCGCTACCCGATTAGCAATGCAAGCGATGCGACAATTCGCTATCATGCCCGCTGAATTAAACGACAAGACCGTGGAAATTATCATGCTGTGGTTCAAAAATTTGATGGTTTACCGTCTCAGCCGCGACATCGAGCTGCGCGCCGACGAGATGGAAAAACAGTTAGGCCTTTACGCATTTACCCCGTGTGGCAGCCAGGACATGGCGAAAACCGGATGGGTTCCGCCTATGGGATCACAGAGCGATGCGCTGACCCACACTACCAATGGTCAAATCATCATCTGCGCGCGCAAGGAAGAGAAGATCCTGCCGACGCCGGTGGTGAAACAGGCGCTGGAAGCCAAAATTTTCAAGCTTGAAGCCGAACAGGGCCGCAAGCTGAAAAAAACGGAAAAAGATTCGCTGAAAGATGAAGTTCTGCACTCGTTGCTGCCGCGTGCCTTTAGCCGCTTCAGCCAGACAATGATGTGGATCGACACGGTTAACGGCCTGATTATGGTCGACTGCGCCAGCGCCAAAAAAGCGGAAGATACCCTGGCGCTGCTGCGTAAAAGCCTCGGTTCGCTGCCGGTGGTGCCCCTGACGATGGAAAACCCGATCGAGCTGACCCTCACCGAGTGGGTGCGGGCCAACAACGTTCCGCAGGGTTTCCAGCTGCTGGACGAAGCCGAGCTGAAAGCGATCCTCGAAGACGGCGGCGTGATCCGTGCCAAGAAGCAGGAGCTGGTCAGCGACGAGATCGCGGTACATATCGAAGCCGGCAAGCTGGTGACCAAGCTGGCGCTCGACTGGCAGCAGCGCATTCAGTTCATGATGTGTGACGATGGCTCGATTAAGCGCCTGAAGTTCTCCGATGAGCTGCGCGATCAGAACGACGATATCGACCGAGACGACTACGCCCAGCGTTTTGATGCTGACTTTATTCTGATGACGGGTGAGCTGGCGGCGTTGATTAAGAGCGTGGTGGAAGGGTTAGGCGGCGAAGCACAGCGTTAATGCTTCATGCCAGGCTTTATGCCAGAAACAGGAGCCGGGTTAACCCGGCTCTTTTTTTTACAGATAACGACAGAGATAGGAGGCAGGTTCAGCGACCTGCAGATGGAATTCGCTGTGGCCTGGTACGTTAAACACGTCGCCCGGGTTATAGACCTTCCACTCGGTTTCCCCCGGCAATAACACTTTCAGTGAACCGCTGACGACGGTCATCTCTTCAGGCTGCGCGGTACCGAAGGCATACTCCCCTTCCGCCATCACGCCAACGCTGGCACGGCCAGTAATGCTGCTGGTAAAACCAATGGACTTCACTTTACCGGAAAAGTATTCATTACTCTGAAGCATGGACGGGTCCTTATTGTCGTTGGATGTGAATCCAATATAGGGGTGACACTCCATGGCTGTCACGCAAAATCATCAGACCAACAATTCCGAGGCCAGCCGGGCTACCAGCACGTTTGACAGCAGTACCGGCACATCCAGAGATTTTTGCAGTAAATCGCGGTGGCGTTGATGGAAACCGAGGCAATCGAGCATTAAAACATCCGCGCCACGCTCCAGCAGATCGCGTCCGGCATCGATCAGCGTCGCTTCGCTGTCCCAGAATGGATTCGCCACGGCCAGCAGCGGAGTGTTGGTCAGCCCGCGCCACTTGTGCGACTGATTCGCCAGCAGTTCAGGCATAGGCACGATCACCCCCACCTGATGGCTGTCGACAATCGATCCCACCAGCGGCGGGATGATCCGCATCGGCTCCAGCAGGATCGCCTTACGGGCAACAAGGCCGGTGATGGGTGCCGTGCTCATCAACAGGATCACCTCATAGTCCCGGTTATCAAGGACCTCGATGACGCCCTGCAGTGCGCGCTCGATCTTTGGCAGCGAGACGTGGCCCAGCTTGCCGTCGCTGAGCAGGGTTGGCAGCAGCGCCTCGCCCGGTTCAGGGGCGTAGTCCTGCATGACCTCTTCTCTGCTCAGCGTACCGAGCAGACTGTGGTGCGTAATCTGTTGTTCAGAGATGTGCTCCGTTAAGAGCGGGAGCACTTCGCTTACCGGGACTACCCCAATGGTGAGGATCGCCAACGTCGCTTTCATTATTCTCGCCTTTCTTACTACCACCGACCGTGACACAGAGACAGGCTCGCTTCGCTGTACAGTGCGCTGTTCAGGAAAAAGTGCTGAAAAGCGTAGCAGCAGATGACTGTGCCGTTATGTAAAGATCCGCGAGCCTGACAGGATGTGTCTGTAAAACCTGTACATTACCCTCCGTTCAACGTTACTGCTTTTTAAATAGTGTGATGAGCGTACGGTTTTTTCCGGTTTCAGATTTTTATCAGGCCTTATCAGGGTCCTCGTAACGCACTTTGGCGTCCTGCGCTTCCTGCTCCGTTTCGTGCTCGCTAATCAGCGAATCGGGTTTTGGGTGGTCGGCACGGAGCTGATACCAGGTGACAGTCTGGCCCGTCGCACCTTTTTCAACGGCAACAATACGGGCTTCACGCGGATAGGGAGGTCTGGTTGGCATAGTTCATCCTTTTTTTAAATGGTTGAACTATCAGTATAGACATCAGTTAGCTGGCGCATGCCAGATGCAGCGCGTTGACGATATTTTGCACCACCTGGGCCGGGGGCAGCGACGCATCCACCACGTGGTGAGCGGCTTCGCGATAAAGGGCGTCGCGCTCTGCCAGCACGGCGCTCACCTCTTCGCTGATGGGCTTGCCGGTCAGGGTCGGACGCTGGCCCTCTTCCGGGGAGGCTTCGAGGCGTTCGACCAGCACCGGCACCGGCGCGCAAAGGTAAATGACCCTCCCCTTTTCGCGCATAAACTGCCGGTTATACGCCGACAGAATAATGCCGCCGCCGGTAGCAATGATGCCGGAACCCGCCGTCACCGCCTCAAGGGTTGCCGTCTCGCGGGCGCGGAAACTCTCCCAGCCTTCCTGCTCAACGATGCTGGCAATGCTCTGACCGGCGTGGGTCTGCAACCAGTGATCGGTGTCGACAAATTCGCTCTGGCACCGACGAGCCAGTTCCAGACCGACGGTTGTTTTTCCACAGCCGCGGGGGCCAATTAAAAAAATAGGCTGGGTCATAACCAGGAGTTCCCTTTGAGGCCGCGCACATGCGGGAGATAAAGTCGAAAAGCGTGCAATGATACCATTAAACTAGTACATAAGTTAATTGTAAAAATATTATTACACCAGATGGGATATTAAAATGACACTCCAGTCAGCCCCGGACAGATAAGGGGGGCGCTGTAAAGAAATCATGGCACTGAATGGTGCGCTCACCTTACCTGAACCGACCCGCCGTTGACAACCCCGGAACGGCGACATCGTAGCCGAATCATATGTCACAGTGATGATTAACCCTGGCGGCGCTTCACTTCCAACAGCCATTTATCGAGTTCGGCGGCAAACTGCTGCCTGTCGCGCTGGGATAAACTGTCCGGCCCGCCGGTCTGAACGCCGCTGGCGCGCAGGGTATCCATAAAATCGCGCATCGTCAGCTTTTCGCGGATGGTAGCCGGGGAGTAACGTTCCCCGCGCGGGTTCAGCGCTGCCGCGCCTTTCTCCAGCACTTCTGCCGCCAGCGGGATATCGGCGGTGATCACCAGGTCGTCGGCGCTGCACTGGCGCACGATTTCGTTATCGGCCACGTCAAAACCGGCTGGTACGCGCAGGGTGCGAATAAAGCGGGACGGCGGCACGCGCAGGTTCTGATTCGCCACCAGCGTCATCGGCATCTGCGCCCGCTCGGCGGCACGAAACAGGATCTCTTTAATGACATTCGGACACGCATCGGCATCCACCCAAATCGCCATCTTCTCTCTCCGGCTATAATGCTGCGTAATAAAACCTGATAGGGTAAAGTTCCACAATCATAACAAAGTTTAAGAGGGAGACGTGATGGAGAAGAAAATCGGTTTTATTGGCTGCGGTAATATGGGCAAAGCCATTCTCGGCGGTCTGATTGCCAGCGGGCAGGTGCTGCCCGGCCAGATTTGGGTTTATACCCCGTCGCCGGACAAAGTTGCCGCCCTGCACGACCAGTACGGGATCAACGCTGCGCAAAGCGCCCAGGAAGTGGCGCAGGTAGCCGATATCGTCTTCGGCGCGGTGAAGCCGAACATGATGGTGAAAGTTCTGAGCGACATCACCTCCAGCCTGAATAAAGATACGCTGGTGGTCTCCATCGCCGCGGGCGTCACCCTCGATCAGCTGGCCCGCGCGCTGGGCCATGACCGTAAAATCGTCCGCGCCATGCCTAACACCCCATCGCTGGTCAATGCGGGTATGACCTCCATCACCCCTAACGCGCTGGTGACCGCCGAAGAGGTTGCCGATGTGATCAACATCTTCCGCTGCTTCGGGGAAGCCGAAGTGATTGCCGAGGCGATGATCCACCCGGTGGTCGGGGTCAGCGGGTCAGCCCCAGCCTACGTGTTTATGTTTATCGAAGCGATGGCCGATGCGGCGGTTCTCGGCGGGATGCCGCGTGCGCAGGCCTATAAATTTGCCGCACAGGCGGTGATGGGCTCCGCGAAAATGGTGCTCGAAACCGGTAAGCACCCTGGCGAGCTGAAAGATATGGTCTGTTCCCCGGGCGGCACCACCATCGAAGCGGTGCGCGTGCTGGAAGAACGCGGCTTCCGTGCCGCGGTCATTGAAGCCATGACCAAATGCATGGAAAAATCAGAGCAGTTGAGTAAGTCCTGACCGACTGCCGGACGTCAGGCCGCCACTTCAGTGCGGTTACGTCCGGCATTTTTCGCTTTGTAGAGCGCGATATCCGCCGCTTTAAGCCACTCCTGGTAATGCACCATCGACGTCGTGAGCGGCGCTACGCCGACGCTGATGGAAATCTTTACCTGAGGTGATCCCGGCAGATGTAAATCTGCCAGCCGTTCGTGCACCCGCGACATCGCCGCAATGGCGCTTTCCGCCGTTGTACCGCTCATAATCACCGCGAACTCATCCCCGCCGAAACGGCCAACGATATCGCTGGCGCGCAGCGTGAGCTGCAATTGCCGGGTGACGGCGACAATCGCCTGATCGCCCACGTCGTGGCCCCAGGTGTCGTTAATACTCTTGAAGTGATCGATATCGATCAGCAGAAGCGTGGCGCTACGGTGGTAGCGGCGACAGTTTTCATATTCCGTGCGCAGCAAAACTTCCCAGTGGCGACGGTTAAACACGCCCGTCATGCCATCGAGGGTACTCATTAGCTCCAGCCGGCGTTTATGTTCCACCAGCCGACTGGTGGTATGGAAGCTCAACCAGGCAAACAGCATCGGGTAAAAGACGATCACCGGTAGCGCGAGCCCGATCTCCAGTGGCGTACTGACGTAGTCCGGCGTCACGTGCGTCAGTTGCAGGGAGACGAGTGCCGTGAGCCCGGTCATTATCACCCCGGGGCCGTACAGCCGGATGCCACCCACGCCAATCAGGTTCATGCTGATCATCATGATCAGCGCCGCGCTGGGCATGGCGTTAATCCCCATCACCCCAATCCAGACCCCGGCCATAATGGCGTCGGCTCTGAGGTTAAACATCTCGCTGTTGTAAGGATTGGCAGAACGCGCGGCTAATTGCCAGGCCAGATGGGGCCAGACGAACGCCCAGCCAACCAGCAGCAGCCACCAGACGCCGTTGACCGGTTGCGCGACCAGCACGCTGGCAATCGGGAAAAAGAGGATCGCCAGACCGACCGCGCGCGGCCAACGTAGCTGACGCGCCAGGCGGATACCCGAGCGATGATGCTCATCCGCTGAACGCGCCTGACTTATCCCCTCCCGGGCAAAGACTTTGCTGTAAAAGTTTTCATCATTCATGGTTTTTGGGAACACTCAAAAGCATTTTCCCAAATTATAGAAAGGCTTACTTTAGGCTAAGTATGATATTTCGGGTGAGCCGTCGTGCTCGCTCACCCGTTTGAACTAGCCATTTTTCTTCAGGCAGGCGCTCATAAACTTATTCCTATCGTCGCCTTTAAGCGATTGTTGGGTCGCCTGACCGTTGCATTCACGCATCTTCTGTTGCTGTGGATTCAGGCTTTTTTCGGCGGGTTTAGAGGAGGCATTTTTCAGGCAGTCGCTCATATAGGTCTTGCGGGAATCGCCCTTCAGGGCCTGAGCGGTGGCCTGTTGATTACAGGTGGTCATACGTTGTTGCTGGGGGGTGAGCTGTTTATCCTGCGCCCCCACCGGCGTGAGAGAAAACAGACCGAAGAGTAACGTAACCAGCAGTGTGATTTTCATAGCACTTTCCTTCTGTGGATGATCACAGTAAGTCTGGTTCGTGCTGCTGAAAAAACCACCCGGCAGCCATTTTTTCCTGCCGGGCAGTGGGGTTATTTCAGACCTAACGCGGCTTTCATGGTGTAGAACAGATCGGTCTGATCCGTCAGGCCCACCACGTTGGCGGCATGCGGGCCGTAGGCCGCGATACGCAGCTGGCTGCCGGTATGCTCCATCGACTCCCCTTCCGCATTGCCGTAGCTCATCGCCATCACAGCACCGTCTTTGGTGGTCAGCGCCTGGGTCAGCCCCGGCGCTTTGGTATCCGGGGCGACGATCTGGCTGGAATGGGCATGATCCGCCGTCACAATGACCAGCGTGTTGCCGTCCTGCTTCGCAAAGGCCAGCGCCTTCTGTACGGCCTCATCCAGATCGACAGTTTCACCGATCTGCCCGCACGGGTTCGCGGCATGATCCTGCTTGTCGATCGAGGCACCTTCTACCTGCAGGAAGAAGCCTTTTTCATTTTTGCTCAACAGGGAGATGGCTTTGTCGGTCATCGCCGCTAAGGTTGGCACGCTGTCATTGCGCTGCGGATTCGGCGTACAGGTGACGGGCGGCTTGTCGAGGTTGCCATGGTAGCTGGCTTTCGGCCCTTCCCAGCGCACCGGCATATTGCCTTCGGCAAAGAGACCCAGCAGCGGTTTGTCCTGACCCGCCTCGGTAACAGCAGCCAGGGACGACGCATCGCTCACCAGCTGATAGCCGCGCGCCTGAGCCTGTTCGCGCAGAGTTTTGCCCTGCCATTCGCCGGTGGTGGCGGTTTCCGCGAAGGTCTTCGCCCCGCCGCCGAGGGTGACGTCGGCGCGGGCGTTCAGCAGCTGTTCGGTAATGGAGCCTTTGCCGCCTTTTTCCAGCGCGTTGCTGGCGCATTTTTCACTGGTGACGGACGGGCCGTAGCATTTGCGTGACGTCACATGGGCCACCAGCGCCGCCGGGGTCGCATCCTGCAGCTCGGCAGTCGAGACGTTGCCGGTTGCCAGCCCCGCCGCTTTCGCCATCTCGAGGATGGTCTGATGATCTTTTTCGTGGATATCCACCCCTAACGCACCATTGTAGGTTTTCACGCCGGTGGTCCATGCCGTTGCGGAGGCCGCGGAGTCGGTAACGTAATCGGGCTTGCCAGACTTTTTATCCAGCGCATAGTGGGTATATTGCCCGGTCAGGGGTAAGGCATCGATGCCTTTAAAAAAGCCGCCCGCGCCTTCGGCATAATTTCGTGCTGCGGTTATTTCGGAGTCGCCCATGCCGTCGCCAATCAGCAGAATAATATTTTTAGCTGGCTTGTCATTCAGCGACGCGCGTATTGCGGCGGTCTGATCTTCCGTCAGGCGGCGGGCCCCGCCAGGCTGGGTGATATCGCCCTGGGCGGCACGATTATCCAGAACTGCGGTCGTTGCCACAGTTTCAGCATAAAGGGTGGGGGTAACTAACAGGGGTAATAATGCTAAATAAAGTGCGCTCTGTTTCACTTATTTTCTCCATGTAGAAATACATAAAAAAATAAAACAGAGCGACTATAGGCAACCGATGTGACGGTTCAATGACAGAAGATTATGTCAGATGAACGTTCAGCTGCGCGGGTGCCTTAACAGCTTTTTTACGTATTGTTGCAGCATCTCGCTGTCCTGCTCAGATACCGGGGCGTCCGGTCGGGCCTCATCCAGTGCGCCTTCCACGCTATCAATCAGCGCCTGCTGCTCACTTTGCGCCATCTGTCGTAACAGCGCAGTCACGACAATTTCTAACGCTTCGACCTGGGCTACCAGCTCTTTTGACTCTTCTTCCTTTTGTGCAAGCTTAAGCAACAACTCAGCAATGAGATTTTTCACAGCGCTATTTCCTTATGAGATTTTTTCCGACGTTATCATTATGCCTGAGGCTTGCAAAGTAGTTAAAAGTACTATTTTTAGCCAAATAACGCACTACAGATAAAATAATGTGGCTGACCGCAAAGAAAGCGGTGCCTTAAATTAAATTTATATTCTGTTGGCAACCTCAAATAAAAGCAGAACCGCTATTTCAAATTAAAGATAAGAGCAGCCCTGCTTAAATATATTATACAGCGGCACTACACTGGCTTAATCGCCCGCGCCCGGGCCTCCTGCTGGCGACGACGGCGCATAGCCCATGCCAGCTGGATAATATTCAGCAGGACCACCACCGCGGTGGCGGCAAATACCCAGCGGAACCCGGCCATCGCCGAGACCGCCGCGCCCATCATCGGGCCGGCGACGTTCCCCAGATACATAAACGACTGGTTATACCCGAAGATCCGCCCGGTCACCCGATCGCTGGAGTATTTAATCAGCAGAGTTTGCACCGCAGGCAGCATGGCACCATCAGCAAAGCCCAGCAGGAAGCGCAGCACCCCGAGCTGGAATGGCGTGGTGACGAAGGACATGGCAAAAAAGAGCACCACCGCCACGATAAGCGTCGCCATCAGAATTCGACCGGTACCGAGGCGGTCCCCCAGCTTGCCCAGCCGCGGGGCGGACATCAGCGCCGAGATCCCCGGCACGGCGGCAATCATCCCGCTGAGGAAGGCGATGTTATTGCTCTCTGGCGCCATCGACTGGATAAAGAGCGCAAGGATCGGCCCCACTGAACCGTTGCAGAGCTGGATCACCATGGTGGTGATAAACAGGCTGATCATCAGCCAGGGATAGGGAAGCGAGGCAAAGACGGCCTTGCCGCTCAGCCGCTCCGCTTTGCTGGTCGTTGGCCGAGCCCCCTCTTTAATCAGGAATAGCGTCACCAGAAAGCTGATCACCAGCAGGACGGCGGTGATGAGGAATACCGCGCGCAGGCCCACGTGGTCAGCCAGAAAGCCCCCCATCAGCGGGCCGCCAATCACGCCGCTGATCTGCGCCGTCGACAGCGTACTGATGGCCCAGCCGCTGCGCTCCCGGGGCACCTGCGACGCCACCAGCGCCATAGCATTCGGAATATAGCCGGAGGTCAGCCCCATCAGCGCGCGCAGCAGGAACAGTTGCCAGACGTTGGTGGCAAAGGCCTGGAGCAGGATCGCAATCGCCATTCCCAGCGAGGCGCGCAGCAGCATCAGCTTGCGCCCTTTGCGGTCGGCAAGGCTGCCCCACATGGGCGAAACGATGGCGGACACCAGAAAAGTGACGCTGAAGGTCAGTCCCGACCACATGGACAACGCCTCGTGGGACGAAACGCCAAGCTGGGACACGTACAGCGGCAAAAAAGGTAAAATCTGACTGATGGCAAGGCCGGTGAAAAAACAACCAAACCAGACCGAAATGAGGTTAACTTTCCAGGATTCCATAGGCGGACAGGCCTTTATTTTGCGTAAATTCGCTATCAGATTAGCAAGTTAGGCTGCGCCGAAAGTTATCAGAGATGCGCCTGCCGCGACTTTGGTGTTTTATCTTCCCAGTCATCATATTTGTGAAACATGTCACATATCTTCGCCTTTTGTCTGGTGATTTATGCTTTGCGGGCAGTAACCAAAACCCCGCATCCCCAGATGAAAATGGTTGGCGTGGGCGGCGTTGTAGTCCGGGCCGAGGGCATTACCAAAGTAGCCGCAGCTGGCCCCCAGCATGGCGTGCAGCCACGGCCCGGCGGTGGCATTTTTCCAGCCGCGCAGGACAGAGATCCGCTGCCCGTTCTCCAGGGTAAAGCCGCTGATATCCAGCGCCTCAGCGGTAGCGTGCTCGCTGCGTCGGGCATTGGGGCGATGGTAGATATTCCGGCAGGCAAAGCTGCCAAAATGGTCAATACGCGACAGGCTGCTGCCCATCATGGTTTGGGTCAGGGGCCGGGCCTGCTGGTCGACGAACAGCGCCGAACTGAGCGCCAGCGGGCAACTGGCGAGAAAACTGCTGCTGAGGCTGACGCGGCCAAAACTGCGCACCCGCACCACATCATTCAGCGGACAGGCTCCCGTGCTGTCGGCCACCGTCTGGGTGCGGATCAGCTGGCGTGCATTGGCCTGCGCCAGCAGGGTTTCACAATGTTCAGGGGTCAGGCGTCTGAGCTTAAACTGGGTCAGGGTACCGGGGGGATCGTCGAGGGAAAGCGGCGCAAAGGGGTTGTAATACGACGGCAGCCAGCGGTAGCCCGCGATGGCCGCAGCAACAACAGCAAGACAGATAATCAGGCTTTTCCCTTTCACTCACCCTCCTGAAACAATGTGCCAAAACATTATGGCAGAAGGCGGCGAATCCCGCCGGGCATCGTGATATGGTAAGCGTTTTGAGTCAGAGTGGATGAGCGAAGTGATGGCGAAGTTGCGGGTAGGTATTGTCTTTGGGGGAAAATCAGCCGAGCACGAAGTGTCGCTGCAATCGGCCAAAAATATCGTTAACGCGATTGATAAGAGCCGCTTTGAAGTGGTGCTGTTAGGGATCGATAAACAGGGTCAGTGGCACATTAACGACGAGCAGGGCTATCTGCTCAATGCTGACGATCCGGCGCACATCGCGCTGAACCCGTCCGAGATTAGCGTGGCCGCCGTGCCGGGCGTGACGCAGGGCCAGCTGATCAATGCCAGCACCGGGCAGACGCTCTCACATCTCGACGTCATTTTCCCGATTGTCCACGGCACGCTGGGCGAAGACGGCTCCCTGCAAGGGATGCTGCGGATGGCCAACCTGCCGTTCGTCGGCTCCGACGTACTTGGATCCGCCGCCTGCATGGATAAGGACGTTACCAAGCGCCTGCTGCGCGATGCCGGGCTGAACGTGGCACCTTTTGTCACCCTGACCCGCGCCAACCGCGACCAGCACAGCTTTGCCGATCTCAGCGCCCGCTTCGGTCTACCGCTGTTCGTCAAACCGGCGAACCAGGGCTCCTCCGTCGGCGTCAGCAAGGTGAACAGCGAAGCGCAGTTTAGCGACGCGGTGCGTCTGGCCTTTACCTTCGATCATAAAGTGGTGGTGGAACAGGGAATTAAAGGACGTGAAATTGAATGCGCGGTGCTGGGGAATGATTTTCCGCAGGCCAGCACCTGTGGCGAAGTGGTGCTGAACAGCGAGTTCTACTCTTACGACACCAAATACATCGACGACCAGGGCGCGCAGGTTGTGGTACCCGCCGTGCTGGATGCTGAGGTTAACGACGCGATCCGCGCCATTGCTATCGAGGTATATCAGGCGCTGGGCTGTCGCGGCATGGCGCGTGTCGATGTCTTCTTAACGGCGGATAACCGCGTCGTTATCAATGAAATCAACACCCTGCCAGGCTTCACCAACATCAGCATGTATCCGAAACTGTGGCAGGCCAGCGGCCTGAGCTACCCGGATCTGATCACCCGCCTGATTGAACTGGCGCTGGAGCGACATGCCGCTGACAGCGCCCTGCAGGTTTCCGTTAACGGTTAATCTGCCTCGTTTGCCGTCGTCTCTTCCGGGCGACGGCGAATGATAAAGCCCGCCAGCCAGAAACTGACCACCCAGGTCACCAGCCCTACCGCATAGGTTTGCCAGCCCTTCGCTTCAAAGCCCAGCAGCCCCACCACCCCGTTCAGAATAAAGATCAGCCCAATTGCAAAGGCGTAGAAATGCCAGTCACGGCGAATTTTGGCAGGCAGTTTCATGGTCGCTCCAGAAGAAAAAATCTATCCTCGCACAGTTTTATCGCCAGGTCTGCGGCCTGTGCGGAAAATCTGAAATGAGAGTGAATTTCACTTAAGTAAAAAATCTGTGATGTGCGGCAAAAATCGCATAACCAGGAGGATTCCCCAGGCCAAATTACCATCATTCCGATATTGACATCTGCCATGAGCTGTCAAACTCAGCGTGTACAACAGGCATATAGCCAGAAAGAACACTCCGGAGGTAGTTATGGCAGACTTTACTATGTCGAAGCCGATTTTCAGCACCCGACAACCTAAGACCTCCACGGCAGGAAATATCGCATACGCTCTGTTTGTGCTGTTCTGCTTCTGGGCAGGATCACAGCTGCTGAACATCCTTGTGCATGCGCCTGGCGTGTATGAACACCTGATGCAGGTGGAAGACACTGGTCGCCCGCGCGTGGAGATTGGGCTGGGCGTCGGTACCGTCTTCGGGCTGATCCCGTTCCTGGTCGGTCTGGTGGTGTTGGGCGCCATTGCCCTGGTAGTGCGCTGGCGCCGCTACCGTTAATTCAGCGCCATACACTTCGCCCGGCGGTCGTCAACGCGCTGGGCAAACCAGGCGGTGGTCAGATTACGGGTGATTTTCGGGCTCTCAAGCTGGATCCCCGGCAGCATCGCCTTCGGTAATGTCTTGCCGCTCTTCTGCTCCGCCAGTTTATACACCTGCTGATAAAGCTCGGTTTTCTCAAACGCCAGACTGTCGCCTTTCGCCAGCTGCTGGTGGATCTCAGTGTCGCTCATCCCCAGCTTGCCTTTCAGCTTGCGCACCGCGAGTTCGGTCTTGCCGGCCTCGCTGCTGCCATAGACGATCAGATCGCCGTCCAGCGCCAGCTTCACCCCGCTGACGCGGCTGACTGCGTTCTGGAAAGCCGCATTGCGACTGGCATACCAGCCGGCGTTAAAGTCAGCAAAGCGGTAGAGCGGCACCTCATAGTTGGCGGGATAGTTCAGCAGGTGGTAAGTGCCGAACCACAGCCCGCCGCGCAGGGAGAAGACCTCCTGGCGCACCGTATTTTCTATTTTCCACGGGTAGCCGTCGGTGTGCTTTTCTGCAAAGGCGATACTCACCTGCATTGGCCCGCCGGTATGAACCGGGTTCAGGGAGCCAAACAGGGTCTGCCCCATTGGCACCGTCCCGATCATATCGTCGAAGATGGCGCTGAGCTGTTTCTCGGTTTTCACCGTATCCAGCCGCTCGCTGTAGCTTTTGCCGTTCGGCGAGGTAATTTTCAGCGCGGTGTGGACCAGAAACGCTGGGACGTGCAGCTTCTCGGCCCGGCGGTCAATCTCTTTCCAGGCGATCTTGTTCAGCCCCGGCACCACCGGATCGGACTGATACATCGACTCCTGCTGCGCCACCGCCAGCACCGAGCAGATATTCTCCTCGGTAGGGGCAATCTTCTGGCTCTCAAAGGTTTTCGCCAGCGCCGAGGCCCACTGGTCCCGGTCTTTCACCGTGGCGGGCATTTTTTGCCGCACCACGCTCGCCACATCCACAGGCTTCTCACCTTTTTTGAGCGGAGCAGCCCCTTTTTCGGCACAGCCCGCCAGCACAAAGGCAGCGAGCAAGGACAGCGGTAACGCACGCGGTACGGTAAAAGACATAACAACTCCCTGTATTAACTCAACGTATGGGTCACTTCCTGCAGATCCTGACCATCCAGCTCACGTTCGAAACTGCGTAAACGTTTATAAATGGACATCAGCTCCACCAGCGTGGTCCATGAACTGATCAGATACTGGAACGAACCCCGTACCTGACCAAACACGTTGGTGATCTGCGTCATCAGACCCAGGGTGATAGTACCGGCCACAATCGACGGGAACAGCAGGAACAAGCCGAAAACGTTATCCACCTGCAGATAAAGGATGCGGGCGATGTTGAAATACATGTAGTGGAAATAGAGGCGGAAATAGTTGCGACGCACCGCGCCGAACAGCTCGCGCACCGTCGGCGGCGAGGCTCGACTGGCATCGTCTTCGCCATAGACCAGCTCTTTACGGTAGGCCGCCTCGACGCGCTGGTTTTTGAACTCCAGCCCCGGGAGCTTGATCCCCACCACCGCCAGCAGGCCGGTACCGATCAGCGACCAGACAATCGCGGCGATCACCAGACCGTACGGCAGATGGCCGACAATCGGCAGATCCGGCACGTGAGCCGACAGCGTCACCAGCACCGGCAGGAAGGCGATCAGCGTCATAATGGCGTTAATAAAGCTGACCCCCATGTCCTCCAGGGTGGTGGCAAAGCGCATGGTGTCTTCCTGCACACGCTGGGCGGCACCTTCGATATGACGCAGCTGCTGCCAGTGGGCCATATAGTATTCGTTCATCGCGGTACGCCAGCGGAACACGTAGTGGCTGACAAAGAAGTTATTCATCACGCCAATAATAACGGCGATCAACGCGATCCCGAGGAACACGCCCACTTCGTGATAGAACTGGTTAATGGTGACCTTATGCGGCGCGCTGAGGGCGGTCTGGATCAGATCATAAAACGGGGCATACCAGGCGTTGACCGCCACCCCGACCTCCACCAGAAACCAGGTGACGAAGATGATCAGCGAGGTGCCGAGAATCGACCAGTACTGCCAGCGGTGCGGCGAGTAGATAAACCAGAACAGGGCGAAAACCCCGACGCAGAATGCATAGTAAGCATAAAAGAGCAGATAGTCCGGCGACCAGAAACGCGCCGCGCTGATGGGCACATCTCCTGTGGCACCGATCAGGCGCGCAAACCCGTCACCGCCACCGGCCTGCCAGAAAATGACAGCGATCAGAGCCCAAATAAAGGCCGAAAGGAAAAAGGGTCCCGGTTTGGGGAAAAACGACTTAAACATAACGCTTCCTTCTTGTAGTTATCGCTACTGCTGTGGACGACGGATTATCAGACCTGTCGGCCTGGTTTTAGTTCGCCGTCAACCGCCACCTGCGCGGAAAGTAAATGAACCTGACGGGTATCATAAGCGCAATGTCACAAAACATGAGATCGGTAATAGCGAAATTGTTTGTATTTACCCATGGTTACGTTTTTCACGCTATCGTTATGCTGTTCAGGCCTTTGCAATACGCCGTTTAGTAGTATAAATACGCATACTTTTTCATTCACTTCATGGATGCTTTCGTTGAAACGTAGTCTGTTACTCTCCGCCGCGCTGTATGCGGCCACCCTCACCTGCGTGCAGGCTGCCCCTGCCCAGCCGATTGCCGATCCGGCCTTTGCTTCGGATGTGGTCGATCGCTATGCGAATCATATTTTTTACGGCAGCGGCGCAACGGGGATGGCCCTGGTGGCGATTGACGGCAACCAGCGCGTATTCCGCAGCTTTGGCGAAACGCGTCCGGGAAACAATGTCCATCCGCAGCTCGACTCAGTGATCCGCATTGCCTCCCTGACCAAATTAATGACCAGTGAGATGCTGGTGAAGTTGCTCGATCAGGGTGTGGTGAAGCTGAACGATCCGTTAAGCAAATACGCCCCGCCGGGCGCCCGGGTGCCAACTTATCAGGGCGCGCCAATTACGCTCGTCAACCTTGCCACCCACACCAGCGCCCTGCCGCGCGAACAGCCGGGCGGCGCCGCGCATCGTCCGGTGTTTGTCTGGCCAACCCGGGATCAACGCTGGAACTGGTTATCAACGGCGACCCTGAAATCGGCGCCAGGTTCGCAGGCCGCCTACTCAAACCTGGCGTTCGATCTGCTGGCCGATGCGCTGGGCACCGCCGCGGGTAAACCTTATGCTCAGCTGTTCGACGAGCAAATCGCCCGTCCGCTGGGGATGAAAGACACCACCTTTACCCCCTCACCCGATCAGTGCAAGCGTCTGATGATAGCGGAGAAAGGGGCCAGCCCGTGTAACAACACGCTGGCGGCAGTGGGCAGCGGCGGGGTTTACTCCACGCCGGGCGACATGATGCGCTGGATGCAGCAGTTCCTCACCTCTGATTTCTATGCACGCAGCAATCAGGCCGACAGAATGCAGACCCTGATTTATCAGCGCAGCCAGTTAACGCGGGTGATCGGCATGGATGTGCCGGGCCGCGCGGACGCGCTGGGCCTCGGCTGGGTCTATATGGCACCGAAAAACGGTCGTCCGGGCATTATCCAGAAAACCGGCGGCGGCGGTGGATTCATCACCTATATGGCGATGATCCCGCAATCTAACGTGGGTGTGTTCGTGGTGGTGACCCGCTCGCCGCTCACACGCTTCGTCAATATGAGCGACGGCGTGAACCAGCTGGTGACTGAGCTGAGCGAGAACAAGCCGCGGGCGATCCCCGCGTCCTTAGACTAATATTCAGCGGGCAAACGGTTGACGCTAACCAGTTTGCCCCTGTCCATGGTGATGTAGTTCCCCTGCCGTAACGCTGCCAGCACCTCAGCCACCACCGAACGCGAAATGCGCGTGCGACGCTGAATGTAGCTCATCACCCCTACCCGCATACGTAACGACTCTTCCCACTGGGCCATATCCAGCAGCGTGGCGCGGATCTGGCTGTAGGAGTTGTTGCCGACCAGCTGCTTATCGCGGATCTCCATCACCCGGTGGTGCCAGGAGAGCCAGCAGAACGCATCACACCATAAACCGGCCTGTTGGATAAGTTGGCGGGCGCTGGCGGCGGGAAGATAGAACCCGGAACAGGGAGATTGCGTCACCAGCAGGTACTCGGTGCTGCAGCCCATCATGCCCGCGTTTATTCCGAAGATGTAGGGCGCGGCGATCATTTCAACCAGCAGATCATCCTGCTGACGGTGAATACTGAGCGATCCTGACTGCAGCACAACTGTGTAGTGATTTTCTTCATTGCGCTCTCCCAGCAGCGGAAGCTGGGCAGACAGTTTGAACGGCGTGCTGTGCGCAGAGAGGCACTTTTCGAGCCGGGAGAATTCAGAAATGGGTTTGGCATACCGGTTCATGCAGATCTCAAACCATCCTTAACTGACGCTAAAAAGCGGGGAGGCATGCCTCCCCGCATCAGGCGTGTTACCAGGTGTATTTCACACCCAGGTTGGCGCCCCAGTTTTGATCCACGTCACCACCACCGAGGTAAGTGGCATCAGTGTAAGCACTGAAGTTTTTAGTGAAGCTAAACTGTGTACCCAGGCCTACCCGCACCGCGGAACCTTTCACACCGTTATCGATGTTGTCACCGTTCACTTTGGCATCTTCACCGGCATCGTCGTAGACATAAGCCAGTTTGAAGAACGGTGTCAGCGCCTGATCGTCGCCGTAACCGATGGTGTAGCCCGCGTCGAAACCGGCTTCATAACGCATGCTGTCGTAAGACTGGCTGCCTACGCGCAGTTTGTTGCTCAGACGGTAATCGTCGCCAGACTGGAACAGACCGGAGATGGCAGCATACGGGGTAAGGTAACCGGCATCGTTCGGTTTCCAGTCGTATCCCAGTTTCAGCCCAAAGCCCCAGGCGTCGGTCGTGGTGTTGCCATCGACGTATTCGCCATTGCTCATGTTGGCAGAGAGATCGTTATTGAAGCGTGAGTAGCTCAGGGAGCTGTCGATGAAGACATCGTTAGCAAAGCGCGCTGCGGAGTAGAGCATTGCGGTCTGGCTGTCCTGATCCACCTGGCCACTGCGATCGTTCATATCGCCTTTGGCAAAGCCCGCGGCCGCACCGAAGATCCAGTCGGCGTTGTTGCCATCAATATGGGTATCGAGACCCACCATGATGCCGCTGACGTCCTGATCGTAGTGGATAGTGCCGTTATCGCCGTCGAAATTACCGCCGAAGACGTTCACCCATGCGCCACCGTTGTCGGTCAGGCCGTGACGGCTGTTGGTCAGACGGTTAGCCAGCGCATCCTGCTGCAGATGCCAGATGTTGGTGTTAGCAGACGGAATGCTCAGCGCCATGTTGGCGTAATCGGTCAGGCGCTTCTGATTCAGCACCACGGTGTCACCCTGCTGCTGAGCCTGATAGGTATAAGCCCCGAGATCCGCTTTGTTGGCCGCGGTGAAGCTGGCCTGGGTATCCGCGTTGTTATCGTAAATGCGGACGATCTCTTTGTTTTTGTAGTCGGCAACGGAACCGGTGCCGGTGGCGTTATCCAGACGAACTTTGTAGTTGCCGGACACTTCACCGTTCACCGCCAGGTGACCATCCGAATTCAGCGCGATTGTCCCGAAGTCGTACTCTGCCTGGTGGATATCGTTGGTGACGTAGCGAGCGTTGTTCAGATCGGAATTGAACACGTAGTCGCGGCTGCCAACGTTCAGTACGCCGCCGTCGGTCAGCACCAGTTTGTGGGTGTCGACCTGGCCCAGACCCAGCGCCAGCTCTGCACGGTTATCCACGGTAATGGTGTTGGCATACAGCTCTGCCGTTTCCTGAGTCAGGGTGGTCAGGCTGGAACTGTCGAGATACAGGCTGTCGGTTGCCACGCCACCGGTATCACCGATATTCATGGTTGAGGCGTTGGTCAGCGTGATGCTGTCGGCCAGCAGGCTGGAGTTCTCAACGTTCACCTGCGAACGGTTGTTGACGGTCAGGGTATCGATGTTGGACTGTTTACGGGTATCCCACTCGGAACCGTTATCCAGCGTGACGTTGAACAGGCCGCTCTGATAAACCTGATTGCCCACCAGATGACCGTTGCTGTTGAAGGTCGATTCCGGCCAGATGCTGTTTGGCACCAGGCTACGCCAGTCGACGCTGCTGTAGCCCAGACCATACATCTGAGATGGGGTGATCATCTCGACGTTAGAGACTGCCGCACCTACCCACTTACTGCGGTTGGTGAGCGTCAGATCCAGCTTGTCGGTGCCGTCCCAGCCGTTGGTGGTTGGGTTGTAGACGCCGTCAGCGGTGGTGTCGGTGGCAGGATCGCCAGTCGGGTAGAAGTTGTTATCGAAGGTGCTGGTGAACAGCACATCGCCGGTCAGGGTGGAGTGATCGAAGTTCGCCGTGGTGCGCATGGCGTTATCTGCACTGCCTGCGGTGACAATCAGTGCCGCATCGTCAGCGCCGGTAGCGCGGCTTTCGCCGTAATCGCTTGGTTTTGCCGACTGGCCATAGAAGCCGCTGGTGCCCAGATCGCTATAGGCGCCGGAGGTGACGACGGAATCCTTCACCTGCAGGGTGTTAGTGAAGACATGGCTGTTATCTTCAATGCCGGTGGTGGAATCATAAGGGGTGTTATCCAGCTGGTGATAACCCTGCGTCAGGGTGATCCCGGCGATGCGGGAGTTATTCTGGATAACGATGTCAGATTCAACGTCGAGGGTAATCGCGTTGCCCAGCGCGTGAGTATCCCAGTAGTGGGTAGTGGTCGTGGAGCCGCTCACCACGTCGTAAGCGTAATGCTCATAGGTATCATTGACGGTGGTGTTGTCCAGGGTCAGTGCGAAACGATCGTACTGCTGATGCGTCGTACCGTCGGCGTTCAGACCGCCCGCGCATTCGGTGGTCATGCACTCAGAAGTGATCATCCCGTTGATGGTGCTGTTGGAGATCGACAGGGCATTGGCACGGCCGCCCGCGCCATCATCCAGGTAATAGGTTGAGATCACGCCGTTTACAGTCGACTTATTGATGACAGGATAGATATCGCCATCGTGCGTCGCACTGGAGTAATTCCAGTCGGTATATCCGTTATACAAGGCCGAGGTGGCGGTATTATCGTAACCAAAGGTGTTGTAAGTGCTACCAGAAATATCTTTTGCATTGGCCTGAGAAGCGATAGCCAGCGTGCAGGCTAATGCAAGTTGAGATACAACAAGTTTCTTTTTCCATGTTTGCATTGGGTCATCCCTCCTCAGGGACGTAAGCAAGTTTGTCCGTAAATACAGTGCAAATATATTGCGAGGAGAATTATGCAGCCTCAAAACAAAATGGTTCAATGAATCCATCAATTATGTCCGGAAACAGACAGAATAATATAAATACTTTTTGAAATATTTAAAATAATAAAAAACACAATACATATCACGCACTTAAATTCATTCGAAACTAAAGACATGAAAGGTGAAAGATCATTGAAGGTTATAAAACAAAAGGCAATGAGACATAAAATAAATAAGTCACAAGACGCAAGTAAAAAAAGAATCCCACGAGATTAGGATGTTGCCTGGGCTGGATATATTGTTGGCACAGATTTAACTGGCGTAAATAAAGCGTAAACTTATTTCAGCCGATAAAATGAAAACCGGGGAATAATGTCAGGCGACCATGCCCTGCATTCTGCAGGCTAAACGACAACTTTAGTAAAACAGACATCGGGCATTTCGGGTACACTGACCCTCTTTGATTCACACTCGTCAGGCATATCATGAACGATTTAATTGCTCGTCCCCGTCGTCTGCGCAAATCCCCGGCTCTGCGCGCGCTTTTTGAAGAGACAACACTGACCTTAAACGATCTGGTGTTGCCGATTTTTGTTGAAGAAGAGATTGATGACTACAAAGCCATCGACGCCATGCCGGGCGTAATGCGTATTCCGGAGAAACACCTGGCGCGCGAAATTGAGCGCATCGCCAACGCAGGTATTCGGTCGATCATGACCTTCGGCATCTCCCACCATACCGACGCCACCGGCAGCGATGCCTGGAAAGAGGACGGGCTGGTGGCACGCATGTCGCGCATCGCCAAAGACACAGTGCCCGAGATGATCGTCATGTCCGACACCTGCTTCTGCGAATACACCTCCCACGGCCACTGCGGCGTGCTATGCGATCATGGCGTGGATAACGACGCGACCCTGCTGAACCTCGGCAAACAGGCGGTGGTGGCGGCTGCTGCAGGCGCGGACTTTATCGCCCCGTCAGCCGCAATGGACGGCCAGGTGCAAGCCATTCGTCAGGCGCTGGACGCGGCGGGCTTCACCGACACGGCGATCATGTCCTACTCCACCAAATTCGCCTCCTCCTTCTACGGTCCGTTCCGTGAAGCGGCGGGCACCGCGCTGAAAGGCGATCGCAAAACCTACCAGATGAACCCGCTGAACCGCCGGGAAGCGATCCGCGAATCGCTGCTCGACGAAGCCCAGGGTGCCGACTGCCTGATGGTGAAACCGGCTGGTGCCTATCTGGACATCCTGCGTGATATCCGCGAGCGCACCGACCTGCCGCTGGGTGCCTATCAGGTGAGCGGTGAGTACGCGATGATCAAATTCGCCGCCCAGGCGGGGGCGATCGACGAAGAGAAAGTGATCCTCGAAAGCCTGGGGGCGATCAAACGCGCGGGCGCGGATCTGATCTTCAGCTACTTCGCGCTGGATCTGGCCGAGAAGAAAATTCTGCGTTAATCCGTAGGGCCGGGTGGCGGTTTCGCCTGATCCGGCCTACATACAAGCTTCACTCCGCTGCAATACAACCGACATCTGGCGCTTCTACTGTCTGAGCAGGACAGCAGGAGGTGCCATCATGTTTAGTCTCGACAGCGTTCTGGATGACCTTTGGCCGCAGGCGAGGCCTGCCCCCTGGCAAAAAAGGCTGTTAAAGAAATTATTCCACGAAGAGGAGTTCCGGCAGTTTGCCGCCGACCACCGCCACCTGAAAGGGCTGGATATGGTGGAACAGGTTCTGGAACATCTCGATATCCTCTGCACCATTCCGGCTCACGACCTCGAACAGATCCCCGCTAACGGCCCGCTGATTGTTATGGCCAACCACCCCACCGGTACGCTGGACGGGCTGGCGCTGCTGTATGCCGTCTCCCGCGTGCGCCGGGATGTGAAAGTCGTGACCAACCGCATGCTGACGCATCTGGAGCCGCTGAGTTCGCTGTTTATTCCGGTAGACAATATGGGCGGGCGGACGGCGAAATCCTCGTTCACCCTGATGGAGCAGCACCTGCAAAATGCCGGCGTGCTGATCTTCTTCCCGGCGGGGGAAGTCTCCCGCCCGACGCGCACCGGGATCCGCGATAAAAAGTGGCAACCCGGCTTTATCAAGCTGGCGGGCAAATTCCGCGCGCCGCTGCTGCCGGTAAATATCCACGCCCGCAACAGCCTGCTGTTCTATGCCAGCACCCTGCTCTCCCCGAACCTGTCGATGCTGCTGCTGATGCAGCAGATGTTCCGTCGTCGCCACAGCCGCCTGCCGGTGAAAATCGGTCAGCAGATCGGCTGGAACCACTGGTTTAGCCCCACGCTCTCCGCCCGGGAGATGGCTGAGCAGTGCCGCCAGCACGTGCTGCGTCTCGGCAAGGGGTTGCCGGGGGTGTTCAAAACCGAATCCGCCATTGCCCGTGCGGAAGACCGCGCCACCCTGAAGCGCGAGCTGGCACAGGCGGAGTCTCTGGGCACCACCGCCGATGGCAAAACCATCTATCTGTGGCAGCGCAACGGCCAGGAAGACGCGCCGATCCTGCGCGAGCTGGGGCGACTGCGGGAGATCGCCTTTCGCGCGGTGGGGGAAGGCAGCGGCAAGCGCCGGGACACCGACAGCTTTGATGATGACTATCTGCACCTGATTTTGTGGGATGACGAGGATCTGGAGATCGTCGGTGCCTACCGCTTTATTCCTACGGCGATGCGGGAGCCGGAGGCGCTCTACAGCTACAGCCTGTTCCACTACGACGATAAAATGCAGGACATCCTCGAACAGGGCATTGAGCTGGGGCGCAGCTTTATTCAGCCGCGCTACTGGGGACGGCGCGGGCTGGACTATCTGTGGTCCGGGATTGGTGCCTACCTGGCGCGCTATCCGCACTATCGCTACCTGTTCGGACCTGTGTCGATCTCCGGCGGACTACCGCCCGCGGCGCGGGATCTGCTGGTGGCCTTCTACCGGCTGTGGTTCCCGGCACCCCATCCGCTGGCCGCCTCGCGACGCCCTTATCCCGCCTCGTTACCCGAGGTGCTGGCACAGTTTAGTGGGGAGGATTATGTAGAGGATCTGACCCGGCTGAAATCGCTGCTCGGCAATCTGGGATGCGGCATCCCGCCGCTTTATAAACAGTATTCCGAACTGTGCGAGCCCGGCGGCGTGCAGTTTATTGATTTCGGCAGCGACCCGGCGTTTAACAACTGCGTGGACGGGCTGGTGCTGGTGGACTTGTGTTATCTGAAGGCCAACCGTTATCAGCGGTATATCGAGGCACATTTGTAACGCCCGGTGGCGGCTACGCCTTACCGGGCCTACGGGGACAGGTGTCATGGGGCACGATAAAACGGCTTATCCCCCAATATCGTCGCCCGCTGCATAATCCGCCGCTGCGGCAGGTAATCGGCATTGGCGTAATGCTGCGTCACCCGGTTATCCCAGATCGCCAGATCGTTCTCCTGCCAGCGCCAGCGCACCTGGAACTCCGGCTTAGTGATATGGGCAAACAGGAACCCCAGCAGCGCCTCGCTCTCTTTCTCGCTCAGATCCACAATCCGCGTGGTGAAGCCTTCGTTAACGAACAGCGCCTGCTTGCCGGTCACCGGATGGGTACGCACCACCGGATGCAAAAGCGGCGGATGTTTCGCCACGGCTTCCAGCCAGCGCTGATGCTCCTCTTCCGTTTTACGGTATTTGTACTCCTGGAAGGACTTTTTGAAATCATGCTCCGCCCGCAGGCCGCTTAGCAGCTGCTGGATCGGGGCGGATAACGCCTCAAACGCCGCGATGCCGCTGGCCCACAGGGTGTCACCCCCGCTCTCCGGCAGCTGTTTGGCGGCAAGGATCGCCCCCGCAGGCGGGGTCTCAATAAAGGTGACATCGGTGTGCCAGTTGTCGTTGTCCGGCGGATTATCGTTGTGGGTATCCAGAACGATAATCTCCTCCACCCCCTCGGCGTGCGGATAGACCGGATGGATATGCAGATCGCCGAACCGCAGCGCCAGGGCGCGCTGCTGCTGGGGGGTGATTGCCTGCTCGCGCAGGAACACCACCTGATGACGCAGCACCGCGTGATAGAGCTGCTCGAACTGGTTATCGCTTAATGGCCGGGTCACATCGAGCCCGGAAATTTGCGCGCCAATGTATGGCCCCAACGGGGTAATGGTCAGACGTTCACTCATTGTATCTCTCCATGCCAGGGCGTCAGGCGGCGCTGTAGCGCGCGCAGCCCCAGTTCTAATCCGAAGGCGATCACGGCGATCACCGCGATCCCTGCCAGTACCACGTCCGTCGCCAGGAACTCCCCCGCCGACTGGACCATAAAGCCTAATCCGCGCGTGGCGGCGATCAGTTCAGCCGCCACCAGCGTCGACCAGCCGACCCCGAGCCCGATACGCAGCCCGGTGAGGATCTCCGGCAATGCGCCGGGTAAAATCACAAACCACAGCACCTGTGCGCGGCTGGCACCCAGCGACTGCGCCGCGCGGATCCGCACCTGCTGGGCGCTTTTAACCCCTGCCACTGCCGACATCGCCACCGGGGCAAAAATCGCGAGATAGATGAGCAGGATCTTCGAGGTCTCGCCGATGCCGAACCAGATCACCATCAGCGGCAGATAGGCCAGCGGCGGCACCGGGCGATAAAGCTCAATCAGCGGATCGAGGATCCCGCGCACCGTCGGGCTTAAGCCCATCGCGATGCCCACCGGAATACCAAGGATCACCGCCGCCAGCAGGGCCACCAGAATGCGCCCCAGGCTGGCCGCCAGATGCTGCCAGAGCGTGGCATCCATAAATCCCTGCGGACCGGCGATGGTGAAGAGTTTCACCAGCACCTGGCCCGGCGGCGGCAGAAACAGCGGGCTGACCCACTGCGCCGCCGCGACTGCCCACCATACGGCCAGCAGCACCAGCAGGGTGCTGACGCTGAGCGTCAGCTGGCGGGAGAAAGGCCAGCGCAGGGTCAGGCGTTTGCCCGCCGTTTTATCATTCACCACAATGCTCATGAGAAGGCCTCCCGCTGTTCAAACACGCGGCTCAGCACGTATTCGCGCTGGGCGATAAATTCAGGGTCAGACTTGATGCTGCGCACCGGCTCTCCCGCCACAAAGCGGCGGGCAAAGTTGAGCGGCAGACGCTCCAGCACCCGGCCCGGCCCCGGCGAGAGCAGTACCAGTTCGGTGGCCATAAACACCGCTTCTTCGATGTCATGGGTGATCAGCAGTACCTGCTTGCCGGTTTCATGCCACAGGCGCAGCAGCAGGGTTTGCATCTGTTCGCGGGTAAAGGCATCCAGCGCCCCGAAAGGTTCATCCAGCAGCAACAGCTGCGGATTCGCGGCCAGCGCCCGGGCGATGCCGACCCGCTGACGCTGGCCGCCGGAGAGCTGCCAGATAAAGCGTTTTTCCGCCCCTTCCAGGCCCACTTTTTTCAGCATCTCCCGGGCAATTGCCAGTCGTTCCTCCCGCGAAGTGCCCGCCAGCTGCAGGCCGAAGGCGACGTTCTCCTGCACGTTACGCCACGGCAGCAGCCCTTCGTTCTGGAAGACCACGCCGCGCTCCGCGCCCGGGCCTTCCACCTTTTTGCCTGCCAGTTGAATGGTTCCGTGCTGATAGGGTACAAACCCGGCGATCAGATTCAGCAGCGTGGTTTTCCCGCAGCCGGACGGGCCGAGCACCACCAGCAGCTCGCCGCTATCCAGCGTCAGGTTGATATCCTCCAGCGCAGGCTTGCTAGCGTAATCGGCGTACAGATTTGTAATATTCAGCATACGGCCCCCTTACTTCACAAAGCGGTCAGTCACGTACTGGCTGTAATCCGCCGCCACCGCGGGCACTTTGCCCTGCTCTTTCAGGAAGCCAGCGGTATCAATAATCGCTTTATTCACCGGGCCTGACAGCTGCTGCTGTTGCTGGGCGGGGGTCAGGTAGGTATTGCCTTTCACCAGCCCCGGCACGTCGGCCTCCGGCACGCCGCTCAGGCGGGCGAGTTTCTCCAGATTCTCTGGCTGTTTCAGCCAGGCATCCGGGTTGGCAATATAGGGCTGCTGGGCATCGATGGCGCTTTTGGCGAAAGCTTTCACAATCTCAGGGTGCTTCTCGGCAAAGTCTTTACGCACGACCCAGACGTCGAGGGTTGGCGCGCCCCACTGGCCCACCTGGGCGGAGTCGGTCAGCACGCTGCCGTCTTTTTCCAGCTCGTTTACCGCAGGGGACCAGACGTAGGCTCCGTCAATATCGCCACGCTGCCAGGCGGCGATAATGGCCGGGGGCTGCAGGTTGATGATTTCCACCTGCCCCGGCTTGATGTTCCAGTGTTTCAGGGCGGCGAGCAGGCTGTAATGCGTGGTGGAGATAAAAGGCACCGCGATGCGTTTGCCGATCAGATCTTCGGGCTTAGTGATGTTTTTCTTCACCACCAGCGCTTCGGAATTGCCAAGCTGCGAAGCCAGCAGGAAAACTTCGATGGGCACCTGTTGGCTGGCAGCGACCGCCAGCGGGCTGGAGCCGAGGTTGCCAATCTGCACGTCGCCGGAGGCCAGGGCCCGCACGATGCTCGCCCCGCTGTCGAACTTACGCCAGTCGACTTTCGCGCCGCTCGCTTTCTCGAAAGTTTTATCCGCCTGCGCCACTTTGGCGGGCTCAGCGGAAGTTTGATACGCGACGGTGACATCCACCGCCTGCGCCTGGAATGCCCACAGCGCCAGCGCGCCGAGTAAAGTGATACGCGATGAAATAGCCATAATGTCTGCTCCCCTCTGTTGTTATGGGGGCAGTATTTCCGGCGGCGTAATTTTGATAAAGGAATTAAAAGGCATCGTTAATGCCGAATCGTTTTTAGAAAAAATTCGGCAAAGCAAATACCAAACCTGACTTACTGAGGCTCCTCTTCCGCCAGCAGGGCAGCGATCTGCGACAGCACCTTCGCCTGCTGACGATCGCCCTCCCCCTGCAGCAGCCGCGCGCGCAGCCCCAACTCCAGCTGGCGAAGCCCGACGAGATCCAGCGGCTCGGCGCGCGGGTTCTCCAGCCGCGCCAGCAGACCAGGCGCGGCGGCGGCGGCGGCCCGCATCTGCGCCACTTGCCGGTAGCCGCCAGTTTGCCAGTAGCTGTAGAAACCGATCCCCAGCGCCAGCGCCGCAGCGGGGATGAGCCGCCAGATATTCAGCGGCCTGCCCGCCCCCTCTGGCTCCGGGGGTTGCGGCGCGGGCGATGCCCGCCTGCGCGAGCGGATATAGATCGCCCCGCATCCGGCCAGCACCACGGCCCCGGGGAGGATCCACAGCAGGGCGGTGAAAGGGGTGAATGGCGGATCGTAGGTCACAAAGTTACCGTAACGCGCCACCATGTAATCCACCACCTGCTGCGGACTTTTTCCCTCCTGCAGCAGGTCGTAGACTTTCTGCCGCATGTCGACGGCAATCATCGCGCTGGAGTCGGCGATGCTGTTGTTCTGGCATTTCGGGCAGCGCAGCTGTGCCGTCAGCTGGCGCCAGGCCTGCTCCTGCTCCGCATCGCGAAAGGTCATCACCTCGCTGCTGGCGCTGACCAGCACAGGAAGCGCCAGCAGCAGCATCAACAGAATGATTCTCATGGCGTCGTCTCCCTGACAGCCTGTAACCACAGGGGCTGGAGCCTCTCCTGCCATACCCGCGCATCCAGCGCGCCGACGTGGCGGTAGCGTACCTTCCCCTGCCCATCAATCAAAAAGGTCTCCGGCGCGCCGTACACCCCCAGCTCCATCCCGGCCATTCCCTCCCCGTCATACAGACTCAGGACATAGGGATCGGCCAGCTCCCGCAGCCAGTCTCTAGCCCGCTGCCGATCGTCTTTATAGTTCAGCCCGACGATCCGCACCCCCTGCCCGGCAAGCTGGTTAAGGAACTGATGCTCGGCGCGGCAGGTCGGGCACCAGGTGGCCCAGACGTTGAGCAGCAGCGGACCGCCTTGGGCCAGGGTTGTCGAGTCTACAGCCTGCTGCGGTGCCGCCAGCGTCGGCAGGCTGAAGGCGGGCAGCGCTCTCCCCACCCGCACCGACTCCAGCGCGGTGGGATCCTCTCCCTGCGCGTTGCGCGCCAGCTGCCAGAAGAGCGCGATGGCCACCAGCAGAAACAGCGCCAGCGGTAAAAGATAGAGTTTGCGGATCATACGGCCTCCCGGGAGCGGCTTCGAACCAGACAGAGCCCGCCGCCGAGGGCCATCAGCAGGCCACCGGCCCAGATCCAGCGCACAAAGGGCTTGATGTACAGACGCAGCGCCCAGGCGCCGTCGTCCAGCTCTTCGCCGAGGGCGACATAGAGATCCCGCGTCAGGCCGCCATCGATCGCCGCCTCGGTCATCACCATCCGCTCGCCGTACTGCCTTTTTTCCGCCAGCAGGGTAGTGACCGGTTTGCCATCACGGGAGACGGCGACAGAACCCGCCACCCCGCGCCAGTTCGGGCCGACGATGGCTTTTACCCCGTTGAAGGTAAAACGGTAATCGGCGATCCGGACCTCGTCTCCGGCCTGCATTCTGACATCCCGCTGGAGGCTGTAATTCTGGCTGAAGGCGATCCCGACCACCGTGACCGCCACGCCAAGGTGGGCCAGCACCATGCCCCACTGACGCGCCGCCAGAGGGATCCCCGCCGCCCGCCAGCGCTGCACCGTCGCCAGGGTCAGGCAGGCAATCAGAAAGGCTATCGCCACCCCCAGCGCCGCCAGCCACACCACCCGGCCCTGCAACAGCCACGGCACCAGCAGCGCCGCGCCCAGCGTAGCCCCGGCGGTCCCTGCCAGCAGTCGCGTCAGGCTGCCGGGACGATCCCGGCCCCAGCGCACCAGCGGCCCCAGCCCCATCAACAGGGCAAAGGGCACCATTAACACCACAAACAGGGTATTAAAAAACGGCTCGCCGACGGAGATCGCCCCCAGCCCGAGCTGCTTATGCACCAGCGGGAACAGCGTGCCGAGCAGCACCACCAGCATGGCGGCCATCAGCAATACGTTATTCCCCAGCAACAGCGACTCCCGCGACCAGAGCGCATTGTTGACCCGGGAGCGCACCCGATGCCCGCGCAGGGCGAACAGCAGCAGCGCGCCGCCCGTCACCAGGGCGATAAAGGCGAGGATAAACAGCCCCCGCGCCGGATCGGCGGCAAAGGCATGTACCGACACCAGCACCCCGGAGCGCACCAGAAAGGTCCCGAGCAGACAGAGGGAAAAGGCGAGGATCGACAGCAGCAGCGACCAGGCTTTAAACCCGGCGCGCGCGTCGGTGGCCCGCAGGGAGTGCAGCAGCGCGGTGCCCACCAGCCAGGGCATCAGCGAGGCATTCTCGACTGGATCCCAGAACCACCACCCGCCCCAGCCCAGCTCGTAATAGGCCCACGCCGAGCCGAGCACCATCCCGAGAGTGAGAAAGATCCACGCCGCCAGGGTCCAGGGACGGGCAAAACGGGCGCTGTCGCGCTCAAAGCGTCCCCCGATCAGCGCCGCGATGGCGAAAGCAAACGAGACTGAAAAACCGACATACCCCATGTACAGCAGCGGGGGATGCAGGATCAGGCCCGGGTCCTGCAACATTGGGTTGAGATCCCGCCCTTCCAGCGCAAAGTCCAGCGTGCGGGCGAAGGGGTTAGAGGTAAAGATAATAAATAACAGAAAGCCCGCGCCGATCGCGCCCATCACCGCCAGCACGCGCGTCACGGTGGCGCGCGGCATTCGGCGGCTGCCGAGGGCAACGGCCAGCGTCCAGCCGCCCATCAGCGTGACCCACAGCAGCAGCGAGCCTTCGTGCGCCCCCCATGCCGCGGCCAGGCGGTACCACACCGGCAGTTGGGTGCTGGCGTTCGCCGCCACGTAGATCACGCTGAAGTCATTCACCGCCAGAGCGTACATTAATGTGCCCTGCGCCCCCGTCAGACTGAGAAAAAGCAGCCACGCCAGCCCGGTCATGCGGCTGTCGCCGATAAGCGGCCAGACCGCCATCAGCACCGCCGCCGTCAACGCCAGACAGAGCAGGATATTGCCCAGTTCCGGGATCATAACGCCTCCTGCCCGGCACGGTGATGGTGGTCCTGTATCGCCCTGTTCACCTCCGGCGGGGTGTAGTTTTCGTCATGCTTCGCCAGCACCTCTTTTGCCAGCACCACATTGCCCGGCAGCAGTTCCCCCTGCACCACCACGCCCTGCTCCTCGCGGAACAGATCCGGCAGGATCCCGGTGTAGTGAATCCTGATTTCGCTCCGGGTGTCATACAGGTTAAAGGCTATTGTCAGCGACTGCGGTGAGCGCTTGACGCTGCCCGCTTTCACCATCCCTCCGACCCGCAGCCGCTGTCCCGGCACCGGGCGCTGCCCGGTCTCCCGCTTGCCGAAGTGGATCTCCTCCGGGGTGTAGAACAGGTCGATGCTGGCGCTCAGGGCATAGAGCACCAGACCGGCGGCCAGGCTGATACCGCCCAGCACGGCCCCGGCGATCAGCAGACGGTTTTTACGCCGCAGGTTCATGGTGTTTCCTCCGCTGCTCCCGGGTGATTTCGCGTAGCACCCGCCGGTGTTGCAGCCAGCTGTCCAGCGCCAGAAGCGCCAGCGGGCCGAGGGTAAAGGCCACCGACAGCCAGACGTAAAGGGCGTACCCGCCCATGGTGAAAAAGTCCGCCCATGAAGCAAAAGCGCTGTTCATTGCCCACCTCCCTGCGCGAGCGTCTCGCTGACCCAGGGGCGACGTCGCTCCTGCTGCAAAATCAGGGTGCGCAGGCGCATTAACGTTAGGGTGACGCATATCAGCAGAAAACCCGCTATCGACCAGCGGAGCGGCGCGCGCATCGCCGGGTCGATACTTTGCTGCATGCGAGTAGAGCCCTGATGCAGGGTGTTCCACCACTCGACCGAGAAGTGGATGATCGGCAGGTTGACCACGCCAATCAGCACCAGAATGCCCATCGCCCGTCCGGCCTGCCGACGATCGTCAATCGCCGACCAGAGCGCAATCGCCCCCATATAAAGAAACAGCAGCACCAGTTCGGAGGTGAGCCGGGCATCCCACACCCACCACGCGCCCCACATCGGTTTCCCCCACGCGGCCCCGGTGACCAGCGCAATAAAGGTACATATCGCCCCCACCGGCGCCATGGCTGCCACCGCCAGGTTTGCCATTTTCAGCTGCCAGACGAGGCCGATAAAGGCGGCCCCCGCCATCGCGGCGTAGATCCCCATCGACCCCATCGCCGACGGAACATGAAGATAAATAATGCGATATCCGTCGCCCTGCTGATAATCCGCCGGGGCAAAGGCCAGCCCCCAGCCGAGGCCCGTCGCCAGCAGCAGCACGCCGGCCGCGGCAAGCCAGGGGAGACAATAACTGCACAGCCGGTACAGACCGGGCGGCAGAGCGAGTTGATGAAACGTTTTCCACATTGTGCGATCCCTCAATGGATTAATGCAGGCTGATCCTCAGCGCAGCGGCGGTGACAAAAGGACTCAGGGTAGCGCTGACCGCCAGCAGCGCCCCGAGCAGCGCCAGATAGCCCGACACGGGCAGATGCAGCGCGGCGGCGTCCATCGCCGCGGTGGCAAAGATAAGCAGCGGGATGGCAAGGGGCAGCAACAGCAGGCTCAGCAGCACCCCGCCCCGCCGCAGCCCAACGGTGAGCGCCACGGCGGGAGCCCCGAGAAAACTCAGCGTCAGGGTGCCGGGCAGCAGGGTCGCGGCCATCACCTGCCAGCCGTTGAAATCTATCCCCAGCAGCAGCGCCGCCAGAGGCGAAAGCAGAAGCAGCGGCAGGCCGGCAACCAGCCAGTGGGCGAGGATTTTCGCCAGCACCGCCAGCGGCAGCGCTACCGGGAGCAACATCAGCTGTTCGAGACTGCCGTCCTGCAGGTCGTCGCGGAACAGGCGCTCCAGCGCCAGCAACGACGCCAGCAGCGCCGCTACCCACACCACGCCGGGGGCGATCCGCGCCAGCATCTGCGGCTCCGGCCCCATCCCGAGCGGAAACAGCGTAATAACGATCAGAAAAAACCACAGCGGGTTCAGCAGCTCGCCCCGCTGACGGAACGCCACGCGCAGCTCCGTCCGGCATATTTTCAGGAACATGGCGCGTCTTCCTTGAGTGCGATCCGCCGCAGCGGCAGCGTTAACCCGTCCAGCGGCTGGTGACTGGTGAGGATCGCCGCCCCGCCCTCCCGGGCATGCTGCTCCAGACGGCGGGTCAGCAACGCAACGCCTGCGGCATCGATCGCCGTAAAGGGTTCATCAAGGATCCACAGCGGGGCGTGGCTTAACCACAGCCGCGCCAGGGCCACGCGCCGCTGCTGTCCGGCGGAGAGCTGGTAAACAGGGCGATCTTCCTCGCCCTGCAACCCCAGCAGGCGTAGCGCCTCATCGGGGCACGCCGGGTGGTAAAAGCCTAAGTTTTCCCGCGCCGAAAGACGGGCTTTGATCCCCGGCTGGTGCCCCAGCCACAGCAGCTGCGAATGAAAGGTCTCACGTACCTCAGGGAGGGGCGCGCCCTGCCAGCGCACCTCGCCGCTCTCCGGCGACGTCAGCCCGGCCAGCAGACGCAGCAGCGTGGTTTTCCCCGCACCGTTGCCCCCGGTCACCTGCACCAGGTCGCCGGGCCGCACGGCGAGTGACAGGCCGCTAAACAGCGGTCTGTCGTTCCGTTCACAGCAGAGATTTCGGGCGTCAAGCATGCGGCATCCGATCAGCGGCGTTCAGGCTGCCACGGGGTGTAGACCCCGGTCAGGCCGTTGAGGAAGGCGACAATATCGTCCACCTTGTTTTGCGGCAGGCTGGTGCCCACCTGATAGCGCAGCATCAGCTTGACCGCCTCGTCGAGGGAAGGCACATCCCCGCGGTGGAAGTACGGCGCGGTCAGGGCGACATTGCGCAGGCCCGGGACTTTCTGACGCAGGCGGTCACGCACCTCGTGGGTGACGTTCATGCGCCCGATGTCCGCCGTAGTCACCTCGCCAAAGTCATACTCTTTTTTCAGCCCCAGCGGTTCAAACGAGCGCCCGCCGAGGATCACCCCGCCGTGGCAGGTGGCGCATTTGTTCTCCTTGAACAGGCTGTAGCCGCGTTTTTGCTGGGCGGTCAGGGCGTTTTCATCCCCGCGCAGCCACTTATCAAAGGGCGCATCAGGGGTGATCAGGGTTTTTTCATACTCGGCAATCGCATCGGTAATGGTGTCGCCGCTAAAGCCCTGGGGATACACCGCTTCAAACGCGGCTTTCAGCGCCGGATCGGCATCCAGCTTCGCGATGATGTCATCCCAGGATTTTGAGGCCATTTCAATCGGGTTCAGCGGTGGCCCCCCCGCCTGTTTTTGCAGATCGGCGGCGCGACCATCCCAGAACTGTTCGAGGTTAAAGGTGGCGTTGAATACCGTTGGCGCGTTGATCGGCCCCACCGCGCCGTTGACGCCAAGGGAGGTCTGTCGGCCATCCACCCCACCCGCGTTCAGGGAGTGACAGCTGGCGCAGGAGAGCGTGCTGTCCCCGGAGAGACGGGTGTCGTGATAGAGACGGAAGCCAAGCGCGACTTTGCTGTCGTCAACCGATAAGGATCGCGGCACCGGCTGCACCGGCTCATTGCGATGGGCGGCGGCCATGTCGAGGCTGGCATAATGGCTTTCGCGCTGCTTTTTGATCCAGTTGAGGATCAAAAGCCGCTCGTCGTCGTTCATTTTCCCGGCCCAGTGCAGCGAGACATAGCGCGTCGGCGGCATGGTCTGATGCTGCGTCACCCATTCGATTTTATTGAGATCGCTTTGCGACACGGCGCTGTCTTTAATTAATGCGCTGCGCACCGCTTCGAGATTAAAGGATTTATAGCCAAGGCGGGTGTCATATTCCATGAGCTGTTTCGCCACCGGAAATGAGGCATAAAAAGGTAGAGCGGCGGAAGGGGTATGGCAATAATCACACCCTTTTTCACGAAACATACTCAGAATTTGATTATTCTCTTTTATGGCAGAGAGCTGAACATCATTTTCCTGAATACGCGCTTTATCGTGATACCAGACGTAGCCTGACAATCCCAGATAACAGACCACCGCGCCTGCAGCACATACAGCAGCAATACGGGTTAATTTCTTCATTTTCCATCCTTAGGAAAAGGGCATCCTGAATAAGAATTGGTTTTATATTTTTAGCCTGTCCATCATAAGAGGGCGCGGGACGGGTTTGTTGACAGCAATCAAAATTGATTATTGGCAAATTCTATTGTTTGAATAGGATTTAACGATTAATAACCTTGCGCTTATTTATTTAAATAATATTTTGGCCGCTATAAATATATATTAAAAATATTTGCCGCTTGAGTTAATCAGGGTGGCTTATGCCCGGCGGCGCCAGGCTTGCACGGGCCTACGGCTGACCGCAGGTGCTTTATTGCATTTTTGTTACATTCGTTACATAACCGCAGCCATATGATTGCCAGACACACATTGGCAGGCATCATAGGTGGATTATTCCGCAAAGGACTCTGAGATGATCAAAGTGGTGCTGGTG
The DNA here is from genome assembly GCF_037152535.1 of Leclercia sp. AS011. Taxonomy (NCBI): domain Bacteria; kingdom Pseudomonadati; phylum Pseudomonadota; class Gammaproteobacteria; order Enterobacterales; family Enterobacteriaceae; genus Leclercia; species Leclercia sp. AS011. The sequence goes on from NZ_JBBCMA010000001.1 coordinate 2,557,283, forward strand.
GACGATCACGTGGTGGTGCGTTCCGGGTTCGCCCAGCTGTTAAATCTGGAAGAGGATCTGGTTGTCGAAGGCCAGTACAGCAGCGCCGCCGAGGCCTGGCCCGCGCTCAGCCGCGATGCCATCGACGTGGCGGTGCTCGACGTCGCCATGCCGGACGAAAACGGTCTCAGCCTGCTGAAACGTCTGCGCCAGCAGCGGCCAGGGTTTCGCGCGATTATTCTCAGCATCTACGATACCCCCGCCTTTGTGCAGAGCGCGCTGGACGCCGGAGCCAGCGGCTATCTCACCAAACGCTGCGGCCCGGAGGAGTTAGTCCAGGCCGTGCGCTCGGTCGGGATGGGCGGTCATTATCTCTGTGCCGATGCGGTCAAAGCCCTGCGCGGCGGCGAGCCGGTATCCCAGGCGCTGGCGGCGCTGACCCCGCGCGAGAAAGAGGTGTTCGAGCTGCTGGTTCAGGGCGAAAGCGTCAAGGAGATCGCCTTTAAGCTCGAGCTCAGCCACAAGACCGTCCACGTGCACCGCGCCAACGTGCTGGGCAAACTGCAGTGTCACAGCACCATCGAGCTGGTGCACTTCGCGCTTGATAACCAACTGCTGACCGGCCACTGATGCGACGCTCCCTGCGGCACGTCATCCTCTCGCTGTTTATTATGCTGGCCTGGGGCACCGGCTGGCTGATGCTGTGGACGCTGAGCTTTTACCTCACCCGCAACGGCCAGCAGGCGGCGCTGTTTTTGCCACAGGGCGTGTATCTGGCGCTGCTGATCCTGCTCTCGCGCCGCTTCTGGCCGGCGCTGATCCTCCCCCCGCTGGCCGCCATGCTCTGGCTGCACGCGGAACAGCTCCTGACCCATTACCTGATGCTGGTGGTGCCGCTGGTGGGCACCGTCTGTGCCTGGCTGGCGCAACGCTACTGGCACCGCTTCCCGCTCTACTGGCAGCGCCTGTCATTACTGATCGCCGCGGTGACCCTGAACGCCCTGCTCCAGACCCTGATCCTGGCTCCCTTTCTCGCCAGCCCGGCCACGCTGCTGGCGCTGGCCTCCTTTACCGGCGGGGTGCTGCTGACCCCGTTCGTCTACCTGGTGTTTGAGTTTTTACGCCAGCAGCACCGCTATCACCTGCTGGGGCTGGACACCAGCAACCCGCCCCTGCGCACCTCGCTGATCATCTGGTGCAGCCTGTTTTTTATCATCGGCATCGGCACCCAGATGGTGCTCTCCCCGGCGCTGGAGCGGCTGCTGCTGATCGTGGTGTTCCTGCCCAACGTGGTGATGGCGTGGAAGTTTGGCTGGCAGGGCGGCGTGCTCTCCGGGCTGCTGGGCAGCATGATGATCACCATCGCCCGTCAGGTTGGGGTGGGGTTCAGCGATCTGCTGGAGCTGGAGATCTTCCTCGCCACCCAGTCGCTGCTGGGGATTGGGCTGGGGATCGCCATCAGCCGCCAGCAGCATCTGGCGATGAACCTCGATCACTACCGCCGTCGGCTGGAGGCGGAGCTCCAGGCCCGGCGGGCGCTGGCGGAAAAGCTGATCCACACCGAAGAGGACACCCGCAAGCACCTCGCCCGGGAGCTGCACGACGAGATTGGTCAGAACATTACCGCCATTCAGATCCAGTCCCAGCTGGTGAAACGGGCGGGCGATACCCCGCAGGCGCTGGAGGCCGCCGGGCAGATCAACGAGCTGGCGCGGCGCATCCACCACTCCACCCGCCAGCTGCTGCGCCAGTTGCGCCCGCCGGTGCTGGATGAGCTGTCCCTCAATGAGGCGCTGCACCATCTGGTCAATGAATTTGCCTTTGCCGAGCGCGGGATCCAGTGCCGGTTCGATTACCGCCTGACCACCCCGCCCCAGAGTGAAACCCTGGTCTTCACCCTCTATCGCCTGCTGCAGGAGCTGCTGAATAACGTCAGCAAACATGCCGATGCCAGCGAGGTCAGCGTCCTGCTCTGTGAGCACGACAACCAGCTGCGCCTGGAGGTACGGGATAACGGCAGCGGCATCAGCCCGCAGCAGATCCCCGGTTTTGGTATTCAGGGGATGCGCGAGCGCGTGCATGCCCTCGGCGGGGAGTTGACCCTTGAGTCGCAGGGCGGCACGCGGGTAATTGTTAACCTGCCCACAGTTTTGCAACAAACACACCGCTAACCAGGAAAAAGTCTTAGTCACGCCAGACTTTCTCTCATCCCTTTTTCGTCGCGCTTTCATACAGTCATTGCAAATGGAGAACGCCATGCCCGCACTGTCCGCAGAACAGGTTACTCAACGCTATCGGGCGCTGCGCCCGCGACTGCTGATCTGCATGGTGATCGGCTATGCGGCGTTCTACCTGACGCGCAAAAGCCTCAACTACGTTCTGCCTGCATTGCAGATGGATCTGGGGCTGAGCAAGAGCGATATCGGCCTGATCGGCTCGCTGTTTTACCTGAGCTACGGCCTGTCGAAATTCGCCGCCGGGCTGTGGCATGACAGTAAAGGCCAGCGGGCGTTTATGGGCATCGGCCTGATGGCGACGGGCGTGCTGAACGTGCTGTTCGCCTTCGGCGACTCTCTGCCGCTGCTGCTGTTTATCTGGACGCTGAACGGCTTCTTTCAGGGATGGGGATGGCCGCCCTGCGCCAGACTGCTCACCCACTGGTATTCGCGCAACGAGCGCGGCTTCTGGTGGGGATGCTGGAACACCTCTATCAATATCGGCGGGGCCATTATCCCGCTGATCTGTGCCTTCGCCGCCCATCGCTGGGGCTGGCAGGCAGCGATGCTGACACCGGGGATTATAAGTATCGTGCTCGGCCTGTGGCTGACCACACAACTGCGGGGCACACCGCAGGAAGAGGGTCTCCCGCCGGTCGGGGAGTGGCGCAACGATCCGCTGGAGTTGCGCCAGCAACAGCAGAGCCCGCCGATGGGGCTGTGGCAGATGTTACGCACCACCATGTTGCAGAACCCGATGATCTGGCTGCTCGGGGCGTCCTATGTGCTGGTCTACCTGATCCGCATCGCCCTGAACGACTGGGGCAACATCTGGCTGGCGGAGAGCCACGGGGTCAACCTGCTGAGCGCCAACGCCACGGTGATGCTGTTTGAAGTCGGCGGCCTGCTCGGGGCGCTGTTCGCCGGATGGGGCTCGGATCTGCTGTTCAGCGGCCAGCGGGCACCGATGATTTTGCTGTTCACGCTGGGGCTGATGGTGTCGGTCGCCGCCCTGTGGCTGGCCCCGGTTCACCACTACGCCCTGCTGGCGATGTGCTTTTTTACGGTGGGATTTTTTGTCTTTGGTCCGCAGATGCTCATTGGCCTTGCCGCCGTGGAGTGCGGGCACAAGCAGGCAGCGGGCTCAATTACCGGTTTTCTCGGCGTGTTTGCCTATCTGGGGGCGGCGCTGGCCGGGTGGCCGCTGTCACTGGTTATTGAACGCTACGGCTGGTCGGGGATGTTCAGTTTGCTCTCGATTGCCGCGGTGCTGATGGGTTTACTCCTGATGCCCCTGCTGATGGCGGGCATCACCGCTTCTCGCAGTCACATAACGTCATAACAAGGGCTGAATAATGAAAACAACGCTTCTCTCTACCCTCATTGCTTCCGGGATCGCGCTGGCGACCTTAACCGGTGCCGCACAGGCCAAAGGCCGTCTGGTGGTGTATTGCAGCGCCACCAACGAAATGTGCGAAGCCGAAACCAAAGCGTTTGGCGATAAGTACGACGTCAAAACCTCGTTTATCCGCAACGGCTCTGGCAGCACGCTGGCAAAAGTCGACGCTGAGAAGAAAAACCCGCAGGCCGACGTCTGGTACGGCGGCACCCTGGATCCGCAGTCCCAGGCCGGTGAGATGGGGCTGCTCCAGCCGTACAAATCGAAAAACCTGGAACAGATCATGGAGAAATTCCGCGATCCGGCCAAGGTGAAAGGCAACCTCTCCTCGGCGGTCTACGTGGGCATTCTGGGCTTCGGCGTTAACACCCAGCGCCTGAAAGAGAAGAACCTGCCGGTGCCACAGTGCTGGAAAGATCTGACCAAACCGGAATACAAAGGCGAGATCCAGATTGCCGATCCGCAAAGCTCCGGCACCGCCTATACCGCGCTGGCAACCTTCGTCCAGCTGTGGGGGGAAGATCAGGCCTTCGACTACCTGAAGCAGCTGAACGGCAACGTCTCCCAGTACACCAAATCCGGCATTGCCCCGGCGCGTAACGCCGCCCGCGGTGAAACCGCCATCGGCATCGGCTTCCTGCACGACTACTCGCTGGAGAAAGAGCAAGGGGCTCCGCTGGAGCTAATCTCCCCGTGCGAAGGCACCGGGTATGAAATCGGCGGTGTCAGCATCCTGAAGGGCGCGCGTAACGAAGAGAACGCGAAGCTGTTCGTGGACTGGGTGCTGTCGAAAGAGGCCCAGGAGCTGGCGTGGAAGCAGGGCAAGTCCTATCAGATCCTGACCAACACCACCGCCGAAACCTCCCCGAACTCGCTGAAGCTGGATGACCTGAAGCTGATCAGCTACGACATGGATAAGTACGGCTCAACGGACGTGCGCAAAGCGTTGATCAACAAGTGGGTCAGCGACGTGAAGATGGGTAAATAAGCTCACTACCGCGGTAATTGCCGGGTGGCGCTACGCTTACCCGGCCTACAATTTCCTCAACACCCGGAATTGCTATGTCACAGACACTCGCTCTTCATCCCGTGAAAAAACGGGATGCGGTCTTCCTTTGGGTTTTCGTTGGCTGGCTGGCCTTTGCCCTGCTGCCGAGCTGGAGCCTGGATTATGGCCTGCTGGAATCCACCGGCGACGAGATCCTCGCGGCCTACAGCTGGTCGCACTTCAACATCAGCTGGCTGTGGTACCTGCTCCCCACCCTGCTGCTGGTACGCCCGTTCAGCGAGGCGAAGCGTGAACAGCGCAGCCGCCACTACCTCGACGCGGGCTGGGCGCTGCTGTGTATGGCGTTTATCGTCATCAGCGCCACGATTGAAGGCCGCGGTTTAGGCTACGCCACCATCGTGTTGTTTGTCGCCCTGGGGGCGATCATGACCCTGGCCCTGACCCGCCTCGAGTGGCTGGGCGGCGACCGCTTTGTGATTGGCTCGCTGATCGCCATCGTGGCGCTGATTGGCATCTTTATCGTCTGGCCGAGCATCGCCATCTTTATTCCGATGTTCACCAACGACGCGGGCGAGTTCGCCCCGCTGGCGTTTATGAATGTGCTGTCCCAGTCGCACATCATTCAGGTGATCATCAACTCGATCCTGCTGTCGATTGCGGTGGGGATCGGCTGCACCTTCTTCGGCCTGGTGCTGGCGATCTACACCACCCGCATCGCTAAACGCAGCGCCATCATTGGGCGCATCTTCTCGATCCTGCCTATCGTGACCCCGCCGTTCGTGGTGGGCCTGGGCGTGACGCTGATGATGGGCCGCTCCGGGTACGTCACCGAACTGATGGTGGACTGGTTTGGGCTGACCAACACTAACTGGCTGTACGGCTTCACCGGCATCTGGCTGGCGCAGGTGCTGGCCTTCACCCCGATGGCCTTTATGATCCTCGACGGGGCGATCAAGACCATTCACCCGTCGCTGGAGGAGGCCTCGTACACCCTGCGCGCCAGCCGCTGGCAGACCTTTAACGGCGTCTTCGTGCCGCTGCTGAAACCGGCGCTGGCGAACGCCTTTTTGATTGTCATCGTCCAGTCATTGGCCGACTTCAGTAACCCGCTGGTGCTGGGCGGGAACTTCGACGTGCTGGCCACGCAGATCTACTTCTACATTACCGGCTCGCAGCTCGATTATCAGGCGGCGAGTACCCTCGGGGCCTTCCTGCTGCTGTTCTCGCTGCTGGTGTTCTGCATCCAGTACATGTGGATCGGCAAGCGCTCCTACGTCACCGTGTCCGGCAAGTCCTATCGCGGCGACGTGCAGCCCCTGCCGGTGACCCTGGTGTGGAGCGTGATCGCCCTGCTTACCCTGTGGATCGCCTTTAACGCCCTGCTCTACGGCAGCATTTTCTACGGCAGCTTTACCGTCAACTGGGGCGTGGATTACACCCTGACGCTGGATAACTTTATCAAGCTGTTCGGCCAGGGGATGAGCGACGGCGCGTGGCCTTCGCTGCTCGATACCCTGCTCTACGCCGGGATTGCCGCACCGATCACCGCTGCCTTCGGTCTGCTGATTGCCTGGGTGGTGGTGCGCCAGCAGTTCCGGGGCAAAAAGACCATCGAGTTCACCACCATGCTGTGCTTCGCCGTACCGGGCACCGTGGCAGGGGTCTCCTACATTCTGGCCTTTAACAGCGCCCCGGTGTACCTCACGGGCACTGCCGCCATCGTCATTATCTCGATGGTGATGCGTAACGTGCCGGTGGGCATTCGCGCCGGGATCGCAGGTTTAGGCCAGATCGACAAGTCGCTGGATGAGGCCTCGCTGAGCCTGCGCGCCGGGTCGCTGCGGACGATCACCCATATCCTGCTGCCGCTGCTGCGCCCGGCCATTCTGTCGGCGCTGATCTACAGCTTTGTGCGCGCCATTACCACCGTCAGCGCCATTGTGTTCCTCGTCACGCCGGACACCCGCGTGGCAACGGCCTACATTCTGAACCGCGTGGAAGACGGCGAATACGGCGTGGCGATTGCCTACGGCTCGATCCTGATTGTGGTCATGCTGGCGATCATTTTCCTCTTTGACTGGCTGATCGGCGAGGCGCGTATCTCCCGTTCAAAAGCCAAAAACCAGGCGTAACACTATGACTCAGAAACATTTCGTTGAACTGCGTAACGTGACCAAGCGCTTTGGCGCGAACACGGTGATTGAAAACATCAACCTCGCGATCCCGCAGGGGCAGATGGTAACGCTGCTCGGCCCGTCCGGCTGCGGTAAAACTACGGTGCTGCGTCTGGTGGCCGGGCTGGAAAAGCCCACCAGCGGGCAGATCTTTATCGACGGTGAGGACGTGACCCACAGCTCCATTCAGCAGCGTGATATCTGCATGGTGTTCCAGTCCTACGCCCTGTTCCCGCACATGTCGCTGGGGGAGAACGTCGGCTACGGCCTGAAGATGCTCGGGGTGCCGCGCGCCGAGATCAAAACCCGCGTCAAAGAGGCGCTGGCGATGGTGGATCTGGAGGGCTTCGACGATCGCTATGTGGATCAGATCTCCGGCGGTCAGCAGCAGCGCGTAGCCCTGGCCCGCGCCCTGATCCTCAAACCCAAAGTGCTGCTGTTCGATGAGCCGCTAAGTAACCTCGACGCCAACCTGCGCCGCAGCATGCGCGACAAGATCCGCGAGCTGCAAAAGCAGTTCAACATTACGTCGCTGTACGTGACCCACGATCAGAGCGAGGCCTTTGCCGTCTCCGATACCGTGCTGGTGATGAACAAGGGCAACATTATGCAGATTGGCTCGCCGCAGGATCTCTACCGCCAGCCGGCCTCACGCTTTATGGCGAGCTTTATGGGGGATGCCAACCTGTTCCCGGCGCGCTTCAGCCAGGATTTTGTCGAGATCCACGGCTACCGTCTGCCGCGCCCGCTGCACTTTGCCGCCCAGGGCGATGGCACGGTCGGCGTGCGCCCGGAGGCGATCACCCTGAGCCAGCACGGTGAGGAGAGCCAGCGCTGCGTGATCTGCCATGTCGCTTATATGGGGCCGCAGTACGAGGTGATCGTGGAGTGGCACGGGCAGGAGATTTTGTTGCAGGTGAATGCGACAAGACTTCAGCCGGACGTCGGGGAGACGTATTACCTGGAGATCCACCCGTACGGGATGTTTGTGTTGGCTGAGGTGGCCTAGGTAAAAGCAAAACGGCAACTCTGTTGCCGTTTTTAGTGTTTGCGCCCTCTCCCTGTGGGAGAGGGAAAGCCGTCGTTCGTAGGCCGGGTAAGCGTAGCGCCACCCGGCAAAAACTCAGCGCTGTGCGGTCAATTCCGCTATATCCTTCGGCGTTGTCCGGCAGCACCCGCCGATCAGCTTCGCACCTGCCGCTAACCACTGCGGAAGATAGCCCGCCAGCGTCGCGCAGGCCTCGCCGTGGTGATGCCAGGTTTTGCTCACCGCGTCGTAATGCTCGCCCGAGTTCGGGTAGACCACCAGCGGCAGCGCGGTCAGGCTTTGCAGATGCTGTAGCGCGGCGGTAGTGTTCTCCAGCGCAATACAGTTAATGCCCAGAGCGACAATTTGCGGGTAATTCGCCAGCACGGAAACCACCTCGCGCAGCGGGGTGCCGTCGCTCAGGTGCTCGCTGTCGCGCAGGGTGAAAGAGAACCACGCGCGGGCGCGCGGCCAGGCCGTTAGCAGCTCCGCCAGAGCTTTTATTTCAGCAAAGGACGGCAGGGTTTCGCAGGCCAGCAGGTCGGCGCCAGCGTCCAGCAGCGCTTCTACCCGCGGGCGGTGAAACCCCTGAAACACCTCCGTACTGCGCACGTAGTCGCCGCGGTATTCCGACCCGTCGGCCAGATAGGCGCCATAGGGCCCGACCGAACCGGCGACCAGCAGCGTACCGGCCTGCGGATTTTCCGCCAGATACGCCTCCCGCGCCTTGCGCGCCAGCTCCACGCTTTTACCGATCAGCGCCCGGGATTGCGCCTCGTCCAGCCCGCGGGCGGCAAACCCGTCCGGCGTGGCCTGATAGCTGGCGGTAATCGCCACCTGCGCCCCGGCGCGGAAGTAGTCGAGGTGCACGTCGCGGATCAGCGCCGGGTTTTCCACTAACACTTTGGCCGACCACAGGCTGTCGGCCAGGTTACAGCCGCGCGCTTCCAGTTCCGTTGCCATCGCCCCGTCCAGCACCACAAAAGGCCGGGTTTCAAGGAGGGCGGTAAGCGGATTATTCTGCGACATGTTCAGGCTCCTGCGTTTTCAGATGTTGAGTAAGGTAGTGCGCGCCATAGCACAGCGCCACAAACGGCAGCCCACAGTAAAGGGCAATGCGCTGGCTCGGGTCAAAGGCCAGGCCGACGCAGGCCACCAGGCACAGGACAAAGCCCAGCACCGGCACCAGCGGATACCAGGGGGCGCGGTAGTGCAGATCCCCGAGCGGTTTACCGGCCTGCAGATGGCGGCGGCGGAAGACAAAGTGCGAGGCGCAGATGCTGATCCACACCGCCACTACCGCAAAACCGGAGATGGCCGACAGCGCCACAAACACCGTATCCGGGGCAATCACGCTGGAGAAGAGCGCCAGCACGCCGCCGAGCATCGACACTGACAGAGCGGTGAGCGGCACGCCGTTTTTGTTCACCCGGGCAAAGCAGCGCGGCAGGGTTTTCTCGTTCGACAGCGACCACAACATGCGCCCGGAGGCGTACAGCCCGGAGTTGGCCGCCGAGAGGATCGCTGTCAGGATGACAAAGTTAACGATATCCGCCGCATAGGGAATGCCGACCTTCTCAAACACCAGCACGAACGGGCTTTTTTCCACCCCGGCCTGCTGCATCGGGATCAGCGCTGCCAGCACGAAGACGGTGCCGATAAAGAAGATAATCAGCCGGGCAATAGTAGTGCGAATGGCGACAGGGATGACCTTGTGCGGATTTTCGGTTTCCCCCGCCGCAATGCCGATCAGCTCGGTGCCGGAGAAGGCAAAGTTAACCGCCACCATGGTCATCAGGATCGGCAGACCGCCGTGCGGGAACCAGCCTTCAGCGGTGATGTTGCTCAGCCCCGGCGCGGGCGATCCGTCCTGCATCGGGATAAAGCCGAAGATCGCCGCCCCGCCGAGAATAATAAAGGCAATAATGGTGATGACCTTCACCAGCGAGAACCAGAACTCCCCTTCGGCAAAGAAGCGGGTTGAGATAACGTTGAGAGCAAAAATGACCGCGCAGAAGACCACGCACCAGACCCAGACCGGCACCTGCGGGAACCAGTACTGCATGCAGAATCCGGCGGCGGTAAAGCTCGATCCCAGCGCCACCGTCCAGGTGAGCCAGTAGAGCCACGCCACGGTGTAGCCGGTCGCCGGGCCGAGATAGCGCGCGGCGTAAACGTGAAAGGCACCGGTCTCCGGCATCGCCACGGAGAGTTCGCCGAGGCACTGCATCACCAGCCAGACCACCAGCGCGCCAATCAGATAGGCCAGCAGCGTCCCCGCCGCCCCGGTGGTTGAAATTATGTATCCCGTATTAAAAAACAGCCCGGTGCCGATCACGCCGCCGAGGGAGAGCATGATCAGGTGGCGGGTCTTCATGGTGCGCTGTAGCTGCCCGTTTTGTTGTGTTTGCATATCACCTTCTATACGTATGGACATCTAAACATCCAAAAGAAGGTGATTTTATACCGCGATTGTTAACAAAATGCTAGCCATGCACCAGACGAAGACGCGCGCGACGGGTGCTCAGCCGGGGCCTAACCGTGTAAATGACGTAAAGATAGGGTCGCCATGCCATAGGACACCTCCTGCAAGCCGGTAATTAGAGCATGTACCGCGCCGGTCCTCCCGTCGGTCAGGCGAAAGTGGTATCTGGTTTTCAGGGGCTAAACTGGCGGCCTGTTGCCCGGTGGCACTTCGCTTGCCCGGGCCTACTAATCCACCCAGGCCAGGTAAGGCGCAGCCGCCACCCGGCAGCAAACCGCAATATGTTAAATTACGCAAAACACTCTATAGTCGTAGTGATTATTTAAAAAAGGATGAACTAATGCGATTTAACGGACTGACCAAAGGGTTTTTCATTCTCATACTCCTGCTTGTCACCTGGGCGTTTTTTGATGTCTTGTCGCCCTACTTCTCGGCGATCCTGTGGGCCGCGATCCTGGCGGTGATTTTCTACCCGGTCAAAAACACGCTGCGAATTAAAATGGGAGATCGCAACGGGCTGGCGTCGCTGCTGAGCGTGCTGCTGATCTGCCTGATCGTCTTCATTCCGTTGATGGTGATCTTCTCCTCGTTAGCCTTTGAACTGAATATCGTTTACACGCGCCTGCAGCAGAACGACACCCAGTTTTCCACCGTGGTGGCGAGCCTGTTTGCCCATCTGCCCGGCTGGCTGCGTGCGCTGTTGATCGAGCACGATCTGGATACCGCTGCAGAGATCCAGAAAAAGCTCTCTGACGCCGCGTTAAGAGGCGGGCAATACCTTGCCGGCAGTGCCTTCCTGATCGGTAAAGGCACCTTTGGCTTCGCCATCAGCTTTGGCGTGATGGTCTATCTGCTGTTCTTCCTGCTGAAAGATGGCCCCTGGCTGGTGCGCCAGATCCTCGACAGCATGCCGCTGTCGGATTTCGCCAAACAGCACCTGTTTGCCAAGTTCGCCGGGGTCGCCAGAGCGACGGTGAAGGGCACGGCCGTGGTCGCGCTGGTGCAGGGTTTTCTGGGTGGACTTGCCTTCTGGTTTGTCGGTATCAACGGCAGCATCTTGTGGGGCGCGCTGATGGCGTTCCTGTCGCTGATCCCGGCGGTTGGCTCGGCAATCATCTGGGTACCGGCGGCTATTTTCCTCTTCGCCACCCATCAACTGTGGCAGGGCCTGTTTATCGTTGGGTTCTTTGTGCTGGTGGTCGGGCTGGTGGATAACCTCCTGCGTCCGCTGCTGGTGGGTAAAGACACCAAAATGCCTGACTACCTCATCCTTATCACCACCCTCGGCGGGATGGAGATCTACGGCATCAATGGCTTCGTGATTGGTCCGCTAATCGCCGCCCTGTTTATCGCCTGCTGGAACCTGCTCTCGGGTCGCGATCATGCCGGTAATGCTGAAGAGATTGATGACGCGATCATCGAAGAAGGGAAGAATTCACCTGATTTATGAAGAAGGAATAAGCCGTGCGTATCGCCACTATTACTAACTGGGCATACGGTGCCACGGTCTGTCTGACCATCGCTTCCGGCGTGGCCATGCTGATGGCCTCCAGCGCCGAAAACGTCGAGCGGCAGGCCGTTGAGCAGCGCTACGTCTTCGATCAGCTCACTGAAGAGGTGGAGACCGACGCCTGGGCGCTCTCCGACCTGGCACGGTTGTATGTCGTTAAACAGGACCCGGCGGTGGCGGACAAATATCGCCAGAAAGCGGAAAGCATGGTCAGGATCGAGCATCGCCTGCAAAAGCTGAAAGACGCGGGGGCCGGTGATGAGGAGCTGGCCCTGCTGCACGAAGGTTTACAGGTAGCCGATGCCCTGATGGATGAGCAACAGAGCGCCATCGCCAGCGTGGAGCGCGGGGAGCAGTCCCAGGCCATCGCGCTGATGTATAACGAGCGATATGAGAACGAGCTGGAGCAGGTCCAGAATCAGCTCGACCATTTCCGTCAGATGCTGGACCGGCGTACCGACGCGGCGATTGACGATGCCACGGTAAAATCCCGCGGGCTGCGTACCCTCTCGGAAGTAATGGTCGGCCTGACCGCGCTGATGTTCCTGTTTGTCCTCGGTTTTATCCTCAAACGCCGGGTGCTACGCCCGGTGGTACGCCTGAGCGACGTGGTCAACCGGCTGGCCTCCCAGGATTATGCGGTGGAAGCCCCCGACTACCGCCAGATCGATGAGATTGGCGATATGGCGCAGGCGATCCGCATCTTCCGTGAAAACGGCCTGGTGCGGCAGCGGCTGGAAAAGGAGCGTGATGCCGACTGGGCGATCCGCGAGTTGCTGGCGCGCATGACCCAGCGGCTGCAGGGCTGCGAGTCGGTCGAAGATGTGCTGAACGTGGCGCGGCTGTTCGCGCCAGGCATTGCGCCGGGTATTCCCGGGCGGTTGTATCTTCTTGAACGCGATCCGTGGGAGATGCACTGCGCCGCCGAATGGCTCGACCCACAGGATGAGTCCGATCCCTTCCACCCGGACCAGTGCTGGGCGGTACGCCGCGGGCAGAGCCATCCGCCGGTGACCGGCGAGCCGGATATCGTCTGCTATCACCTGCCTGCGTCCTGCGCCAGCCATGCGCTCTGCGTCCCTCTGATTGCCCAGGGCGAGACCATCGGCCTGCTCTCATTCCAGAACGTCACTCCGGCGATGGCCCCGTCCCGCGCCTATCTGGAGCTGATGGCCGAGGCCCTCGGCCTGGCGCTGGCCAACCAGCGCCTGCGCGATGCCCTGCTGGAGAAAGCGCTGTTCGATCCCCTGACCAATCTGCGCAACCGTCATCATCTGGAGGATGCCCTGCGCACCCAGATGAGCCAGGCGCAGCACACCGGTCAGCCGGTAAGCTGTCTGATGATTGATATCGACCACTTCAAAGCCATTAACGACAAGTTCGGCCATGATGCAGGCGATCTGGTGATCAAAAGCGTGGCAACGGTGGTGCAGCGTGCGGTAGGTGATAAAGGGATGGCGTTCCGCTATGGCGGGGAGGAGTTTATGGTGCTGCTTCCGGGGGCGGACGAGGCGGCGGCCTTTGCCTGCGCCTCCGATATCCATACCCGCGTCCACAGCCTGGCGCTGCGTTATGAGTTGGTGGAGATTGGCACGGTGGATGTATCGATCGGCATTGCCAGCTATCCACAGCACGCCCAGAGCGACAGCCTGCTGCGCGCTGCCGACGTGGCGCTGTACCGGGCCAAGGAGCTGGGGCGCTCAAGGATTGTCAGTTTTGGGGGGCTGGAGACGGGGTGATGAGCCAGCCCAGCGTCAGCCTGTTCCGGCCAGGCTGACGTAAAGGAGATCAGTTCATTGCTGCCAGAAGTGACAATGCCTGAGGGCTTTTTTGTACAATACGAATCAGTAACGCCGCCTGTCGATTAGGTTTTGCCAGGCCTTGTTCCCAGTTCTGATAGGTCCTGGTTGCGGTATGCAGATATCTCGCAAACAGCGCCTGGGATAAATTCAAATCACGACGGATCTCTTTGATTTCCTCAGGGGTTAAAGTCGTTTCCTTACGAATGGCAACGTGGTGCGTACGAAGCGTCCGTTTGCCTTCCTTATGCTCCTGTAAGGCATCCATACCTTCCATCAGTTCTGAAAAAATATCTCTGCTCATCATTCCCCCTTGATACGCTCTAAAGCGTGCCTCAAAGTCTGGCGCTGCTCTTTCGTCAAATCGCTTGCCTGGTCTTTGTCATACAAAGTGAATAAATAAAATTCTGACTCTGTTTTCCACCAGTAATAAATAATGCGAATTCCCCCGCGCTTACCCTTCCCTCTGCGCTCGTCGACCGTCATCGGAAAGGTACTCGGCGCGGTATCGTTCAAACGCGGGTAATTCAATAAAAATCGCTTCCATTGCGTCACCTTATCCTGTTCCCTGAGTCATTATATACCCAGGTTGGGTATATTTGTATTCAGAAGTTTTTCCTGTGAGCACAGGATACCGCGCTCTTCTATAATGACATCATGCATATGATAACCATCGAAAAATCCAGCCCGGCCTCCGTCGACTCGCAGGCTCTAATAGAGCAACTCTCCGCCGAGCTGGCCGCGATTACCGGTGACAGCGGCAAAAGTCACTTTAATCCACAGGATGTCTCAGGCGCGCGGGCCGTGTGGGCCGTCGCGAAAGATGAAAACCGCCAGCCCGTGGGCTGTGGCGCGTTACGGCCCCTCTCGGATACCACCGCCGAACTCAAACGGATGTTCTCTACCCGCACCTATCCGGGAACGGGGGCTGCTCTGCTCGCCTGGCTTGAAAAGGCAGCGCTGGGGCTGGGCTATCGCGAGCTGTGGCTGGCGACGCGAAAAGTTAACACCCGCGCCGTACAGTTTTATCTGAAGCATGGCTATACACCGATAGCCAACTATGGCCCCTACATCGGGCGCGAAGAGGCAATGTGCCTGGCAAAACGGTTAACAGATTAGCTCGGATTACTCTCCCACCAGAATCACGTATCATTGCACTCCCCTGTTTTCGCTCAGACCCTTGCTGCCCTATGAACCTTAATTACCTCTGTTATTTTCTTCTGGCTCTCGCCGCTGCGGGCAGCGCCCTGCTGCCACACCCGTTAGCGATGTGGTTTGTGCTCGCCAGCGTGCTGACGTTCGTTATTTATGGCGCGGATAAAATGGCGGCCCGTAAAGCCTGGCGCCGGGTGCCTGAAGCCACGTTGCTGATCTGTGGATTTGTGGGTGGCTGGCCGGGGGCGATTATTGGCCAGCAGCTGTTTCGTCATAAAACCCAGAAACAGCCGTTTAAAACGTACTTTATGATCAGCGTGATTCTGAACGTCGCGGTGTTACTGGCGGTATGGCACTTTTGGCCTTAATTGGCAGCCATTTGTGAAACATGGTTGTATAGTACAACTATATTTTAGCGTCATCAGCGATCGCTGGTGGAACGGTTTTACCCCGGTGATATGGCAGGTGTTCAGATAGCTATCCAGCGCATCCCGGGCAGCGATCTTCAGTTCTTTTATATCGCTCGCCATAAAGCGGGCTTCACTTTTGGTATGCAGAAATACGCCACGAAACATATCAATCACGGGATCGTAGGTCACGTGAGCTTTATGTCCGTCGATAAAGAGAGTATTTGAACGGCTCATCCTTGAGAATCATCCTAATCAACTTAATTGGTGTGGATATGACGACTCAAAAAGCAAATTAAAAAGGTGTTTTGAAAATAAAAAATTTTAATAAATCCGAGATGCGCGCTCTGCCAGCCTTCTGCGCTTGCGCAATTATCCCGCCCGCATCGCCGACTATGCTTAACGTTTAAAAAACAGACGATACAGTTGTACTTTTTTCCTTACTTATCCCCTTAAAAACCGTATCGACTGGCAACCTTGTGCTGATCGACGGGCGTTCGGTAGAGGTGCAAGCCAACGCTCATCTGGCGAAGCTGTCGCTGTATTCTATTTAAACGTGATCGTCACCGTTGCCGCCGCGCTGTAAGTACCCACCAGAGCAGTCGTTGCCGTCCAGATAAACCCGGCATAGTAGTTCTTTGTCAGTTGCTCACTGTTAATCACGCCAAATGTCTGCGGCGTGTTAAGTGGAATACGGGACTGTAGATTGTCTTGCTCAGAAATAATAAAGCCAAATCCGCTGTTAGCTGCAGGCATGATTATTTCGTTATCTTTGACCAAATTGCTGGAGCTTAACGTCATCAACAGTGTCTCATTGGTGCAGTTTTTTCCCCCCGCACCGGATTCCTGGGTCAGGTCCACCTGTACAGTAAAAGGTTGGATCTTTTCAATACGACCCGGGTAAGCCCGACGGCGATTAATTGAGCCAAAATCAATCTCTTCCGGCATCAGCTTGATGGTGGGCGTACAGGAAAGAAAGGTAATATTATCCAGCCCTGTAATGTACAGATTAAAATTACCGTCATCCCCATCAGTGATACCACGTAGGCCACCCACTCCATCGACCTGGAAAAGGGAGAGTTTGACGTTGCCCATCACTTTGCCATCCGCTGCCGCAGGTAATCCTGTGGTTTTAATATACACCTGGTAAGATAGCGTAAAGGTTTGAGGCGTGGCCGGGGTAAGATAGCCACCTTTACCGTCTGGACGACCGATGGTACCCGGACCAATTTCAATTTTGGCGTCTTTGACAAGTTTGTAATCGATATTGTTATAAGTGATCCCGACTTCCAGTGAATTATGGACATTTCTCATCATATTATTCGGATCCAGCCATAAATAGGCGCTTTCACCCTGCGGATAACCGTTAGTATCGGTGCATTCAAAGGTGGCCGTAATCGGTGATGACACCCATATCTTTCTGTTACTGCCTAAGTCACCAATCGATGCCTTTAATATGCTGTTAATAGCCACTGTTTCGCTTACGGAGTTTGATGCTTTGCAGGTGAGTGCCTGCGCCATTGAAGAAAATAGCGTGAGACCCAACAAGGTAAGCCATAAAAAATATCGTCCTGCGGTTTTCATAGTGTTATCCCTTTATTGGCAAACCGCGCTGACTTCGCGATAACCCGTGCTTTTTTGCCCATTACTCGCTGGAATTTTAATGCGACACTGCTCGTCAGGCAGATCGCCCCAACGGATAACCAGAATTTCTCCCTGCTCAACACCGGATACAAAGATTTCCCCGTCTGGCCCGACAATGCCGTTATTGCGATCTCTTTTACTGTAAGCCTGTGCACCCACAGGAGGAAAACTGTTATCGGCTAACCGACTGTGGATCAGCAGGCTCTCCCCACTATACGTGTCGAAATGAACACGGGTTATTGCCCCCCGGGTAGGCACTGTATTTTGTGTTGCCATTGGCACATCCAGGTCGTCAGGGAGATCGTGGGTATTCAGCGTATAGGTATTGTTGCGGTACGGGATGGCGTTGGGGGCTACAGCGTAACCAAAGGGATCAATACGGACGCCTGTAAGGTTTTGAAGACCCACACCCTGAGCATTTTTGGCTTCAATCAGTGTAAATGTTGTACCCAGCGGCTGCGAGAGCGTGATCCCACCAGAGTGAGCAACAATGCCACCAGACAGGTTCATACTGCTTTGCTGGGTATTCTCTGCGTTAGCATAGCCAAGCCACAGGTTTCCGGCCTGACCCTGATAACCGATGCTCATGCTACCTGCTGTACGCGTTGAGTTGTCCTTTTCTGCCTGGACGCTATAGCTAAGTCTGCTATCTTCCAGCAACGAGCCGCTAAGGCCTGCAGTAGAAGAGACTTTACCCGAACGGTCAGTGTGAAAATCTGCCGTTGCGTTGGTTTGATGATTGCCAAAGTTTAACGGCAACGATAGACGAAGATTAAAACTGCTATCGTTCGACATATAGTGACTGCGGGTATTCTGGTAATAAAGGCTCCAGGTCATCTTTCCCAACCGCGAAGTTAAACCAGACTGTATGGACGTATCCGAACGACTATTCTGCCAATAGCTTTGCTTACTGAAGGTGAGATAAAACTGACTCAGCTCGCCTATCTGCTGATTGAGCGTTAAATCTAACCGATCTTTTTTGATAGCGTAATTTGCCTGGTAAGTTATCTCCGGCCGGGTGTCCATCCATTGCGGATCGCTGCTATCTTCTTCATCCCAGTAATAGCTTTTATAATGGCCGTCATCCCAACGCCGTCGTTCCTGCACCGCCTCCTGAAAATCATAATAGCCCGCAGAGGAATAACGATAGCCAGCCACCAGGAAATCAGTATGTGAATCAATAAATGACTTCGCATATAAAAAACGTGCACTGCCCCCCTGCCGACTATCGCCTCGGGCAAGGCGGGTATCAGAGAGGGAAAGATCGAACGAAACGGCGCCTAAGTTGCCCATATTTTTTCCCACGCCCGCAGCCACGCTGCTGTAGTTTTCAGCAGCAAGCACCCCACTATTCAGCGTTATTGTGTTGCTCATTCCCCAGGAAAGCTGGCTTTCAGCAAATGAAGGCGAGTACCCGCCTGCGCCGTCATGATATTTACCGACAACCAGTTCATAGTTGTATTGCCCGTATCGCACCAGGCCAGGAAGGACGGTATAGGGAATCACGATGTTGTTACGACGTCCATCCGTTTCAATAATGGAAACATCGAGATTGCCGCTGCGGCTAACGGCAACTATGTCGTTAAATTCAAAAGGGCCTGGCGGAACATTCGTGGAATAAATAAGGTAATTATTCTGCCTGACTTCCACACGAGCATTGCTCTCCGCCACGCCACGGACGACCGGTGCATATTGTGTCTGGCTGGTAGGCAGCATCATCTGCTCAGAAGCAAGCTGTATACCCCGGAAGGGCACACTGTCAAAAAGCGTATTTCCAGTGCTGGCCTGACCAATAATAATGCGACTTTGCCAGGAAGGCAGTGCCCGCTCCATCCAGGTAGAGACATTCTGCCAGCGATGTTCCTGGCCGCTATTTTTGGTCAGGTTAGAAGTCGTGCGCAAACGCCAGGCATCTAAATTCAGCCCGCTATTCAGATAGAGATAAGCGTACTGACTCTCATGTCCGTAGCTTTTAAGATTATTAGCCACCAGGTTGTAATTAACAAACGCGCCCGTGATACCGTCGTCATACATCGTCGTAGGAATTGCCCCACGAGGTCGCTTATTCATATAAATTTGCGGCATCTGAATATTCAGGCGGTGTTCCGCCAGATTGGTATTGACAGAGGCTCCGGGGAATTGTTGAGCCAGATCCACGCAGCTATTATCCAGTTGTGCCGATATACTGACAGACCATGCCCGCAATTGGCTGGCACTGAGGCAGGGACGTACCTGATTTTTATCATTGTCTCTGACCAGTTCGATATCATGTTGATCAACAAGGTTGTGGTTAATATAGACATCGAGCTTATAAATTCCGGGCAAAATACCATAATCAGGATCAATAAGCTTAATTAACTCACCCGCGTTGGCTCCATGAAAAAAGGCAGTGTTATACTCACTTTGCGCGGTACACTCTGTGGCGGTAAATAAACATGAAGTCAACGCATAACATTTCATCCATGATCGTTGCATAGTGATCCTTCCCTGGTAATAATTTAACCTGCAACGAAGGGTTAATCGAATTTAATGTTCTCGATCCCACCATAATCGTTAATATAGGTTAGCCTGACGATTTTCGATCCTGTGATGAACTCCAGCTTTTCATCGCTAAACGGTAAAATCATTGATGCAGGTATTTTCTTCTCCACGCCCTGCGGAGTACGAATAATTAACTGACTCAGATTTATATGCAAAGGCCCATTGTTATTAATAACCAGCGCATCGCTACGTCGTTCAAACTTGAGTTTTTCGACTTGTTTTACAAGCGTTGTTTTAAGCGATACTGGGCGATAAAAGAGTTTCAACCGCGTACGTACGGCCAGTTGCATCACATTGGGTTCACTGGCGCGCGGAGGTATCTCCTGCACATTTATCCAGATAACACTTTCTCTGTCCGTTGGTAGACCTGTGCCAGAATAAATAAAGCGCAATACCGCCGACTGGTCTGGAAGCAACTTAAGCAACGGTGGCGTCACCACCATAGCCTTATTACGATTGCTGTCATCGTCATCAAGCCAGGACTGCACGATATAACTTTTTTTCGAAGCATTCTGAATACTGAGCGAGGCAGACTTATATTCTCCCGGATATATGACCCTGGAGCTGTTGATCTGAATAGCGCCAAAAGCGTGCGTAACAAATAACGCCAGAAATAAGGCAATAAAGGGTTTCATAGGACACCTGAAAAAGGCAGGCCCGACAGGCCTGCATTAATTTATTGCTGAACGATAGTGAAATATGCCGTGGCGTTAGCTGAGCCTGCTTCTAAATTTGTTTTATCATAGGCATAATAATTAGCTTTAAGATCAAAAATACCTTCATCACCCTTTTGATTAATGACTATTTTAGCGTCATTGACATCCAAAGACTTCGTCAGTGTGACAGGCTTCTCTGTAATATCTTTAATTTGAATACCGACACCTTTGGCAGTGCTGCCAGTATCAAGGGCTAAAACGTTAGGCTGGTTAGCAGGACTCGTTCCGTCAAGCACGATATAATAAGTTCCGGCTTCACAATTTTCTACAGCGATCTGAAAACCTACTTCTGGACCTGTGACATCTCTACCCAGAACATGAACTGGAATTTTCCCCATAGGCACATCAATATCAACGTTTTGAGCTACGCCATCTGTTATTGTTGCCCCTTTAATTGTACAAGATGAAGTCGTGACCTCTCCTTTAAAATGAAGCGTACCATCTGCAGCCAAAACAGAGGTTGAGGAAAGGCCAATTATTAACATAGCAAGGCACATAGGTTTAATTTTCATGGACAGCTCCTTCTGCGATTCCAATTGATAGGTTTATCGTTGCGCAATTCAGGTGATAAAGAGAAAGGCAATTTCTCAATTAAATGAAGCAGAAACATATCTACTGGAATGAATTTAGTGATACATTCCTGCTTCCGTTTATTGAGAAAACTGAAAACCTGTAACTACATTTTTATTCCATACCTGCATTATTTGGCTCAAATCAAAAAAACACAATTCAGAATAGAGAGGCTAGTTGTACGAATTATCTCAAAGAAGATTAAGCGTTATGATGGTTTAAAAAAATAATGCATTATAATCAATAAATTAAGTGAAACCTTTAAAAAGGCATTATGCTTATTCACGACAGAATCATGCTATTTCTATGATCTTGCGCATATTTAAAAGATACAGTATGCCAAAAGTAAAATATTAGTAGATAACGCGTTCCCAACATAATTATCCCGGCCAAAGCAATGGTTAATAGGATGGGCGCATTTATTCAGGAACCAGGCGGTAAATAGCGGCTCATCAAAAGGGTGTTAAGCCAGGTACCTGACCGACGTCCATGATGCTCGCACTTATCACCCTCGCTCATAACAGCATTCACGATTTAAGAATAATCCCGCTCACATCGCCGTCTATGCTTAACGTTTAAAAATCAGACGACACAGTCGCACCCTCTTTTATTTTCCATCCCCTTTCAACACCGGAGGCCTGGCATGAGCAACCAAGGCGAATATCCTGAAGACGATCAGTCACACGACTTCAGCCTGTCCCGACGGGATCTGATCAAAGTCAGCGCCGCAGCAGCGGCAACCGCGGCGGTTTACCCTTGTGGCGCACTGGCCGAGGGCGAGCCCGCCGTTACACCTCCGCCGGAGATCCTGCCCCTGACGCTACGCGTCAACGGCAAAAGTCAGCAACTTGAGGTCGATACACGCACCACCCTGCTGGATGCGCTGCGCGAGAATTTACAGCTGACCGGCACCAAAAAAGGCTGCGACCACGGACAGTGCGGAGCCTGTACCGTGCTGGTGGATGGCCGCCGGATCAACGCCTGCCTGACGCTGGCGATCATGCATCAGGATGCTGAGATCACCACCATCGAAGGGCTGGGTACGCCTGACCATCTGCACCCCATGCAGGCGGCCTTTATCAAACACGATGGCTTCCAGTGCGGGTACTGCACATCGGGGCAAATCTGCTCCTCTGTCGCGGTACTGAAAGAGATCGAGGCGGGCATTCCCAGCCACGTTACGCTCGATCTGGTCTCTCCGCCGGAAATGACGGCGGATGAAATCCGCGAGCGCATGAGCGGCAACATCTGTCGCTGCGGCGCATACGCCAACATTCTGGACGCCATCGAAGAGGCCGCAGGGGAGCTTAAATCATGAAAGCCTTTACTTACGAACGGGTAAAAACCCCGGCCGAGGCCGCCGCCAGCGCCAGGAATAACAGCGGGGCAAAATTTATTGCCGGTGGCACCAACCTGCTCGATCTGATGAAGCTGGAGATTGAGACCCCCACCCATCTGATCGACGTCAACGGGCTTGGTCTGGACAAGATTGTCGCTACCGACGCGGGCGGTCTGCGCATCGGTGCCCTGGTGCGTAACACCGACCTGGCCGCGGATGAGCGCGTGCGCCGTGACTATGCCGTGCTTTCCCGGGCGCTGCTTGCCGGGGCTTCCGGCCAGCTGCGCAACCAGGCCACCACGGCAGGGAATCTGCTGCAACGTACGCGCTGTCCCTATTTTTACGACACCAACCAGCCCTGCAATAAGCGCCTTCCCGGCAGCGGCTGCGCGGCGCTTGAGGGTTT
This sequence comes from Leclercia sp. AS011, assembly GCF_037152535.1. Taxonomy (NCBI): domain Bacteria; kingdom Pseudomonadati; phylum Pseudomonadota; class Gammaproteobacteria; order Enterobacterales; family Enterobacteriaceae; genus Leclercia; species Leclercia sp. AS011. Next base: position 2,579,659 of record NZ_JBBCMA010000001.1, read on the forward strand.
TAGCCGTCAGCACGCGGTCGTGGGTGGCAGCGAGGCTTGTATCGCCACGCATCCCGGCGATATGCCTGTCGCCATGCGGCTGCTGGATGCGGTGGTAGAAACCATTTCCGCCGACGGCAAGGCGCGCAACATCCCGCTGGCCGACTTTTATCGCGCCCCGGGGAAAACGCCCCATCTTGAAACCGTCCTGACGCAAGGGGAGCTGATCACCGCCGTCACCCTGCCGCCGCCCGTCGGTGGGCAGCATATCTACCGTAAAGTCCGCGATCGCGCCTCCTACGCCTTTGCGCTGGTCTCCGTCGCGGCGATTGTCCAGCCCGACGGCAGCGGACGCGTGGCGCTGGGCGGCGTGGCCCATAAACCCTGGCGGGTTGAGCAGGCCGATGCCCGGCTCCCTCAGGGCGCACAGGCCGTCTATGACGCGCTGTTTGCGGATGCTCACCCGACGTCTGAGAACGCCTTCAAACTAACCCTGGCGAAGCGAACGCTTGCCTCCGTGCTGACAGAAGCGAGGGCTGTGGTATGAAATTCGATAAACCAGCAGGCGAAAACCCGATCGACCGCTTAAAGGTGGTCGGTCAGCCCCGGGATCGTATCGACGGCCCGTTAAAAACCACCGGCATGGCGCACTACGCCTATGAGTGGCATGACATTGCGCCCAACGCGGCCTATGGCTATGTCGTCGGCTCGGCAATTGCCAGGGGGGAAATCACCACCCTCGACACCCAGGCCGCAAAAAACGCGCCGGGGGTGTTAACAGTGATCACCGCCAGTAACGCGGGGGCGCTCGGCAAAGGCGAGAGAAACACCGCCACGCTGCTGGGCGGCCCGAAGATAGAGCACTACCATCAGGCCGTGGCGCTGGTGGTGGCAGAGACCTTTGAGCAGGCCCGGGCGGCGTCGTCGCTGGTTCAGGTTCAGTATCGTCGTGAAAAAGGATCCTACTCGCTGGCGGATGAAAAACCCGCCGTCAGCCAGCCTCCCGAGGATACGCCGGATAAAAACACCGGCGATTTCGACGCCGCCTTTTCTGCCGCCGCGGTGAAGCTGGATGCGACCTATACGACCCCCGACCAGAGCCATATGGCGATGGAGCCGCACGCCTCGATGGCCGCCTGGGAGGGCGACAAGGTGACCCTCTGGACTTCGAACCAGATGGTGGCCTGGTGCCGTACCGATCTGGCGGAAACCCTGAAGATACCCCAGGAGAATGTGCGCGTTATCTCGCCGTATATCGGCGGTGGCTTTGGCGGCAAGCTGTTCCTGCGCAGCGATGCCCTGCTGGCCGCGCTGGCCGCCCGCGCCATCAGGCGCCCGGTTAAGGTGATGCTGTCGCGCCCGACGATCCCCAATAACACCACTCACCGCCCGGCCACCGTTCAACATATCCGCATCGGGACGGACAGCGCCGGGAAAATTACCGCCATCGCGCATGACAGCTGGTCCGGCAACCTGCCTGGCGGCACGCCGGAGACCGCGGTTCAGCAGACCGAACTGCTTTACGCGGGTGCCAATCGTCATACCGGCCTGCGGCTGGCGAAACTGGATCTGCCCGAAGGCAACGCCATGCGCGCGCCCGGCGAAGCGCCGGGTCTGATGGCGCTGGAGATTGCCATCGACGAACTGGCGGAAAAAGCGGGCATCGATCCGGTTGAATTTCGCATTCTCAATGACACCCAGGTCGATCCCGCCGATCCCAGCCGGCCTTTCTCACGCCGTCAGCTTATCGAGTGCCTGCGTACCGGGGCTAAAGAGTTCGGCTGGCAACAGCGCAACCCTACGCCCGGCCAGGTTCGCGACGGGCGCTGGCTGGTGGGCATCGGCATGGCGGCCGGTTTTCGCAATAACCTGTTAGATAAATCCGCCGCCCGGGTGCATCTCGACGCGGCGGGCAACGTGACGGTCGAAACCGACATGACCGACATCGGCACCGGGAGCTACACCATCATTGCCCAGACGGCGGCGGAGATGCTGGGCGTCCCGCTGGAAAAGGTGACGGTCCGCCTTGGGGATTCGAACTTCCCGGTCTCCGCCGGTTCTGGCGGGCAATGGGGGGCGAACACCTCCACCTCGGGGGTGTATGCCGCCTGCGTGAAGCTGCGCGAAACCATCGCCACCACCCTGGGTTTTGATCCCAACCAGGCGCAGTTCAGCGACGGCAAGATCGCTAATGACACCCGCAGCGCGGACATTGCCGAAGCCGCTGCCAACGGCACCCTGACCGCCGAAGAGGGTATCGAGTTTGGCGATCTCGATAAGCAGTATCAGCAGTCGACCTTTGCCGGACATTTTATCGAGGTGGGCGTGGACAGCGCCACCGGGGAAGTGCGGGTGCGCCGGATGCTGGCGGTGTGCGCGGCCGGACGCATTCTTAACCCAAAAACCGCCCGCAGCCAGGTGATTGGCGCGATGACCATGGGGCTGGGCGCGGCGCTGATGGAAGAGCTGGCGGTGGATACCCGGCTGGGCTATTTCGTTAACCACGATATGGCGGGGTATGAAGTGCCGGTCCATGCCGATATCCCCGAGCAGAGGGTGATATTCCTCGATGATACCGACCCTATCTCCTCGCCGATGAAAGCCAAAGGCGTGGGGGAGCTGGGCCTGTGCGGCGTGGGCGCGGCCATTGCCAATGCGGTCTATAACGCCACGGGGGTGCGCGTGCGCGACTATCCCATCACCCTGGATAAGCTGCTCAACGCCCTGCCGGACGTGGTTTAAGGAGGAACGATGTCCCAACTTTTTAATCTGGCGGACGATCTGCGCCGGACGCCGGAACGGGCGTTTCTCACCGACGACAGCCGGGAGATATTGCGCTTCGCGGTGGAGACCCTGATGTCCGGCCAGGCGGCGGCGCTGGTAATGCTGACGGAGATCCGCGGCGGCGCGGCGCGATCCCTCGGGGCGCAGATGGTGGTGCGTGAGGATGGTCAGTACTGTGGCTTTGTCTCCGGGGGCTGCGTCGAAGCGGCGGCGGCCTTTGAGGCGCTGGAGGTCATCGCCACAGGCGCGGATCGCGAGGTGCGTTATGGTCAGGGCTCGCCCTGGTTTGACATTGTCCTCCCCTGCGGGGGCGGAATCACCCTGTCGATTCATAAGCTGCGTTCGGCGCAGCCGCTGCTGGCGGTGTTGAACCGCCTTGAGCAGCGCTTGCCTGCCGGATTGCGCTACACGCCAGAGACGCAGACGCTCAACTGCCTGTCGGAAGTCATACCATCCGGCTGGTACAACGGCGGTTTTCAGACCGGGTTCCAGCCCTGCGTGCGGGTGCTGATCCATGGCGGTTCCATCGAAGCCCAGGCGACGGCAGAGCTTGCAGCCGCAGCCGGGTATGACATCTGTCACTTCGATCCCTGCTCTGTACAGATTGATGCCGACACGGCGGTGATCCTGCTGTGGCACGACCTTCACCGGGAGCTGCCCGTTCTGCAGGCCGCCCGCGACGCGAAGCCGTTTTACATCGGCGCGCTGGGCAGCCAGCGAACCCACATGCAGCGGCGGAAAAAGCTCAGCGAGCTGGGCTGGCGGGAGGAAGAGATCGACCGGATTAAAGCCCCGATCGGTATCTTCCCGAAAGCCAGGGATGCGCGCACTCTGGCCCTGTCGGTTCTGGCAGACGTGGCCGCCGCACGCCTGCGTCAGGACGACCGTTAATGTCCCCGCCGGTGGTGATTATTCTCGCCGCCGGACGCGGCGAACGCTTTCTCGCCTCGGGGGGGAAAACCCATAAGCTTGAGGTGCTGTTAGGCGGGAAAACCGTGCTGGCGCATGTGATTCAGGCGGTTGAAACCGCGGGTCTGGCGTGGCATCTGGTTCGCCCCGAGGGCGGTACGCGGGGCATGGGGGAGTCGATTTCGCTGGGGGTAAAGGCGACTTCTGCGGCGTCCGGATGGTTGATTCTGCCGGGCGATCTGCCGCTGATCCAGCCCGCCTCTTTGCTGAGGGTTGCTGAAGGGCTTGGCGAGAATGGGGTTGTGGTGCCTCACTATCAGCAACAGGCGGGGCATCCGGTGGGGTTCCGGCGGGAATATGGCGAGGCGCTGCTGGGGTTGGCTGGGGATAGAGGGGCCAGGGAGATTGTGATGGGCGCACGACGACGGGGGGATGTGGGGGATATTTGGTTATCCGATCCTGGGGTTGTGTTTGATGTTGATACGGTAGGGGATTTAAGGACAGCGCAGGAAATACGGTACGTAACCTCCGTCTTTCCTGACTGAAACTGTTTTAACTACTTTTATCCAGGGTAGTAGAATTCAATTCTTATCCCGCTGGGTTCATAACACATCATATGCATCGACGGCCCTTCTCTGATAAAGATTGGCTCAAATTCAATTTCAATCTGATTTGCCTTTAATACATCGAGAAGCCGGAACAGTTCCTCCTGATTTTCGACGCGCAAAGCCAGGTGATGGAGTCCAATATTCGTTTTACGATCAAACTTAACGGGCTCATCGGTTTGTGTTTTCCAGAGCGTTATCGTCAGGGCACTATCTCTTACGAAGATAGCGGGATAATCTTCGCGTCGTTTAACTTCTTCCCAACCCAATATTTTAGTAAAGAACTCAGCGCTTTCTTCGAGTTTAGATACGGCTAAGCCAATATGTTGCGCACCATGAGTCACTGACATTGTCTTGATCTCCTGCTCTAACCGGAAAGCGCGTTAATTTGACTGGCGGACATGCCGTTCGAGAAAATTACGTACGTCGACACCTATCTCTTTAGCATGCGTTTCCAGGGCGAAGTGGCCGGTGTCATAAAAGTGTATTTCAGCTTCAGGCAGATCACGTTTCCAGGCTTCTGCTCCCGCCGCCATGAAAAACGGATCGTTTTTTCCCCATACGGCTAATAACGGAGGCTGATACTGGCGAAAATATTGTTGAAACAGAGGATACATCTTCACGTTCGAGGCGTAATCCAGTAACAGGTCCAGCTGAATCTCTGCATTACCCGGCCGTAATACCTGCATCCCTTCAAGTGAATAGCCATCAGGTGAAACCAGACTCTGATCGGTAACGCCTTCCAGATACTGCCATTTGATTGAAGCTGGCGTCGGAAATTCACTCAACGCACGTCGGTTTTCAGATGTGGGGTCGGCCCAGTATTTCTGTATAGGTGCCCAGGCCTCTCCCAGCCCCTCTTCGTAGGCATTGCCATTCTGGGAAATAAGGGCTGTCACGCGCTGCGGATGGGCTAACGCCAGACGCCAGCCGACAGGCGCCCCGTAGTCGTGGACCATCAGAGCATAGCTATCGAGATTGAGCGCTTCGGTAAACTGCTCAATGGTCTTAGCAAGCTGGTCAAAGGTATACGCATATTCACCACGTGCTGGCGCCTCGGTAAAACCAAAGGCTGGCAAGTCTGGCGCAATGAGATGATACCGCCCGGCCAACTGGGCAATAAGATCACGGAACATAAAAGATGAGCCCGCGAAGCCGTGAAGCATCAGCAATACAGGTGCTGTCGGATCGCCAGCTTCACGGTAGAAAACATTAACATCGCCTGACTGTTGATAGCGGTAATGGATCTGTGTAGCTGGCAAAGCAGATGCGTTATCTGTAGTGGAAGTGGTCATGATAAACCCTCTGTAACCGTTAAATTCACAATTTGAAGGTTACACGCGAATTTGGTAACCTGTCAAAATGATTTTATGAGTTACGGATAATTATGGAATTCAAACAACCTCCCTCTCAGCCACTCTTCCTTGCCGATAACCTCGCACTGGATTTCATTAACAGTGAATATGGGACAGGTGATGAGCGGCATGATTGTTTTGAAGACAATCTCAGCGTCATCGACTGGCTGGAAACGGCGGGCCTTGTGCCGAAAGGCACTGAAGCACCCGCTGACTTACTGGTTGAAGCCCGTCAGCTGCGCGATGCCGCCAGAACTGTGGTCCACGCCGCGATGAAATCCGATGCGGCTAACCTGACGGTCATCAACAAGCTGCTGCAAGCTGGACGTCCTGAGATCGGGCTGCAATGGGATGAAAATACGCAGCGATACTGTATTGATATCTGTTCCGACGTGCATAGCTCCGCAGGCCTGCTCTGGCCCGTGGCGGATGCACTGGTGAAACTGGTCACGGACGAAAAGTTTGAATACGTGAGACAGTGTGAAGCACATAACTGTATTTTACTTTTCCATGATTTGAGCAAATCGCATCGCCGCCGCTGGTGCAGTATGGCAACGTGCGGTAATCGCATGAAAGTAGCGGCATACCGAAACAGAAAGGGTTCATAGCAATTCTGGTCGCCTGGTGTTTGTCAGACGACGCGTCCAGGCTGACCCTATCCCTCTCCTTAACCCATCTGGTCAAAAAGAGTGTCAACGCGCACTTGACCGAGGAGAACGATCGTTCTACCATTAACCCATGAACAAAAATACGTCTGATACCCGAGAAAAAATTCTCGCTACCGCTGAACAGCTCATTTACCAGAACGGTATTCATGCCACCGGTATGGATCTTCTTGTAAAGACTTCAGGTGTGGCGCGCAAAAGTATTTATCGCTATTTCGCCAATAAAGACGAAGTGGCGGCAGCAGCGCTGAACGCACGGGATGTACGCTGGATGGAATGGTTCAGGACTGAGTGCAACAAAGCGGATACGCCGCAGGAACGCATCCTGAATATGTTCACCGTGCTCAAAGGATGGTTTGAGTCAGAGGGCTACCGCGGGTGCGCATTTATTAATACTGCGGGGGAAGTGGGCGACAGTGCCGATCCCGTTCGCCAAATCGCCAGACTGCATAAACAAAAAATACTGGATTATGCGCTTGAACTTACCGGACAGCTGAATATTGAGCACTCCTCAGCACTGGCAAGGCAGTTGCTGTTATTGATTGAAGGTGCCATCACCATGTCACGTGTTATGGGCGATTACAGTGCCGCAGATGATGCCAAAGATATTGCTCAGCTGTTACTGAAACAGGTCTCATAACAGAGACCTGAATATCAGGAATGAAATATTTATTAAAATATCCAGTACTACTGGAGGCTTTGACCTATATGTGATTAATTTAATTCCACACTTCGCCATGGAATATTAACACCCCGCATCTATTTTTATTATCGTTAATTCATACATAACGATAGATATCGTATTCATTTTTTCCTCCGCATTATCTCCACCACTAATCCATACTTCAAAAAAAATCTTATAAATCAGCATCTTAAAACCTCTATCGAGAGGTTTTTTATTTTTTAAGTATTTTCATAAAGACTATCTTGACGATGTAGAACGATCGTTCTACCATCAATTCATAGATACGACGCCCCCTCTGAAAATGAATGTCAGTGCTAATGGACAATGCTGAATCAGCATGGATACCAAAGACGCTAAATAACAGGAGAGGAATTTATGTCTGAGTTTCATCAAGCAGGATCATACCGATCCCCCCAAATTTACAGGAGTCTTTACCATGTCTGATGCACAAATTCGTCCACCGCTTCCGCCGTTTACGCTTGAATCAGCGATTGAAAAAGTAAGGCTTGCTGAAGACGGCTGGAACAGCCGCGACGCTGAAAAGGTCTCTCTGGCCTATTCTCTGGATACCAAATGGCGTAACCGCGCAGAATTTGTGAATAATCGCGAAGAGGCCAAAGGATTTCTTGAGCGCAAATGGAAAAAGGAACTTGAGTACCGTCTTATTAAAGAATTGTGGGCATTTGGGGGCAACCGCATTGCGGTCCGATATGCCTACGAGTGGCGCGATGATTCAGGTAACTGGTTCCGTTCTTACGGCAACGAGAATTGGGAATTCGGCGAGGATGGTCTGATGCAACGTCGTTTCGCGTGTATTAATGATATGCCCATCAAGGAAAGCGAGCGCAAGTACCACTGGCCGCTGGGGCGTCGTCCGGACGATCATCCGGGGTTATCGGAGCTGGGCCTGTAACGTTCCGGTTTAATCCGTAAAGCCCGGCTACCAGCCTGGTCGGGCGCTTATTTATTCCTCTACCGATATGATTTTCAAAATTTAACTATTGCCCTGGGCTTATAAAGTAGTGATAAGCCTGACGGTTCGCTCATATAAAAAGCACGCAAAATAATGGCATGCATTACTCATCAGGTGACACTATGAATATCAAGTCCGCGTTATTGTCTGTCGCAATGGCTGCAGTTTCAGCCAACAGCTTTGCTGATACAACTACCCCAGAACGTCATGTTCAAGAATTCCTGAATGCGCTGAACGGTAGCGGAGGGAAGCCCATTGAGCAATTGTCTCCCCAGGCAGCACGTCAGGTCTTGATCGATGCGCAGAAAGGGGGAGCACTGCCTGCGGCCGACGTCAGTGAAAAAACGATTACTGTTAATGGGCAAAAAATAACGCTGAATATTGTGAAGCCTCATAACGCGACAGGCATCCTGCCAGTATTTATGTTCTTCCACGGTGGTGGCTGGATCCTTGGCGATTTCCCGACACATGAGCGTCTGGTTCGTGATCTGGTTAATGCGTCCGAAGCGGCGGCCGTTTTCGTAAACTATACGCCATCGCCGGAAGCGCATTTCCCTATTGCAATTAATCAGGCATACGCAGCAACCCGATGGGTAGCCGAGAACGGAAGTGAAATAGGCGTTGATGGCAAACGTCTGGCGCTGGTGGGTAACAGCGTCGGCGGTAATATGGTCGCGGCCGTAGCGCTTCAGGCTAAACAACATAAAACACCTGCCATTCGCTATGACGTCATGCTCTGGCCTGTAACTGACGCGAATTTTCATACTGATTCTTATAATCAGTATGAAAACGGGTATTTTCTGACGCGCAACATGATGAAGTGGTTCTGGGACGCCTACACCCCAAATGAGAGCGACAGAAATAACATTCTTGCCTCTCCGCTACGCGCAACAACAGAGCAGTTGCAGAGGCTGCCACCCACGCTGATTCAGACTGCTGAACTTGATGTGCTGCGCGATGAAGGCGAGGCTTTCGGTCGCAAACTTGACGCTGCTGGTGTCGACGTGACGGTTACGCGTTACAACGGATTAATTCATGATTATGGTCTGCTGAACGCGCTGAGTGACGTTCCTGCCGTGCGGACTGCTATTAGTCAGGCAGGATATCAGTTGAAAGAACATTTGAAATAACGACAAGGCGACCAGCGGGGCTTACCGGCTGGTCATTCTCTGCACGTTTTCTCGATGCAGGATGATTGTGGGGTGGAATACTAACAGATCTAGAGTGTCAGGCATTTCAGTGAGTTTGAGTAGACGCCCTTTTGCAGCAACAGTAATGGTGCAGCCTGAAAGCATTCGCAGATACTATTGTGCATTACGTATCCACTCGAATTTTGATGTCTCATCTCTCCTGCATGATCGCTGCATTCTGTTTTGCAGTGTCGACTCTGCGCTCAAACTCTTCGCTCGTAATGTTTTCATAACAACAGTCCGCCTCATCCTTACGATAACGGTTGCAACCATAGAAAACGCCTCCGTCTTTGTTCTTACGCTTAACCATGGTGCCGAGACCGCAGCGCCGACAGACGATTTCAATCTCCTGACATTCTGGATTCGCGCATACCCTTTGCATGCCATTGTGCATCACCATCGGTGAGCTGCATTGCTTGCAGGAACTGGCCATATAATCACAGGCGGGTGAGTGAGAGCAGACATAGAATTTCTTATCATAGCGGCTCACTTTGCCCGTTAAGGAGCCGGACTCACAATCTGGACAACTCCATTGACCGACTTCAAGAGAATCACTTTTCGTAATGAGCTGTTTACCCATTTTTGCAATTTCCTCAACGAAAGCTGAGGTATTCTGGCTATCAAAGATCATAAACACATAGTGTCGGGCACGGGTAACGGCGACATAAAATAACCGACGCTCTTCGGCAAACAGGTATGGCTCTTGCTCCGGGAGAAGAAGGTCTATCAACTCATCATTTTCTTTGGCTGATGGAAAACTCCCCTTTTCGAGCCCCAGCAGGAGCACGTAATTTGCTTCCAGGCCTTTACTGGCATGCGCCGTCTGGTATTGAATATCCAGTAGTGGAAATTCGGCCATTAGCGCCTTTAGATCCAACCCCTTAAGATCCCTCATATTTTCCAGACGATAACGACCAATCAGCATAACGGGTGCGCGACGGGTACTGTTGAGCCTCACTTCCCGGCTATGGCAACGAGCAAGCGCTCTCCTGATTTGCTGACGATAAGCCTCAGCTTTTCTTTGGTTGCGCTCGGCAATGTGGATATTAGCGATTTGTTCCTGAATATCGAGCAGTTGGACTGCCGCATGTTCCACCTGGGTATGCGTCGTGATCTCTTTCTTCAACTGCGCCGGATTTCGAGTAACAAAGGTAGAACTAAGCTCATGTATGCGATTGTTAAAGCGATAACTTTTGTCCAGAGGTAGCATTTTTGCAGGCGAAAACTGATGATCAAAACGGGTAAAAAAACGAAGGTCTGAGCCATTGAAACGATAAATGGCCTGCCAGTCATCCCCTACTGCAAACAGCCGCATATTATCCCGGGTTGCCAGTAATGCCTTTAACAACTTCCCTCGCCCACCCGAAAGGTCCTGAAACTCATCAACCAGAACATAGTCATAACGATGATGAAATTGCCCTTCCTCAAGTGCAGTTGTTGCTTCCGCGATCATATCGCTGAAGTCCATTTCTTGTTGCTCTTTGAGATGGGCTTCATAAGCATCATAGACGGGTTTAAACAACGCGATAAATGCCTGGGTGCGCCCCATATCTATACGTTGAGGTGACGTCAGCAGTTCTGAAAATGAAAATTGCCCTTCCTTGAAAAGGCTAAGGAAACGGAGCATCAAATCGATAAAGCCTTGCCACGGCGATGAACCCGAGCTTTTAAGCTCATCCAGGAGTGTGTCTGTGTCACGTAAATGCTGCGGCTCCTTCACCCGATTAAGTAAATCGAGGATATTTTCTTCCAGCGTTCCTTCACTCAACTGGTAGCTGTATAACTCTTCCAGTCGGGTTTTGTGCTGTTGATGCAGTTTCCGCTTCCAGGCTAATCCTTCAAGATATGCGGCCTGATCGACAAAGGGGGCCGTTCTCATCTCTCGATCTACGCCAAGGTATTCAATATAGGTCTTACTGACCGGCAAGTAGAAGTCAGGCTTATACTGGCGGCGTTCTATGGTTGCTGTATTAACCTCATAATTTGCTTCATAAGCAAAGGGGACTGAATACAAATAGAGATAGTTGGCAACCCGTAATTCACCGACACTTTTAACCCATTGCCCGGTCAGGGTAATCAGGCGGCAGCTTTGGAGAAACTCATGATATTCTTCAATGGCATTGAAATCATATTCACAACGGCCAGGTGTACTGTAACAAACAAAATATTTAACTAGTTGGGTTTTATAATCATCGCTGAGACTTATTTCTGCTTCTAAAGTCGCTTCAATAAATTGTCGTAACTCATTATTTTGTTCAGCAAAACGCGTAAGTGAACGTTTGACGCCAACACTTTGAGCGACAATACGATTGCCGAACGCATGGAAGGTAGTCGCTTTTAATTTATCCCCACTTTCCGGCAGTCGCTCAGCAATACGTTCAGCCATTTCCCGCGCGGCCTTGTTACCAAAGGCCAGCATTAAGATATTTTCAGGCTGAGCTAAACCCGCCTTCAACAGATATCCAGCCTTACCAATTAGTGTCGACGTTTTTCCCGTCCCGGCACCTGCAACAACTAAAGTATGATCTTCATTCGTGACACAAGCTTTACGCTGAGGGGAACTCAGGGGCTGTGATTCGATGTTATCAAAAAAGATTTGATACGAAGATACTAACTGCGGGACGACCCGTTCGTTAAAGTGATGTCGTCCCGCTTCAGAAACATCGTCCATTGATAACTTCAGGGCCAGCTGCGCAATGGGGTTATCGCTTTCTTGCGCAATAAAATCGGCATCAATATCAAGATCATAAAGACGCTTTTTAACCAAAGTGAGCTGTGACAAAGCGCGCCACTCCCACGAAGAGAAATAGTGATCGCCTTTCTGATAGCGTCTGACAACCTCAAGTAGATCCCGCCACTCAGCGCTATGCTGAAAAATATCCAGCGCTGCACGTTGAATCTTTTGAATAAGTGTTTCGAGCTGCTGAACATTGAAACCATTAAGCCGATAGGTTTCACCGTCTGTCCCAATAGACACATTAGAATACAGCCAACTGCGTCTGACCTTAATATTTCTAATCGCATCGATCGACAGTTGCACGCTCACATTTTGGTGCCTGAATGCCAGCAGGCCTGAAGACAGAGTTATTTTATTCGAGCGTCGGCGAATAAGTCCCCACAAATCATACAGTGGATGCGTACTGAGGTTCTGTTCACTTTGCAACTGTGAGGTCAATTTGTTCATTCTTGATGGAAAAATCGAAAATGGAGAAGTTTTAAAATAACTGAATCAAGGAGCATTCAGTACCGCCGTTGAGTCCTGGCAATGAAGTTCTCGCATGCTTAATCAGAACTATTTTCACTCTTCAGGTACAACGGAGGGCGATACTCTGCCCTCGCTATCAGCAGTTGGACGTCGCTATGACGTCCAGCTGTTCGACACCACTTCCGCCTGCTTCAAAATCAGCTCTACGGCACCCGCTGTTTTATCCGGCGGATACTTGTACTTACGCAGGGTCTGGCGCACCAGAATACGCAGCCGCGCACGCACGCTTTCACGTACCTGCCAGTCGACGGTGGTAGATTTCCGCAGCTGTCGTGTGACCTCAATAGCCAGCTTTCTTAGCGTTTCATCGCCCAGTTCACGCACCGCGCTTTCGTTTTCCACCAGCGCATCGTAGAAAGCGATTTCGTCCTGGTTTAAGCCCAGCGCATCATCGCGCTCCATCGCCTCCTGGAACGCTTTCGCCATCTGGATCAACTCTTCAATCACCTGTGCGGTTTCAATCGCCCGGTTATTGTATTTGAGCAGCACGGCTTTCAGGCGGTCGGAGTATTTCTTCTGCTGCACTATGTTATTTCCGGAGCGAGCATGAATACCGTCATTAAGCAGTTTTTCCAGCAGTTCCACCGCCAGGTTGCGTTGCGGCATTTCCCGCACTTCTTCCAGGAACTCATCGGACAGCAACCCTATGTTTGGCTTATCCAACCCGGCCAGAGCAAAAACATCCTCAACGCCTGTAGCGACAACCGCGTTATCGAGGATCTTGCTCAGCAGCGAGTTCTTTTCTGACTGGCTAAATTTTGCCTTTGGATCAAGTTTGATAAGCCCCACTCTGACCGCCGAAAGGAACGCGAACTCCTCCTGTAAGGGTTCAGCTTCATCAAGGGTGTTACAGAGCGACCAGGCTTTACTCATCGCCAGTGAAACGTCGAGATAACGCTTTTTACCGTCATCCAGACCCAGAATGTAGTTAACGGCATCGCGCAAGAACGCTAATGGATCGCGAGAAAAGCCTTCGTAGCTAAAGCCGGGTTTTCCTGCTGACGGCGCAAACATCCCGTGAATGACATCGATTTTTTCCAACAGAATGGCAAAAGCTTCCCGCGCATCGACGGTAGTCTGCCCTTTCCCTTTCGAATCCGTGTAGGTTTTTAGCGCCTGCTTCAGTTCGTTGGCGATACCAATGTAATCCACCACCAGCCCGCCGGGTTTATCGCGGAACACGCGGTTAACGCGCGCAATAGCCTGCATCAGGTTATGACCGCGCATCGGCTTGTCGATATACATGGTGTGGCAGCACGGCGCATCAAACCCGGTCAGCCACATATCACGGACAATCACCAGCTTCAGCGGATCGTTCAAATCCTTAAAGCGGGCTTCAAGACGCTTTTTAGTCTGCTTGTTGTAGATGTGCGGCTGAAGATGGTCTTTGTCTGATGCTGAGCCGGTCATAATGACTTTGATCGCGCCTTGTTCAACATCCGTGCTGTGCCAGTCCGGACGGATCTCTGTGATGGCGTTGTAGAGCTTCACACAGATATCACGGCTCATGGCCACAATCATCGCCTTGCCGTTCATGGCCGCATTGCGTGTTTCAAAGTGCTGAACCAGATCGGCGGCAACCTGTTTGATACGCGGCTCTGAACCCACCAGCTTTTCCAGACGACTCCAGTCACCTTTGGTTTTCTCCTGCTGACCCGTCTCTTCATCTTCCACCAGCTCATCCACCTTGTCGGAGAGCGTTTCCAGCTCCTCATGATTCAGGTCGAGTTTTGCCAGCCGGGATTCGTAGTAAATCGGTACCGTTGCGCCATCATCAACCGCATCCTGAATATCGTAGATAGAGACGTAATCGCCGAATACGGCACGGGTATCTTTATCTTCAGACGCAATCGGCGTACCGGTAAAGCCCATAAACGACGCATTCGGCAGCGCATCGCGCATGTGTTTGGCGTAGCCGTATTTGTAGACCCCGGTTTCGCGGTCCAGCGTGGCGCTCAGGCCATACTGGCTGCGGTGCGCTTCATCGGAAATCACCACGATGTTGGTGCGCAGGTTGAGGGCCGGATGGCTCTGCTCGCTGTCCAGCGGCGCAAACTTTTGCACGGTGGTAAAGATGATGCCGCCGGATTCGCGGGCATTAAGCAGCTCACGCAGCTCGTCGCGGTCGTTGGCCTGTAAAGGCGTTTGCTTCAGTAAATCTTGCGCCTGACAAAAGGTTGCATAGAGTTGCCCGTCCAGATCGTTACGATCCGTCACCACCACGATGGTCGGGTTGTTCATCTCCGCCTGTTGCAATAGCTTTCCGGCGTAGCAGCACATAGAGATACTTTTGCCGGATCCCTGTGTATGCCACACCACACCCGCTTTTTTACTGCCGGGAGTAATGTTACTGCGCAGCGGCAGATGTTTGCCGGTAGACGCCACAATCGTCGCCGCGACAGCTTCACGCACCGCGTGGAACTGGTGATAGGCGGCAATCTTTTTGATGAGGCGTTTGCCGTCATTTTCGAACAACACAAAGTAACGAATGTAATCGAGCAGAAGCGCACGGTTAAAGAAGCCCTTCACGACCGTTTGCAACTGCCAGTCAAACTGTGGCTTATCGTCTTCGTTAGCCACAGTTTTCCACGGTAGAAAACGCTCTTCGTCAGCAGTGAGCGAGCCAATACGCGCATTTTGCCCATCGCTCACCACCAGCGCTTCGTTGCAGATAAACAGGTCGCTGAGTTCGTTTTTATAGGTCTGGAGCTGGTTAAACGCAGCCCAGATATCGGCATTGGCATCAATCGGGCTTTTCAGCTCAATCACCGCCACCGGCAGGCCGTTGATATAACCAATGATATCCGGACGACGGACCTGTTTTATCCCCTGAATAGCGACCTGATTCACGACCATAAAGCGGTTATTGCCGGGATGGTTAAAATCCATCAGCAGCGCTTTATCGTGAACCGTCTTGTCTTCACGCTTGTACTCAACGGGGACGCCGTCAAGCAGCAGATGGTGAAAGGCCTTATTGCTGACGACCAGATCCGGGCTTTCGGGGCGGGTAATACGCAGTATCACCTCTTCCAGCACGGAAACAGGGAGATGGGGATTGATGGTTTTCAGCTGCTCCAGCATCACCGGGCGCAGAAACACATCATGGAATGATTCACGCAGCGGGTTGTCGCCGTCCGGCGCGATATCCGGCCCGTGCAGCACTTCCCAGTCCTGTTCAGCAAACCATTTCAGGCATTGCTGCTCTAAATCGTCTTCGCTCAGCATCAGGCTTCCTCTGTCTCAGGTTCTTCCGTCTCTTCCGGCGCATTAGAAATATCTTTAAGCGCCATATTCAGTGGGGCGATAAAGGGATCGAGCGCTTTTTCAAACGCCGTCAGGTTAACCAGCAGCCAGTCGATCATTGCTGGCCAGTTGCTCTCGTCGAGGCTGGTGGCGGGCGTGGCGAAAGAGATTCGGCACGATTTTTTGCCTGGAAGCGGCTCCCATTTCAGCGCCTGACCAAAGGTATTTTCAATCGCCTCTTTATGCTCATAGAGCCAGTTAAACGCAAAGGTGTTGCTCTCCGCCGAGGATTTGGCAATCCACAGTTCAACGCGACTCTCTTTTTTACTGAAAATTAGATTCCAAGAAACGGCGCTGATACCGGAACCCGCGCTGATCCAATGGTCGGTCGACGGGCTGATATTGTTGTACAACGTGCAGGAGCTGGCTTTAAGACGCTCAAGGGTTTTGGTCCAGAAGGCTTTGCGGATCATCAGGATAGCTTTAACTCCACCGCTGGTGGATTGCTCTTCGGCTTCCTTCTGCGCCATGCCGATCATGAAGGATTCGGCTTCCGGCGTCGGGATCACCTGGCGAATATCAACGAACACATCGTCGTTGAATTTATACGGCTTAACCTTAAAGCACTGCACCCGCAGACCAAACTGCATCAGCCACAGTGCGGTATTGGTCACTTCTTTGCGGAAGCTGGCTGCCACCATCATCACTCGCTGCGTGCGGCTCTGGTTGATTTGCACTTCATCCAGGCTTTCACACTCCAGAAACTCGGCCATCACTTCCGCCGCCGGGCGAGTCTCTTCCGGTTCGTATTTATCGAGATAGAGCTGGAAGATGTCGAGGATCTGTTCTTTGCGCAGGTTGGCGCAGTAGCCGGCATATTTCAGCGCTTGCCACACCACATCGCGCCCGGAGTCATCGAGCTTGTTTTCGATGATCACCAGGTTGCGTTGTTTATCGATCGCCAGCAGGTCAAGGCGCTCTTTGGTGTCGTCAAAACCGGCGAACTCTTTCTGGATGATCAGCAGTTCATCATCGTTATCGCGGGTCAACGCCTGAGGGTTCTTCGCCAGCCACTCCTGCAGGTGATAGCGCTCGGTATAACCAAGGCTGCTGAACGACACCTCTTGCAGAGAGTGCAGGCTGTTGGTCGGCGTATCGACTTTATACATTTTCCGCCTCGCTTACCGCCTGCTCGGCTTCCGGCAGGGTGATTTCGCCGGAGAGGAGTTTGGGGAGAAGGGTGTCGCGGAGTTGGGTTAACTTTATATTCTCAGAAGAGTGCATTAATTTAACAAAAGGCAGCGTTGCTTTGTAAAACAACTTTAAAATTTCGGATTGCGCAACAGCAACCATCTCATTTTCTAAAAACACTTTTGTCTGAAAATTACTAATCCCAGTACTTTGATTTTGATATAACCATGTTTTCCCATCTTGATAAATCTTCTCAAGATGAAGGCCCAAAACCATGCCTAACTCCTTACTTTTTGGACGGAAAAGTCGGCAAAAACTTGCAGGCTCCACAGGTAGTGATAGTCGCTTAAGAATCTCATCAGTAACATAGATAGAACGGCCTGTGGGTTGAGTCGGGCTGCCTCCTGATACTTCAATAACAATATCACCAGCATTTAGACTACGTGTTTTTAATTTTTTCTCTTCTACATAACGAAAAGGAACATTGCTATCTTGGCAAGACTTTATATTAGGAATATCTGTTCCTCGAATAATACGCACTGGCATTTTATGCTTATCATCAGATTCATCTTTACCCCAGTCTCCCCCGATTGTATGAGATAAAAGCTCTCCAAAAGGTTGGAATTTCCACCCTTCCGGCCCCCCCCCTAACTCACTCTCCTGCATTGCAGACGGAAACAGTTCTGCCGTGGCTTTTATCTCGGCATATTGCTCAGGGTGTTCATGCTCAAATACCGTCAGCGCATCAGCATCTTTCCCGGAAATCGCCGTCATGGCGGCAAGCGTCGCGTCTTCCTGCGAACCACCCGCTTCCAGCGCTGCCATTTTGGCTTTTACCGGTTCAAAATCGACAAACCAGCTTTTGAACAGGGCTTGCGCCATTTGTTCCAGGGTTTGGTTGATTACTTGATTAAGTTCTATTTTTTCATCTAACTCCCCGAGAATTTTCGCTATTTTCGATTGTTCATTTAATGTTGGCAAAGGTAATTCGATAGCTTTAAGGGAAGACAATGGTTGGCCAATCCCAGGCGTACCAACTTGAGATGAATTTTTGAGTAACTCATGTCGCCCCTGATTACTTTTAAAGAAATAATATATATATTTGGGACATGCTTTATGGGGGTCACATGTTAGCTTCATGAGGCTGCTTGAAAGAACGTATCTTTTATCATGTTCTACAATACCGACTTCCCCTATTGAACCCCTATGAGGAAATACTAAATCATTTTTATATACATTGCATGATGCTAGTTCATCTGCTTTATCTATGGTTATGTATACAAATTCATTTATAAAATTAGGTGTCGGACCTAGATTCGTCCCCCGAATAACCGGAATACCAGATTCAACATAGCAATCACTTTTCATTCTTGACCCAAAAGGGCCAATCGTGATTGCATTTTTTAAATCAGCTTTAATGTCATCTATTAGTACAACAGGCCATTTAGAACTCATAACCTAACTCCCCCAGATTCGCCTTAATCTGTTCTTCCAGCTTCGCGCTCTCTTCCAGCTGATCTTTGAGCTGCGCCGTCAGTCGCGCCATCTTCTCGGCAAACGGTTCATCGTCTTCATCCTGCTCTGCGGCACCGACATAGCGCCCAGGGGTCAGCACAAAGTCGTTTTTCTGAATATCTTCCAGCGTTGCGGAGAAGCAGAATCCTGCTTCGTCTTAGTAGTCTTTATCCGCCTGCCAGGCGTGGAAGGTATCGGCGATTTTGGCAATATCTTCGCGGCTAAAATCACGCAGTACGCGGTCTTTCATAAAGCCAATCTGGCGGGCATCGATAAATAGCACTTCGCCTTTGCGGTGCGCTTTGCCGTTGCCGCCGGTTTTGTCTTTAGTCAGGAACCAGATACAGGCCGGGATTTGGGTGTTGGTAAACAGCTGACCTGGCAGCGCCACCATGCACTCCACCAGATCGGCCTCGATCAGGTTGCGACGGATCTCGCCTTCGTTGTTGGTATTGGAGCTCATAGAGCCGTTAGCCAGCAGCAGCGCCATCGAGCCTTTCGGGGCCAGGTGGTGGATCATGTGCTGCATCCACGCGAAGTTGGCATTGCCCTGCGGCGGGGTGCCGTACTTCCAGCGCACGTCGTTTTCCAGCTTCGCGCTCCACCACTCCTTCATGTTGAACGGCGGGTTAGCCATCACGAAGTCTGCACGCAGATCCGGATGCTGGTCGTCCAGCAGGGTATCGGCGTTTTTACTGCCGAAGTTAAAGTCGATGCCACGGATCGCCATGTTCATCGCCGCCAGTTTCCAGGTGGTCGGGTTGGACTCCTGACCGTAAACGGAGATTTTCTGCTTCTGCTCGGCGGCGTTGTACTGCTTCTCGCCCGCGTGCTCTTCAATAAAGCGGTCGCTGGAAACAAAGAACCCGCCCGAGCCCATCGCCGGATCGTACACACGGCCGTTATACGGCTGTAAGCATTCGACAATCAGGGTAACGATGCTTTTTGGCGTGTAATACTGGCCGCCCTGCTTACCTTCTGCCAGCGCGAACTGGCCGAGGAAGTACTCGTAAACGTGGCCGAGAATATCTTTGCTCTTTAAGTTGAGCTTCTCGCCGTTATATTCCGGATTGCTGAAGTTGGCATCCGAGAAAGTATTAATCAGCCCGGTTAGCACCTCGTTACCCAACTGATATTGGCTGATGCGGTTCAGAATACCTTTCAGCTTCGGGTTGGTTTTTTCGATTTCATCTAAGGCATTGTCCACCAGCCAGGAGACGGAGCGCAGCTTGACGTCATTCCCGGTGGCTTCATCCACCCACAGCACCGTGCCGGTTGGCAGCATGGCTTTGTTTTTCAGCGTGTCCCAGCGCGCGGCTTTTGGCACCCAGAAGATGTTCTTTTCGGTGTAGTAATCTTCCACTTCCAGTTCATCAACAATCGCCTGCGCATACTCTTCATCAGAGTCGTAACCGTCACGCGACATGGCGTAGATGTTGTCCGGGTTGCCAACATCGCGGAACAGAGTAATGAGCTCCTGCTGACGGGCCTCAAAGGCATCGGATACATACTTCAGGAAGATAAGCCCCAGCACCACGTGCTTGTAGTTGGCGGCATCCATATTGGCGCGCAGCTTGTCGGCGGCCTTCCAGAATTTGTTATCCAGCTCGTTCAGGAACTGTTGTTCGGCGTTGTTCATAAAAATCCTCGAGGCAGATCGCAGCGAAAACGCAACGATGCCATATTGCAAATACGATTTTGGAATGCAGTTCGCAAAATGATACCCGGAACAGGAACGATTACAAACGACACAACGTAAAGAAGTTTGCATTTGAGAGGTGAATAATAGGAAACTAAACCGCCGTTTCGTATGCAACATCAGTGCTCTCGCCCAATACGCAGTTCATCCCCAGGGCAACAACACCCGTTCTGCAGCATCGAAACGATAAATTTGAAAAGTGTTGAAAGTGTGTAGCCGCGCGTCGATTTTGATTAAAGGTAATCAAAATGTTGTCGATGGTTATTCTGTGTGTGTATTTAATATAAAACAGGTAAAACTATGTCCTGGCTTAATTCCGTCTTACTGGCGCTAACCTCTGTGCAGCCTTATATGGTGCCAGCAACCGTTATCGGCCTTGTCAGTTTTGCATTTCTCTGTTTTATTCTTTTTTACCTGATCAGATCTATTAACATTGTTAATAGATTAAAAAAATATACACATTCAATTAATAGTATTGAAAAGAACGAGCCTGAAGATCAACTTCAGCACTTACAAAATTTGTTTGTGCAGCCGGAACTGAAACACGCCTGGAATGAGTTTGCTGAATCCCTGCACCCCCAGCACGAACTGGTCGGCAGCGAAGAGAAGATTGTCAAAATTCGCGCGACAGCACCCAGCGCTAGCTACTTTTCAGAGCAGCAACTTGTAGACATTCCACTCAACACCGAATTCTTCAAGCATCTCCCCGGCATTCTGACCGGTGTGGGGATTATCGGTACGTTCTATGGGTTGATGATTGGCCTGAACCACTTTGACCCCAGCACGCCGGAGCAGGTCGCCAGCAGCGTCAATAATCTGCTGCACGATGTGCTGTACGCTTTCCTTGGTTCTGCGGTTGCTATTTTTGCATCCATCGTCGTCACATGGCTGGAGAAATTTTCTCTGGCGAAGTGCTATAAGTATCTGGAAAAGTTTACCGCTTCCATCGACAAGCTATATGTCAGCGGCGTGGGTGAGGAGTATCTCGCCTCACTGGTGAAATCCAGCAACGAAAGCGCCACTCAGGCGCGCCACCTGAAAGAGAGCCTGGTCACCGATCTTCGCGACATGCTGCTGCATCTCGCCGAAAGCCAGAAAGTTGAAAATGAACGCCTCGCGAATACATTGAGCAACACCTATCGCGAATCAGGCGCGCAGTTTGCCGACCAGGTGAGCGGCGCAATTGAAAATAGCCTGAAGTCACCGCTGGATAAAATTGCGGGTGCAGTTCAGACCGCCAGCGGCGATCAAAGCGGCATGGTACAAAACATGCTGCAGGATGTGCTGACCGCGTTTATGGCGAAGCTCGATACCACCTTTGGCCAGCAGTTTACCAATCTCAACGAAATGATGGGGCAAACCGTCGGGGCGATCCAGACGATGCAAAGCGGGTTCTCCGCTCTGCTGCAGGATATGCGTCAGGTCAGCGACGATTCCCGCCAGGGCAGCGCACAGTTAATTGAACAGCTGCTCTCAGAAATGAAATCGGGCCAACAGGCCATGCAGGCTGGCATGAATGACATGCTTACCAGCTTACAGTCCTCTGTCGCCAAAATCGGTGCTGAAGGCGAAGGTGCCGGTGAACGTATGGCGCGCCAGCTTGAGAAAATGTTTGCCGACAGCGAGGCGCGGGAAAAAGCCCAGGCAGAACATATGTCCGCCTTTATTGAAGCCATTCAGAATTCAGTGCAGCAGGGCCAAAGTGCCACGATGGAAAAAATGGCGGCCTCTGTCGAAGCACTCGGGGATCAGTTGGGCAGTCTGTTTGGTCAGATTGACAATGGTCAGCAACAGATATCAGCGAACCAGCAGGCTAATCAGCAGTCCCTGCACGAACAGACGCAGCGAGTGATGAGTGAAGTAGACGATCAGATCAAACAGCTGATTGAAACCGTTGCCAGCCAGCATCAGGGCACTACCGATACCCTTAACAAACTCGCAGAACAGACCAATCGCCAGATTCAGGATATGCAAAACGGCGCGGACAAAATGCGTATTGCCGCCGAACGTTTTGAACATGCAGGCGATAAAGTGTCGGAAGCGAATCACCTTACGGCTGACGTGTTGAATAAAGCGCAATCGGCGGGTTCATCGCTTTCGCTTGCCACCAGCGAACTCTCTTCGGTAGTAGCCGATTACAGAAACAATCGGGAAGCCGTCAGCAAATCCATTGCCATGCTGGAGTTGCTCGCCGCAAATACCCAGTCTGAACAAACCACCCGCAGCCAGTTCATCACCGATCTCAAACAGCACGGTGAACGCTTGCAGAGCTATAACCGCGAAGCGCAGACCTTCATGGAGAATGTCAGTGACGTGCTCGGAAAAGGGTTTGAAGATTTCGCAGGGGGAGTATCCAGAAGCCTGGACCAAACACTTGGCAAGTTGGACAAAGAGCTGGCTAATGCCACCGCTCTATTAGGGGGTTCTGTCGAGCAGATCGCAGATAGCGTCAGCGAGCTTGATGATGTTCTGTCACGTGTTCGTGCTTAAGGAGTGACCGCTGATGTTTGGGAATGCATTTGGCGTTAAAAAGCGCCGCAGTGATGAAGCTGAGAAGCCCTTCTGGATTTCTTACGCCGATCTGATGACCGCCATGATGGTGTTATTTCTGGTGGTGATGGTCGCGTCGCTGAGCTCCGTTACACAGCGTATTCAACGCGCGGAGCAAGGGGAAAAAGTCAGGGGGCAGGATATCGCCAGATTATGCGAGCGCCTGGAGCTGCATGCCCGCAGTGTGAATAAAACCATCGTGGTGGATTGCCACGATAACCGTATCAGCTTTGGCGAGGCAGGTCGTTTCGACCACAACCGTTTTTTCCTGAATGCGGAAGGGCAAAAAGCACTCCAGGATGTCGTTCCGCTGGTGCTGGAGGCCTCTGACAGCGAAGAAGGCAAAAAGTGGTTTAAGCAGATCGTGATTGAAGGGTTTACCGATACCGACGGCTCGTACCTTTACAACCTGCATCTCTCCCTGCAGCGCTCTGAGTGGGTGATGTGCAGTTTGCTCGATAGCCGTAGCCCTTTGCAAAACAGCATCTCTGCGGAGCAGCAGATCCAAATTCGAAAACTTTTCCTGGCCGGTGGGGTTTCGTTTAATAACGCGAAAGAGAGCAAAGAAGCCAGTCGCCGCGTTGAGTTGCGCATGCAGTTCTTTGGACTCAAGGATAAACGTGATGGGGCCGAGGAGGTGGATTTCCCTCCGGTCGTTAATAAAGAAGTTTGCCAGCTGGTAATGCCGCAATGACGCCCGCGCTGAGTTCTCTTGCACAACGCATAGCGGCTAAACTGTCCTCCAGCCAGCAGGATGATAATTTCCTGCGTAATGATTTTCATGCTCTGACCTCTGCGGGTCTCGACATGGAAAAACGGCTTGATAAGGCAGAGAAAATCCCTCCACCGCCTCATGAAATGCGGCTGGCAGCCCTGCGTCGTTTTCGTCTTGCGGAAGATCTGACTGCTCGTGAATGGCGGATGGTGTTTTATGGCCTCGCCGATACCGATCCGCTCTATCCTGACAGGCCAGTATTACTGGAAGATGATACATTCTTCCCACATGTAGACAGTGCTATCAAAAAACAGATTGAATCTAAGTCACTGAAGCGCAAGGAATGGGCAGCACTCTGTTCAAGTTATTTTGCCTACAAACACGAATCGCCAGAAACAAACCCGCACTGGTGTGTACTGCGTGGGCATATCGCCAGGGGGTACCCCGTAGTAAAAGCCGCTATCCGCAGAGAAAAGTCGTGGATGAAAACCATTGAGTTTTATCACGACATTTTTACGCCTCAAGCTGGCGGTGTAATATCCCAGCAGCTCCTTTCCGGTGAAAGCAACTCCTTATCATCATTAGAAAAAATAGCGCAAATCCCCGATAGCAGCTGGTTATGGAAGCGTATTTTTACGGTGTTGCTGGCGCAGCTTGATACTCTGGACGATCCGCAATATCTGGACAAAATCAGTTGGCTATTAGGCCTGGCGGCGCAGTGGGTACGTTTTCGCGATGACATCATAACGGCGACGCTGACCCGCTATTACCATTCTACCTATCGCGATCAAGCACATTCCGCTCTGAAACAGGCCGCCCTGGAATACTGGGATAACCCGCAACTGAAAAGCCAACAGAACAAATGGCATCAGTATGTTTCTGAACCCGTCGCAGCGATGGTGCGAGGCTGGTTGGCAAAACAGGATCTGATGCATTTCTTTGAGCTGTTACGCGGCAATGGCGACGTTGACCAGGCAAGGCTGCACTATTGGCTACGTTTCGCGAATCAGATGGGATTCACCCGTATCGTGATGGGACCGGATGCCTGGCAAGATCGTGGCAGCGACTTTGTGAAATTCCGCGAGGAGAATCGTGGGCGACTAAGTCATTTGCGCGGTGGGCGTAGTTTTGATAATGCCATGATCATGCAGATTAACGACTACATTTTCGTTGAGTTTTCCGGGACGGGGAACGCAATGTATGCCTACCGGGTGAGTCAGGCTCCATTTAACCCGGAGTCACACACATTAGATATTAATATCCAATTAAAAGATAAATACCGTAATGTACTTCGTCTTCCACATACCCCACGAGCCGAAGGGTACAACAAGACCCGAATCACTGGCTGGATGCTGAAATATGACGATGAATTACGTCAGCTGGGTATCCGCTGGATGGCTGAAGAGCCCGTCAAATTTGTAGATAACAAAGCGCCCTCACCCGCCTCGGTATCTGACATCAAAATCATCAATCCATTGCGGGATACAGCAATACAGCGCCTGGTTGAAAATACCTCATGCATCGTCAGCGATAACCGACAAAAAGGTGGAGTGCTGTCCGTTCAGCTCAAATCAGCTGACGACACAACAGAAAGAGAGTTGCTTCGACTCGGTTTCGCCCCTGTGACCAAAGAACCGCATCGCTATTGGATCAAATAATGCTGAAACGTCTGTTAAGTAAACTGACGGGAAACCGTCAGCAGATAGAACGCCACCTGAAGAATCAGTACCAAATTGAGGAAAGCGGGCTCAGTTTTCCACAATCGTTGATTGATGACTCAGAGCTTTGGGCGCTGGCATCCTGGATTGAACAACTGGCAGAAGAAGACTATCTGATATCACTCACAGACCGCTGGTTATTGAGCTGGGATGCCTTGTATCGATTACTGGAAGACGAGGAACATTCCAGCAGTCTGCCTCTTATTGGCATCCCTGAGGTATTACCATTACGTGCAAGCCTGAGTTCGCGAGGGGCATTAAGCGATAGTGATTTTCGAGTCTGGATAGCGGAGTGGATTTCGGTTCCTGCACGCCAGTCGATTCGTTTCAATCGTACCGGCGCTATTTTTACTTATGAAAATCAACAGTACCTGTTATCGCGGGAAAACTGGGCACTCTTACAAGCAATAGAGCAGCTTAGTACCCAGCAAATTCAGTCGACTGGCGAAACCACTAACCAGCTGGGATGGGCCGCTATTCGCAAATGTGCGAAACAAGCTGCCGCAAAATTTGATGACTATTTAGAAAAGACGCACGTTATCAAACCGACGTCGTTATCATTACGCCTGCGTAAGGCAACAATTGCTGATACTGCCGTTATCGAGATTGAGCCACACTTCGAGGACCAGCCCGCTAACTGGCTCGGCAGCTTTGACAAGAACTCACAGGTTCACGATAGCTACCGTATTCCCGGAGAGAACGGCGAACTCAGCCATGTCATCATCCCACCCGAAGTGAAAGACGTCCTGAATTCAATACACGCAATCCCAGGCCGTCGGGTGGCCGGTAGTGAAGCGCTTTCCTTTGTTCGCAACCCCTACACTTTCCTGGGTGAAGATGCCGCCAGTGTTATTGCCCCCGAGGAACACGAACAAGCACTGTTTGATGCCCATATTTTCTTTCATCACTTTAGGCTTCAACCCCAAATCAATGATGAGAATAAGATAGAGAGCATTACGCTAATGCTTGAACCTGTCTCACCGGTGCCACAACCCGAGACGTCATTCCTCTTCTCTGCTCCATGGGAACTGGAAAAATTTGTTCAGGCCGTAGGGATCAGCGTTGCCGCGCAAATGCCAGCGGGTTCCTGGCAGGGTTACGAACTGGAACTGAGCCAATTCACTGAACAACAATGGCATGATTGCCAGTCGCTGTTGTTGCGTTGGCAACAGGAAGTCGAGGGCAAGGAATTTAACGATGTCCTGGATCTGAATAAATATGGCGATCGCGTTATCGGCATTGGTGAGTTCGAAAAAATATCCTCACCCTGGCTGACCAAGGCAAAAAGTGAAAACTGGCTTCCTGATGACATCGACTTCTCCGAGTTTTCGGTTGAAACACTGGATGGTTGGCAACCTGATAACCTGCAGCATTTTGATGAACTGCAGGAGAGAATCACCCAGGCAGAAGCAACTGGCGAAACGCATATCATCTCCCCCTGGAATGAGACTGAACTGCCACTGGATGCGGCGAAAACCTTCAGTAAGAACTGGGAAAAACAACAAAATGCGGCACATGAATCAGAGGGCAATGTTGTTGAAAAAGCGGCCCGGGCAGTGCTCAAAATTGAACAGAATATTGAAGAAGCGGTTTACATTAAACAGCGCCGAAATTCACTCCTGAATGCCCGCCATGCTGAACCTGAAATTCCACTGAGCCTGAAAGAGCACATCCGGCTCAAAGACCATCAACGTGAAGGTGTGGCCTGGCTTCAGCAGCTTTTCCTTCGCTCACCTCAGGAAACTGCAGGTTGCCTGTTAGCGGATGATATGGGGCTGGGGAAAACGCTGCAGATCCTGAGCTTCCTGGTGTGGTTCATTGAAAAATTCTCTGACGAGCCACCAAGCCTCATCGTTGCCCCCGTTTCTCTTTTGGATAACTGGGAACGCGAACTCGACAATTTCTTCTACACCTCTGGGATTTCGGTGATGAAATTGTATGGCGACACCATCAAAGCGGTAAAATACCCGAAACAGGCTATTCCTGCTCATCTGCAGTCTCAGGGAATCAAAAATCTGCTCAAACCCGGCTGGCAGGGTGAGGCGAAAATCATTCTGACGACCTACGAAACGCTTCGCGATCAGGAGTTCTCACTGGCGCGCCAGCCATGGTCCATCATGGTCTGCGACGAGGCACAAAAAATAAAGAACCCGGCAGCATTAATCACTCATGCAGCCAATGCGATACAAGCAAGATTCAAAGTGGCATGTACCGGCACGCCTGTCGAAAACACGCTTGTAGACCTCTGGAGCCTCTTTGATTTCGCTCAACCTGGTCTGTTAGGGGCGCTCAATGAATTTGGCAAACACTATGTTCGCCCTATCGAGAACGAAGCGGGCCGTGATACAGAGCGGCTTGAAAGTTTAAGGGCGTTGATTGAACCCCAGACATTACGCCGAACTAAAGAAGAAGTTGCGCGTGACTTACCGCAAAAAATCGAAGTTATCAGCTGTAAGCAACTGCCGCTTTCTGGCCCTCAAAAGCAACTGTATCTTTCTTCGATTGCAAACTGGCAACAACAACAGGCGCTCAGCGAGGGAATGCAGCAGGCAGGTGCGGGAATGTTAGGGTTATTACATCGTCTCAAACTCATATGCGCGCACCCGGCAGTTGTTAACCCTGAGCCTCGATATCGGGAAGGGTCGCCAAAACTTAACTGGATGCTGAAAACGCTGGATGAAATTAAACACACCAGTAAAGACAAGGTGATTATCTTTACTGAGCTGCGCGATCTTCAGCGCGAAGTCCAACATGCTATTCAACAGCGTTTTGGTTTCCGTCCGGTGATTATCAATGGTGATACCAGCACCAAAAGTCAGAGCCAGAACAGCCGTCAGCGATTGATTGATGATTTCCAGGCTCAACCCGGCTTCGGCGTAATTATTCTCTCCACGGTCGCGGTTGGTTTTGGGGTTAACGTCCAGAAAGCTAATCACGTTATTCATTTCACCCGTTGCTGGAATCCGGCCAAAGAAGATCAGGCAACCGACAGGGCATATCGAATTGGGCAAACAAAAGATGTATTTGTGTATTACCCAACGGTAAGAGACAGCGAAATTACAACATTTGAAGAGACATTAGATGAGCTTCTTAACCGCCGCCGCGCACTGGCAAGAGATATGCTCTGTACATCACCAGATTTGAATGGTGCAGATTTTGACGCCGTACTGAAGGGTGCGTAAAGAATAAATAAAACAGAATTAACAAGTTAGATGGTGCCGATAATAGGAGTCGAACCTACGACCTTCGCATTACGAATGCGCTGCTCTACCAACTGAGCTATATCGGCTTTCAGGAAAGGTACTACGGTGTAAAAGGGTAAGAAAAAGCGCCCACCCCGTCAACCCCTCGCCTTTTAGTCGTTGATTTTTACACCAACACGCGCAGAAACCAT
This sequence comes from Leclercia sp. AS011, assembly GCF_037152535.1. Lineage (NCBI taxonomy): Bacteria > Pseudomonadati > Pseudomonadota > Gammaproteobacteria > Enterobacterales > Enterobacteriaceae > Leclercia > Leclercia sp. AS011. The sequence goes on from NZ_JBBCMA010000001.1 coordinate 2,608,094, forward strand.
ACGAAATAAAGGGTTAAGGCCCGCCTTTCGTTCTTCCATAACCCATACTCGTCACATTTTGCGGCTATTTGTCCGTACCAGCGACCCGATCTCCCTTCTTCGTTCCAGGATCGGCTATCTTGAAAATTATCTTATTGAAATCAAGCCCCGCCATAACAGGTCGATACTAATTCTAATCGGAACACAGAAATGCCTGAGCGAGTGGGTAACTAATGCATAAATTTTTTGTCACCGATGATATATCCGGCGCGGATGTGGAGCCTAAAAGAACGGCGACCTTCATCAAACGTGCCCTGCTGCTGATGGTTTCTCTGCTGACAGGGCTGTTTATCATCGCCATCATCGCGCTGCTGACCATCGTGCGAAACATCAATCAGGATAGCGATAAGCACAGCGCCATGCTGCTGGAAAAGGCGATCCATAACCGCGTGGATACGCTCACCACCCATATCAAAGACTACGCCTGGTGGGGTGAAGCCTACCAGCATCTTCATCCGAGGGTGGATACTGACTGGGCCTATACCCGGCAGAATATGGGTGCCACGCTGTGGCGCGATTTTGAGTACCAGGGTGTGTTCGTGCTGGACGGCAGCGGGCAGACCCGTTACAGCGTGATTGACGGCAAGCTGGCGACGGGCTCGCTGCAATCCTGGCTGGGAGCCGATCCCGTGCCTGAGCTGATTCAGAAATTAAACAAGCCGGACGCTATCCCTCTGTCCAGTACGGTGGTGATGAAAAACGGCCATCCGGCGCTGGTGGCGGCGGCACGCATCACCACAGGTGACGATGCCAGTATCCCTGTGGCTTCCGGCCCGGCCTCGGTGCTGGTTTTTGTTGATGTGCTGGATGACCGAAAGCTCATCGCGCTGGGCGAGGAGTACGGTATCGCCCAGACCCGCGTGCAGCACAAGGATGCCCCGAAACTGGCAGGACGACGCGGGGTGGCAACGCTGCCTATTGACGGTCAGCAGATCACCATTGAGTGGAAAAGCGATAACCCGGGACGGGAGCTGCTGCGCTATATCCTGCCGCTGCTGATCCTGCTGGCGCTCTGTACCGCCATTCCCGGCGTACTGCTGGGACGCAACGCACTGAAAAAGGCGCGGATGTATGATGAAAACACCTACCTGCTGGCCCAGAACCGTCTGGCGCTCACCGCCAGCGAACGTCGTTTTCGTGACGTTGCCGAGGCCACCACGGACTGGATCTGGGAGACCGATCCCGAGCTGCGTTTTACCTGGCTTTCTGAGCGTTTTCCCGGCATTACCGGGCACAGTATCTCAGCCTGGATCGGTCGTCCGCTCAGCGAGTTCATGGCCGCCGACAACCAGTCGCTGGCGGAGTGGATCACCCTACCCGGCCAGACGGGCCATCGCCGCCTGCTGCACTGCCGCTATCTCTCCGCGATGGGCCACCAGCGCTACTGCCATATTGCCATCAAACCGGTGATCACCCCGGAGGGAATCGCTGGCTACCGCGGCACCGCCACGGATGTCACCCTTGAGGTTGAGGCCCAGGCGCGGGTGGAGTATCTCTCCCGCCATGATGAGCTCACCGGGCTGCCCAACCGGGTACGGATGCGCGAGTTTCTGGAGGGCAAGCTGCGGGCGCAGCCCACGCAGGTGCATCCGCTGGCGATGCTCAGCCTCGATCTCGATAAGTTTAAGCCGGTCAACGATCTGTTCGGCCACGGTGCCGGGGATACCGTGCTGCATGAGGTCTCAGCCAGGCTCCGACACTGCATCCGCGATTACGATCTGGTGGCGCGCCAGGGCGGTGACGAATTTATTCTGGTGATCTCCGACATTCACGATCGGCGGTACATCGATACCCTGTGCGAACGCATCATCGCCGAGCTGACGCGCCCCTTCCTGATCAACGGAAATGAGATCGTGATTGGGGCCAGCATCGGGATCGCCATGGCACCGCATGATGCCGTTGACGCGGGCGAACTCCTGCGCTTCTCGGACATCGCCCTGTACAAAGCCAAAAGCACCGGACGCAACAAATGGGTGTTTTATACCCCTGAGATGGCGGAACAGATGGTGCAGCGCCGGGAGATGGAGGCGAGCCTGCGGGATGCCATCAAAAAAGAGCAGTTCCGTCTGGTCTACCAGCCACGTTACGGCCATGACTCCTCGCGGATCATCGCCGTGGAGGCGCTCATCCGCTGGGATCACCCCGAGCTTGGCCTGATCATGCCGGATCAGTTTATTTCGCTAGCCGAAGAGACCGGGTTGATTATTCCGCTCAGCGACTGGGTGCTGAAAACCGCCTGTCGGGACGCGCAGCAGATGCTGCACGGCCTCTCGGTGTCGGTGAATATCTCTGCCGTTGAGTTCCAGTCCTGGCAGGTGGTGGACCGCATCAGGGATGCGTTGCAGGCATCGCAGTTAGATCCGGCCCGGCTGGAGATCGAAATTACCGAAAACGCCACCCTGTGGAATCCGGAAAACAGCCTCGAAATCATGCTGGCGCTGAAGAAACTGGGCGTGAAGCTGCTGATGGATGATTTCGGCACCGGCTACTCCTCCCTGAGCTATCTGCGCAATTTCCCGTTCGATGGCATCAAGCTGGATAAATCCTTTATCGACGGCATGCCGGACAGCGACAGCGCCAATACCATCGTCGAGAATATTATCGGTCTCGGCAAAGCGTTCTCGCTGAGTATTACGGCAGAAGGGGTGGAGACCGAAGGGCAGTTGCAGAAGCTGATGATGATGAAGTGCGATGAAACCCAGGGCTACTTAATCAGCAGGCCGCTCAGCCTGACGGCGTTACAGGAACAAATTGCCGCGCTGGACTCGGCGGCACAGGAACGGATGGAGCAGAAATTACCGTGATAACGCGGGCAGCAGACGCCGCCCGCGTGGAGGATCACGCCCGAATGGTGTCGTCGCCGAAGCCGATCCACTTGTAGGTGGTCAGCGCTTCCAGCCCCATCGGGCCACGCGCGTGCAGCTTCTGGGTGCTGACCGCCACTTCCGCACCGAGGCCAAACTGGCCGCCGTCGGTAAAGCGGGTGGAGGCGTTCACGTACACGGCAGATGAATCCACTTCGTTCACAAAGCGGTTGGCATTGCTCAGGGTGCGGGTAAGGATCGCGTCCGAGTGCTGGGTGCCGTGGGCGCGGATATGGGCGATGGCGTCGTCCAGATCGGCCACCACCTTCACGTTCAGATCCAGCGACAGGAACTCGTCGTCGTACTGTTCTGCTTTCACTTCCTCAACCTTCGCCGGGCCATCTTTCAGCAGCGTCAGCGCGTTGGCATCGGCGTGCAGGATGACGCCGCTCTCTGCCATCTGCTTGCTCAGCGCAGGCAGGAAGGTGTCAGCGATGTCCTGATGCACCAGCACTGTCTCCACCGAGTTACAGGCACTCGGACGCTGGATTTTGGCGTTAACGATGACGTTAAGGGCCGGGTCGAACCCGGCGGTGTCATCCACAAAGATGTGGCATACGCCGATACCGCCGGTGATCACCGGGATGGTCGACTGCTCACGGCACAGCTTGTGCAACCCTGCCCCGCCGCGCGGGATCAGCATGTCGATGTATTTGTCCATGCGCAGCATTTCGTTCACCAGGGCACGATCCGGGTTTTCAATCGCCTGAATCGCCCCGGCCGGCAGGCCGCACTCCTCCAGCGCCTGCTGGATCACTTTTACCGTTGCGGCGTTAGTGCGCCATGTCTCTTTCCCGCCGCGCAGGATCGCGGCGTTGCCGGTTTTCAGGCACAGGGAGGCGACATCAACGGTGACGTTCGGGCGCGCTTCGTAGATCACGCCGATCACCCCAAGCGGCACGCGGCGACGTTCAATGCGCAGGCCGCTGTCCAGCAGTCCGCCGTCAATCACCTGCCCGACCGGATCGGCGAGGCTGCACACCTGACGCACGTCGTCGGCAATGCTTTTCAGGCGCGCGGGGTTTAAGGCCAGGCGATCGAGCAGCGCCTCGCTCAGGCCGTTGCGGCGGGCTTCTAACAGATCCTGCTCGTTAGCGAGCAAAATCTCGTGAGACTGGGCTTCGAGATACTCTGCGATTTTTTCCAGCACGCGGTTTTTCTCGCGGCTGGAAAGGAGCGCCAGTTTGTACGAGGCGGCTTTGGCAGCGGCGCCCATTTGTTCCAGCATGTCCTGCTCCTTAACGGGTGATCATATCGTCGCGATGGACAGCAACCGGGCCATACTCATAGCCGAGAATGGCGTCGATCTGCTGTGAATGGTGGCCTGCAATACGGCGCAGCGCGTCGCTGTTATAGCGGCAGACGCCATGGGCAATGTCGCGCCCTTCCAGATTACAGATACGGATCACTTCACCACGAGAGAAGTTGCCTGTCACGTTTTTAATTCCTTTTGGAAGCAATGAGCTGCCTCGTTCCAGAATCGCAGCAGTAGCGCCTTCATCAACGGTGATCTCCCCGGCAGGCGGTGCGCCGAAAATCCAGCGTTTACGGTTTTCCAGCGGGGTGGCTTCGGCGTGGAAACGGGTGCCGACCGAAATGCCTTCCATCACATCACCAATCACGCCCGGACGGCTGCCCGCGGCGATGATGGTGTCAATCCCGGCCCGGCACGCCACGTCGGCGGCCTGCAGTTTGGTGCCCATGCCGCCGGTGCCGAGGCCCGACACGCTGTCGCCCGCAATGGCGCGCAGCGCATCGTCGATGCCTTTCACATCGGTGATCAGTTCTGCCTGCGGGTTGGTGCGCGGGTCGGCGGTGAACAGCCCCTGTTGATCGGTGAGCAGCAGCAGTTTATCGGCACCCGCCAGAATCGCGGCCAGCGCCGAAAGGTTATCGTTGTCGCCGACCTTAATTTCTGCGGTGGCGACCGCATCGTTTTCGTTAATCACCGGCACGATGTTGTTATCCAGCAGCGCGCGCAGGGTATCGCGGGCGTTGAGGAAACGTTCGCGGTCTTCCATATCGGCGCGGGTCAGCAGCATCTGACCGACGTGGATGCCGTAGATAGAGAACAGCTGTTCCCAGAGTTGAATCAGGCGGCTCTGCCCTACCGCCGCCAGCAGCTGCTTGGAGGCAATGGTGGCGGGGAGTTCGGGGTAACCCAGGTGCTCACGTCCGGCGGCAATCGCCCCGGAGGTCACAATCACAATACGGTGCCCTGCGGCATGCAGCTGTGCGCACTGGCGGACCAGTTCGACAATGTGGGCGCGATTAAGGCGGCGCGATCCGCCTGTTAACACACTGGTACCGAGTTTTACCACCAGCGTCTGGCTGTCACTCATGATTCTCTGCCATTCAACAATAAGGGAAATGATATCAATCAGACTTTTTATCAGGACTGGAGCCCGTTGCCAACCGCCTTCACTCACAGGCGACGACTTTGTTGCGCGGGATCAGGAAGCGTAGCGGCAAACGTTGACACTTTTATTACTGAAATAAAAAAACACAGTTTTTTAAACTTATTCTGTATTTGTCATAAAACGTTCATTTCATCACGTTAAAACCCTTCCTGTTTTTTCACGGAACATAAGCATGAGCTGACTGTTCAGCGAATATTAGCGCGTTTATAAGAAACCAGGATTGAAAATGAAAAAGAGTACTCTGGCATTAGTGGTAATGGGCGTCGTAGCATCTTCATCTGTACAGGCAGCCGAAGTATTTAATAAGAACGGCAATAAACTGGACGTGTACGGGAAAGTAAAAGCCATGCGTTATATCAGCGATGATGACGCTAAAGATGGCGACCAGACTTACGTGCGTTTCGGCTTTAAAGGCGAAACTCAGGTTAACGAACAACTGACCGGTTATGGTCGCTGGGAAGCGGAATTCTCCGGCAATAAAGCCGAAAGCGACGCGACGCAAAAAACCCGTCTGGCGTTTGCCGGTCTTAAGCTGAAGGACTTCGGTTCAATCGATTACGGTCGTAACCTCGGCGCGCTGTATGACGTCGAAGCCTGGACCGATATGTTCCCGGAATTCGGCGGTGACTCCTCCGCACAGACCGACAACTTCATGACCAAACGCGCCAGCGGCCTGGCAACCTACCGTAATACCGACTTCTTCGGCGCCATTGATGGCCTGGATCTGACCCTGCAATATCAGGGTAAAAACGAAGGTCGCGAAGCGAAGAAACAGAACGGCGACGGTTTCGGTACTGCGCTGACCTATGATTTCGGCGGCAGCGATTTCGCCATCAGCGGCGCGTACACCAACTCTGACCGCACCAATGCCCAGAATCTGCTGGCGCGTGGTGAAGGTGAAAAAGCCGAAGCCTGGGGCACCGGTCTGAAATATGACGCCAATAACCTTTACCTGGCCACCATGTACACCGAAACGCGCAATATGACGCCAATCTCCGGCGGCTTTGCGAATAAAGCGCAGAACTTCGAAGCCGTGGCGCAATATCAGTTTGACTTTGGTCTGCGCCCGTCCCTGGGTTATGTCCAGTCTAAAGGCAAAGATATTGAAGGTATCGGTGATGAAGATATCGTGAAATATATCGACGTCGGCGCGACCTATTATTTCAACAAAAATATGTCGGCGTTTGTTGATTATAAAATCAACCAGATTGATGACGACAATAAACTGGGCGTGAGCAGCGATGATATCGTTGCCCTGGGCATGACCTACCAGTTCTGATTGTGCGAAATAAAAAACCCGGCGCTGGATGGCCGGGTTTTTTTATTGTCTGTTTTTCACGTCGAAGGTTAAGCGGTCAGCTTCACCGGCTCGTTGGTGAAATCATCAGCAGGCTCGAGTTTCAGATCGAACGTCGCCAGCAGCGTGCGGGCTTTCTCGTGGAATTCACGCAGGGTATGCTCCAGGCGCTGGACCACTTCCGGATCCTTAATCGCCGTCGCCTGCCAGTGGCCCTCTTTATCGAACAGGCCAAACTGGTAGCTATAGGTGAAGCGTGATGCTTCGGCTTCCATTTCCATCCACCATCCCCAGAATTCGCGCTTCTCCGGCGCTGGCTTTACGTTAACGCACACGGCCAGGCAGTCGAAAAAAAAGCAATTCTCTTCGCACTGCTCTTCGCGGATGTAGGGGCCAAGAGCCATAAACTTCTTGATCATTCTACTTTTCGGATGTCCACTCGGTAACGTCATTGCGATCTCCTTTTATGAAGCCACTGTTGTACCAAACCTTAAGAAATTAGCAATCTATTAACACAATCTCTGATGGATCCACTGCGTAATCTGCTGCAATCCCTTGTCAAAATTCTCATACACCGGGCTGAACGGCACCTCCAGCAGCTTACCGTCGACAGATGACGAGGTGATTAAGCGGGACTCCTCCTCCGGGCTGAAAGGATCGTTTTTCCAGAAGCCGGAGAGCATCGGTGTGGGACACCGGCGGCCCAGTAATCCCTGAGTTTTCAGCGAGTAGCGATTAAGCTCCACGCGCAGGGCTTCGTCGGAGGCATCGTGCATGCCGAGGCTACTGGCCAGCACGTCAAGGTACATTTCCGGCACGTTCCCCTGGCGAGCAGGTTCGCTTAACAGCGCATGCACTACCGGCCCCAGACAGGCTACCGCTTTCAGGCGTGAAGATTCCAGATAGGCCAGACGCACGGCGACGTTAGCGCCGAAGCGGAAGCCAAACGCCGCTACCCGGGTGTGATCCACCCACGGATTCTGTTCCAGCGCTTTCAGGGCATGCTGGTGGAGCAAGCTGGAATCCTGAGTCAGCTTCCATTTGGATGAGAAACCGATCGACGGCATGTCGAGGGTCAGCATCGCCAGCCCTTTTGGGGCTAAGTAGCGCTCATAGAGGCTGTAGTAATCGGTTTGTAGCGAGTCGAGGCCGCCGCACATCATCACCGTCGGGAAGGGGCCGTCGCCCGGTGGCAGATGCAGGAAGCCGGTCACCGCCGGGCCGCCGGGTACGTTAAAGGTGAGTTCACGCATCTGGCCCGGCAGATGCTGGGCCGCCTCCTGGTAGGCGCGGTTCGCCAGCGCCTGGGCCTGCTCCGCCAGTTCGTCGCCTTTGAGGTGTGGGTAAGCCGCGATGCTGTAGAGGTTACAGGCATGCAGCCAGTGCTTGCCGCTTAACAGGGGATCCTCTTCCTGACTCGCCTTTTGCTGCCAGATCATCGCCTGTTTTGCCCACTCGTAGATCCAGTTGCCGCCGCGATAGCCCACCACAGTGTCGTACAGATCGTCGTCGGTACGTTCGGCCTGGCTCATCACGATACGCGCCTGCACATCCAGAATTTCACGGGGATCGATGCCGCGCCAGATCCACATCAGACGGTTAACCATGCGATACCAGTGCGGGATGTTTTTGCCATCCAGCGCCGATTGCACTGACGGTTGTACGCCAGGATTAAAGCGACGAACCAGCGTCGAGGTTTCCGGATGTTTGAATTTTGGCTTGAAGAGAATTTCGCTGAGATTCGCCTGGGACATTGCGCGCTGCCTCTTAAGATACGTCAGAGGGCGGTATTGTAACGCGACAGAGGCGAAAAAATAACGCCCGGCATCACCGGGCGTTAAAAATGTATGGATTAGCGGCCTGAAATAGGTGGGATGAATGCTACGCCCATATCCCATGGCTGTTCGATCCAGGTATCCTGCGGGATATCAATCACATAATCGTCAACCAGCGGCTTACCTGCCGGCTTAGCGAAGATGGTCACGAAATGCGCTTTTGGATACATGTCGCGGATGGCGACTGCGGTACCGCCGGTATCAACCAGATCGTCAATCACGATGAAACCTTCACCATCGCCTTCGGCGCGTTTCAGCACTTTCAGCTCACGCTGGTTGTCGTGGTCGTAGCTGGAGATGCATACGGTATCGACATGGCGAATACCCAGCTCACGTGCCAGCAATGCCCCCGGTACCAGGCCACCGCGGCTAACCGCGATGATGCCTTTCCACTGTTCAGATGGCATCAGACGTGCAGCCAGTTTACGTGCATGAATCTGCAACATGTCCCAGGTGACGATGTATTTTTCGCTCATGTGAATTGTCCCAGCCTGTTTATATACGGCTTAAAAAGTGTTCGAGGGGGAAAATGGTTGCGCGAGATTATAGAGATCTGGAGCACTAAAAACCAGTGCTAAGCGGTTCCGCCCGGAGTTTTTACTTGCTTTATACTACCCGCCGCCAGAGAAAGTGGTATTCTCAAACCCACCTCGCAAGTCTGACTTGTGGTAACTCTAAACCTGCTAACCCCGTGACCTGCAACATTGTCTGCCGGCCATCGACAAGGAGACTTACTGTGTCTGAACTGTCTCAGTTATCGCCACAACCGCTGTGGGATATTTTTGCCAAGATCTGCTCCATTCCTCACCCGTCTTATCACGAAGAACAGCTTGCCGAACACATTATGGGCTGGGCGAAGGAAAAAGGGCTGCACGCCGAGCGCGACCAGGTTGGCAACATTCTGATCCGTAAACCTGCCACAGCCGGGATGGAAAACCGTAAACCGGTTGTGCTGCAGGCGCACCTGGACATGGTTCCGCAGAAGAACAACGACACCGTTCACGATTTCACCAAAGATCCGATTCAGCCGTACATTGACGGCGAGTGGATCAAAGCCCGCGGCACCACTCTGGGTGCGGACAACGGCATCGGTATGGCCTCTGCGCTGGCAGTGCTGGCCGACGATGGCGTTGAGCATGGTCCGCTGGAAGTGCTGCTGACCATGACCGAAGAAGCGGGTATGGATGGCGCCTTTGGTCTGCAACCGAACTGGCTGCAGGCGGATATCCTGATCAATACCGATTCCGAAGAGGAAGGCGAAATCTACATGGGTTGCGCGGGCGGGATCGACTTTATCTCCACCCTGCCGCTGACCCGTGAAGCGATCCCGGCGGGCTTCCAGACCTTCAAGCTGACGCTGAAAGGGCTGAAAGGCGGCCACTCCGGCGGTGATATTCACTTAGGTTTAGGCAATGCCAACAAGCTGCTGGCCCGTTTCCTCGCCGGTCACGCTGCCGAGCTGGATCTGCGTCTGGTGGACTTCAACGGCGGTACGCTGCGTAACGCGATCCCGCGCGAAGCCTTCGCCACCCTGGCCGTTGCCGCTGACAAAGCCGATGCGCTGAAAAAGCTCTCTTCCGTTTACCTGGATATCCTGAAAAACGAACTGGATGCGAAAGAGAAGAACCTGACCGTGGTGCTGGAAGCGGTCACGACGGATAAAGCCGCGCTGACTCAACAGTCCCGCGACCGCTTTGTTCAGCTGCTGAATGCGACCCCGAACGGTGTGATCCGCAACTCTGACGTGGCGAAAGGCGTGGTGGAAACCTCCCTGAACGTCGGCGTGGTGACCATGGCTGACGACAGCGCAGAGATCATCTGCCTGATCCGCTCCCTGATCGACAGCGGGAAAGATTACGTGGTGAGCATGCTGGAATCTCTCGGCAAACTGTCCGGCGCGAAAACCGTTGCCAAAGGCAGCTACCCGGGCTGGCAGCCAGATGCGAGCTCCCCGGTGATGGCGCTGGTGCGTGAAACCTATCAGCGTCTGTTCAACAGCACGCCGAACATTCAGGTGATCCACGCCGGTCTGGAGTGCGGTCTGTTCAAAAAACCGTACCCGGATATGGACATGGTTTCTATCGGGCCAACCATTACCGGTCCTCACAGCCCGGATGAGCAGGTGCATATCGAAAGCGTGGGCCATTACTGGACCCTGCTGACGGAACTGCTGAAAGCGATCCCGGCGAAGTAATCAGCCGTCTGTTGCCCGGCGGCACTGCGTTTGCCGGGCCTACGGGGCAAGCGCCTTTTGTAGGCCCGGTAAGCGTTAGCGCCACCGGGCTTTTTTACAGCCCCAGCACCAGTTGCCGCTCCAGTTGCGGATCCAGCAGGGTGACATGTAACCCCACCAGCCGCACGCCCCGCCCTGCCCGACGCTCTTCCCAGGCTTTCTTCGCGGTGGCAATCAAATCCTCTTTGTTCAGCCGCGGCCAGACGTGCTCCTGGGTGGTTTGCTGAAAGTCATTAAACTTGAGTTTCACCCCCTGGCGGGCAATCAGCAGATCCGGTTTGACCTTTGCCAGCCGCCGCTCAAGCTCAGGATAAAGCTGCCCGACGATAATGGCTTCGCAGTCCGCCCAGTCGTGGATATCCTCGGCCAGGGTGCGTTCCACGCCCACCGATTTCCGCAGCCGCTCGCTGTTAACGTTGCGCTCATCGATGCCCTGGCTGCGCTCCCACAGCACCCGGCCAAACTTACCAAAGCGCTTTAACAGCATCGCCAGATCGCTGTTTTGTACATCCTCGCAGGTGCGCAGCCCCATGCTCTCCAGCCTGGCCGCCGAGACTTTCCCCACCCCGGGGATCTTGCCGAGGGGCAGCGTTTTGATAAACGCCGGCACTTCGTCAGGGGTGATCACATACTGGCCGTTGGGCTTATTGAGATCCGAGGCAATTTTGGCGAGAAATTTAACCGGCGCGATGCCCGCCGAAGCGGTGAGCTGCAGCTCATCAAAAATCGTCTGGCGGATCTCCTGAGCCATCAGCGTAGCGGAGCCATGGCAGTGCAGGCTGTCGGTGACATCGAGATAGGCTTCGTCCAGCGACAGGGGTTCAATCAGGGAGGTGTAGCGGGAGAAGATCTCGCGAATATGGTGGGACGCTTCTTTATAGGCCTCGAAGCGGCCCGGTAATAAGGTGAGGTGCGGGCAGAGTTTTAACGCCATCGCGGTCGGCATGGCGCTACGTACGCCAAACTTACGCGCCGGATAGTTCGCGGTGCTGATCACTCCGCGTTGTACACGGCTGCCGCCAATAGCAATGGGGATATCCCGCAACGCCGGGTTGTCCCGCATTTCCACCGCAGCAAAAAAACAGTCCATATCAACATGGATGATTTTGCGCATAGTAAGCCCTCACTGATGACTGGATAAGTATACAGCTATCGGTGAGGGTTGAAAATGCCCGGTGGCGGCTTCGCCTTACCGGGCCTACTCGCTACAAAATACGTCGGGCGTCGAGTTCCATGCGCTTTTTCCGCGCGTCGCAGGGCTCCGGGCAGTCGCAGATTTTCTCCATCCCCAGCGAGGAGATGCCGCCGCAGCTGCCCTGAATGCTTTTACGCTTAATCAGCCAGCCGAGCGACATGCCAAATATCACCAGCACAAAGATGGCAAAGGTCAGCAGAAAGGTCACCATCATCAGCCTCCAAAATCATCCAGCATGATGTTCTCATCTTCCACGCCAAGATCCTGCAACATTTTGATGACGGCGGCGTTCATCATTGGCGGGCCACACATATAGAATTCGCAGTCTTCCGGCGCGGCGTGGTGTTTGAGGTAATTTTCATACAGCACGTTATGGATGAACCCGGTATAGCCGGTCCAGTTGTCTTCCGGCAGCGGATCGGACAGCGCAATGTGGAAGCTGAAGTTAGGGTTATCCCGCGCCAGCTGTTCAAACTCTTCCTGATAGAACATCTCCCGCAGCGAACGGGCACCGTACCAGAAGCTGATCTTACGCTGGCTGCCGAGGCGCTTAAGCTGGTCGAAAATATGCGAACGCATGGGCGCCATCCCGGCACCGCCGCCGATAAAGACCATTTCCGCGTCGGTCTCTTTGGCAAAGAACTCACCAAACGGCCCGGAGATAGTCACCTTATCGCCCGGCTTCAGCGACCAGATATAAGACGACATGATCCCCGGCGGCGCATCCGGTACCGCCGGCGGCGGCGTGGCGATACGCACGTTGAGCATGATGATGCCCTTCTCGTCCGGGTAGTTGGCCATGGAGTAGGCGCGTAGCGTCGGCTCTTTCACCTCAGAGACAAAGCGGAACAGGTTAAATTTGTCCCAGTCGCCGCGGTACTCGTCCGGCACGTCAAAGTCCTTGTAAGCCACAGTATGTTCCGGGCATTCGATCTGAATGTAGCCGCCGGCGCGGAACGGTACATCTTCACCATCGGGCACCCGCAGCTTCAGCTCTTTGATGAAGGTGGCTTTATTATCGTTAGAGATAACCTCGCACTGCCACTTTTTCACGCCGAAGATCTCCTCCGGCAGCTCAATCTTCATGTTCTGCCGCACCGCCACCTGACAGGCCAGACGGCAGCCCTCTTTCGCCTCACGCTTGCTGATGTGCGACAGTTCGGTCGGCAGAATATCGCCGCCGCCCTCTTTCACCGTGACCCGGCACTGTCCGCAGGAGCCACCGCCGCCGCAGGCAGAAGAGATAAAAATGCCATTGCCGGAGAGGGTGTTGAGCAGCTTGTCACCCGCCGGGGTGCGGATCTGCTTATCCGCCTCATCGTTAATCTCGATGATCACGTCGCCGGAGTTCACCAGCTTTGATCGTGCCACCAGGATCAGCCCCGAGAGCACCAGCACGATCAGCGTGAACATCACTACGCCAAGTATAATTTCCATACATTTTGCCCTTACAGCTGCACACCGGAGAAGGACATAAAGCCCAGCGCCATCAGACCGGTGGTGATAAAGGTGATCCCTAAGCCGCGCAACCCGGCCGGCACGTTGGCATACTTCATTTTTTCGCGCAGGCCCGCCATCGTCACGATAGCCAGCATCCAGCCAATGCCGGAGCCAAAGCCGTACACTACCGACTCGCTGAAGTTGTAATCACGCTGCACCATGAACGACACGCCGCCGAAGATGGCGCAGTTCACGGCGATGAGCGGCAGAAAGATCCCCAGCGCCGTGTAGAGTGACGGAAAGTATTTATCGAGGATCATCTCGAGGATCTGCACCAGCGCCGCGATCACCCCAATGAAGGTGATGAAGTTGAGAAAGCTAAGATCAACGCCGTCCACCAGCGCGCCATCGCGCAGCACAAGGTTAAAGACAAGGTTGTTGATCGGCACCGACAGCCCCAGCACCACCGTAACAGTAACGCCCAAACCGAAGGCGGTCGATACCTTTTTGGAGACCGCAAGGAAGGTACACATGCCGAGGAAAAACGCGAGCGCCATGTTTTCAACAAACACCGCCCGCACAAACAAACTCAGGTAATGAGCCATTGTCGGTTACTCCTTTTCCTGCTGTTCAGGGCGCCAGGTTCTCACCGCCCAGATCAGCAAACCGATAATGAAGAACGCGCTGGGGGCCAGCAGGAACAGGCCGTTCGGCAGATACCAGCCGCCGTTTTGCACGGTGTCGAGGACGGTGATGCCAAATAGCTTGCCGCTGCCGATCAGCTCGCGCAGGAAACCGACCGTCAGCAGGATCACGCCATAGCCGAGACCGTTGCCGATGCCATCCATAAAGCTCGCCAGCGGCGGCATCTTCATGGCATAGGCTTCTGCACGCCCCATCACGATGCAGTTGGTGATGATCAGACCGACAAACACCGACAGCTGTTTTGAGGTTTCGTAAGCAAAGGCCCGCAGAAGCTGATCCACCACGATCACCAGCGAGGCGATGATCGCCATCTGCACGATGATGCGCACGCTGTTGGGGATGTGGTGGCGGATCATCGAGATGAACATGCTGGAAAATGCCGTCACCAGGGTGACGGCCAGGGTCATCACCACTGCTGTTTCCAGTTTGGTGGTGACCGCCAGCGCCGAACAGACCCCCAGCACCTGCAGGGTGATCGGGTTGTTGGCGATGAGCGGCCCGATAAGAACCCGTTTAACTTCTTTCAGTTCGCCCGCATCAGCCATTGTTCAGCTCTCCTTCACGTACCTTTTTAAGAAAGGGGCCAAAACCCATCTCACCCATCCAGAAATCAAAGCTGTGCTGCACGCCGTTGGAGGTCAGCGTGGCCCCGGAAAGGCCATCCACAGCGTACTCATCCCCCGGACGCGCGGCCCCTTTCATCACCTTCAGCGCCGGCTGGCCGTTATCATCCAGCACTTTTTTGCCGACAAACTGCGCTCGCCAGGTCGGGTTTTCCACTTCACCACCCAGCCCCGGGGTTTCGCCCTGATCGTAATAAGTGATGCCTTTCACCGTGCGGCCATCGGTGTTGAGGGCGACGAAGGCATACATCATCGACCACAGCCCGTTGCCGTATACCGGCAGCACCAGCTCCTGCACGCGCTTTTGTTCATCGTGTACCAGGTAGATCTCCGCCGTATTGCTGCGGCGCTTGATGCCTGCCGGATCCTGGCTGGCGTCCAGTTCGGTGCTGCGCTGCGGATCTTTCAGCGCCTGCGCCTGGTTGTAGCTGGACGGATCGCTCTTCAGCAGCTCGCCGGTATTGAGATCCACCAGACGCGGCGTGATGCGTTCAGCAAAGACCTGCGCCACATCGTCGGCGCTCATCTCGCCCTGCATCAGCCCCGCCACCGCCAGAATGTTACGCTGCTTATCGAGGGCGCGTTGCTCCTGCTGGCGGGACTTGAGGCCCACCGCAGAGCCTGCCACCACGATGGAGCAGACCAGACACAGCACCACGACCACCATCAGCGTCTTGCCGATGCTGTCATTATTTTTTATCTCAGCCACGCGCCTTCCTCCGTTTGATGTTGGCCCGCACCACCAGGTAATCGAACAGCGGCGCAAACAGGTTGGCGAACAGGATCGCCAGCATCATCCCTTCCGGATAGGCCGGGTTCACGACGCGGATAAGCACGCACATCACGCCAATCAGCGCGCCGTACCACCATTTGCCTTTGTCGGTAAAGGAGGCTGAAACCGGGTCGGTGGCCATAAACATCATGCCGAAGGCAAAACCGCCCAGCACCAGATGCCAGTACCACGGCATGGCGAACATCGGGTTAGTCGCCGAGCCAATCAGGTTAAACAGCGTGGCGGTGAGGATCATGCCGAGCATCACGCCCGCCACAATGCGCCAGGAGGCGACGCGGCCAAACAGAATGATGGCACCGCCAATCAGGATCATCAGCGTAGAGACTTCACCAACAGAGCCCGGGATGGTGCCGATAAAGGCATCGAACCAGCTGACCGGCTGGCCTGTGGCGTTGTTGACCAGCGCCTCGCCGCCGTGGGCAGCCCACTGCGACAGCGGCGTCGCCCCGGAGAAGCCGTCCGCCGCCGTCCAGACCAGATCGCCGGAGATTTGCGCCGGGTAGGCAAAGAACAGGAACGCGCGTCCGGCAAGAGCCGGGTTGAGGAAGTTGCGTCCGGTACCGCCGAAGATCTCCTTCGCCATCACCACGCCAAAGCTGATGCCCATCGCCGCCTGCCACAGCGGCAAGGTTGGCGGGACGATCAGGGCGAACAGAATGGAGGTGACAAAGAAGCCTTCGTTGATCTCGTGCTTGCGGATAATTGCGAACAGCACTTCCCAGAAGCCACCTACCAGAAATACCGTCAGGTAGATGGGCAGGAAATAGACCGCCCCCAGCGTCATCATGCTGATCCAACCGGCATCAGAGGTGAAGCTGACGCCCAGCATCTGCGCCACCCGGTAGTGCCAGTTGCCGGCGATAATCTGCGGCAGCTGCTGGGCATCATAAAGATGCGTCAGCGCCGGTAGGGTCTGCAGACCGACGTTGTACATGCCCCAGAACATCGCCGGGAACACCGCGAACCAGACGAGGATCATCATGCGCTTGAGGTCGATGGCGTCGCGTACGTGCGCGGCCCCTTTGGTGACCTGTCCAGGCGTATAAAGGAGCGTCGCGGTCGCTTCAAACAGCGGGTAGTACTTTTCCAGCTTGCCGCCGTGGGTAAAATGCGGCTCCAGCTTTTCAATAAGATGTTTCAGGCCCATCAGTTATCCTTCCTGCTCAATGCGGGTTAACACCTCGCGCAATACGGGTCCGTATTCGTATTTACCAGGGCAAACGTAGGTGCACAGCGCCAGATCTTCTTCATCCAGCTCGAGGCAGCCCAGCGCCTGAGCGCCGTCGGTATCGCCCGCCAGCAGATCGCGCAGCAGCAGGGTCGGCAGGATGTCGAGCGGCATCACGCGCTCGTAGTTGCCGATGGGCACCATCGCCCGCTCGCCGCCGTTAGTATCGGTGGAGAAGTTAAACAGCTTGTTGCGCAGGAAGTGGCCCAGCGTGGTGCGGGTCACGGAGAACTTCTCTCTGCCGGGCATCACCCAGCCGAACAGCTCTTTCTCACGCCCCTCTCTCACCACGCTGACCTGTAAATGAAAGCGCCCGAGATACGCCTGCGCGCCTGTGGCATGCCTGCCGCTCAGTACCGAGCCCGAAATATGACGGTTTTCGCCGTCCAGGGTTTCGTCCACCAGCAGGTCATTGATGTCTGCGCCCAGACAGGTGCGCACCAGACGCGGGTTGCGCATCTGCGGGCCGCCCAGGGCGATAACCCGCTCGGTGCAAAGCTCGCCGGTAGTGAACAGTTTGCCGATGGCGATAACGTCCTGGTAATTCAGATGCCAAACCTGTTTGGTCAGACTGACGGCCTCCAGGAAATGAATGTGCGTTCCGGGCAGCCCTGCCGGATGCGGCCCGGTAAAGGCATTGAAGGTCACCTTCCCCTGTGGGTGGCCACCCAGCTTGCCGCCGCCCGCCTGGCAGACATGCACTTTGCCCTCGGTCAGGCGCGTCAGGATAGTCAGCCCGGCATCAAATGCCTGACGCTGCGCCAGAATAAGGGGCTGCGGATCGGCGCTGAGCGGGTTGGTGTCCATGGCGGTGACAAAAATGGCGGCCGGGACGGTATCGGGCACCGGGGTTTTGCTGAAGGGACGGGTACGCAGCGCCGTCCACAAGCCTGATTCCAGCAGCTGCGCCTGCACCGCCTGGCGGGAAAGCGTGGGCAGATCGACTATATCGTGGCGGGTAAACTCGCGCTGGCGATCGCCTTCCAGGCGGATGACCACCGATTGCAGCACCCGACGCTCACCGCGATGGATAGCCGTGATGGTCCCGCTGGCGGGGGCGGTGAAGAGAACGCCGGGATTTTTTTTATCTTCGAAGAGCGGCTGGCCTTTTATGACGCTGTCGCCTTCCTGCACCAGCATGGTGGGACGCATACCCACGTAGTCGTCACCGAGGATCGCCACATGGCGGGGGGGCGTACAGGGCGAAATTTGCTGTACGGGGATGCCGGAAATCGGCAAATCAAGTCCTTTTCTTATTCTAATCATAGTGTTAGTTGATATCCATGAATAACCGTTCCGGTCAGAAAGCCGGACGAGTCAGAAGTCGTTGCACAGGATGAAGAAAGGCGGCGAGAACTCGCCTGTGTGAGCAGCAGGATCGCGGATGATCCTGAAAAAGCGTCCTTTCTTACCCTTCGGTCATAAGACGGGCGCAGTGTACCATTTTCACCGATCGGGCGGCAGCGATAACGCAGCGGCGGGTGCTAAAATGCGACCGATTACGCAAAGTTCTCAAAGCCAGCGCGGGCAATCCAGGTTATAAGGTAAAACTATTTTGTAAACCGACGTGCTGACGCTTGCGAAAAAATGCAGTGGTGCTAATGTGAGCACGCCTCATACAGATTAATCTGATTTGGGATCTCTTTTGCCGTCCTGGCAAGTTGGTTAGGTTTTATCAAGGAACATGTAGTATGCGTAAAATCGCATTGTTCATTGCGATGCTTCTTATTCCGTGCGTTTCGTTTGCCGGGCTACTCAGCAGCAACAGCTCCACGACGCCCGTTAGCAAAGAATACAAGCAGCAGTTGATGGGCTCTCCGGTCTATATCCAGATCTTTAAGGAAGAGCGCACGTTAGACCTGTTCGTGAAGATGGGTGAGACGTATCAGCTGCTCGACAGCTATAAAATCTGCAACTACTCCGGTGGCCTTGGCCCGAAACAGCGTCAGGGCGATTTCAAAAGCCCGGAGGGGTTCTACAGCGTTCAGCGTAGCCAGCTAAAACCGGATAGCCGCTTCTATAAAGCCATCAATATCGGCTTCCCGAATGCCTATGACCGTGCCCATGGTTATGACGGTAAATACCTGATGATCCACGGTGCCTGTGTTTCGGTGGGTTGCTATGCCATGACCGACAGCGGGATTGATGAGATCTTCCAGTTTGTTACCGGCGCGCTGGTGTTTGGCCAGTCTGCGGTGCAGGTGAGCATCTATCCGTTCCGGATGACCGACGCCAATATGGCGCGTCACAAAAGGTCCTACTATGCAGATTTCTGGAATCAGCTGAAGCCGGGCTATGACTACTTCCAGCAGACGCGTAAGCCGCCGACCGTTTCAGTGGTGGATGGACGTTACGTGGTCAGCAAGCCGTTGAGCCACGAAGTCGTCCAGCCACAGCTGGCGTCAAACTACGCGCTCCCCGAGACAAAATAAGATCCACTCACCTGGCATAATCTTTTGCCAGGTTTCGTTGCCCGTCAGCGGCTGCGTCGCAATCACAGTGACCACATCGTTCGGTGTGGTCTCTGTCTGAAAATCAATTTCCACATCCTGATCCAGCAGCTTTGCCACGCCGAACGGTGCCCGCCGGGTGATCCAGAACAGGTTCGTGGAGCAGAACGCCATCACGTAGCGCCCGTCAGACAGCAGCATGTTGAACACACCCTTCTCACGAAGCTCGGACGCCAGCGAGGCAATGTATTTAAATACCGCGGTCATGTTGCTGGGGGTACGTGGGTAGCGCTCGGTCAGCTTATGCAGCAGCCAGCAGAAGGCCTTTTCACTGTCGGTTTCCCCCACCGGGCGGAAGTTGCCGGTCTCCAGCGACTTATAGCCGCTCAGCTGGCCGTTATGGGCGTAGGTCCAGTTGCGACCCCACAGCTCGCGGGTAAACGGATGGGTGTTTTCCAGCGCGACTTCACCGCGGTTGGCCTGGCGAATGTGGGCCACCACCGAGCGGGATTTAATCGGATAATCCTGCACCAGTTTGGCAATCGGAGAGTTGAAGCTGGGTTGTGGATCCTTGAACGTGCGACAGCCTTTCCCTTCATAGAAGGTGATACCCCAGCCGTCTTTATGCGGCCCGGTTCCTCCACCGCGCTGCACCAGCCCGGTGAAACTAAAGCAGATATCGGTTGGCACATTGGCGCTCATCCCGAGCAGTTCGCACATATATCACCTCCACAACAGCGGGGGCGATATGCCCCCAGCGAAGTCTTACTTGACCATCTCTTTTTCAATTAACTGAATCAGAATGTGGATCACTTTGATGTGAATTTCCTGAATACGGTCAGCGTAACCGAAGTGTGGCACGCGAATTTCGATATCCGCCGTACCTGCCATTTTGCCGCCGTCTTTGCCAGTCAGGGTGATGACTTTCATCCCCTTCTCACGCGCCGCTTCAATCGCCTTGATCACGTTGCCGGAGTTGCCGGAGGTGGAAATCCCCAGCAGGACATCCCCTTCACGCCCCACCGCTTCAACATAGCGGGAGAAGATGTGATCGTAACCGAAGTCATTGCCCACGCAGGAGATGTGGCTGACGTCAGAGATCGCAATCGCCGGATAGCCCGGGCGGTTTTCACGATAACGACCGGTCAGCTCTTCGGCAAAGTGCATGGCATCACAATGTGAACCGCCGTTGCCGCAGGAGAGCACTTTACCGCCCGCTTTGAAGCTGTCGGCCAGCAGGACCGCCGCGCGCTGAATAGCGTGAATATTGGCTTCATCTTTCAGAAAGTTAGCCAGCGTTTCCGCCGCTTCGTTCAGTTCGTTACGAATAAGATCCTGGTACATGAGGATAATCCTTCAGTATTGATGAAATAACAGAGCAAGTTTACCGGATAGCGGGAAAAGCGAGAAGCTAAAGCCGCATGAATCGGCAGCCGTTTTGCGCTTTTGTGCCGCGTAAAACATGAACAATGTGAACCAGGTTGTAATTATTTTGTGAATGCATTGCTAAAAGAAATAACATCCACTACAACCATATCATCACAAGTGGTCAGACCTCCTACAAGACAGGGAGCATTTCTTTATGATGATTTTAAGTATTCTCTTATCGGTTGTTCTGCTCGGGGTGTTGTTCTATCACCGGGTCAGCTTAATTCTGAGCAGCTTTATTTTATTGGCCTGGACCGCTGCGCTTGGCGTTGCCGGCATCTGGACGACCTGGGTGCTGGTCCCGCTGGCGATCATCCTGGTGCCGTTTAACGTCCGCTCCATGCGTAAGTCGCTGATTTCTGCTCCGGTATTCCGTGGCTTCCGTAAAGTGATGCCGCCGATGTCGCGCACAGAGAAAGAGGCGATTGATGCGGGTACCACCTGGTGGGAAGGCGACCTGTTCCAGGGTAATCCTGACTGGAAAAAGCTGCATAACTACCCGCAGCCGCGCCTCACTGCAGAAGAGCAGGCCTTTATTGACGGCCCGGTGGAAGAAGCGTGCCGCATGGCCAACGACTTTGCCATCACCCATGAGATGGCCGATCTGCCGCCGGAACTGTGGGCATTTTTAAAAGAGCATCGCTTCTTCGCGATGATCATCAAGAAAGAGTACGGCGGGCTGGAGTTCTCCGCTTACGCTCAGGCTCGCGTGCTGCAAAAACTGTCTGGCGTCTCCGGGATCCTGGCGATCACCGTTGGCGTGCCTAACTCCTTAGGCCCGGGCGAACTGCTGCAACATTACGGTACCGAAGAGCAGAAAGATCACTACCTGCCGCGCCTGGCTCGCGGTCTGGAAATCCCTTGTTTCGCACTGACCAGCCCGGAAGCGGGTTCCGATGCCGGTGCCATTCCGGATACCGGCGTGGTCTGCATGGGCGACTGGCAGGGTGAGCAGGTGCTGGGCATGCGCCTCACCTGGAACAAACGCTACATTACGCTGGCGCCCATCGCTACCGTGCTGGGTCTGGCCTTTAAACTCTCCGACCCGGAAAAACTGCTGGGTGGCGAAGAAGATCTGGGCATTACCTGTGCGCTGATCCCCACCTCTACCCCGGGCGTGGAAATTGGTCGTCGCCACTTCCCGCTGAACGTGCCGTTCCAGAACGGTCCGACCCGCGGTCAGGATATCTTCGTGCCGATTGACTACATCATCGGCGGTCCGAAAATGGCCGGTCAGGGCTGGCGTATGCTGGTGGAATGTCTGTCGGTTGGCCGCGGCATTACCCTGCCGTCGAACTCAACCGGCGGTCTGAAATCGGTGGCGATGGGGATTGGCGCTTACGCCCACATCCGCCGTCAGTTCAAAGTCTCTATCGGTAAGATGGAAGGGATTGAAGAGCCGCTGGCGCGTATCGCAGGCAACGCCTACGTGATGGATGCCGCTGCTTCCCTGATTACCTACGGCATTATGCTGGGCGAAAAACCGGCCGTACTGTCGGCGATTGTGAAGTACCACTGTACCCACCGCGCGCAGCAGTCAATCATTGACGCGATGGATATCGCAGGCGGTAAAGGCATTATGCTCGGCGAAGGCAACTTCCTGGCGCGCGGCTATCAGGGCGCACCTATTGCCATCACCGTGGAAGGGGCCAACATCCTCACCCGCAGCATGATGATCTTCGGTCAGGGCGCAATCCGCTGCCATCCGTACGTGCTGGAAGAGATGGCTGCCGCGCAGAATAACGACGTGGATGCCTTCGACAAGCTGCTGTTCAAACATATCGGTCACGTGGGCAGCAACAAGGTGCGCAGCTTCTGGCTGGGTCTGACCCGCGGCCTGACCAGCTCCACGCCAACCGGCGATGCCACCCGTCGTTACTATCAGCATCTGAACCGTCTGAGTGCCAACCTTGCGCTGCTCTCCGACGTGTCGATGGCGGTGCTGGGCGGCAGCCTGAAGCGCCGGGAACGTATCTCCGCGCGTCTGGGCGATGTGCTGAGCCAGATCTTCCTCGCCTCGGCGGTACTGAAACGCTACGACGATGAAGGCCGTCATGAGGCGGATCTGCCGCTGGTACACTGGGGCGTGCAGGATGCGCTCTATCAGGCGGAACAGGCGATTGACGATCTGCTGGTGAACTTCCCGAACCGCTTTGTCGCGGGTGCCCTGCGCGTGGTCATCTTCCCGACCGGTCGTCACTATCTGGCACCGTCCGATAAGCTGGATCATAAAGTGGCGAAGATCCTGCAGGTACCGAGTGCAACCCGCTCCCGCATCGGTCGCGGTCAGTATCTTGAGCCAACCGAGCATAACCCGGTGGGTCTGCTGGAAGAGGCGCTGCTGGATGTGATGGCGGCCGATCCGATTCATCAGAAGATCTGCAAACAGCTGGGCAAAAACCTGCCGTTCACCCGTCTGGATGAGCTGGCGAAACAGGCCCTGGCGGGTGGCATTATCAGTAAAGATGAAGCGGCTCTGCTGGTGAAAGCCGAAGAGAGCCGTCTGCGCAGCATTAACGTAGATGATTTCGAGCCGGAAGAGCTGGCAACGCAGCCGGTAAAGCTGACAGAAGTCGTCCGTAAACCTGAAGCCGCATAACCGGTTTCAGGGCTAAACAACCCCGCCTGGTGCGGGGTTTTTTATTGCCACCCGTTTCTCTGATTGTCGTGCTACAGTGTCAAAATGTGGTTTTTCGAGGAGTCTTACTGTGCCTGGTTTGAAGATTACGCTTTTGCAACAACCGCTGGTGTGGATGGATGGCCCCGCCAACCTGCGCCATTTTGATCGTCAGCTGGAGGGGATCGCCGGGCGCGACATCATTATCCTGCCGGAAATGTTCACTACCGGCTTTGCCATGGAAGCGGCAAAACAGTCCCTGCCGCAGGAGGATGTGGTCGCCTGGATGCAGGCCAGAGCCCAGCAAACCCAGGCGTTAATCGCCGGGAGCGCCGCGCTGCAGACCGAACGCGGGCCGGTAAACCGTTTTCTGCTGGTTGAGCCCGAGGGCAAGGTGCACTTCTACGACAAGCGCCACCTGTTCCGTATGGCGGATGAACACCAGCATTATGAAGCGGGTAACGCGCGGCTGGTGTTTGAGTGGCGCGGCTGGCGCATTCTGCCGTTAGTCTGTTACGACCTGCGCTTCCCGGTGTGGTCGCGTAACCGTAACGATTACGACCTGGCGCTGTACGTCGCTAACTGGCCAGCCCCACGCTCGCTGCACTGGCAGGCATTGCTGACCGCACGGGCGATTGAGAACCAGGCTTATGTGGCAGGCTGCAACCGGGTCGGTACCGACGGCAACGGGCATCACTATCGCGGTGACAGCCGGGTGATTAACCCGCAGGGGGAGATCATCGCCACCGCAGAGCCGCACCATGCGACGCGCATTGACGCCGAGCTGTCGCTGACGGCACTGAGAGAGTATCGGGAAAAATTTCCTGCATGGCAGGATGCGGATCCGTTTAGCATTAACTAAACATCTGCCGGGCGGCACCAGAGTGGCCTGCCCGGCGAAATCAGCGGCGCGATAAAATGAGAAAGGCCTGAATCATTGCTGATTCAGGCCTTCTGAATAGTGGCGGAACGGACGGGACTCGAACCCGCGACCCCCTGCGTGACAGGCAGGTATTCTAACCGACTGAACTACCGCTCCGCTGTGTTCCCTTGGGAACGAGGCAGATATTACGGTTTGCCTCCGATCCCGTCAATGCTTTTTCTCTGCTTTTGAATCGTTTGCTGCAAAAACGATCCAAACGGTTATTTTACCAGCATTCCCGCCGCCTTTAAGCGCGCCAGAGGCAGCTTCCGCCCTTCTTCTGCACCAGATCCAGACGTGATTCATGCGCCAGTAGCTCTTCATCGTTGGCAAGAATAACGCGTAAGGCGCTGGACTGACGAATAATGCGCTGGATTTCGCCCTCCCCGACCTGCTGCTGTGAATCATTATCGGCGTTAAAGGCCAGCGCTGTCTGACCGCCGGTCATGATCAGGTAGACATCGGCCAGGATCTGGGCATCGAGTAATGCCCCGTGCAGGGTTCGTTTGCTGTTGTCTATTTCATAGCGCGAGCACAACGCATCGAGGCTGTTACGCTTGCCGGGGAACATCCTTCTCGCCATCGCCAGACTGTCGGTGACTTTACAGAAGGTGTCGGTCTTCGGCAGGCCGCGGTTGAGCTTGCTGAATTCATAGTCCATAAAGCCGATATCAAACGAGGCGTTATGGATCACCAGCTCGCCGCCTTTGATGTAGTCGATGAATTCATCGGCGACGTCAGCAAAGGTGGGTTTATCCAGCAAGAATTCATCTGCGATACCGTGAACGCCAAAGGCTTCCGGGTCCACCAGCCGGTCTGGCTTCAGGTAGACGTGGAAGTTATTGCCGGTAAGACGGCGGTTGATCACCTCTACCGCACCGATCTCAATGATCTTGTGCCCTTCATAGTGAGCACCGATCTGGTTCATACCCGTGGTTTCGGTATCGAGGACGATGATCCTGTCAGCGTTATGTGTGTCTGCAATACTCATTCTGAAAACCTGCTCTGTTCAACGGCGACATTGTAAACAACCTGACCAGGCGTTCAAAGGCTAATTCGCAATGACGCCAATTTGCTGTGCTGACTAAGTCCATTTATGTCAGACTTATCGTTTTGATTACAGGATGTCTGCCAGGATGCGTAAACAGGTAGAGATTTACACCGACGGATCGTGCCTCGGCAACCCGGGCCCGGGGGGCTACGGTGCGATTTTGCGTTATCGCGAACACGAAAAAACCTTCAACGAAGGCTATCGCCTGACCACCAACAACCGTATGGAGCTGATGGCCGCGATTGTGGCTCTCGAGGCGCTGAAAGAGCACTGCGATATTGTGCTGAGCACCGACAGCCAGTATGTACGCCAGGGGATCACCCAGTGGATCCATAACTGGAAAAAGCGGGGCTGGAAAACAGCCGACAAAAAACCGGTGAAGAACGTCGATCTCTGGCAGCGCCTGGATGCGGCACTCAGCCAGCATAAAATCCAGTGGGAATGGGTGAAAGGCCATGCCGGACATCCCGAAAACGAACGTTGCGACGAGCTGGCCCGCGCTGCCGCGATGAATCCGCAGCATGAAGACGTAGGGTATAAACCGGAAGCCTGATCAGGGCTTACGGTATTGACGCGTGGCGCCCACGGCGGCACGCAACCGCGTTTTGGCTTTACTTTGCTTCATGGGATTGAGGGTCAGCGGGATGGTTCGCTTGCGCGCCACAATCAGCTGCATACAGCCCAGCGCCGGAAAATGCGTGCTGAGCATCTTCCCGCCCTGCCGCGTCCAGGGCAAGACCTGAAAACCGCTATGGTACACCACTTCAAAGTTGAGCAGCGACAGCCAGTCCAGCTGACGCATCAGAGTGAACATCCGGCTATTGTACGGCGGGGTACGGCGCAGGATCGGCACCAGCTTGCGCAAGCCCATCAGACTCATCGGGTTGAATCCGCTAATCACCAGCCAGCCATCGTCAATCAGCACCCGATCGGCTTCGCGCAGTAAGCGGTGCGGATCGTCGCACCAGGGCAGCGAATGCGCCAGCAGGCAGGCATCCACGGATTTTTCCGCAAACGGCAGATGCAAGGGATTGGCCTTCACCTGAACCGGCTCGCCCCCCAGCGAAACGTTGACCTGATGTGAAATCCCACAACTTTCAGTGTTGATTTCCGCGCTCAGATTGCCAATCTTAAGCAGGTGAAAACCATACATTTTCGCGAACCAGGGCTTAAGCTGCTGCTCAAGCGCTTCGCGGTAGTATTCACCCCAGGGCAATTCCGCCCAATGTGCTGGTGCTGAGACAATCTGAGGTATCCTTGCCGGTTTCATCAAAACACCCGCCACGCTATGAGAGGTAATGTATGAATCTTATCAGTATTCCTGCTTTTCAGGACAATTACATCTGGGTTTTAACCAATGATGAAGGCCGTTGCATCATTGTCGATCCTGGCGAGGCTGAGCCGGTGTTGAAGGCCATTGAGCAAAACCAATGGCAGCCGGAAGCGATTCTGCTAACCCATCATCACCATGACCATGTGGGCGGCGTAGCGGCGATCTGCGCAAAATTCCCGCATCTGGTAGTTTACGGCCCCGCTGAGACACAAAATAAAGGGGCGACACGCGTAGTCGAAGATGGAGAAAAGATCCTCATTCTTGCGTCGGAGTTTTCCGTAATTGCCACGCCGGGTCACACTTTAGGACATCTCTCTTTCTTCAGTTTTCCTTATCTTTTCTGTGGCGATACAATGTTCTCTGGCGGCTGCGGAAGACTGTTTGAAGGCACGCCAGCCCAGATGTACCAGTCATTCCAGAAAATTAACGCCCTTCCCGAAGACACCCTCATTTGCTGCGCACACGAATATACTTTAGCGAATATGAAGTTTGCAACGCACGTTTTGCCGGAGGATATAGCGATTCAGGATTATTACCGCAAAGTTAATGAGTTACGTGCAAAAAACCAAAAAACACTCCCTGGAATTCTGAAAAATGAGCGTAAAATTAATTTATTTCTCAGAACAGATGACATTGATTTAATTAATAAAATTAATGAAGAAACAAATATGCAACAACCAGAAGAGATTTTCGCATGGTTAAGGGCGAAGAAAGATAACTTCTGATAATTGCATGTTGCCTTTTTAAATATTCGTCGTTATCATCGCTCGTCTTTTAAGCAACTATTGACACACACATGAAGGCAAAAGCGATATTACTCGCCTCTGTCCTGCTTGTGGGTTGCCAGTCGTCTCAGAACACTGGCAACGTACAACAGCACGCACAGAGCCTTTCTGCAGCTGGTCAAGGGGAAGCAGGGAAGTTTACAAGTCAATCGCGATGGGCAGACGATGGGACGTCTTTCGCACAGGATCAAGACTTGTGGGTCTCTATTGGCGACGAGCTAAAGATGGGAATTCCGGAAAACAGCCGGATTCGCGAACAGAAACAGAAGTATTTAAGCAATAAGAGCTATCTCCACGATGTAACTTTACGGGCAGAGCCGTATATGTACTGGATAGCAGGGCAAGTTAAGAAACGTAACATGCCTATGGAACTGGTACTACTACCCATAGTGGAGAGCGCTTTTGACCCACATGCAACGTCTGGCGCCAAGGCCGCAGGTCTTTGGCAGATCATACCGAGCACAGGGCGAAATTATGGTTTAAAACAGACCCGCAACTACGATGCGCGTCGTGATGTGGTCGCGTCGACGACTGCAGCACTCGACATGATGCAACGTCTGAACAAGATGTTCGACGGTGACTGGCTGCTGACTGTCGCTGCGTATAACAGCGGTGAGGGTCGTGTACTGAAGGCAATGAAAGCGAATAAAGCACGGGGTAAACCCACCGACTTTTGGTCGCTTCCACTGCCACGGGAAACCAAAATTTACGTACCAAAAATGCTGGCTTTGAGTGAAATCTTCAAAAACAGCCAACAGTACGGCGTGAAGCTGCCGACCTCGGACGAGAGTCGTGCGCTGGCGAGAGTGCGTATCAACAACCCTGTTGAACTGCGACAGGTTGCGGATATGGCAGGTATCTCGGTTACCAAACTGAAAGCCTTCAACGCAGGTGTGAAAGGCTCTACGTTGGGTAACAGCGGGCCGAAGTACGTTCTGGTGCCGCAGAAACACGCTGAACAGTTACGGGTATCTCTGGCAGCGGGTGAAATTGCTGCGGTTCAGTCTACGCTGATCGCGGATAACTCACCGGTTAACAGCCGTAGCTATCAGGTACGTACCGGCGATACGCTTTCAGGCATTGCATCACGTCTTGGCGTGAGCGCAAAAGATCTGCAGCAGTGGAACAAGCTGCGTGGCTCCACCCTGAAAGTGGGTCAAAACCTGACGATTGGTGCGGGTAACAGCGCGCAGCGTCTCGCTAATAACAGCGATAGCATTACCTATCGAGTGCAAAAAGGCGATTCGCTCTCCAGTATTGCTAAGCGTCACGGCGTGAACATCAAAGATGTGATGCGCTGGAACAGCGATACCGACAATCTGCAGCCTGGCGATCGGATAACGCTGTTTGTGAAAAACAACGCCACCCCGGATTCCTGATTTCAGAGACCAGATGTAAAAAAGGCACCGATTCCCCCGGTGCCTTTTTTGTTTTATCCCGCTTTTTGCGCTTCAGCAAAAATCGTATCGCTGGTGAATGAGCCCTCCTCCTGCAGCTCAAAGTAGGCTTTCACCTCAGCGGAGGCGCTCTCCTGATACAGCCTTATCGCCTGACTTAATGCCTCTGGCGTACGCATACGGGCAATCCACGAGGAGAACTCCAGCGTCAGCCTGTCAGTCTGCAACCCGCGCGTAATCAGCCCGGCTTCTGTGAACATCGATAACCACTCGCCGCTGGAATAATTGCGCACATGCGAGGTGTCACGTAGGGCTTCAACCGTCTGCAGCCAGATATCCCGCACCGGATGGCCCGGTGACATGATATCCATGATGATAACCAGACCGCCCGGCTTCAGCACCCGTTTAACCTCACGTAACGCCTGGCCAACATCGTGCCAGTGATGCGCCGAGTAGCGGCTGATGACAATATCAAAGGATTGATCGGCAAAGGGTAAGGATTCGGCATAGCCCTGACGGGTAGCGATATTCCCCAGCCCTTTCTCACTGGCGGCCGCAGAGACCACCTCCAGCATCTGGCTGGATAAGTCATAGGCCGTCACATGAGCAACCTGCTGTGCCGCCACAAAGCTGGCATGACCCGCGCCGCAGCCTAAATCCAGCACGTTGGCATCGGTAAAGTCGGCCAGCCGTTCAGCCAGACGCTGCAGATCGCGCCCGGATGCGTGAACCGCGCTGGTGAGATAGGCCTTCGCCTGGGAGCCAAACTGTTTTTCTACGTTGTCATGATGGGACTGTGTTGTCATTTTTTGCTGTCCTTCGGTTGATGAAAAATAAAGGGCAGCACCCGCGCAGGCCTGCCCCACGGCAGACCTGACACACCTCTATCTCTCAGGTTTGCCGGGACTGAATTCAACTAGTAGCGGATTATGATCGGAGGCGCGCGTCACCAGCACTGAGGCTTCATGCACGTTCAAACCACGATAGAAGACAAAATCGAGGGGGCGACCAAAGGCTTTGCGGCGTTGATCGTCGGTAAAACGTACTTCGCGCAGCGACATCTCACGCGCAAAGCGGTAAAGCGCATTCATCCGCGGGCGGCTCCAGGCATTGAAATCACCGGCCATCACCACCGGACCGCTGTGGTGCGCGATCTGATCCCCGATAGGCAGTAACTGTTTGCTGTAGACGTCAACGCCGAGGCTGAAATTGACCGCGTGAATATTCACTACCATCAGCAAACGGGTGTCCGGCAGGGGGTAGACGGTGACCAGGGCAGATTTAGCCAGGCGCAGGAGCGGTTCACGTTCCCGCAGCGGGCAGCAATAAACAGGATGCGCGGCCGAAAGCGTCATCACGCCGGACGGATGTTGAGGCAGGACAAATGCCGGAACCTGGTCGGCCGCAAGGTAGTTAGTGGTCGCAAACCTGACCAGTTCAGGGGTGGTTTGCGCCTCCTGCAACAGCACCAGATGCGCATCCTTACCAAAGTTCTGCAGAACAGATAACCATTCGGCGCGCTGCTGTTTGAAGATATTCCACACCAGCACCCGGATTTTCTCATCACTGCTTAAAGGTGCGCCGGCGGGCAACGCCTGGCCAATGCTCGCAAACGACCCCGGAGGTAAGATCCTCTCCGCAGGTTGTCCGGCAACATAACGCATGGCATAGGTATTTTTTCGCACGATGTGAAACGACCTCTATAGACAGAACCCGTCCAGAAACAGGAGCGGGTTCTAATGTTATAGGGTTTTCAGCTCACACTTTCAACGCAATTACCGAGAAACCGCTGTTTCGTTTTGTTAGCAAGTGCTTACATCAGACTTATCCCAGCACCATACGAGTGGGCTTATCCAGGCGGCCACTAAGGCCAATCAACAGAAATGCCGCAAGAACGATAACCGCGCCAATCCACGGCGTTTGCGCCAGACCGAAGTGTTCTACAGTTTGCCCGCCGATAATCGATCCCAGCGCAATGCCTACGTTGAAAGCAGCAATGTTCAAACCAGACGCCACATCCACGGCGTTAGGGGTATACAGCTCGGCTTTTTGTACCACGTAGACCTGCAGGCCCGGCACGTTGCCGAAGGCGAAGATCCCCATCACCAGTACCGTCGCCAGCGCGGCATATTGCATCGAGGCGGTGAACTGGAAGATCAGCAGCAGGACTACCAGTGCAGCAAAGATAATTTTCAGTGCCGGAACGGCGCCATGTTTATCTGCCAGCTTGCCGCCCCAGATATTGCCGATCGCCACCGAAACGCCATAGCCCAACAGGATCCAGCTGACCGCACTCGGTGAGAACCCGGCCAGATCCTGCATCATTGGCGCCAGGAAGGTAAAGGCGGTAAATACGCCGCCATAACCCAGCGCGGTAATGGCATAGATCATCAGCAGACGGGGATGGGTCAGCACCTTCAACTGATCGCGCAGCGTCGCAGCCGCACGTCCTGGAATGTTTGACGGGATCAGCACCAGACTGCTGATCAAGGCGATCACTCCCAGCAGCGAGACCGCGAGGAAGGTTTCCCGCCAGCCAAAATGCTGGCCGATAAAGGTGCCCAGCGGGACGCCGGTCACCAGCGCCACGGTTAAACCACCAAACATAATGGCAATGGCGGAGGCGGCTTTCTCTTTGGGCACCAGACTGGTCGCGATGGTCGAGCCGATAGAGAAGAAGACCCCGTGGGCAAGGCCGGTCAACAGACGGGCAATCACCAGGGTGGTGTAATCCGGTGCCTGCCAGGCAAGAATGTTGCCCGCAGTAAACAATACCATCAGTGCCATCAGCAGTTGCTTGCGCGGCAGACGGCCTGTAAGGGCTGTCAGCACCGGCGCACCAATCGCCACGCCGAGGGCATAGATGGAGACCAGCAAGCCCGCAGAAGGCAGGGAGATGGCAAGCTGGTCAGCAATCGTAGGTACCAGTCCTACAATAACAAATTCGGTTGTGCCGATTGCAAAGGCACTGATCGTCAGGGCAAGTAGCGCCAGAGGCATAAAAAACTCCGTATCATCAGGATTAAGATGACACGGAGTATGCGCCAGTGTTTAAATAACAAAAATGCTCAAAGTGTCAATATAATTTTGCGGATTAAGCAACAATGAAAGCAACCTCTGAGGAACTGGCGATCTTTGTCGCCGTCGTTGAGAGCGGCAGCTTTAGCCGTGCCGCCGAACAGCTGGGACAGGCCAATTCAGCCGTGAGTCGATCGGTCAAAAAGCTTGAGATGAAGCTGGGCGTCAGCCTGCTGAACCGGACAACCCGGCAGCTCAGCCTGACGGAGGAAGGTGAACGCTATTTCCGCCGCGTGCAATCTATCCTGCAGGAGATGGCGGCGGCAGAAACAGAGATCATGGAGACGCGCAGCACGCCACGCGGCCTGTTGCGCATCGACGCCGCCACGCCCGTGGTGCTGCATTTTCTGATGCCTTTAATTAAGCCTTTCCGCGAACGCTATCCGGAAATGACCCTGTCTCTGGTCTCGTCAGAAACCTTTATCAACCTGATTGAGCGCAAGGTGGATGTCGCGATCCGCGCCGGAACACTGACCGATTCCAGTCTGCGGGCACGCCCGCTGTTTACCAGCTATCGCAAAATCATTGCCTCTCCCGATTATATTGCCCGTTTCGGCAAGCCTGAGACGATTGAGGAGTTGAAGCAGCATCTGTGCCTGGGCTTTACGGAGCCGGTCTCCCTCAACACCTGGCCCCTCGCCTGCCATGATGGTCAGCTTCATGAAGTGGTCTGTGGTTTATCGTCCAACAGCGGCGAGACGCTCAAACAGTTATGTCTGGGAGGGAACGGGATTGCATGTCTTTCGGATTATATGATTGATAAAGAGATTGCGCGGGGGGAGTTAGTCGAGCTAATGGCTGACAAGCGCCTGCCGGTAGAGATGCCCTTTAGCGCGGTCTACTACAGCGACAGAGCGGTGAGCACCCGGATCCGGGCATTTATCGATTTTTTGAGCGAGCATGTAAAACAGCTCCCGAAGGAGCTGTAAGAGGGTTAAGTAAGGGTACAGAGGGAGGGTTACATTAATCCCACTTCGGCGCCAGGCCTTCCGGGCTCACCAGGCGATCGTTGCAATCCAGTGCGGCGATCGCTTTTTTATCGTCCTGATCCAGCTCCAGATCCTGTGCCAGCAGGTTGCTTGCCAGGTTTTCGCGTTTGGTTGAAGAAGGGATCACTGCATAACCCTCCCCCATTGCCCAGGCCAGGATAACCTGCGCGGCAGTGGCATTATGTTTGGCAGCAATACGCAGAATGGTTTCGTCTTTCAGCGCTTTACCGTAAGCCAGGGTCATATAAGAGGTGATATGGATGCCGTGCTGCTGCGCCCATTCCACTACCTGACGGTTTTGCAGATAAGGAGAAAGCTCGATCTGGTTAGTGGCGATATTTTCTGCGCCAACAGCCGCAATCGCTTTTTCCATCAATGGAATAGTGAAGTTAGAAATACCAATTTCACGCGTCAGCCCCTGGGCTTTGGCTTCCATCAACGCCTGCATAAACTCATCAACTGACACGGCATCGTTTGGTGATGGCCAGTGGACCAGGGTCAGATCCACATAATCGGTACGCAGTTTTTTCAGGCTCTCTTTCAGGCTGGGGATTAATTTCTCTTTGCTGAGGTTCTCAATCCAGATCTTGGTGGTGATAAAAAGCGCGTCGCGCGGCACGCCGCTCTCTTCGATAGCCTGGCCGACCGCAGCTTCGTTGTCGTAGATCTGCGCGGTATCAACCGTGCGATAACCCAGTTCAAGGGCAGTTTTAACGGATGCGATAACAACGTCGTCTTTCAGGCGGAAAGTGCCCAGACCAAATGCAGGGATAGTCATTGAATTCCTCTTTTCTTCATCATGTTTGTTAATAAAGAGGATTATCGCAACGGGGGATGTGTGAAAAAAGAGTCTATTAAGCAGAGGATTTTTGCGTTTAAAGCAATAATCAGGCAACAGATAAGAAAAAAGCCCTGAGCTAATGCTCAGGGCTTTCAATAGGTGGCGGAACGGACGGGACTCGAACCCGCGACCCCCTGCGTGACAGGCAGGTATTCTAACCGACTGAACTACCGCTCCACCGAATACTTCTGTAACCACCGGTTTAATGCCCCGGCTCACTACGTAATTTGATGCCTGGCAGTTCCCTACTCTCGCATGGGGAGACCCCACACTACCATCGGCGCTACGGCGTTTCACTTCTGAGTTCGGCATGGGGTCAGGTGGGACCACCG